>NZ_RCUA01000014.1:15984-181344 GCF_003731635.1 Marisediminitalea oceani | reverse complement strand
TTTTGGTGTAATTATCGATTACTCGATGATTTTAGATACAACACCAGCACCTACTGTACGACCACCTTCACGGATTGCGAAGCGCAGACCTTCTTCCATAGCGATTGGCGCAATCAGTTCTACTTCGAACTTCAGGTTGTCGCCAGGCATTACCATTTCAACGCCTTCTGGCAGTTGAACGGCACCGGTTACGTCAGTTGTACGGAAGTAGAACTGTGGACGGTAACCTTTGAAGAATGGAGTGTGACGACCGCCTTCATCTTTAGACAGTACGTATACTTCCGCTTCAAACTTGGTGTGTGGAGTGATTGAACCAGGCTTAGCCAGTACTTGTCCACGCTCTACGTCGTCACGCTTAGTACCACGTAACAGAACACCAACGTTCTCACCTGCTCGACCTTCGTCAAGCAGCTTACGGAACATTTCAACACCAGTACAAGTAGTCTTGGTAGTATCTTTGATACCAACGATTTCTACTTCTTCACCTACTTTAACGATACCTTGCTCAACACGACCTGTTACAACAGTACCACGGCCTGAGATTGAGAATACGTCTTCGATTGGCAGAATGAACGGCTTATCGATGTCACGCTCTGGCTCTGGGATGTATGAATCCAGTGCTTCGCCCAGCTCGATAATTTTCTTTTCCCACTCTGCGTCGCCTTCAAGGGCTTTCAGTGCAGAACCCTGGATTACTGGCAGGTCATCACCTGGGAAATCGTACTCTGATAACAGTTCACGAACTTCCATTTCTACCAGCTCAAGCAGCTCTTCATCATCAACCATGTCACATTTGTTCATGAATACGATGATGTAAGGGATACCAACCTGACGACCAAGAAGGATGTGCTCACGAGTCTGAGGCATAGGACCATCAGTCGCAGCAACTACCAGAATACCACCGTCCATCTGTGCAGCACCGGTGATCATGTTTTTAACATAGTCAGCGTGTCCTGGGCAGTCTACGTGTGCGTAGTGACGAGTAGGAGTGTCATACTCTACGTGTGAAGTAGAGATGGTGATACCACGTGCTTTTTCTTCCGGAGCGTTATCGATTTGGTCGAACGCTTGAGCAGAACCACCGTAAGTCTTAGACAATACGGTAGTGATTGCTGCAGTCAGAGTGGTTTTACCGTGGTCAACGTGGCCGATAGTACCCACGTTTACATGGGGTTTCGACCGTTCAAACTTTTCTTTTGCCATTTTTCTCGTTTCCTAAGTTAAAAGTCCGCTCCAATAGCAGACCGGACCGAACCTTCAAATTTATTAGCTTCGTGATTCAATGATTGCTTTCGCCACGTTATTAGGCGCTTCTGCATAGTTGAAGAACTCCATTGAATAGGAGGCGCGCCCCTGCGTAGCAGAACGCAGGTCAGTAGCATAACCGAACATCTCGGAAAGTGGCACCTTTGCCCGTACAATTTTTATACCGGCCACACCGTCTTCCATACCTTCAATCATACCACGGCGGCGATTCAGGTCGCCAACGACGTCACCCATCCAGTCTTCCGGAGTGGTTACTTCAACGTTCATTGTGGGCTCAAGCAATACCGGGTTCGCCTCAGCGGCCCCTTTCTTAAAGCCCATTGAACCGGCGATCTTAAACGCCATTTCAGAAGAGTCAACATCATGGTAAGAACCGTCGAACAAAGTTACCTTTACATCGAGAACCGGGTAACCTGCCAGCACACCATTTTGCATTTGCTCCTGAATGCCTTTGTCCACCGAAGGAATAAACTCTTTAGGGATAACGCCGCCAACAATCTCGTTCACGAACTCGTACCCAGCGCCTTCTTCATTCGGCTCTATGCGCAGCCAGACGTGACCAAACTGGCCGCGACCGCCCGACTGACGGACAAACTTGCCTTCGACTTCCACTTGCTTGCGGATAGTCTCGCGGTAAGCCACTTGTGGGTTACCAACGTTACATTCAACTTTAAACTCCCGCTTCATGCGGTCGACAATGATATCTAAGTGTAGCTCACCCATGCCGGAAATGATGGTTTGTCCGGTCTCATCGTCGGTTTTAACGCGGAACGACGGATCTTCAGCAGCCAGCTTACTCAGGGCAATACCCATTTTCTCCTGATCGGCGGTTGATTTTGGCTCTACCGCAATCGAAATAACCGGGTCAGGGAATTCCATTCGTTCCAGTGTGATCACGTTGTTTGGATCACACAGCGTATCGCCGGTAGTCACATCTTTCATGCCGATAGCGGCCGCGATGTCACCCGCGCGTACTTCTTTTAATTCTTCACGGTCTTTCGAGTGCATCTGCACGATACGACCAAAGCGTTCCCGCTTACCTTTAACCGGGTTAAACACGGTATCGCCGGTGTTTACCACACCAGAGTAACAGCGGAAGAACGTTAACGTGCCCACGAATGGGTCAGTGGCAATCTTAAACGCCAGCGCAGAGAACGGCTCTTGATCGTCAGCACGACGCTCGCCTTCGCTCTCATCAGGTAAAATACCTTTGATGGCCGGCACATCGATAGGTGCTGGTAAGTAGCGAACCACAGCATCAAGTACTGCCTGAACGCCTTTGTTTTTAAATGCACTACCACAGGTTGCTAACACAATTTCATTGTTTAGCGTACGAATGCGCAGACCTTCGTGAATTTCATCTTCAGTCAGTTCTCCGCCTTCTAAATACTTGTCCATTAACTCGTCGGTCGCTTCGGCAGCCGCTTCGATCATCTCACTGCGGTATTGCTCTGCTTTGTCCAACAGATCAGCCGGAATGTCTTCGTAAGTAAAGGTCATGCCTTTATCTTCTGCATTCCAGTTAATGGATTTCATTTTAATCAGGTCAATGACGCCGCTGAATTCTTCCTCAGCACCGATGTTAAGCTGAATAGGTACACAATTAGCACCCAGACGCTTACGGATCTGACCAACAACCCGTTCGAAATCCGCCCCGGCACGGTCCATCTTATTGACGAAGACCATGCGCGGAACGTGATATTTATCCGCTTGTCGCCAAACGGTTTCTGATTGAGGCTCTACGCCAGAAGACCCACAAAATACAACTACCGCGCCGTCCAGAACACGTAATGAACGCTCTACCTCAATGGTAAAGTCAACGTGTCCGGGGGTGTCGATAATATTGATGCGATGCTGATCAAACTGTTGCTGCATCCCGGCCCAGAAACAGGTAGTCGCTGCGGAAGTAATAGTAATTCCACGCTCTTGTTCCTGTTCCATCCAGTCCATGGTTGCTGCACCATCATGCACTTCACCAATTTTATGCGATAACCCGGTATAGAACAGCACGCGCTCGGTTGTTGTGGTTTTACCCGCATCAACGTGCGCAACAATGCCTATATTCCGATAGCGATCAATTGGGGTCTTACGCGACATACATCTCTCTCAGTTAAACGTTGATTACCAACGATAGTGTGCGAACGCTTTGTTCGCTTCGGCCATACGGTGAACGTCTTCACGTTTCTTAACCGCTGAACCTTTGTTGTCAGCTGCATCTAACATTTCGGCTGCAAGGCGTTGAGCCATTGACTTTTCGCCACGTTTACGTGCCGCTTCTACCATCCAACGCATACCCAGTGCATTACGACGAACAGGACGAACTTCTACTGGAACCTGGTAAGTTGAACCACCAACGCGGCGAGACTTAACCTCTACAGTAGGACGAATGTTGTCCAGAGCTTCTTCGAATACATCTAAGTGTGCTTTGCCGGTTTTTTCAGCAACAATATCAAGCGCACCGTAAACGATTTTTTCTGCAATCGATTTCTTGCCGTCGAGCATTACGACATTCATGAACTTAGCAAGCAGCTGTGAACCAAATTTTGGTTCTGGTAGGATTTTACGTTGACCTACGACTCTTCTTCTTGGCATCTTCTATTCTCCGTGGAATTCAGGGATAACCCAAAACTCAATTAATTCAGTTTGGCCTTACTAACGGAGAACCGTTAAGATTTGGGCCGCTTGGCGCCGTACTTAGAACGGGCCTGTTTACGATCGTTCACGCCGGCGCAGTCAAGAGTACCGCGAACAGTGTGATAACGAACACCTGGCAGATCTTTTACACGACCGCCACGAATAAGAACAACACTGTGCTCCTGCAGGTTGTGGCCTTCACCACCGATGTATGAAGAAACTTCAAAACCGTTGGTTAAACGCACACGACATACTTTACGTAGTGCTGAGTTTGGTTTCTTAGGCGTAGTAGTATATACACGAGTACATACACCACGTCTTTGCGGACAAGCTTGCAGGGCAGCAACGTTGCTTTTCTCAACGGGCTTTCTGCGTGGCTTGCGCACTAACTGGTTAACTGTTGCCATTAACTAGCTCCTGATTAAAAACTACAAAAACCCGGGCCTTAGTCCGGGTCGATTATTTACGACTTTCACATCGTTGTCAGACCATATGCTCGTTACGATCCTGATGACTTTGAATCTAAAAACCGTGCCCTGCCTGGGCGGCTTAAAAGCCTGCTACCATTTTTGGGTCGCGGAATATTAAAGATCAATGCCGGTGCTGTCAAGATGTACAAAGGTTAACCACAGAATAAACCGGTATTTAGCCTGTACAGATGACAAAATGGGGCACTACCTTGCGGTAGTGCCCCAATCTCTTGCTTAAGCGCTTATTCGTCTGATGATGACTCGTCAGATGATACTTCAGCGTTTAACGCTTCGGTCAGTGCTTGTTCTGCTTCAGCAGCAGACACTGACAGTTCAGCGATTTCTTCATGGCGACGCTGCGCACGTTTTTCGTGATAAGCGAAACCGGTACCAGCTGGGATCAGACGACCAACGATTACGTTTTCTTTCAGACCACGTAAATCGTCTTCTTTGCCCTGAACCGCTGCTTCGGTAAGAACGCGGGTTGTTTCCTGGAACGATGCTGCAGAGATGAAAGACTCTGTAGACAGCGACGCTTTGGTGATACCCAGTAACTGGATTTCGTAAAGCGCAGGCAGTTTGCCTTGTTTTTCCATTTCACGGTTAGCGATCTTAACCGCAGCCACTTCAACCTGCTCGCCTTCCAGGAATTGTGTATCGCCCGGAGCGGTGATCAAACACTTACGCAGCATCTGGCGGATAACAACCTCGATGTGCTTATCGTTAATTTTTACACCCTGCAGACGGTAAACTTCCTGAACTTCGTTCACGATGTAGTTAGATACCGCGCTCACGCCACGCAGACGTAAGATGTCGTGTGGTGACTCAGGACCGTCAGCGATAACTTCGCCTTTTTCAACGTTTTCACCTTCGAACACGTTAAGCTGACGCCACTTCGGAATCATCTCCTCATATGGGTCGCCATCTTTCGGTGTGATAACCAGACGTTTCTTACCTTTGGTCTCTTTACCGAAACCAATGGAACCTGATACTTCCGCCAGGATAGCTGGTTCTTTCGGCTTACGCGCTTCGAACAAGTCAGCAACCCGTGGCAGACCACCGGTGATGTCACGTGTTTTCGAGCTTTCCTGAGGAATACGTGCCAGCACGTCACCTTCGTTAGCCATTTTACCGTCAGCCGCTTCGATAGTGGTGAAGCTTGGCAGGCGGATTTCCTGCAGACCGAACTCGTCGCTCTCCAGAATCAGCTTAGGCTCTTTAGCATTAACCTTAGACAGGTCTTTTACAACCACACGGGTCAGACCGGTCAGTTCATCCTGCTGCATCTCGGTGTTTGAATCATCGATATCAGCAAATGAGATCTTCGATGCACGCTCAACGATGATTGGGTGACTATGCGGATCCCAGTTAGCCACTACGTCGCCAGCCTGTACTGCCGCACCGTCATCAACGGTTAAGGTTGCACCGTAAGGTACTTTATAACGTTCTTTCTCACGGCCTTGCTCGTCGGTCATGGTCAGTTCGGTTGAACGTGAAACGATAACCAGCTTGCCGTCGGTGTTACGTACGTACTTAGCATTGTGCAGTTTCAGGTTACCGGCCGTTTTGACCTGTACGCTGTTTTCTGCAGACGCTCTTGATGCCGCACCACCAATGTGGAAGGTACGCATGGTAAGCTGTGTACCCGGTTCACCGATTGACTGAGCAGCGATAACACCAACAGACTCACCTTTACCAACCATATGACCGCGCGCCAGGTCACGACCGTAACAGTTAGCACACACACCGTAATCGTTGTCACAGGTGATTACTGAGCGAACCATTACCTGGTCCACAGAGTTGGCTTCCAGCAGGTCTACCAGGGCTTCGTCGAGCAGCGTGTTACGCTCAAGCAGGACTTCTTCAGTACCCGGAATGTAAACATCTTCAGCTACCACACGACCAAGCACTCGTTCACGCAGAGGCTCAACAACGTCACCACCTTCAATCAGTGGCGTCATCAGTACACCTTCGTAAGTGCCACAGTCTG
The DNA here is from genome assembly GCF_003731635.1 of Marisediminitalea oceani. Taxonomy (GTDB): domain Bacteria; phylum Pseudomonadota; class Gammaproteobacteria; order Enterobacterales; family Alteromonadaceae; genus Alteromonas; species Alteromonas oceani. The sequence continues at coordinate 174,984 of NZ_RCUA01000014.1, read as the reverse complement.
AGTTAGTGATAACCAGATCCTGGGCTACGTCAACCAGACGACGAGTCAGGTAACCCGAGTTCGCTGTCTTAAGTGCAGTATCGGCAAGACCTTTACGAGCACCGTGAGTTGAGATGAAGTACTGTAGTACGTTCAGACCTTCACGGAAGTTAGCCGTGATTGGCGTTTCGATGATTGAGCCATCCGGCTTAGCCATCAGACCACGCATACCCGCTAGCTGACGAATCTGTGCCGCACTACCACGAGCACCGGAGTCGGCCATCATGTAAACAGAGTTAAATGAGGCTTGCTCTTCTTCTTCGCCGTCTTTGTTAAGCACTACGTCAGTTTTCAGGTTATCCATCATGGCCTTGGCAACTTTTTCGTTGGCATTTGACCAGATATCGATAACTTTGTTGTAGCGCTCACCGGCTGTTACAAGACCGCTTTGGAACTGTTCCTGGATCTCGATAACTTCCGCTTCAGCAGCGTCGATAATTTCTTTCTTGGCATCCGGGATAACCATATCGTCGATACCAACAGACGCACCCGCGATCATCGCGTAGTGGAAACCGGTATACATGATTTGGTCAGCCGCAATAACGGTGTCTTTCAGACCCAGACGACGGTAACAGGCGTTAAGCAGACCAGAGATTTGCTTTTTACCCATTGCCTGGTTGATCAGCTCAAAAGGCAAACCTTTTGGCAGGATCAGAGAGAAAATCGCACGACCAACCGTGGTATCGGTCAGGGTAACTTTCTCAGTTTTGGCGCCATCTTCCGCTACGTCGTATTCAGTAATACGAACCTTAACGCGCGAGTGCAGTTCCGCATTACCGGTACGGTAAGCTTTTTCTGCTTCATGCGGGCTGGTAAATACCATGCCTTCGCCCTGACCGTTAACTTTGTCACGAGTCAGGTAATACAGACCCAATACAACGTCCTGTGAAGGTACGATGATTGGCTCACCGTTCGCTGGCGACAGAATGTTATTGGTCGACATCATCAGCGAGCGGGCTTCTAACTGGGCTTCAATGGTCAGTGGTACGTGTACCGCCATTTGGTCACCGTCGAAGTCAGCGTTGTATGCCGCACACACCAGTGGGTGTAATTGGATCGCTTTACCTTCGATAAGGGTCGGTTCAAACGCCTGGATACCCAGACGGTGAAGCGTTGGTGCACGGTTCAGCAGTACCGGGTGTTCGCGGATAACTTCATCCAGAACGTCCCAAACTTCCGGCGCTTCGCGCTCTACCAGCTTCTTAGCCGCTTTAATGGTAGTGGCTAAACCACGACCTTCTAATTTGCCGTAGATAAATGGCTTGAATAGTTCAAGCGCCATCTTCTTAGGCAGACCACACTGGTGCAGACGCAGTGTAGGACCAACGGTAATTACAGAACGGCCTGAGTAGTCAACACGCTTACCCAGCAGGTTCTGACGGAAACGACCCTGCTTACCTTTAATCATATCGGCAAGTGATTTCAGAGGACGCTTGTTTGAACCGGTGATAGCGCGGCCACGACGACCGTTATCAAGCAGTGCATCTACCGCTTCCTGCAGCATACGTTTTTCATTACGTACGATGATGTCAGGTGCCGCCAGGTCAAGAAGACGCTTCAGACGGTTGTTACGGTTGATAACACGACGGTATAAATCGTTCAGATCAGACGTTGCAAAACGGCCGCCGTCCAGTGGTACCAGAGGACGTAAGTCCGGTGGCAGAACTGGCAGTACGGTCATGATCATCCACTCTGGCTTGTTGCCAGACTGTTGGAATGATTCCAGCAGTTTTAAACGCTTGGTGATCTTCTTACGCTTGGTTTCTGAGTTGATTGACGGCAGCTCTTCGCGCATTGCGGCAACGTCAGCATCAACATCCAGGTGCTTAAGCAGATCGAATACGGCTTCGGCGCCCATCTTGGCTTCGAACTCGTCACCGTGCTCTTCTAACGCATCCAGGTACTCTTCTTCGCTCAGCAGCTGGCTGCGCTCAAGGGTAGTCATGCCTGGCTCTGTTACAACGAAAGATTCGAAGTACAGTACGCGCTCGATATCACGCAGAGTCATATCCAGCATCAGACCGATACGAGACGGCAGAGATTTCAGGAACCAGATGTGGGCAACTGGGCTGGCCAGTTCGATGTGACCCATACGCTCACGACGTACTTTAGTCAGGGTAACTTCTACGCCACACTTTTCACAGATAACACCACGGTGCTTCAGGCGCTTGTACTTACCGCACAGACACTCATAGTCTTTTACGGGACCAAAGATACGCGCACAAAACAGACCGTCACGCTCAGGCTTGAACGTACGGTAGTTGATGGTCTCAGGTTTCTTAACTTCACCAAAAGACCATGAACGGATCATGTCTGGTGAGGCAAGACCAATGCGAATATTATCGAATTCTTCAGTCTTGTTTTGTTGTTTTAGAAACTTTAATAAGTCTTTCACAAATACTCTCCCGGCGGAGTCAGTCTCTATGGCCCGGTTACCCGGGCCAACTCAATCAATTATGGCAACAAACGGCCCGCTTAGTTTTCTTCCAGCTCGATATTAATACCGAGTGAACGGATTTCTTTAAGCAGTACGTTGAAGGACTCAGGCATACCTGGTTCCATTCTGTGATCGCCATCAACGATGTTCTTGTACATTTTGGTACGGCCGTTAACGTCATCCGACTTAACCGTCAGCATTTCCTGCAGGGTGTAAGCGGCACCGTATGCTTCCAGTGCCCACACTTCCATCTCACCGAAGCGCTGACCACCGAATTGTGCTTTACCACCCAGCGGCTGCTGAGTAACCAGGCTGTAAGAACCAGTTGAACGCGCGTGCATCTTGTCGTCAACCAGGTGGTTCAGTTTCAGCATGTACATGTAACCAACGGTAACCGGACGCTCGAATTCACGACCCGTACGACCATCAAACAGGGTAATTTGCCCGCTCTCTGGGATATCCGCCAGTTTTAACATCTCTTTGATTTCAGCTTCACGTGCGCCGTCGAATACTGGTGTTGCTACCGGTACACCCTTACGCAGGTTGTCGGCTAAGCGCAGTACTTCGTGATCGGTAAAGGTGCTGATATCGACCTGTTTCGGGTTGTCACCCAAATCGTACACTTCTTGCAGGAAGCCACGCAGTTTCTGCATTTCTTCTTGCTCTTTAAGCATACGGTCGATCTTAACGCCCAGACCGTGCGCAGCCATACCTAAGTGCGTTTCAAGGATCTGACCGATGTTCATCCGCGACGGTACACCCAATGGGTTAAGTACGATGTCTACCGGCGTACCGTTTTCATCGTATGGCATATCTTCTACCGGGATTACGGTAGAGATAACACCTTTGTTACCGTGACGACCTGCCATCTTGTCACCAGGCTGGATGTGACGCTTAACAGCCAGGTAAACCTTAACGATCTTCAGTACGCCTGGAGCCAGGTCATCGCCTTGAGTGATCTTGCGACGCTTAACTTCAAATTTCTTATCGAAATCGGCTTTGATTTCGTCGTGCTGGGCACCGATTTGGTCTAAATCGCTCTGCAGATCAGCATCTGACAGTGGGATATCGAACCATTTCTCACGCGGCATGCTGTCCAGTTTACCCTGGTCTACGCCTGCTTTGAGCAGCAGGTTTGCAGCACGTGCGAAGATGCCGTCGGCCAGGATATTGAATTCGTCAGACAGGTCTTTCTTAACCTGACGTAACTGCATGTCTTCAATTTCCAGGGCACGCTTGTCTTTTTCTACGCCATCACGGGTAAATACCTGAACGTCGATAACCGTACCGTGTACAGAGTTTGGTACACGTAATGAGGTATCTTTAACGTCAGAGGCTTTCTCACCAAAGATAGCACGTAACAGTTTTTCTTCCGGCGTCAGCTGGGTTTCACCTTTAGGAGTTACCTTACCTACCAGAATGTCACCGCCCTTCACTTCTGCACCGATGTATACAACACCAGATTCATCCAGCTTGCTCAGCGCAGACTCACCTACGTTTGGAATATCAGAAGAAATTTCTTCTGGCCCTAACTTGGTGTCACGAGCGATACAGCTCAGTTCCTGAATGTGGATCGTGGTAAAACGGTCTTCCTGAGCAACACGCTCAGAGATCAGGATCGAGTCTTCGAAGTTGTAACCGTTCCAAGGCATGAACGCGATACGCATGTTCTGACCAAGGGCCAGATCACCTAAGTCCGTTGACGGACCGTCAGCCAGTACATCGCCTGCTACAATCGGGTCACCGACGCTACAGGTTGGACGCTGGTTAATACAGGTGTTCTGGTTAGAACGGGTGTATTTGTTCAGGTTGTAGATGTCGATACCGGCTTCACCAGCAAACATTTCATCTTCATCAACCTTCACCACGATACGGCTGGCGTCAACATAGTCGATAACACCACCACGCTTGGCAACTACGGTTACACCGGAGTCAACAGCGATGGTTTTTTCCATACCGGTACCAACCAGCGGCTTATCAGCACGCAGAGTAGGTACTGCCTGACGTTGCATGTTGGCACCCATCAAGGCACGGTTAGCATCATCGTGTTCCAGGAACGGGATAATGCTGGCAGCAATCGACACGATCTGCTGTGGTGAAACGTCCATATATTTGATGTCTTCTTTTGGCATCAAAGTGGTTTCACCGCGGTGACGACAAGGGATCAGGTCGTCAAGCAGTTCCATGTTTTCAGTCAGTGCTACGTTTGCCTGAGCAATAGCGAACTGACCTTCTTCAATCGCTGATAAGTAATCGATTTCATCGGTTACCACACCGTCTACAATGCGACGGAAAGGCGTTTCAAGGAAACCAAAGTCATTGGTACGGGCAAAGCTCGCCAATGAGTTAATCAGACCGATGTTCGGACCTTCAGGGGTTTCGATTGGACACAGACGACCGTAGTGCGTCGGGTGTACGTCCCGAACCTCAAAGCCTGCACGTTCACGAGTCAGACCACCCGGGCCTAAGGCAGAAATACGACGCTTATGCGTTACTTCCGACAGCGGGTTGTTCTGGTCCATAAACTGTGACAGCTGTGAAGAACCGAAGAATTCTTTAACCGCTGCTGAGATAGGCTTGGCGTTGATCAGGTCCTGTGGCATAACGTTGTCCAGGTCACCCAGAGACAGACGTTCTTTTACAGCACGTTCAACACGAACCAGACCTACACGGAACTGGTTTTCAGCCATTTCGCCAACAGAACGGATACGACGGTTACCCAAGTGGTCGATATCGTCCACTTCGTCTTTACCGTCACGGATCAGGATAAGTTGCTTCATTACATCGATGATGTCTTGCTTATCCAGAGTACCTGAACCTACCAGTTCTTCACGACCTAAACGGCGGTTGAACTTCATACGACCAACCGATGACAGATCGTAACGTTCATCAGAGAAGAACAGGTTATCGAACAGCGTTTCAGCAGCATCTTTTGTAGGTGGTTCACCAGGACGCATCATGCGGTAGATTTCTACCAGTGCTTCCAGGCGATTTGTTGAGCTGTCGATCCGCAGCGTATCAGAGATATACGAACCGTGATCCAGTTCGTTAATGTACAGCGTTGTGAACTCTTTAATACCTGCCTGGCTCAATGCAGCCAGCGTTTCCAGAGTTACTTCGTCGTTAGCATTAACCAGCACTTCACCAGTGTCTTCGTTAATGTAAGTCTCGCCATACACACGGCCAGCCAGATACTCAACCGGTACTTCCAGCTCAGTAACACCGGCTTTTTCTAAAGCACGGGTGTGACGAGCAGAGATACGACGGCCGGTTTCAACCAGCACATTGCCTTCGCCATCAAGAATGTCGAATTGAGCCGTTTCACCGCGCAGGCGATCAGGAACGACTTCCATCAGCATCTTGTTATCGGCAATACGCACCTGGATTTTGTCGAAGAAGGTATCTAGGATCTCTTCAGTGGTCATTTCCAGTGCGCGTAAGATAATAGTTGCAGGCAGCTTACGGCGACGGTCGATACGTACAAACAGGTTATCTTTCGGGTCAAACTCGAAGTCTAACCACGAACCACGGTAAGGGATTACACGTGCGTTGTAGAGAACTTTACCTGAAGAGTGCGTTTTACCTTTGTCGTGATCATAGAACACGCCAGGAGAACGGTGCAGCTGAGAAACGATAACACGCTCGGTACCATTAATGACGAACGTACCGTTCTCTGTCATTAACGGGATCTCACCCATGTACACTTCTTGTTCTTTAATGTCTTTTACAGTACCAGGTGCTGCTTCTTTATCGAATAATACCAGGCGCAGTTTCACTCTTAACGGCGCGGAGAAGGTTACGCCTCGGATTTGACATTCTTTAACGTCAAATACCGGCTCGCCAAGGCGATAACTTACATATTGTAATTCTGAATTGCCAGAGTAACTTTTAATTGGAAACACAGAGCGGAATGCTGCTTCCAAACCATATTGACCATCTACATCGATATCAATAAATTTCTTGAAAGAATCTAGCTGGATTGAAAGAAGGTATGGAATTTCCAATACCTGTGGGCGTTTGCCAAAATCCTTACGGATACGTTTCTTTTCGCTATAAGAGTAAACCATGGGTTCCTCAGCCTGCTGATTTTAGACCCAACCTGTTGCCGTAATACACGTCGACAACAAACTTCCAGTACCCTTTCACAGGGAACAATCAGATAGCATACACCAAAAATTAGCCAATTTTTAGTTAACTCGTTGGTTTATTGCTAAATAAATTATTCTCGGTGGTGGCGCATGATGTGTACAGACAAGGGTAATAAACCGTACACCCTACAGCGCAAAAAGGCTGGTGGTCAAAAAAACCACCAGCCTGTGCCATTTCTGGCAAGCAATCTGCTAGTGCAGATTACTTGATTTCAACTTCTGCACCAGCTTCTTCAAGCTCTTTCTTCAGTGCTTCAGCTTCTTCTTTGCTTACGCCTTCTTTGATAGCTTTAGGAGCAGATTCAACTACTTCTTTCGCTTCTTTCAGACCTAAGCCAGTCGCGCCGCGAACTGCTTTGATTACTGCAACTTTGTTGCCACCGAATGAAGTCATAACAACGTCAAATTCAGTTTTCTCTTCTGCAGCAGCTGCTTCACCAGCTACAGCAGGACCAGCAACTGCAACAGCAGCAGCAGATACGTTGAATTTTTCTTCAGCTGCTTCGATCAGTTCAACCAGTTCCATTACTGGCATTTCAGCGATCGCGTTTAAGATATCTTCTTTAGTTAGAGCCATTTTCTCTAAACTCCTGGGATTAAAATGTTAAAAAAATCAATATGCCAAAAACGCCAATTACTTGGTGTCTTTGACCGCCGCCAATACGCGCACAAACTTGCCAGGAACTTCGTTGATAGTACGAACGAATTTCTCGGCAGGTGCTTTGAAGGTTGCAAGTAATTTTGCAAGCGCTTCGTCGCGGGTAGGCAGAGACGCCACTGCATCCAGTTTTTCTGGACCAAGCAGACCACTACCAATTGAAAGTGCAGTAACTTTCAGCTTGTCATTGGTTTTACCGAAGTCTTTGAAAAGACGTGCTGCACCGCCAGGTGCATCGATAGAGAAACCATAGATAAGCGGGCCAGTTAAGGCGCTTTCTAAATCTGAAAATTTGCTATCTGCTAACGCACGTTTTGCCAGAGTATTACGTACAACCTTCAGGTATACGCCTTGCTCACGGGCTTTAACGCGCAGGTCAGTCAGATCTGCAACTTCCATCCCACGGTATTCAGCAACGGCTACGGATAGAGCGCGAGATGCAACTTCGGAAACCTCTGCTACGATCTCTTTTTTTGCTGCTAAACCTAGTGCCACTGAGTTCACCTCTTAAAATCTGATTAAGTAAAAGCAACTACCTAATCAGGGTTCACAGATTGATGACTTCACCAATTGAAGCCACCGCTCTACGGTGTTTCTTACCCCAGAGAGTCTGAGTTCAAACCACCGTCTGCGCAGGCTGGTCGATTAAGTAACGCATTAATGTAAAAGTTCTCTTACCTCTTTTACTGCGTTACGCCTGCGGTCTAGGACGGGAGCCAGTATTCGCTTAGCGATATAATGGCTCCAACCCAAAACCGAAGAGAATGCCGGTTAAACTAACCAGCAAGGGGCATTACTGACCTACGGTCGCCTTATCAACAGAAACGCCGGCGCCCATAGTGGTGCTCAGACTAACTTTCTTGATGTAAGTACCTTTAGCAGAAGAAGGCTTAGCTTTCTTCAGAGCTTCCAGTAATGCTTCTAAGTTTTCCTGGATTTGATTTGCTTCAAAAGCAATCTTACCAATGCTGGCGTGGATGATACCGTTCTTATCGTTACGGTAGCGAACCTGACCCGCTTTAGCGTTTTTAACTGCAGTAGCAACGTCTGGCGTTACAGTACCAGTCTTAGGGTTAGGCATCAGGCCACGTGGACCTAAGATTTGACCTAACTGACCAACAACGCGCATTGCGTCCGGGCTGGCCACTACTACGTCAAAGTTCATTTCGCCTTTCTTAACCTGGTCAGCCAGGTCATCCATGCCAACGATGTCAGCACCGGCTTCTTTAGCCGCTTCAGCGTTTGCACCCTGGGTGAATACTGCAACGCGAACTTCTTTACCAGTACCGTTTGGCAGTACAGTTGCACCACGAACGTTTTGGTCAGATTTCTTAGCGTCGATACCCAGATTGATAGCAACGTCTACGCTTTCTGCAAAGTTGGCAGTAGCCAGTTCTTTTAACAGCGCAACCGCTTCAGCAATATCGTACTCTTTGGTTGCATCAACCTTGTCACGGATTAAACGTGCGCGTTTAGTTAATTTAGCCATTCGATTAACCCTCTACCTTCAAGCCCATTGAGCGAGCAGAACCCGCAATTGTACGTACTGCAGCGTCCAGGTCAGCAGCTGTCAGATCCGGCTCTTTAGTCTTGGCAATTTCTTCCAGTTGAGCACGGGTAACAGTACCCACTTTTTCAGTGTTAGGACGGCCAGAACCGCTCTTGATACCAGCCGCTTTTTTCAGCAGGTAAGAAGCAGGAGGCGTCTTGGTTTCGAATGTGAAAGAGCGGTCTTCGTACACAGTAATTTCTACTGGTACTGGAGCGCCTTTCTCAAGACTTTCAGTTTTTGCGTTGAAAGCCTTACAGAATTCCATGATGTTTACACCATGTTGACCAAGTGCTGGACCAACTGGTGGTGACGGGTTAGCAGCACCGGCTGCAACCTGTAGCTTAATTAAGCCTGTTACTTTTTTAGCCATTTTAAATGCTCTCGTTAGTGGGTCTGACGCCTCGCAGATATCGAGATTACCTGCTCAATCGGCTCCCCGGTTCCAATAAAAGGGGCGCGAATTATAGGCTAACAAATAGCCTGATGCAACCCGTTATTGTGTTTAATCGCAAAAATAATAAAACCCGGCCGAATGTGGCCGGGTTTTAACGATTTACTACTGATTAGTATTGTTTCTCTGGTAATGGTTGAGCAGCCTCGGCGGAGAACTTGCCACCACCAAACGCTTCTACGCCCAGTGTTTCAGCCCCAGAGTAAGTCGTATGCTGATTAATTTCCATCACCTCGACATTGAACTCATCATCAACAATCAGATCGAACACTACCCACATTCTATAGCTGGTAGACGCCGAATCTACATCTTCTGCAGGGTTAAACACATAGGTTCTGTCGTTCAGGCGCAATTCTACACGAGTGGGGGACGAGAAAATTGTTCCAGAACCCGAATAATGATGCACACCGTAACGATAGCGACCAGGTAATACGAAACTTGGAATGGTGAGTACTTCCGGGCCATAGCTTGATGTATCATCAACATCCAGATTAATTGTTACATTCTCGATGGTTTCATCCTGATTGCCATAATACACTCGGAATCTCGTATCGGTTCCTTCCTGAGGTCCGGTCAGATGAGTATCCAGATCGCGTGGGTTAGCGCCCCAGGTCAGCTTCACAATGGCAGAGCTTTCACCGATAACAAGGCAGTTTTCTAACTGGCTGTCTACATCACTGGTATTAATCACAACAGTATTAGTCTGGCCACCGGCACGAGCAAATACCAACAGTGACGAATCTCTTCTTACCGGCAGGACAAAGTCGCCTTCGGCATCAGTGTACGCGCTGCTGCGACCAATATAGCTGGTACCTTCGGACAGTACCTGAACGTTGGCGACTGGCAAACCTTCCGTATCAACCACACAGCCAAGAAGTTCGACAGTGTTGTAAACCTGATCGGCGTTCCAGGTGGTGAAGTGACTTACAGTACCCACGTAGAAAGAGGCACCGTCAATGACTGTTAAGGTTGCTTCTCCTTCTTCTACCCATAAAGCTGTCGACTCATCAAAATAATACAGCGGGATAGTTGCCGGCGGATTTGCTACGCCACTCGCCAGAGGAATTCTCACCGTCGCTGTGGTACCGTCGACCAAATCAAGATCGTTTCCATCTGCGTCTGTCAGAGTTAACGAGAAAGCACCAAAGCTTTCGATCGGCTCGATATCGCCCGTTTCACTGTTAGACGTTGTATACAGGCCCGGCATTGCTTCAACATACAGCGAAGGATCGATCACAGTGATAGTAGCAGTGATGTCGCCAGTTGGCGCGCTGCCATCGGCAGTTTCCAGCGTTGACGCCGGAATCTCAACGATATTCACCGTTGCTTCTGCGCTTTCGCCGATATTGATTGCATCAGTCGCGGCGAAAGTCGTTGAGTAGTCAATTGGCAGGATGTTCAGGTTCAGAACACGTTCGGTTTCACCGTTTGCAATATGACGTTCAACATCAACTACGTACTCCGTACTGGACACGCGAAGATAAAAGGTGTCTGTGGTATCTACACCGATCATCTCATACAGACCGTTTTCGTCTGTAGTTACCGAACCGAACTCAGTTTCACCGGTATCACTCAGGCTATAAGTGGTAATCGTTACGTCACTGGCCACTTCACCCGAGATAAAGTTAGTCACAAGACCACTTACTGAGCCAATGCTGGTACAACTGACTGCAATATCTGAAACCTCGGCAGTTACCGTCACCTCAGCAGGTGTCACTTCACATTCATATCCGGGAGTATCACCAATAGCAAGTGCGACGGACTGCTCGTAAATAAAGTCTTCTGCTATGGTAAACGGGTCTGTCCCACTTAACGGTACGGTTATATCACGGTCACCGCTAACGATAAGCGAAAAGTCAGCCGGCGCATCACCGGTAACCGTTCCACTCACGCTGTACTCTATGTCATCACAGGTAATCGCCAAATCAGTTACATCACTGTTTAGTGTCAGTGAGGTCTGGCTTAATGCACATTCCTGGCCGGTAGGCTGCTGAGTGATTTCAAAGGTGACCTCAGTACCCGCTGGATAATCGGCATCAAATGAAAATGATGTTTCATTGGTGAAAGTATGACTCTCTGTTGAGCCACTGGCAGTTCCGCTTACAGTGAGGTCACCACGTTTGAGATTATCGATGGTGCCGGACACATTGTAGGTTGTGGTGCCGCCAGGATTAGGATTGGGTTCTGGTTCTGGTGAGTCGCTGTCTGAGCCACCACAAGCGGTGAGAGACAGGGCAGTTAGTAAAGCAATGCCTTTCAATGAGGCACAGGTGATCTGCGGGTACTTCATATAGTACGTCCTTTTTCTATGTATAAATCCATTTAATGAGTGAAATATAGGCAATGCTATGTTGGCTGTCAAACTACTCGCTAATGCCTAAGTGCCCTATTATCTTAGTTTTATCCTTGGATACTGCGCTACAGGCCAGATATTTTCTATGCCCATAAAAAAAGCCGCAGTGCTGCGGCTTTTTCGTAATTCGATCTAAAGTCTAACCTTTCTCGACCTGGCTGAATTCCAGATCGACCGGTGTAGAGCGACCGAAAATAAGTACCGATACTTTTACGCGGCTCTTTTCGTAGTCGACTTCTTCTACTACACCGTTGAAATCGGCAAATGGGCCATCGATAACGCGTACCACTTCGCCTGGCTCGAACAGTGTTTTCGGCTTCGGCTTATCAACAGACTCTTCCAGACGGTTAAGAATGGCATCGGCTTCACGCTGAGAAATTGGCATAGGACGGTCTGAGGTACCGCCAATGAAACCTAATACGCGTGGCACGCTCTTTACCAAGTGCCATGAGTCTTCGTTCATTTCCATCTCAACCAGTACGTAGCCAGGGTAAAATTTACGCTCAGACTTACGCTTCTGGCCTGCACGCATCTCTACCACTTCTTCGGTCGGTACTAAAACCTGACCAAAGTAGTCTTCCATGCCGTGCATTTTGATGTATTCAAGCAGGGTCTTTTTAACGCGTGACTCGTACTGAGAATAAGCTTGTACAACGTACCAACGTTTCTTTGGTTTGTTTTCTTCTTCAGTCATGACTTATGCTCCAATACCAGTAATAAATCCAACTACCCAAACCAGAATCCCATCAAGGCCCCACAGAATAAGTGCAGCAATAACTGTCGCGGCAAGCACGATCAGGGTTGTTTGGTTCAATTCCTGACGCGATGGCCATACTACTTTGCGTACTTCCATGCGTGAATCTTTAGCAAATGTCAGAAATGCGCTGCCTTTTGCAGTGGTTGCAGCAATGAAGCCTGCAATCGCCACACCGGCTACGGCGCCAATGGCGCGATATAATACTGACAACTCACCATACACATAGTTAGCTGTAATCACTCCCGCCAGTAAGGCAAACACGATCAGCCACTTTAGTAAGTCCATTGGATTGGATGCATTTTCCGTTTTTTCGCTCATTTCACGACCCTAGCAATACGGCATATTTCAGTTACCCGCAGTGAAAAAATCACACGCGCAACCAGATTAATCTGGCAGGGGTGGAGGGATTTCCTCAGATACGTCCTGTATCTGACCGCAAGCGGCGCAAGAGCGGTACAAATCGTTCCCGACGATTTGTCAAACCCCGATGGCGGTTCTCACCCTCCACCGTTTTGCTCTCCGACTGCACTTTTGGAATCAATCCATCCCGCACATTACAACTTTAAAATTTGGCAGGGGTGGAGGGACTCGAACCCCCAACCATCGGTTTTGGAGACCGCTGTTCTACCAATTCGAACTACACCCCTATACTCTTCTTATTCGAAGAATAACAATCAGCTTATCGGCTGATTTTACTTACACACACCTTGTGAAGTTATGACGTCTTTTAGAGAAAAAGTGCGGCTTCGCAAGGGAGGGACGCGTATTATACTCAACACACTCGCAGATACAAGCGCTTTGTTTGCCCTTACAGGCATCCGCTCAGGCAGTAAAAATATGATGCTGTGTAGCCGTAAAATAATCACGGAACACCCGGTTAATCGCGGAGTTTTGACTGGCCCCTTTGATGCCGGTGTAAGGATAAATTGCCGTAATGGCCTGAGAAATATGCGCAACCGACATACTCGCCTCCCGATGGACTTTACTGACCAGTGGCTCAGTGAAATTCACATTGTCACTAACAACTTGTAAGCACTCTGTCGCCAGAGTTTCCACCATTTGATTGGCATAGGTAAGAGTTTCCTGCAATGTTTGCAATAAGCTGGAGGACACGAAATCACTGCTCAGTGATAGAAAATGCTCTGCCATACCAATGTAATTTACCCACAGGGTAAGGTCGGCAAATACACTAAAGTTAAGCTGGTAAATGGCCTGGGGCAAAAAGACTGTTTCATAATGGAAACCTTGACGCTCAGTTACGTCTACGTCCTGCACCTTAAAACTATTGGTAGCGGTTGCCACCAGCCCCATGGTATGCCAGTCGTCTGTCACGTCCACTTGTTCTGCCGGCACCACAAAGGAAGAAAATTTCGGCTGCCCCTGGTGATCATTGAGCACCTTACCATCATCCAGCAAGCGGGCATTTAGCGTAAAGTGGGTTAAGTAGGGAGCTCCCGTGGCATAACGCCACTGGCCATTCAGACGATAGCCTGATGCCGTTTTACTGGCATCACCAAATAAACCGCCGCTGCCACCAAGTATAACGCGATTACCTATAAATAGCTCAGCGGCAAACTTCGGTTTTAAGTTCCCAATAAAGTAATTAGCCCCTGCGCACAGAGTGACTGTCCAGCCCAGACTGCCGTCTGTTCTGGCTAATGATTGCAAGGTTCTGAGGCCGTCTAGCAGCTCTGCTTCTAGCCCACCGAAGTCCCGTGGCACCCACAAATTCCACAAATTGTGCCTTGCTATCCAGCTAAGTGTGGAGGCAGACAACTGGCGGTTTTCTTCGATTTCAGGTGGCGCTGATAAAGGCATAGAAGTGTAATTGTTCCGGCGATTTATTTTTCGCCAGTATAAAGGCTCAGGAGTAGATAAAGAAACATCCCTGTACTAAAAACCCCCGTATTCCCTGCACTAATAAAACATCCGTCATCCCCGCACTTAAAAACACCCGTCATCCCCGAATGCTTCTGGGCGGGGATCTCCTTACCTTTTATCGTAAAGTTTAAATGACCTTTGCGTAGAGGTTGTTTTAGGTTAGACGGCCTTTTAAGGAGATCCCGGATAAGTGCAAAGCACTTTCCGGGACGACGGGGTTGTTTACAAATACTTCGTCACCCCTGCACTAATAAAACCCCGTCATCCCCGGATTTTAAAACATCCGTCATCCCCGCACGCTCCTGAGCGGGGATCTCCTTGCCCATTATTGTGGCTTAACAGGGGTTACTTCATACCTTAATACCAGACGTTTATCCGTTATCGAGATAGCTCTCAACCAGTTCCAGTAACTGCCACAGCTGTGCTTTCACTTCCTCAAAGGAAGCAATGAGGTGCTCTGGGGATCCGCCTTTAGCGGCATCGGTTTCGATATTTTGCAAAGCGGCAGCAATCTGATGAGCCCCAATATCAGCACACATGCCTTTTAACGCGTGGGCAGACTTGCGAATCTCATCGAAGGCTTCTACTTTAAGGCCATCATCCAGCTCCTGGATTTTCATTGGCAGGCGTTGTACAAACAACCCACACACTTTTTTATACAGCGATTCTTTGCCCCGTAATCGTTTTAACGCAGCATTTTTATCCCAGGCAATAATATCACTGACATGCATTTCGGGGCTTTTCACTGCCTCCAGAGCCTGTTCCGCCTGTGTCTGTTCCGCATCATTATTGCTATATGCTTTGGTGATAAAGCTAATCACTGATTGTTGTACTTCGAAGAAGTTAAGCGGCTTGGTAATATAATCATCCATTCCACAAGCCATGCAATGTTCCCGCTCACCAGACATTGCATTGGCCGTCATGGCCACGATGGCCACATTAGTATGTAGTTCTCCTGCCATCCCTTCCCTGATGCGTTGGGTTGCATCGTAACCGGATAATACCGGCATCTGGCAATCCATCAGCACACAGTGACAAGGGGTATTCTGCTGTTCCAGACTTTTAAGCTTATCAATAGCCTGTAAGCCATTTGCCGCGGTATAGATAGTCAGTGAGAGATGCTCCAAAATGCCTACCGCAATAGCCAGATTGGTTTCGTTATCATCCACAATCAGCACGGATGCGCCTTTTATTTGTTTTAACGTCTGACTGTCTACCTCATCAGAATCTGGCACTGGCAATATGCGTTCACGCGCTGAGAGACGGTCGCCTTGCAGCGCCCTGACAATTTCATTTTCTGATACTGGTTTGTAAAGCTGGATGACCGGACCGGCACGATACTGAAACTTAAGCTCTTCACCCGGGGCGGTCATCAGCAGTATTGGCGGCAGTGTATCGTACTCACCACTTTCCAACGCATCCGAATAGGGGCTATCGAGCAGGCAGTCTTGCTCGGCAATAAGCGCATCCACTGCTTTTCGATTATATTGTACTCCGCTCTGACTGGCAGGCAGTGAATCAGCACCGTATACCTGAGCACCCAGGGTGGTACAAATGCGCTCGGCCCAGTGTTTGACATTCTTATTGCTGGCACACAAAGCTATACGTTTGTCCTTAAGCGGCAGCTGAGTTTCCGGTGTGTCTTCAATGGCTTTATCAGCCTTAACCACTACCGTAAACTCACTGCCTTTGCCCTCGGTGGAAGTAAAGTGAATATTGCCGCCCAGCAAAATAGCCAGTTGGCGGCTGATAGAAAGTCCCAGTCCGGTACCACCGTAGTGGATGGCAATCGTCGACTTAGCCTGGGTAAATGCCTCAAATAATTTCGCCTGATTCTGCTCAGAAATACCAATACCGGTATCGGTAATGCTCACATAGAGCTGCAAATCTCCACTTTCGCAGGTTTCGTCCCAGGCCCTAACCCAAATATACCCCTTGTGAGTAAACTTACAGGCATTGTTGATCAGGTTATTGAGAATTTGCGTGAAGCGGTTCTTATCCATGGTTACCTGACTGTGCGAGATACCGCTTACGTCAATAAAAAACTCCAGGCCTTTTTCATAAGCTTTTACAGCCATGGATTTACACAGGGTTTCAACCAAATCCCGCGGCGCAAAGGTTTGCGGTACCAAATCCAGCTTGCCGGCCTCTATTTTAGACAGATCAAGAATATCGTTAATCAATACGCCCAATGCATTGGCACTGGGCTTAAGGCTAGTAGCAGAGGGCATCGAAAGCGAAGAGCACAGCAAAGAACTTATGGCTATGGGATGCGAAGAAGGCCAGGGCTATCTGTATTGCAAACCAGTGCAGGTAAAAGCGTTCAAAGACTATGTGGTAAAGAAAGTGCTGGCACCGAAAAACTGAACTTATCTTGCACGTAGATATCATACAAATCATACTGCAAAGCTCACGATTTCATCATTCAGGAACAAGTAAAGTAAAAGGACGTTTATGCTTCGATACAGCAAATTGATAGCTGCCATTTTCATTTCAGCCACCCTTACAGGTTGCAACAGTGACTCCGATACGACTCTGGAAGAGCTGAATAAACATCGGCAAATTTGGGAAAGCCACAACATCTCAGACTACGAAATGCAATTTACCCATACCTGTAATTGCCTGGATGAAGTAACGGCACCTCGAATAGCGCTTATTGAAAATAATGAGGTGGTTTCGCAGGTTGCAACCCGTTTTGGGCCATCCATATCCATTGGCACTGAAGGTTATGGTGTGGATAGCAACAACAATAAAGCGTTAAGGCCAGAGCTGGTATCGGTCTGGACAGTAGATGAATTATTCGACCTGATCGCGTTAGAAGAAAGCCGCGCTGATTTTCTGGAAGTTGAGTACACCGAAGGGCTCGGTTACCCCACCCTCATAAGGGTCGACCGCAATGAACAAGTTGCAGATGACGAATATACGATTACGGTAGACGTTGTCATTCCGGCAGATCAGTTAAGCTGTGCTGCGTGGGTAGTAGACGACTCACTGAAGCTAACCATTGTCGATGAAGATACATACGACCCTATTGGCTGTGGAACAACGGTAACCGTATCAGATGAAGCAGGCTTCACTGAGACGTTTGTTAATGACGCCCCTTCATGTGAAGACGATGAGAAAATTGCCATGCTAGGCGACCGCAACGGTTTCTATCATCTGACCATTGAAAAAGCAGGTTACGACACGTTAGTTATCGAAGACTTTGGCATCGGCAGAGGCATGTGTGGCACCAGAACACGGGATCAATATTTTACGTTGAGCCCACAATAGGGCTTTATAACTCTAAGCCCAATAGTTTTATCCCCGTTCAAAACGGGGATAACGCCAAAACACCGCCCTCACTAGCGAAAATAACAGTAAATGACGACTTTGTTTTTGGCCTTTTAATGTGACAATAAGTACCTGTCAGAGACGCCCGATTTAAATAGCCTGCGTTCAAATACCAGCCCGAGTATCCCCATAATAAACAGTACAACACCGCCCATCCCGAACAAGCCATTAACCGGGCGGGTTACCACTACCGGCTCCTGAAAACGATAGAAACGGTTACCGCCTGATACCGGGGTAAGAAATTTTCTACCAGCATATGCAGGCAGTAAAAGAATATCTACGCTTTCACGAGCAATCATCTCCCGTTGCTTTTGTTCAAAGGCGTCACGACTATCTTCTGTTAACCTTCGCCACGCAACAAAAACATCTTCGGGCTCACCAGCTAGTACTACCCCTTCCGACATGTACTCATACATGGTTTCGGGGAATACGCTTTTAGAAAAATTGACATACAGACAGCCACACCCGACGGCTATTAAAGCGATACAGGTAATGACATAACGTTTTAACTGATTCATTCCGCTTCGTTTACACTGTTGGTAGTACTGCTCAATCTGCGTGATTTGCAACAACTTTGCATCGAGCCCCTCAGCCATTAATGGCTGCAATAGTTGCCCCGTCGTCATATCAAATGCAGTCAGAATACCCGCAAAAATATCTTTAGACGGCAACGCTTTGTCATTCTCCAGTTTCGACAGATAAGACTGCTCTATACCTATTTTATCTGCCAGTTCCGGCTGGCTGAGTTCAAACTCCTGCCGTAATTGCTTAATGCGATGTCCTAATGTCATAAACGGATCCCTTGGTTAACAATTCGCATATAGTCTTAGCTAGTCTTTCAGGAATAACGAGTGGAATAAAGCGGAATATCACTGAATATAATAACTTTTGCCGGAAGTTAGATTGGGTCAGCCAGCCTGTTCAGGAGATCCCGGATAACAGCTTCGCTCTTTCCGGGACGACGATGTTGATTACAAATACCCCGTCATCCCGAAGTTCAAAATATCCGTCATCCCCGCACTACAAGAAAACCGTCATCCCCGCATGCTTTTGGGCGGGGATCTCCTTGCCTGTTATCGTTGGCTTTAAATGACCTTCGCGGAAGGGTTGTTTTGGATGAGGCAGACTTTTCAGGAGGTCCCGGATAAGTGCAAAGCACTTTCCGGGACGACGGTGTTGATTACAAATACTCCGTCATCCCTGCACTAATAAAACACCCTTCATCCCCGCACTAAAAAACAACTGTCATCCCCGCATGCTCCTGAGCGGGGACCCCCTTGCCTGTTATCGTAGTGTCTAATCAACCTTTGCAGAAAGGTAGTTTTGGGTGAGCCAGCCTGTTCAGGAGATCCCGGATAAGTGCTGTGCACTTTCCGGGACGACGATGTTGATTACAAATATCCGTCATCCCCGCAGGCTTTTGAGCGGGGATCTCCTTGCCTGTTATCGTAGTGTCTAATCGACCTTCGCAGAAAGGTAGTTGTGGGTGAGCCAGCCTGTAAAGGAGATCCCGGATAAGTGCTGTGCACTTTCCGGGACGACGGTGTCGATTTTACGGGACGGGAGGTTTCCTGGGTCTCATTCGATTATAAAACCTTTTCAGGGGTCCCGGATATGCGCTGCGCGCATTCCGGGACAGGGGATTTCTAAGGTCTGAATAAGCACGCCAGCGTGCTTATTCAAGACCGAGAAATCCACCTGTCTGGTGAGCCCATAACTTGGCGTAAATGCCGCCTTTTTCCAGTAGTTCCTGGTGAGTGCCCTGCTCTACTATTTCGCCATTGTCGAGCACCAGTAGGCGGTCCATTTGTGCAATGGTGGATAAACGGTGGGCGATGGCCAGTACCGTTTTATTTTCCATTACCTTATTCAGGCATTCCTGAATCGCCGACTCCACTTCAGAATCCAACGCTGAAGTCGCTTCATCGAGAATAAGCACCGGTGCATCTTTAAGTAGCACACGGGCAATCGCAATGCGCTGACGCTGGCCACCAGACAACTTTACACCACGTTCGCCAACCTGCGCATCAAACCCTGTGCGGCCATCTTTATCGGATAGTTGCTGGATAAATTCATAGGCTTCGGCTTGTTCTGCGGCTTTGATCATGGCGGCATCATCGGCATCGTTACGGCCGTAGATAATGTTATCCCGCACTGAGCGGTGCATAAGTGAGGTATCCTGGGTCACCATGCTAATTTGTGCCCGTAACGACTCCTGATCGACCCGGCTGATATCCTGCCCATCGATCAGTATTTGCCCATCAGTGGTATCGTAAAAGCGCAATAGTAAATTCACCAAAGTTGACTTACCCGCGCCGGAACGCCCTACCAAACCAACTTTCTCACCCGGTTTAATATTTAAGTCGAGGTTTTTAAATACCGGCACCGGCTGGTCATTGGCTCCGGGATAGCTGAAGCTCATATTCTTAAAGTGAATTTGCCCGCCACTCACGTTTAGCGCCGGGGCTTTGTCTACATTTTTCACTGCAATGGGTTGGGCCAGTGTATTAATCCCGTCCTGTACGGTACCCAGGTTTTCAAATAATGACGCCACTTCCCACATCACCCAGTGCGACATGCCGTTTAAACGTAAACATAAACTCACTGCCAGCGCGATTTCACCAGGCGTGACGAGTTGCTGTAACCATAAATATACCGACAACGCGCCGACACTAAAGATCAGTAATGCATTACTCAGCTCCACGCAGAACTCAAGGATCGTCACCAGGCGCATTTGCGGATACACGGTATGCAGGAATTTATCCATGCTCTCCTGAGCATAACTGGCTTCGCGCTGGCTGTGAGAGAACAGTTTTACCGTGGAAATATTAGTGTAACTATCTACAATTCTGCCGGTCATCAACGAGCGCGCATCGGCCTGATATTGTGACACTTGCTTTAACTTGGGGACCAGTACCCGCAAAATGCCGATGTACACGCCAAGCCACACCACCAGCGGTAACGCCAGACGCCAGTCTGCGGTAAAAATCAGTACCACCATGGAAATAAAGTAAACGCCGATATACACCATTAAATCGAGCAGTTTCATTACCGTTTCGCGCACCGACAGGGCGGTTTGCATTACCTTGGTGGCTACCCGGCCGGCAAATTCGTTGTGGAAAAACGATAAGCTCTGACCAAGCAGATAACGGTGGGCCTGCCAGCGAATTCGCATGGGATAGTTCCCCAAAAGCGACTGGCGGGAAAACAATGAGCGTAACAATATAAAGCCCGGTATGAGCACTAATACCACGATGCCCATCAGGATAAGCGTGCTGCTCTCCTGCTCAACAAAGGTGGCGCGATCTCTTTCGGCAAACCAGTCCACCAGCTTGCCCATAAAACCAAATAATGTCACTTCGAGTATCGCTACAATAGCGCTGAGCAATGAAACCGTAAGCAATACCGCCCACATTCCCTTGGTATAATGCTTACAAAAAGCCACCATACCGGTTGGTGGCTGGGTTGGAGTTTCGGCTGGAAATGGGTTGGTTAATCGCTCAAAAAAAGAAAACATCAGGCCTTTTGCTTATTATCAGGTGTCGCTGAACCCCAGTTTGCTGAGGATAGCTTCCACATTGTCGTGGTGTTTGGCTTGCCATTCATCCAGAGTCATACTGCTGTCTTTGTCGGCGCGTTTTTTAGCTATATCAAAGGCTTCGGCAGCAGAGGCTTGTGGAACGACGGCAATACCTTCTTCGTCAGCGACAATGATATCACCGGGATGTACTGTCACACCACCACAGTTGATCGGTTGGTTGAGTGGGTCAACGCATTTCTTCGCACCGGGTTTAGGGATCACGCCGCGGGCAAACACCGGAAAGCCCATCTCACGCACTTCGGCTAAATCCCTGATCACACCATCTACCACAAAGCCGGCTATGCCTCGGCGTTGGGCAATCGCGCACACGTTACCTCCGGATACCGCAAACTGATCGTCAGCTTCCACCACAATGATATCCCCCGGGTTTGCCCGGTAAATAGCCGCATGTAACATCAGGTGATCGCCTGGCTGGCATTTAACGGTAAACGCAGGGCCCGAAATTTTAGGCGCAGGTTGCCACAGTGAATGGATGGCATAATCCATAAATTGCTCCCGCGGCAGTGCATCGGCATATTCGCATGTTGAGACAGATGAAAATTCGATGGTCATTACGTTCTCCCTGATAACATAACAGATTAAAGGATCACCACTATAACAACCCTGCTCCGATTGAGGAGTAGATAGCGTGTATTTTCATTATCACTGCCTGTGTTATCTTGGCCCCAAACAGACGATTAACCAACCAGCCCATGACTCTGCCTGATTACCACTTGTTGGCCGCGCTGCTTTATTCAGCCTTATTACTACTTTGTACCGGCTCAACAAAAGCCGCTATCCGTTTCGGTATACCAGTGGCGGCCGTGTGGTTATCGTTAAGTTTTGCTGGAAGCTTGCTTTTTGCCGTGCAGGCGACGGCCTATATCGGCCTTACTTATTTGCTGCATCAACAACGCCTGTCAGGCCGGTGGCCGAAGATAATAGCCTGGGTCCTGTGGGGCGTTTTTAGCGTTGGATTGCTCACTCACCTGCTGCCGGGTTACCAGGGGTTTCTTTTAACCGATAACACCCAGGTAAAAGCCAATAGCCTGGCGGCCAGCGTTTACCTGAATACCGACAAGGTGCTGATCGCCTGGGCGTTATTACAGTGGATACCGGTATGGCAAAAAAATGTTCACACCGCCCCGCACGTGGCAGCATGGGTCAGGCTAACACTACCATTGCTGGCAATTCCGTTAATCATGCTATTGGCTGTTCAGCTTGGCTTACTGCAATGGCAACCGGGGTTTTCCGGATTGCTGGCAATCATCATCTTATCTAACCTGCTTAATACCTGTTTTACCGAAGAGTTACTGTTTCGCGGGGGGCTGCAAAATTTCCTGCACAAAAAATTGGGGATGTTTGGCGGGCTGGCGATTGCCAGTGGCCTGTTTGGCCTCGCTCACATTGCCGGTGGCGGTTGGTATATGCTGCTGGCCACATTAGCCGGATTGCTGTACGGCCTGGTTTATCTGCTCACCGGCCGGTTACTGTGGGCGGTACTTTGTCACTGGGGACTCAATACCACCCACCTGTTGCTGTTTACCTGGCCTGTGGTGCAGGCCTGATAGCCATCCCTGCTTATTAAGGGCGAACAGCGGTAACTTCAATTTCTACCAGGTAATTAGGGTTGGCCAGGCCTGCCACCTGAAAAGCCGAGCGGGAAGGCAGATTAGGCTGCTCTTCGGTACCGAAAAATTGTTTATAGCCACGCATAAAACCAGCGAAGTCCATTTTACCTTCCATCGCCGGATCGCCGACTAAAAACACCTGCATTTTCATTACATCCCCCATGGTCAGATCCAGGCTTTTCAGGTTTTCCTCAATGCGGTTCAGCACACTGACGGTTTGCATTTCAGTATCACCATAGGCTTCCATACTGCCCTTTGGCGCATCAGGATTACTGACCCCGGGCACTGACCCGCTTAAAAACACAATGGTGCTGGTAGCCGGTACTTCCGAAGCGCGCAGGATGGGGAAGTCAGACCCAATCAGGCCGTGGCGAATAACCGTTTCTTTGGCCGGCGAAGTGGCATCGGCATCATTACATCCGGTAGTGGCAAATACTGCACTTAGCAGCAGTGGAGCAAGGAATAATTTTTTCATGTTGTGTTCCTGTATTCTGGTTAGTGTTTATCGTTGTGCAATGGTTTTAACGTCGTCGGCGTCGACTACGTCGGTAAAGTGATTACCAAAATGGCTGCGGGTGTAATTCACCACTTCGGCAATTTGTTCATCAGACAGATATTGTTTGAGCGGCGGCATACCGCCCATGCCGTTGCTGACCATATAAATCACATAAGCACCGGCAGCCAGCTTGGGGTTTTTGGCTAATGCCGGATACTTCCCGGCACCTTGTGCGCCTTCGGCATTAGTCATATGACAGCCCTGGCAAATGGCATGATAAAGGGCTTCGCCGGTGACTTCCTCGAAGTTAGCGCCTTCGGAAAACCCGGCATCATCAGTAGCATATAAGCAAGTGCTTACAAACAATAAAAACACTGATATTAATAATTTTATAGTTTTATTCATGAGTGTATCCTCAAATTATTAAGCCATCGTACTCAGGGCTTTCTGGTGAAGTCGTTTAATTGCGTCGTGGGCCGAAGAGATAGCGCCCTCCTGCCAGGCTGGTAAATTAGAAGCGTGCTCTCCTGCCAGCACCAGGCGGCCGTCAACCTGACAAAGATTCTCGTAATGCTCTGCGCGCTTTTCTTCCGTCCACAGGCCATAGCAGCCCTGGGTCCATGGCACACGGTGCCAACCCACGGAGATACCGTTATCAAATTCCTCGGCATACTGCGGATGAATTTGCTTGCCATATTCCACCGCTTTCTTTACTCGTTCCTTAGGTGACAGGGAAGTAAATTCAAAAGCATTAGCGCCCCACACATAGGCCCCCAGCAGTACGCCTTTGCCCTTGTCGCAGAATTTGGTGCTGGGGTAACTGATATTGGTGATCGGCAGGTTGGTGTAGCTCACGCCACCGTAAATGGCTTCATCCTGTTCCCAGAAACGGCGCTTAAATTCCAGGCCCACTTTTACTGAGGCGGCATAGGGTAAAGAGCGAATAGCGGCCTGCATACCGCTGCTGGTCTGCACCGGAATCTGGCTAAGGATGGATAAAGGAATGGTACACACACACCAGTCTGCCTGGGCGGTTTTTGCTACGCCCTGTTGTTCGTAATTTACCGTTACACCGGTGTCGCTCTGAGCAATTTTGGTGACTTTGGCATTGTATTCAATCAGCTCGCCCACGCGCTTCTCAAACGCTTTGGCGATATTGTCCATGCCGCCAACGGGCTGAAAAATACTGCTTTGAAACTCAATATCCTGACCGTTAACGATGTATTTCCATAACTCAGATTGTATTAGGGTGCTTTGATCAAAAGGCTCACTGGGTTCTGGCTTCGGTGATAACCCGCCGCCCGGGGGAATGGCAAAGCCACGACGCAAACTGACTTCATGGGATTTTTTATAATCCCCCTTAGCATCCAGAGCCCCCCAGTGGCGCAACGATTCAAAAAGCTTTTCCCGATCCTCATGGGTCAACGCTTCATCCAACGCATTTTGATTTAATGCTTTCCCAAGCAGTTCAGCGGCATAGCCCTGATAGTCGGCCTGTACTTCACGATACCGCTGTGGTTTCCCCCCAAACGCCTTAGTAGAATGCACCAGGGCGTTGTAATTAACCTGGACAAAAGGCTCTATGGCGATATTGAACTCATTGATGTATGACATCACATGATGATGGTGATAGGGCACTCGCCATGGCCCCGGGTTAATATAATTACCCTCGGCAAACTGGCATTGTTGGGTCTCGCCGCCTAGTTCGGTATAGGTATCGCCGCCACGCAGCGTCCAGCAGCGCCCACCGGCACGGCCATTAAATTCGAGTACTTTTACCTTGTAGCCTGCTTTCCTTAGCTCGTAAGCCGATGTCATTCCGGCCAGTCCCGCCCCCAGCACCAACACCGTGGCGCCTTTTTTTGCCCCGCCCAGATTTAACTTATCCGGGTGTGATGACTCTGCCGCAAAGCCCAAGGACGTCATGGCCTGATACATTGCACCTGCGCCCGCTGTTTTACCTATCCAGCCCAGCAATGCCCGACGGCTCATAGTGTGATGATTCAACGAAAAAACCCCTAAAAACTAATGGATGCGCATACGGATGCACCGCCGGTGCCAGCTTGTTCACAGACAGGGTTAAACTTATAAAATATACGATTAACTACTAATAGTAGACGATTGTGTGAACTTTACGCACAAATCGGGTACAAATAACTCAATGGTTAACCTTTGATGGCCCAATACGATGCAAAGTAATGCACCTATTATGAGCATGGTTATTCATTTGGCCGGTGGGAGTCGCTTCATATTTTTTACACGGATTCACACATAAGAGGTAGAACCGCTGCGGTCATTGGTTAAGCTATGGCCGCTTAAACCTAACTCTTCTCATCAAAAAAGACTTAACATGATGTTAACTAAATTACGGTTACTTTTCTGTTGCTTGATCAGTTGTTGTTCAGGCAACCTTTGAAAGCGCGACAGTGAAAGATTGTTTCCGCGGTCTGTTCAGCAGCTATTATGTAGCGAAACATGGAAAAACACCCTTGCCAGTAAAAAGCCAAATTTTAAAAAAGAGGCCTTCAAATGGGCGTTTCCCGAACAAAATACAACCACATCAAACAATCCGTGGATTGCTATGATTTTATCTATGAAGTAGTTGGGTTGACCGTCGAAGGCTATTACCTCGCGGCTAAAGAGCCCCAGACCGCCTTACGGTAATCATATGTAATCGCAGCGGCAATGCCGGATTTGGTTATATGATGTTTGCCAAAAAGTTACTGCTTCAGGCAAAACTTGCCCTGGGCCATGTATGTAGGTAGTGGCAGTCAGTATCGCGGCGCAAGCGCACGTCTTACTAGTAATAACGGGGCCGATGAATTCGGTGGCGCTGATGTACAGGATGTAACTGCACTGGTCGATGTAGCGGCCGATATTCCTATGGCAGACACCAGTAATATTGCACTGGTAGGCTGGAGTCGCGGCGCGATGCAATCATACCTTGCGGCCAGAGAGCTGGATAATGTGCAGGCGATTGTCGGCATTGCCGGCGTTGCCGATCTGGAAAAGGAGCTTAACTGGCGCCTGATGATGGAAAAAGTGTGCCGCGGCCGCATTCCCGACTACGACAACAGTAAATCAGCCGCCCTCGCTGCTCGCTCGGTAATAAACTGGCTGGACGAACTGCCCGATGCACCGGTGTTACTGCTCCATGGCAGCGAAGACAAGCGGGTCAACCCGGAGCAATCCCGTTTACTGGCTGCCGCCTTGGACAACGTGGGGCACAAAAACAAACTGGTTATCTATGAAGGCGACAATCATGGCCTGGTTAAAAACCGTCAGACCATGCAGCAGGAAGTGATTGCCTGGCTCGATGAATATATGAAGTAACATTAATTATGTTCGGCGGTCAGTGCTTTGAGGGCTGCGATCGCCCGCTCAGCATCGGCCTGCGGGACAAAAATATGATCATGATAAAAAGCGGCTATTACGTTTGAGCTAATCCCCTGCTCGGTAAGTGCCTTAGACATTGCCGCAGTTAACCCGACCGCCTCCAGGCTGGAGTGGATTTCGCAGGTAATGCAATTAAACACCGTCTCATAGGCAAAGCCTTCGGCGTCGGCCACCGACTGTAACAATACCAGGGTCACGCCCTCTTTTTCGCGGAACATTACCTTAGGGTCGAGTCTCACAAACACTTCCGGGTCCAGCACCAGGATGCTGACAAATACCCAGGATTCTGGCTGTAGTACCGGATTAAGCCCACCAAGCAGCGTATCTAAATCTGTTTCCCCTGTCATAACTTCCCCTTACAGTTTAAACGCTCTAACCCGTTTACCTTTGATTTTACCTTCCCGAAATAGCTTTAATGCGCGCTTCACGCTGCGCCGCTTAACTGCCACAAAACTCTCGTTGGCCTGCACTTTAATTTTACCAATGTCCTCGCCCGGTACATCGGCATCTTTAGTGAGCGCGCCCAGAATATCACCGGGTCGCAATTTCGCTTTCTTACCTTCGTTGAGATTCAGACAGACAAACTCCGGCTCAATAATCCGATTGGCATGAAAACGCAGACTCTGTGCGCCTTTCTTTTTTAAATCCTGTTTAGTGTGAATTTCAATCGCCGCCAGCGCCGCACCTTCACTCTCACTCATCAGCGTAAAAGCCATACCCGGCTGCTGGGCCCGGCCAGCGCGACCGATGCGGTGAATATGCGCATCCGGGTTTTCGCTGACTTCATAATTCACCACACAATCCACACCCGCGATATCCAAACCACGGGCAGCCACATCAGTAGCCACCAGCACATTCAAGCAGTCACTGGCAAAGCGCATCAGCACCCGGTTACGGTCTACCTGCTCCATATCACCCTGAATTGCCGCCACCACAAAGCCTTCCTGGGCCAGCATATCGGCAACTTCCTGGGTGGTTCGTTTGGTTCGGCAGAACACCATGGCGCTGTTGGGTTGTTCAGTGGTAAGTAACGCTTTTAAGGCATTAAACCGCTGACCATCTTCCACCGTGTATACCAGCTCACTCACGTTAGCACGCTGCTCAGAATCCACTTTAATCGATTCCGGGTCGCGTAAATAGGCCTGCGCCAAAGCAGTAGTTGCCTCGGTAAAGGTGGCTGAAAAGAACAAGGTTTGAACCGGCCCGCGTAAGCCGGCAAAAATCACCGCGAGGTCGTCGGTAAAGCCCATATCCAACATGCGGTCGGCTTCATCGAATACGCGCACTTTTAAATGCTTAAGCGTGATGCGTTTTTTCTGGACATGGTCCATAACCCGCCCTGGAGTGCCTACAATGATGTGGCATCCATGTCGTAGCGAGTTAATTTGTGGCCCCATTGGCTGACCACCACACAGCGTCAGCACCTTAGCATTTGGCATATCCTTGGCCAGCACACGACACTGCTCTGCCACCTGCTCAGCTAACTCCCGGGTGGGGCACAGCACGATAGCCTGCATGGCGTTTTTGTTGAAGTTGAGTTGCTGCAAGCAACCTACTGCAAAGGCCAGGGTTTTCCCCGATCCCGTCTGTGCCTGGGCTAACACATCCCGTCCGGCCAGAATGGCCGGCATACTCGCCTGCTGCACAGGACGAGGTGCAGTATAACCCGCACGAGCAATTGCCGATATTAATTCAGGGCGCAGATTGTAGTCGCTAAACAGTTCACTCATAAATAAATTAAGCCAGTTTCCAGTTAAGGGTTTGTCCGGCAAAAAACGGCACCATTTCAGTACCATCGGCCAGGGTAACCAGTTCAGGCACCTGCCAGCTTTCCTTTACCAGTGTAATAGTGCCTTTGTTGCGTGGTAGTCCGTAGAAATCCGGTCCGTTATTACTGGCAAAATCTTCGAACTTGTCTATAGCACCCAGTTGCTCAAACACTTCAGCATAGAGTTCAATGGCACTCCATGCGCTGTAGCACCCCGCACAGCCACAAGCATTTTCTTTACGGTGCTTGGCATGGGGCGCTGAATCGGTGCCTAAAAAGAATTTTTTCGAACCTGCCGCAACCACCTCTCGCAGTCGTGCCTGGTGAGTATTACGTTTTAATACCGGTAAACAGTAGTTGTGCGGGCGAACTCCGCCCACCAGCAAATCATTACGATTGAGTAATAAGTGTTGTGGGGTAATGGTCGCGCCAACGTTATCACCGTGGGCCAGTACAAAATCGGCCGCATCGGCCGTGGTGATATGCTCAAAGACCACTTTCAGCGCCGGAAAATCCTTAACAATCTTCACCATGTACTCGTCGATAAACACTTTTTCACGGTCGAAGATATCCACATGGGATTCGGTAACTTCACCATGCACCAGC
This sequence comes from Marisediminitalea oceani, assembly GCF_003731635.1. Taxonomy (GTDB): domain Bacteria; phylum Pseudomonadota; class Gammaproteobacteria; order Enterobacterales; family Alteromonadaceae; genus Alteromonas; species Alteromonas oceani. The sequence goes on along the minus strand of NZ_RCUA01000014.1, from coordinate 145,898 downwards.
AGCAAAACACCTTCTTTCTGCATTTGCTCAAACACCGGATACAGCGCGTTAATGCCCTTTACCGCCGCATCAGAGTTGGTGGTTGCACCAGCAGGATAGAGTTTACACGCCGTAACCCCGGCCGCTTTGGCTTCGGTAATATCTGCAGGGGTAGTTTCGTTTGTCAGGTACAGCGTCATTAACGGCTCAAACTGACTTCCTTCAGGGCGTGCTGCCAGGATCCGCTCTTTGTAAGCCATAGCGAGCGATGCATTCGTTACCGGCGGCACCAGGTTGGGCATTACAATTGCGCGAGCAAAACAACGGGCCGTTGCCGGCACGGTTTCAGCTAACATTTCATTATCGCGAAAGTGAAGATGCCAGTCATCTGGCTGACGAATAGTGATACTTTGCATGGTCTGATGCCCCCGGAAACTCAGCTAAAGAAAATCCGGCGCAGTATAGCAAGATAATCAGCGAAGTACCTTAAACACTTCCCGATTAGTTAATCCTGGAGTACGTTGCAGTGGTTTCTGCGCTTAATCACTTCCATTTGAATCAACACGGCGCCCCGCATTATCACGCTGGCACCATTTAGTACCAACAACGGCCATGCCTGGTTAAGCGGCATGGTCAGCCCGAAAAGTAATGTGCTGATATCTTTCACCAAAATACTTCTGAACAACCCAAACGATAGCGCGCCGATTTGCTTGTATTTATACAGTAGTAACCATTGGTGATAGGTTCCTTGTATCAATATAAGGGTCACGACGAGCATTAAGCCGTTGGCGCCAAGTTGAGCAAATACAGGAAAAGGCCTGAACGTTATCGATGCAAAGCCTGCAACAAGAGCAACTGTTGCAGCCAATAGCGTTAGCGCTGTTACTTTGTTATGACGCTCCTGCCAGATATGCCACAAAATAAACAGTGTAAGCAGCAGAGCACCGCATCGTGTCCAAACCAGATAATGGTTAAATGGCTCAACTGAAATGCCAAAAATAAAATTGGCATAAAAGGCAAAAAAACTGGACCCGAATTGGTTAAGCGATAAGCTTTGGGTGCCTGAGCCGTTTTGTTTGCGATGCCGGTATATATTGCTAATTTGCGCCCATAACCCTAGCCAGGTAAGAATAAATAATAGTGCGCTTATGGCTCCCAGGATGTGATACAACATGGAGGTTTCGTTTGGCTTTTTAAAACGCCAATTGTACCACGCCCCTATAGATTCGGATATCAGGCTCTATAATATGGAGCTCTTCGCCGGAAGCTCCCCTCATTTAATCTGCAAAGCTCGCCAGCGCATTTCCAGCACTGTAATGGCAAAGACATATAACCCAATAATCACCAGTGAAACAGCCAGGAAGCGATCTTCCGGGAACAGATACCATACTGCCACTATCAGTACCGTTCGCATTACACCACGCACAATGCCTATCCAGTGCTGAATGATCCAGGAAATGGGTAACCACATAAGCCCTGTTAAGACACCAATAGTCAGTGGTAACGAGGTGTAATCAACCAAAAAAAACGGTATTGCAATGGCGTAAACCAGCACAGCCATTCCAACAGATAACATAAACAAGTTATCAAACGTGTTTTTGGGGCGGCTTTTGTCCAGAAAATTTTCACCGGTAAATTTAGAAACTAAAAGCCCCAAATAGACAATTGAACCGGTTGCTGCGAAAGTTAGCAGGCTAAGCGCTACCGGCTCCAGGAACAGCGAACCAACAGCCACCACACACCAGGCTATAAGGCTGGCTATCGGGGTAGCAATTAAGCGGCGGTTCGCAAAATCCATGCGCTGCTGTTCAAGGCTTTGTTTATTAGTCATTTTTATTCCTCATTAGCGTGTTCGCTTACGATTGCGTTGAATACACAAATTAAGATAAACGTTTTCATCGCTAAGGTAACTGTTTAATTTGTAATTAATTTTAACCAAAACAGCCGGAGAGTATTTTAAAGATTGAGCGCGCAGTAAACGAACAACGTTACAACGCATTGCATGACAATCTGACAGGTTTAGCAAACCGCAAGTACTTACACGAGACGCTGGAAGCAAAGCAAAAAGAAGGTAAACCATTTAGTTTACTGCTTATCGATCTCGACAGGTTTAAACAAATTAATGATGCGCTTGGTCATTATTATGGTGACTTTGTCCTGGTAGAGGTCGGCAAACGATTTAAAGCTACACTCCCACCAGGCGCAACCATCTACCGACTTGGTGGTGATGAGTTTTCCATTGTAATTCCTCTTATGCCGCCAACTCAGCTTCAGCATTTTGTACTGGCTATGCACCAATCGTTAGAGCAGCACTTTGAAATAGACAACTACGAGCTAAGTGTGGGCGCAAGTATCGGTATAAGCCACTTTCCACAAAATAGTCGCGATAAAAATCACCTGATATTAATGGCCGACCTCGCCATGTATGCAGCGAAAAACAAGGGTGAACTGTACAAGACCTATGAACCGTCGTTGGAATCTGACGCCGCGCAGAGAGTTGAGATTTCGGCACGTCTCAAACACGCTCTCGATGAAGAAGAGTTTGAGCTTTGGTATCAGCCAATCATTGATTTACAAACCAACGAGATACATGGAGCAGAGGCCCTTATCCGTTGGCCTCAGCCCGATGGCAGCTTCATCTCACCAGAAAAATTCATTGCCATTGCGGAGCAAAGCTCACTTATCAATCGAATCACCGACTGGTTTTTTACTCAGGTCACAAAAGATATATAAGCGATTAAACAATGCGGATTTGATTTGTGCGTTCATATTAATTTATCGGTTCGTGATTTACAGTCAGATTTGATTGTGCCTAACGTTCGCAAAATCCTTGATGAACATTCTCTGTCACAGCATCAGCTTATGCTCGAAGTAACCGAGAGTGCAATGATGACCAATATCGATCAGGTATGCCACACCATGTCACGTATTTCAGAAGCAGGATTGGTGTTTAGCATTGACGATTTCGGTACCGGCTTTTCTTCTTTAGCAATATTGCGTGATTTACCCATTGGGCAAATTAAGATTGACCGCTCATTTGTCAGTCAGATGGCTCAGTCAAACTCCGACTTTGCCATAGTGGAGTCAACCGCCTTTCTTGTCCATAAGCTGAACTGCTCTGTGGTGGCTGAAGGGGTAGAAGATGAACAAACCGCTGCAAAGTTAAAAGCGTTAGGCTGCGATTATGCGCAGGGTTACTTTTATTCCAAACCGGTAAAATTCGAGAGCTTTAAAGAGTACATTAACCAACACACTGAAATGCAGGCTAAACAAGCTTTTCAGGAGATACCGGCACAAAGACCGGTATGACGGAATAAACCCGTCATCCCCGCGTGCTCTTGGCGGGGATCTCTTTGCATGATATTGTTGATTGAGCATTGCTTAGTATGGCAAAAACTACTTTCATGAGAGTACCGTCCTATACAGTGTTTCGTAGCTCCCGCCTTAAAATTTTGCCAACCGCTGATTTTGGCAATTCATCTAAAATCGTAATTTTCTTTGGGACTTTATATGCTGTCAGGTTTTCCCGGCAATATGCTAATAGCGTCTCAGAAGTTACCTCTCCAGAGGTCGTTACATAAGCCAGCACTTCTTCGCCTGTTTTTACTGACGGTCCGCCTACTACCGCGGTTTCCATCACATTTGCGTGAGAACTCAGCACGCCTTCAATTTCATTGGGGTAAACATTAAAACCAGACACCAAAATCATGTCTTTCAATCGATCGACGATTTTATAGTTGCCATTGGCTTGTTGAAGCGCAATATCACCAGTTTTAAAAAATCCATCGTGTGTAAATGCATTCGCAGTGGCCTGACGGTTTTGCCAGTATCCCATCATTACTTGCGGCCCCCGAACCAGCAACTCACCCGCCTCTCCTTGTTTAACCGGCTCGCCTTTGCCATCACGGATAGCAACCTCAGTATCCTTCACCGGAACGCCTATGGCACCAATTTCTTCCTGGCCGGGTATATTGAATAGCGCAACCGGGCTCGTTTCAGTCAGGCCATAACCTTCTGTAATGGACGAGCCCGTGACTTTGGTCCATAAATTGGCCACATCAGCTACAAGTGTTGTGCCGCCGGAAATAGTCATCTTAAGATGACTAAAATCGAGTTCTCTGAATTGTTCATGAGCCATAAGGCCCAAGAACAATGTATTTATACCCGACATCCCTGTAAAAGAATGCTCTTTGAGCTGATTGACAAACCCATCAATGTCTCTGGGATTAGGGATTAACACGTTGCAAGCCCCAATACCTAACAAATACAAGAGGTTAACGGTAAACGCATAGATATGATAAAGCGGCAACGGGCAAACGAAAAGTTCCTGCCCTTCAGTACACACAGGGCTTAGCCTATGCCGGATTTGCTCAATGTTACTCAACAGATTTAAGTGCGTCAGGCAAGCACCTTTCGCGGCTCCTGTTGTTCCTCCAGTATATTGCAACATCGCAATATCATTACCAGTTTGCCCTGTTCGGGTGGCTAGCAGGCCTGATGGAGTGGATTTGAGCACATCGTATAACCGGTAACAATCTTTCTGTGGTTCAGGCTCCTTAATTAAATCAACCGGGTCCACTGCAACGACGTCTGAAAGTAAGGTGTCGTCAAGGATTTGCGACAACGCGCCAAGTAAAGGCGAAAGAATAAACAAAGCCTTTGCACCAGAGTCTTTGAACTGATGTTTCATTTCCCGTGGTGTGTAGAGAGGATTAGTGTTTACTACTACCATACCGGCCCTGAGTATCCCCATAGCAATGATCGGATACTGATTTATGTTTGGTAACTGAATAGCTATTCGATCGCCAGAATTAAATCTGGCCTGCAGCCAAACTGCTACATGCCGACTTAATCTTTCAAGTTCAGTAAACGTTAATCGGTGGCCTGCACATTGAAAGGCGACTTTGTCAGCATATCGATCCATCGCTGATTCAACGAAGTCGCCGAGTGTTTCTATTTTATTCATATCGATTTACCACTCATTTCTATATTTACTGAAAATTGTAATAGGCGCGCAGTGACCAGGTTGCAGGAGCCGCGACGAACCCATAGATAGTGTCGGCTCCGAAAGTTCCGGAAAGCGGACTATTACCCGAATAGGTAACAAATTTTTCATCGGTGATATTTCTGCCTAACAGCTCTATTCCCCAATCATTAAACTCAATAGCGATATTCACATCCACACGACCGATGGCGTCTTGTTCGAACACAGGGTCGAGGTTCTGGTGGGTATTTTGTTTCGAGGAATAGTTATAGTTCAGATTGATATGCAGCACCGAGTCTGCCGTTATATCGGTGTAGTAATCTAAATTGGTATTAGCACTAAACTCAGGGACGTACTGTCCGGTTAAACCATTGTAACTGCACAGCCCGGTCTCTTCGTTGTAACGGGCCGCCATATCCGGGTTGTCAGTATCAAACTGCTGTCGGTAATAGCAATTACCCTCTTCGTAATTGGTAAATTCATGATCCAGGTAAGCACCTGAGTAAGAGAATGTCAGGTCTTCGGTTATCGCAAAGGAACCTTCAATTTCTATCCCTTGCATTTCGGCATCGGCATTACCCACCACAAAGCCAAGGGTGCCATCAAACTGACTGACCTGCAGGCCTTTATAGTCGGTAGCAAAAGCAGTGACATTAAGTTTCGCCCGCCTGTTCCAGAAAGTACTCTTCATACCCAGCTCAAAAGCCGTAGCCTGCTCATCTTCAAATTCAAATGAGCTGACTGTATTGGCACGCGCATCAAACCCTCCGGCCTTTGAACCTTTTGACCAGCTCGCATACAGCATCACATCGTCATTCAGGTAATGCTGAATATTGATACTGGGATCAAATGCGGTTTCCGTTCTTTCGCCAGTTAAGTAGTGGCCACTGGTTTGTTCGCTTTCGATAGCAAATAAGCCGTTGAGCACCAGCGGTGAAACTGGGTTAGTGGTAGGCAGACCGGTGCTGGTGTCGTTCGCATTAATCGTGCGAAAGCCTTCTTTTTCTTCTCTGGACAAACGAGCTCCTAGCGTTACCTGCGTCGCATCGGTGACTTTATAGGTCAGCTGTGCAAACGCTGACAAGGCATCGGTATCCTGGGTGAAGTCACGTCTGGCACTAATGCCCGATAAGGCTTCACCTTGCACAGCACTGCCAGTAAGCGCGAATACCGCGGTAGGAAGCACGCCAAGATCGGTTTGCCCAATCTCGGCGGTGGGCAGCACAATGGCGTCAGAAAACACCAGTTCGCTGGTTTGGTAAAATACACCAGCTTGCCAGAAGAACCGGTTGGCAGAATCCGAGGCAACTCTGAACTCCTGACTAAACTGCTTATAATCTTCATCCATTGGCACAGTAAAAATATTGGCCCCGAGGTAGTCGCAATCACAGATATCCTGAAAATCGTACTGCAATGATGAGGTTCTGGATTCGAACTCCAGCTCCCCCAACATCCCTTTTACTTCAAAGGTCAGGTTCTGCGAACTATTGAAACTGCTGTCGCCATTACTGACCCGCGAATAGTCGTGGTTGGTCTCAGGCAGCGCATTGGGTAAACCAAACCCCACGGCCAGGGTTGCCCCAAATGGATTGCCAGGATTGCCTTCATCCTGCAGGATTTCAATCTGGCGGCCTACGGTTTCAAAATCGTTTTTCTCGTACTTGAAGTGCAGGCTCCAGTCGTTGTTAACGTTGTAGAGTAGCTTTGCCCTTATCGTCTGGTCCTTGCGGTTTGGCTCAGAACGGTTGAGGGTAACGTTGTCAATGTAGCCATCTTCCTCGTAATGTCTCACCGACAAACGGCCATACAGGTTATCACCCCAAAGCGCCCCGTTAATTACCCCTTGATATTCCCTGATCCCAAACTCCCCTACCTGAGCAAACAATCGGGCGCTGGTGTATTCCTCTACCGAAGCAGTGGTAAAATTGAGCGCTCCACCAATGGCATTTTTACCAAACAAAATACTTTGAGGGCCGCGCAACACCTCCGCTCTTTCCATATCAAAAAATGGCGCCCGGCTGAGTTGTTGGCGAGCATAAGAAACGCCGTCCACAAACTGAACAACGGACTGCTCAAACCCCTGATTGTTACCAGAACCAATACCACGGATGAATAACTGAGTACTGAGCCCCGATTCTGCGAGATTAAGGTTTGGCACATACAATTGCAGATCTTCGATTTTATCAATGGATGCACGCTCCAATTGAGCAGCGCCGAAGGCCTGCACAGAAATGGGCACGTCCTGAATATTTTGCACCCTGCGTTGTGAAGTGACTTCGATTAACTCAACCTGAGGCGTGTCACTAGCCTCCACATTTCGGGCGGCCTCATTCGACGGGTTTTCCTGAGACAAAGCACTCACTGATACTCCATACAGAGCTATCGATATTACTGTTGCTAAACGGCATAATTTCATAGCGAACTCTCCACAACACAGTTGTTTTTTAATGTTTATGTGTATTCCAAATGCGTATAGGGAGCCCACCATCAACACACGCCAGGCCCCCATTCACACAACGGTAACATTTGAATAACATTCACACTGTGTTATAAGTGGCCATTCTTAATGTGGAAAACGGACAACATAGATCAATTCAGCGTAGCCTCAGGTGGTAAAAAGATGATAAATAAGTCGTCAGATTGCGGTAAAGAAGTCCGCGTAAGTGCGCAAAAATTGCATTTTATTCAAAAGTCTCTGACGGAAATTGGCATTGAATCAGACCCCTTTTTAGAATCTCTTCTGGCAAAACTTAATCCAGCAGACGAACATAAACAAACAGTGGTGTTTCAGGATCTGTTAACGCTGTACACCAGGTTATCCAAAATCGACACCCCTGCTATCGGGCTCAGGATAGGCAGTCGCATATCCTGTGGTGATTATGGTTTGTATGGCTGCACCCTTTTATGTAAAAGGACTCTGGCGGACGCTCTGCTGTTCTCTATCAAATATCATACATTGGTTACCCGCACCACCCGCCTTTATCTTGAGCCCCCAAAAGACGGAAAGCGCATTTACGGGTGCTCAGATATTCTGTTTGCACCCGAGATAAAAAGCTTTAACCTGGAAATGCAAATTGCGATTAATTTGACACTAATTCGCGAAGTGCTCGGAACCCCGGATTTCTCTCCCGTAAGAGTAAGTTTTGAATTTAACAGACCGTCTTACTCTGAAAAACTTGAAGATTTTATTGGAAGTGAAGTGCTTTACGGGCAAGAGAATACATTTATTGAGTTATGCGAAGAAGATCTCACCAAATCCCCTTTAAAATCCAACCCTCTGGCAGTGCCGCTTTTATTACAAATGTGCGAGCAACATATACCCGACTTTGCTCACGAAGATGAAATCGTTGAGCGGGTGTATAACTGGGTATCGAAAAACATCCACAATGAGCTAAAAATAGATCGTATCGCGCAGGAATTGTTTGTTTCTGAGCGCACCTTAAGACGAAAACTCTCGGAGCAAGGCACTTCTTTCTCAACAATTTGCGCCACCGTAAAACAAAGTTTCGCCAAGCAATATATCCGTGAAACCCAACTCTCTTTTGATGATATTGCCGAATCTTTAGGGTTCAAGGATACCTCCAATTTCCGGCATGCTTTTAAGGACTGGACCGGCATGACGCCGACTGAATTCAGAAATAAAGGGTAACAACTCGGCGAGCAATTCAGATACAACAACTACGTCATCCCCGCGTGCTCTTGGCGGGGACCTCTTAGCATGATATTTCGGGAGTAATACAATTTAAGGAGGCCCCGGATAACACCTTCGGTGTTTCCGGGGTAAGAAATAGCCCAACCGGAGGTTGGGCTATTTCTTAGTATATGCTGCGATGATTACTATGGTTTGGCCGTTAACCTTGCCTTCGATATGCAATGGGTTGTTAGTCAGGCGAATATTTCGAACCGGGGTGCCACGCTTGGCTGTAAAGTTGGCGCCTTTAACGGTGAGATCTTTAATCAGGTGCACTGAGTCCCCCGCTTTGAGTACATCGCCATTGCTGTCCAGAGTAGGCTCTCTGTCATCAATTCCCGCTTTAGCCCACTCCAGCGTGTCATCGTCGAGGTACAACATATCGAGTAAATCCTGAGCCCAGGTTTCGCTTTCCAGCTGTTTTAACATTCGCCATGAAACCACCTGAACTGCCGGCACCTGAGACCACATAGCATCATTCAGACAGCGCCAGTGATTCACATCCACCTCATTCTCGTCGTTTAACTGCGGTAAACAGGTCGAACAAACTGCTATTGCGCAATTATCTGAGTCATTGGGTGATTCTGGCACCATATAAAGGCTCAGTCCTTCACTGTTGCCACATAACTCACATGCGTCATTTGCACGTTTAAATACTGCTTGTTCGTTTGCCATTGTCTCTGCCCGAAAGTAAAAAAACGCGAGTATAGCACAAGCCATGTATTTTATAATAAGCAATACACCTATTTAGCTTGAGCTATCCTTGTGCTCAACCCAAATCAATTTGGATGTATCAAACCCCAGCGCTTTTGCTTTGCCAAGTAAACTATCCAGGACTTCCTGAGGTAACTCCGGCGTTCGCGCCAGTATCCACAGATACGTTTTATCGGGGCCGGTCACCAGCGAATAGCGATAATTTTCCTTGTCGAGTTCAGCCACCACATAACTGGCATAAAAGGGACCGAAAAAAGACACTTTTAAATGCCCCGTCTGCTCATCCTCAACAAAATAGGCCTTACCCTCAGCCTCATTCCACTCGCCTTCCTCGGCGTTGTAGCCACGGTTAAGTACCCGAATACCACCGTCATCGCGCATAGAGTAGTTGGCCGTAATTTGCGAAAGGCCACGCTCGAAACTATGATCAAACCGGGCGATTTCGTACCAGGTTCCCAGATAGCGGTCGGCCTCAAAGCCCTGCACCGGTTTAACGCCTTCCGGCACCGACGTACACCCGAACACTAACCACACAGTGGAAAGGACCGTTAAAAAACGAAACATAATAATTCCTTGTAACCAAAACTGATGTCAGCCCTCAATACGAGCGTCAACTATGTTTGTATCACTTAAAGGTTTAAGATAGGGTGTTGCCAATATAAGAAAATAGAAAATCATTATGCTAAAAACACAATTTCCACATGCCTCCAAACTTATCTTCGGTTGTATGGGACTGGGCGGGAACTGGTCTCACCAACCCTACACCAAAGCCGATCTGAATCTGGCGACCCAGGCTGTTGAGCAAGCGTTATCATCGGGTATTACGGTGTTCGACCACGCCGATATTTATACCCATGGCAACGCCGAAAAGGTTTTTGCCGACGTGCTGAACAATCAGCCGGACTGGCGCGATAATATGATCATTCAGTCTAAATGCGGGATCCGCTTTGAAGACAATCAGGGGCCAAAGCGCTACGACTTTTCACCAGAGTGGATCTCAGCTTCGGTGGAAGGCATTCTGAGCAGACTCAATATAGAACATCTTGATGTGTTATTGCTACACCGCCCGGATCCACTGGCCGATTTACCCGAGGTGGCCGAGTGCCTCACACGATTACATCAGGAAGGTAAATTTGGCTACCTGGGCGTGTCTAATATGCACTGGTATCAGATTGATGCACTTAATAAGCTGTTGCCATTTCCGGTGATTGCTAATCAGCTGGAAATGAGTCTCGGTTACCGTGACTGGGTAGAAGAAGGGATCTGCACCAATAGCCCGCATAATAGCCAGAACGGTTATACACCGGGCACGCTGGAATATTGTCAGCAACAGGGCGTGCAGTTACAGGCCTGGGCACCATTGGCACAGGGCAAGTATTCTGGCAATGGCGATGCAGACTGCCCCACCAGCAAACTGGTAAGTGAATTAGCCAGCAGTTATGGCGTGAGCAGAGAAGCGATTGTGTTGGGCTGGCTAATGCGCCACCCGGCCGGTATCCAACCGGTCATTGGTACCACTAATCCGCAGCGTATAGCGGCCTGCGCAGAAGCAGAAACACTAACCCTATCCCGTGAACACTGGTATCAGCTGTTCGAATCTGCCCGCGGTCAGGAAGTGCCATAATATGTTTAACGCTATACACCACGTAGCCATTATCTGTAACGATTACCCAACATCCAAGGCGTTTTATCAACAGGTGCTGGGGTTTCAGGTAGTGGCTGAGAATTACCGGGCTGAGCGCGATTCTTATAAATGTGACCTGGCGTTAGCCGATGGCACACAGATTGAGCTGTTCTCTTTTCCCGGTGCGCCAACCAGACCCAGTCGGCCGGAAGCCCAGGGGCTTCGACACCTGGCGTTTAAAGTCTCGGATATCGATGCTGCTATCAAACATCTGGCCGGCCATCAGGTTGAATGTGAACCGGTCAGGGTAGATCCTTACACCCAGCGCCGCTTCACTTTCTTTAACGATCCTGATGGCTTACCACTGGAGCTCTACGAAATTTAGCTGTCCAGTAACGCCAATGCACCAAACAGCCCGGAGCGCGTCTCCAGGCCTGGTAAACAAATGATGTCTTCCAGGCTTATCCCTTCGGGCATAACAATATAGTCATTCAGTTTGCCACGGGCAGCCGCAATCACTTTTTCAACCAGGCCATGTTTTTGCATCACGCCGCCGCCCAGGATGATTTTTTCAGCACTTAACGTCACCATCAGGTTATGGCACATATCTCCCAATACTTCACTGAGACCATCCCAGCCCGGATGATCATCGGCAAACGTGTCAGAAGGCTGCGACCATATTTTGCCCAGCGCGGTACCCGAAGCTAACCCTTCAACACAGTTTTGATGAAAGGGGCACACACCCTGAATGCCAGCAGGAGGCTGCACCAGCATGTGACCAATTTCCGGATGCACCAGTCCGTGCAAGGGTTTGCCGTTGATTACCACGCCGCCGCCCACACCGGTGCCTACTGTAACATATACCGCCACGTTGGTATCCTGAGCAGCGCCCCAGCGATATTCGCCCAGCGCCGCACCGTTAACATCGGTATCAATGGTCACTTCACACGCCAGTTGAGCAGCAAGGTGACCAGCTAAATTGGTATGACTCCAGTCTGGCTTGGGTGTTTTTGTTATGTAACCATAGGTGGCCGACGCAGGATTCAGATCCAGGGGGCCAAAACTGGCAATCCCCATCTGAGTAAAAGCATGGCCCGCGTCACGCTGCTGCTGAAAAAACGCCACCGTTTTAGCTAAGGTCTCTTCGGGGGTTGTGGTTGGAATGCGAATTTCCGCCATGATATCGCGCCCGGGAGTCACTACTGCACAGTTAAATTTGGTACCGCCGGCTTCAATCACCGCGTAATAAGGATCAGTTAACGCCATCTGCTATTGCCTCAAAGTTCTGCAAGCGTTGTTCAATAAACCCACAGTATTGCTGCGGATTATCATGACATCGTTTCGGTTGAATTTATATCCGTTGAGTTTGCTGCGTGTTAAGTATCAGGCCAAAGATTGTGCCTGCACAACCAGAAGCCGACAATTAACAAAAATAACACAAACACAAAAACTTAATCTTTTAACTTAAATTAAGAAATTAGTAATCAAATAAAGCCCTTACCAGTAAGCCATGACTTTCGATAGATATTTACTTGTAAATTTCTTGCTAAATTAACTTAATCGTTTAAGATTAAAGCTAGCAAAGCTTAGTTTTGCTGTAAACAAATTTGTGAAACTTTTGTAAAACCACCTGAAGCAAGTCAGTTGGCTGGAGAATACTGATGAATTACGCGGCGTCGAGTGAACAATGCCTGAGCAGAATACTGGCAGGGTTAGACTTATCGTTTTTGTCACAGCGCGATCTCAAGCTTTTCACCAATCGTCTTAACAGCCACTTTCACGAATTGTTCACACGTTATGTGGATGTCTACGGACATCAGTTCGACTGTTATTATCATTTGTCACAGTTGGTGCTGTCGCTGGCCATGGGGCTTAAAAACCGTAAAGCCGATCTCAAACGCCTGGATAAGGCCAGAAGCCACGATGACAAGCTGTGGCACCAGCAAGAGAACCAGGTAGGTATGGCTTGCTATGTGGATCTGATGGGCCCTACCCTCACCGAATTGCAGGCTAAGATCCCTTATTTTAAGTCACTCGGGCTTACTTATCTGCACCTTATGCCGCTTTATGCCTCGCCGGAAGGTGACAGCGACGGCGGTTATGCCGTGTCTGACTATCGTAAAGTCAACCCGGTACTGGGCAATATGAAAGAGCTCGAGGCGCTGTCTAAAGCGTTACGGGATGCCGGTATTAATCTGGTCCTGGATTTTGTATTTAACCACACCTCCGACGAACACCGCTGGGCAAAAGCCGCCCTGACAGGCGACGAAAATTACCAGAACTATTACTACCTGTTTGATGACCGCACTATCCCCGACCAGTATGAGCAGAGTCTGCGTGAGATATTTCCGCAAGTTCGCCGTGGCAGCTTTACCTGGAACGAGACAATGCAAAAGTGGGTCTGGACGACCTTCAACAGTTTTCAGTGGGATCTTAACTACAGCAACCCGGCAGTATTTAACGCCATTACCGAAGAAATGTTGTTTCTGGCAAACATTGGTTGCGCAGCATTACGCCTGGATGCGCTGGCTTTCATCTGGAAGCAGATGGGCACCAACTGCGAAAACCAGCCAAATGCACACAAACTGATCCAGGCGTTTAACTGCTGCCTGCAAATCACAGCACCGGCGGTGGTGTTTAAGTCAGAAGCCATTGTTCACCCCGACGAAGTGCTTAAATATATTCGTCAGGATGAATGCCAGCTTTCCTATAATCCACTGTTAATGGCCCTTATCTGGAACAGCCTGGCTACGCGCAAGACGCGCCTGCTCACCAGTTCAATGCAAAAGAGCTTTGCTATTGAACAGGATTGCAGCTGGGTAAACTATGTACGCTGCCATGATGATATCGGCTGGACTTTTGATGACGCTGTGGCCCACCAACTGGGCATTAACCCCTACGATCATCGCTTTTTCCTGAATCAGTTCTTTACCGGTCGCTTCGAGGGCTCATTTGCCAACGGCGTGCCGTTTGCAGAAAATCCGTCAAACGGTGATTGCCGGGTGTGTGGATCACTGGCATCGTTATGCGGCCTGGAAGGGGCGTTACAGGCCAATGATCAACAGGCAATCGACACCGCTATGCGTCGCATCATGCTGGTTCACGGGGTAATTATGAGCATCGGCGGCATACCTTTGCTTTATTCCGGTGATGAAATGGGTTTACTTAATGACTACAGTTATCGTGACGATCCGGCCAAAGCTCACGATGATCGCTGGGTAAACAGAATTGCCGTCACCTCAGCACACATCGACGATATTGAAGCTGCGCCAACAGCCACTGACTCACTCGAGCGAAAAACCCAAAAAGCGATTTTTGCCGGAATCAAACAGCTGATTAATTTGCGCAAAGAACATGCTGTGTTTGGTAAGGCCCGCACCCATATTTTACAAACTGCCAACCAGCATTGCTTTGTATACTGCCGGGTAGCAGATGATGGGCAAAAACTGTTGGCTCTGTGTAACTTTAGTGAGCACCCACAAACTCTTCAGAGCAACGTTCTCGATGTGTTTGATGGTAAACCCGCAACAGACTTACTTAGCAACAACCCCATCGATAAGGCCTCAGACATACACTTAGCGCCTTACCAACAATACTGGTTACTCAGCTAACCAGAACATAAAAAGGGAGGCCTGATAACAGAATAAAGTAAATTTCATGCCTCCTTTTCTGTTACATTCCGCCGCGAATTGATCCAACCAGCCGTTTACACAGTAAAAATCACCAATTAAGTTCCCGATCCGCCGGTGACATTTCACAGAGCTGCTATACTTTGCATTGTGAAGCTGCGTTTCACATAAATATGCTCATTACTGAGATAATGGGGCGTCGGGTATCACTTATATACCCAGGTACAGTAAGAAGCAGGGCAGCCAGATTTTGGTTGTTAGAGAAGGAATCACTGTTTCGGTAAAACAAGGAGCAAACGGAAAATGCTAAGCCAGGCTTATTTGGAATATCGCTGTCCTCGCTGTGGTTATATTAATGCCATAGCCAGAGAAACCGTTTTAGACATGTATAAGGAACAGTCCGATGCGTGTCAGCACTGTCAGCAAAAGCTCGAAATTATTGCTGCCAACGGGATCAATGATCAAATTAACCTTATCGTTTCAGAACAGGAAGACGGCGCGAAATAACCATCAAAAAACAAAAAAGGGGATGCTGTTTCAGCATCCCCTTTTTGCTTTAAACTTTTTCTTTAAGTGGCTAGCCGCCAAAAAACTCCCGGCGCAGTTGTGGGTCGGCAAGAAATTGGCCGCCCAGTGCCGATGTTTTGGTGTAAGAAAGACTATCGCGTATGCCTCTGGCCTTTACACAATAATGCGTAGCGTTAATGACTACCGCCACGTCTTCGGTACCGGTCAGAGCCTGTAAGGCCACCAGCACTTGTTGAGTCAGACGTTCCTGCACCTGAGGGCGCTGGGCAAAGAAACCTACCAGACGATTAATTTTAGACAAACCAATCACAGTGTCTTTTGGAATGTAGGCTACCGTGGCAGTCCCATCGATAGTGACAAAGTGGTGTTCACAGGTACTGGTAAGGCTGATATCACTTATCTGAACCGGCTGACCCACCTGCATCTTGTTTTCGATCTGGGTGATCTTGGGAAACTTACGATAATCCAGGCCGGAGAATATTTCATCAACATACATTTTAGCGATACGCTCTGGCGTCTCTGACAGGCTGTCATCAGACAAATCAAGGCCGAGCGTTTCCATCACGTCGCGCATGGCGTTCTCTATCCGCTGGCGCTTTGCCTCGTCGCTCAGACCATTTTCTAACATAGGTGTTTCCAGGCCTTTTTCTACCAGTGTTTCATGCACCAGCAACGCCTCTTTGGAAATGCCCAGTTTTACCGCATCGCGCACAACTACAGCTTCTTTTGCTAACATTCACTCATTCCGTAACAACGACTAACCCTGCTTATACTAACCAGACCGCAGATTAGGATTAAAATAACCTGTTAATTTGTTATTAAAACGATCTGCAATCCGTGTAAAGTCGTAATTAGTACCAAAATTATCGGAGGTATTTTTTTGTCTTTACCTATACTCATCACCGGTGGAAGTCAGCGTCTCGGACTAGCGATTGCGCAGGATCTGCTGGCCAACGACCAACCGGTTATCATCACATACCGACGACACAAGCCGTCTGTTGACGAACTGAAAAATGCCGGTGCAATTGTGTTGGAGGCGGATTTTAGCACTCAGGCGGGTATTTCGCGAGCAATAGAAGAAATAAAACGCACTGCGCCAAAGTTACGCGGCATAATCCACAACGCGTCTGACTGGGTGCCGGAAAATCCCGAAACCGCACCCGGCGATTTGATGCATGACATGATGATGGTACATGCCAATGCACCTTATCAACTAAACCTTGCCCTGAGAGACGCGTTGCATTCTGAAAACGGTACGCTGGCAGACATCATCCACATGACAGACTATGTGCAGGACACCGGCAGCGAAAACCATATTGCTTATGCAGCGAGCAAAGCTGCGCTGCATAATCTTACTCTGTCGTTTGCCCGGGTTTATGCGCCGTACGTAAAGGTCAATAGCATTGCGCCGTCACTGGTGATGTTTAACGACGACGACACTCAGGAATATCGCGAGAAGGCCCTCAACAAAAACCTGTTGGGTCTTGTTCCCGGCGCGCAGGAAGCAGTTAAAGCGGTGAACTATCTGCTCACCGCTGAATATGTCACCGGTCAGACCCTGCATTTAAATGGCGGCAGAAACTTAAAATAGCCAACATCCTGCGCCTAAGTTGTTGGCCCACAAGGGCCGACAGCGTATACTTGCCCCGTTAAGTACTTAATCAGGAAACACTGTGACCACCTCACTTATCCCAGAATGGAAAGCCAGCGAAGCGGTTATTCTGGCCTGGCCTCATCAGGACACTGACTGGGCGCCGTGGCTGGAAGATGCTCGTCAAACTTATCTGTCTATCATCCGCATTGTCAACGCCAATCAAGCCGGTGTTCTATTGTTGTGCCGCGAAGAAGATATGGACGATGTGGAAAGCCGACTGGCAGCCGATGCCCGGGTGATGCTAATTAAAGCTGATTACAATGATACCTGGGCACGGGATTTTGCATTTTTAAGCTGCGGCAATCCAGAAGCCCCCTACCCGGTAGAGTTTACCTTTAATGGCTGGGGCAATAAGTTTGACGCCAGCAAGGATAATCTGGTCAATCAGCGTTATCTGGCACCACTTTGCCGCGAAAAACTGCGTACGTCAGCGATTGTAGCTGAAGGTGGTGCGTTAGAAATTGACGAAAGCGGTCACCTGCTATCCACCGCATCCTGCCTCTATAACCCTGCCCGAAACGGCGATATGAGCGGCGATGCGTACCGGGAGGAATTTACCGCTTATCTGGGCTGTGCGCAGCTGTCGATATTTGCCCACGGGCACCTCGAAGGCGACGATACCGATGGTCATATTGACACACTGGTGCGTTTCACGCCCACCAGCGGCCTGGTGATCCAGGCGGCCGCAAATCGCCCGGAAGACAGCCATTATCAGGGCTTATCTGCGCTGGTACAGGAATGCGCTGAAGCTTTACCTGATCATACCCGCTATTTACTGCCCTTACCGGCCATGTTTAACGACGATGGCGACAGATTGCCGGCATCTTATGCGAATTACCTTATCTGTAATCATACCGTTTTATTACCGGTTTACGGCCAGCCTGAAGACAGTGAGGCAGTAGCGGTGATGCAACAGGCTTTTCCGCATCACGAAATAGTGCCGGTTAATTGTGCTACGCTGGTTCAACAGTTTGGCAGCCTGCATTGCATTTCCATGCAGGTCCCCTGTAACACCTTAAAAACCGATGTCATTCACCAATTAAACTCAGGAGTGACCCGTTATGTCTGAGCGCACCTTAAAGGTTGGGCTGGTACAACAGTCTGTCGCCGACAACGATAAAGCCACCAACTGGAATAAAAGCGCGGCCAAAATTGCCGAGCTGGCTGAACAAGGCGCCGAGCTGATTTTACTGCAAGAGCTGCACAGCACATTGTACTTCTGCCAGAACGAAGATACCGACGCCTTTGATTTGGCCGAACCGATTCCCGGCCCGGCGACCGACTTTTTTGGCGAAATCGCTGAACAGCACAATATCGTGCTGGTGACCTCATTGTTTGAAAAACGCGGCTCCGGGCTCTATCACAACACTGCGGTAGTGTTCGACCGCAGTCGCGAGATTGCCGGAAAGTATCGCAAAATGCACATTCCGGATGATCCGGGTTTTTATGAGAAGTTTTATTTTACCCCAGGCGATATGGGTTTTGAGCCGATTAAAACCAGTGTGGGTAAACTGGGCGTGTTGGTATGCTGGGACCAGTGGTACCCGGAAGCCGCGCGCCTGATGGCCATGGCCGGTGCTGAAATTCTGTTTTATCCCACCGCCATCGGTTGGGACATGACCGATAGTGAAGATGAGCGTAAGCGCCAGCACGATGCCTGGCACACCATTCAGCGTGCCCATGCCGTAGCCAATTCGGTGCCGGTGATCGTGGCTAACCGCACCGGTTTTGAAACATCGCCAACCGAAGGCGATCCGGGTATTCAGTTCTGGGGACAGAGCTTTGTTGCCGGTCCACAGGGTGAGATCCTTGCCCAGGCGAGCAGTGATAAGGAAGAAACCTTACTGGTGGATCTGGATATGACCCGCACTGAACAGGTTAAGCGAATCTGGCCTTACTTCCGCGACCGCCGCATCGACGCCTACGATGATCTGGTAAAACGCTGGCGCGATTAGCCTAGCTACCAGCAGGCAGCGCAATAACGCGCTGCTCACACAATACATAGCACTGGCGCTGCGGTTTAGGCGCCAGTGCCGTTAGTACCTCATCCTCTATATTCAACCCACCGGTATACTGACCGAGTGCCGGCATCAGCATCAGGGTATCAGTGGTCACCAGGCTTTTGCCGCTAAAACGCCGCTTGCCTGAAGCAAACCCGGCTTTAGGGTGGAAGTGACCGACAATCTGCAAGCCATTGTTATGCTGTGGAATATGCCGGCAATGAATCAGGCTGCCCTGCTGAGTGCGGAGTGGATAACTCTCGGCCCGCAGCCCACCCAGCGCTTCAGGCACCTGGGGATCATGGTTCCCTTCCAGCCAAATCCACTCTTTCACACTCAGCACTAACGCCTTAAGTTGGGCGACATCATCGGCTAAAAAGCGATCAAATGCGTGAATATCATGGAAGCTATCACCCAGACAGAGCACGCGCTCAGGTTTGTAACATGCCAGCAGGGTCGCAATGCTCTTCAGCGTTGCCCTGGAGTCGTAACGAGGCACCGGCGAAGCATATTGCGAAAGGTAACTGCCTTTTTCAAAATGCAGGTCGGCCAGTAGCAGACAGTCCTGTTCCGGCCAGTACAGCGCCGCTCGGCTATCGAGTAGCCATAAGCTACCGCCAAACCGGACAGGGAATACCTGTCTGGTTTCGGTTAACTGTTGTAACTGAGGAGTTGAAAGCATGTTTAGCCGTCACCTGACAGCAACGCTCTGACCTCATCAAGCATGGATTCGGCTTCGGCATAGAGTGCAGCCTGATCAAGCAGCGCCTGCTCGCCAGCGCCTTTAACCTGTTCACTGCGTACATCCAGCACAATGGGGATCGCCATGGGTGACACCTTGGGTAAATCAATAAACTGGGTTTTCCCGACAAATCGTATCAAAGTATCTGCTAGTCGCCGGAGATCGAGCAACTCACGCTCGGCATCTTCGCGGGCTACCTTGAGCAGAATATGATCGGGCTCGTATTCACGCAGCGTATCGTAAATTAAATCGGTGGAAAAGGTCACCTGCTTCATGGTTTTGCGTGTACTGTGATAGCGCTGTTCGGTAAGCCCGCTGACAATAGCCACCTGGCGGAATGAGCGTTTAAGCATAGGCGCGTTAAGCATCCAGTCTTCCAGTTCATCGCCGAGAATATCCGGCTGGAATAACGTAGCGATATGACTTTCATCCAGCGGCTTGAGCGCACATACCGACAACCCGTAATCTGTTACACTGAAACTTAGTGGCTTAAGGCCAAGCTTTTCCATCCGCCGGGTCAGCAACATGCCCAGCGTCTGATTAGCCTTGCGGCCCTCAAAGGTGTAATACAGTGAATAAAACGCGCGGCGGTAAGGAAACTGTTCGATAAGCACCTTATCCCGGGCCGGAATTTGCGAGAAAGCCTGTTGCAGGCTAAGCCACTCACGCACCTGCCCGGGTAACGCCTGCCACTGAGCGCGCTCATTTAATAACGCCCGTACCCCATCGGCCAGATAGGTTGAAAGCGGTAACTGACCACCCACATAACTTGGAATTTTCGGCTCTTTGCCTTTATCTGGCCTGGCATGTAACTGCATATCCCGTATGGCCTCAAAGCGCAGCATTTCACCGGCAAACAAAAACGTATCGCCCGGCGTAAGCTGCTGCGCAAAGTACTCTTCCACCTCGCCGATAATCTTGCCCTGATTACCGCGCCGGATCCGCTTCACTTTAAGCTTCCCCGCTTCCACAATGGTGCCGATATTCTGCCGATGACGCTGGACCACCCGCTGACTGGCCGGTTTAAAGGTACCGTCTGGTTGCTGGGTTAATCGCTGATAGCGTTCATACCCTTGCAGTGCATAACCACCATCCACACTGAATTGCCACAATTGATTGAACTCATCGGCTGCCAGCCCCTGATAAGGTGAAGCATTGAGAATTTGTTGATACAGAGCTTCAGGCGTCACCGCACCGGAGCAGGCACAGTTAATGATAAACTGCGGGATAATATCCATAGCGCCGGGCTGCACCAAAGCACCGTCACGCGCGCCCTGATTAATCGCCTCAATGGCGGCCTGACACTCCAGCGCCTCAAAGCGGTTAGCCGGCACCAGCAAGGCTTCACTGGCTTCCTCAAACCGGTGATTAGCCCGCCCGATACGTTGTAGCAGGCGACTAACCCCTTTTGGGGCGCCAACCTGAATAACCAAATCCACATCCCCCCAGTCTATGCCCAGTTCAAGGGCGGACGTGGTTACGATAGCCCGAAGCTTTCCGGAGGCCATCATTTCTTCGGTTTTACGGCGCTGCTCCTTACTCAGCGAACCATGGTAGAGGGCGATAGGCAGTACCTGGGCGTTCTCTGACCATAACAACTGAAACAACAATTCAGCCTGTGCACGTGTGTTCACAAACACCAGGGTAGTCGCGGCATTGGCGATAGCCTGATAAATATCCCCAATGGCGTATTTGGCCATAAAGCCGCCGAAGGGCATGCGCTGCTCTGAGCGTAAAATGTTGATGGCTGGTTTGGCAGTATCTTCAACCTCAAGCAGCGCGGCAGGTTCTCCGGTAGGCCCCAACCAGTCGGCCACCAGCTTCGGTTTAGCTACCGTCGCCGACAAACCGATGCGCTTGAAACCGGGTGCCAGCGATTCCAGCCGGGCCAGGGCAAGGGTAGTGAAATCGCCGCGTTTGTTGCCAATCAGGCTGTGAACTTCGTCGATAATAACAGTTTTTAGCTTGCCAAATATTTTCGGTGCATCAGTATAAGAGAGCATCAGCATTAACGATTCAGGGGTCGTAAGCAGAATATGCGGGGGACGCTTACGCTGGCGCTGACGTTTGTGCGACGGCGTATCACCGGTGCGTGTCTCCACCGTAATTGGCAGCTCCATTTCTTCTATGGGGCGCAACAAATTACGATGAATATCCTGGGTTAATGCTTTTAAAGGCGAAATGTATAGCGTATGCAGATATTCTGCGGTTTCATGCTGTAAGTCTACCAGTGACGGCAGAAACCCTGACAAGGTTTTACCGGCGCCGGTAGGGGCTATCAGCAGCGTCGACTGCTCCGTTTCCCCACGGTTAAGCATGTCCTGTTGATAGGCTCGCAATGACCAGCCCTGACGGGTAAACCATGCGGTAAATTCGGCGGGTAACGGCAAACTCAAAAGCAGCAACAAATCCAATTAGTTATGTGTTAAGAGTATACGTGTCCTGACACAAAGCGGTTTAATACCCTTCGCAACATTCGCTATACTGCCGGTTCATTTTGTTAATGTGTTCATCTGAATGAATTTATTTACCGCACGACGTTGCTTACTTATTGGCCTTGCCGGACTCATCACTGCCTGCAGTGAGGGGCCATTACCGACCATCGGCCGGACCCATGGTGATGTGCCCATGAGCCGATTAATTACTTTTGACAGCCAGCAAAAATGCTATCGTTTTTTAGAAAATGTGTCTTTTGAAGCCCCGTTTGCCGACGGTATGGCCTATCAGCAATTCACCTGCCTGAATACAGGGAAAAAAATCGGCCGTAAAACCATCGACGAAGTGGCTGAATTGCATGTTTCATTGACCTCTGACGGCGAATATTACATCGTTAAAGGCGGCTATTGAGCTTTTCTGACTAACACCGCGTAAAAGAAGCCAAATGGCTAATTTAACGGAGTGTTTTTGCAAGCAGACAAGTGGCTACAACCACGGGATAACGGCCTTTATTGCGTTGCCGCTGATTGTTACATCGATCCTACCGCACCGGTAAATCGCGCCCTCATCACCCATGGGCACGCCGACCATGCTATTAGCGGGCATCACAGCGTAGTGGCTACAGCGCCTACCATTGCTATTATGCGTACCCGTTACGGTGAGGATATGGCGCAAACCGTTGAGGCGCTCGACTACGGCCACACTATTGAGTTGGGCGATCCGGACGATCCGGTCAGCTGCACGTTTTACCCCGCCGGGCATATCCTCGGCTCCGCCCAAATTCTGCTAAGTTACCGCGGCACCCGGGTGGTGATTTCCGGCGATTATAAACGCCAGCCGGATCCCACATGCCCGCCCTTTACCGCCATAGACTGCGATGTTTTTATTACCGAGGCGACCTTCGCCCTGCCGGTGTTTAAGCACCCGCCTATTGAGCAGGAGTGTAAAAAACTGCTGCAATCACTTGCTCTGTTTCCTGAACGCTGCCATCTGGTAGGCGTTTATGCGCTGGGAAAATGCCAACGGATGATCCTTGGCCTGCGGGCCCTGGGCTACAACCAGCCAATTTATCTGCACGGCGCCCAACGCAGGCTTTGTGATTTATATGAAGAACACGGCATCAGACTCGGTCAGCTAATTGACGTGGCGGATGTTGCCGATAAGTCGGAGCTGGCCGGTGAGATAGTGCTGGCGCCACCGTCTGCCCTAAGCGATCGCTGGTCGCGGTCGTTACCTGAAGTACGCAAAGCCATGGCATCCGGCTGGATGCAAATCCGTGCCCGGGCCCATCAGCGTCAGGTCGAGCTCCCTCTGATAGTGTCTGACCACTGTGACTGGCAGGCATTGCTGGATACCATCGACGAAGTCAGTCCGGGAGAAGTGTGGATTACCCATGGGCGAGAGGACGCTTTGCTGCATCAGCTCACTACTAAGGGTGTAAAAGCCCGGGCATTGTCGCTGATTGGCTATGACGAGGATGCCACAGACTAATGGAAGCTTTTTCGCAACTCCTTCAGCAGCTGTATTTTACCAGCAGTAATAATGAGAAAAGCAGACTGCTCCGCCATTACCTGGCGCACACGGCAGACCCAGATCGCGGCTGGGCGATTGCGGCACTGGCCGGCACCTTAAAGTTTGAGTTTTTTAAACGCAATGCGGTAAAAAATCTTATGCTGGAGCGGGTAGACCCCGACCTCTTCGCCATGAGTTATGACTATGTAGGTGAAATGAGTGAAACGGTAGCTCATTTGTGGCCCGACGCGACCACCAGCATTGAGTTACCCGGGCTGGCAGAACTCATCGACCAGTTTCGCCAGGCTAATCGCGAACAGGTAAAAGCACTGCTGCTGCATTACCTATCCGGTATAACGGCCGAGCAGCGCTGGTCGTTGCTTAAGCTGGGCACCCGGGGTCTTAGGGTTGGTTTGTCGGCGCGGAGTGTTAAACGTATCCTCGCTGAGTACGGCGATGTACCGGTTAGTGAAATTGAAACCCTATGGCACGCGCTTAAGCCCCCTTACCGCGAATTATTTGACTGGCTGGAAGGCCGTGCAGAGAAACCCGATATTTCCGGCGCAGTCACCTTCCATCCGGTTATGCTGTCGCACCCGCTACCTGACGATAAAGCCACGCAACTATCCGTTGAAGACTGGCTGGTTGAATACAAGTACGACGGTATACGCGTCCAACTGGTAATCACTGAGCAGGGCAAAGCCCTTTACAGCCGCACCGGTGACGACATCAGTGAGTCTTTTCCCGACGTCCTGGCAGGCATCGAAGAACCCGGCGTTATTGACGGTGAACTGCTGGTAATAAACGACGGTAAAATTGAATATTTCAATGCTCTACAACAACGGCTTAATCGCAAGAAACCGACAAAGAAGCTCATCGCCGAACGCCCCGCCGGTATAGTGGTTTACGACCTGCTCACAGATAACGATGAGGACATTACGTCCTTACCACTGATTAAAAGACGTCAGCGACTCGAACACTGGCTCTCCCGGGCCTCAGCCAACCACCTGCTAATATCGCCTTTACTGTCAGTAGATAGCAATGCCCAGCTTCAGCAAACTTATGCCGACGCAGCAGAAGATGCCGGTGTTGAAGGCCTGATGCTGAAACGTAAAGACAGCAGTTATCAGCCAGGCCGCCCGAGCGGTCAGTGGTATAAGTGGAAGCGTGAGGCTCTGCATCTTGATGCCGTGGTCATGTACGCCCAACGCGGGCATGGTAAACGCTCCAGTTTTTATTCTGACTTTACCTTTGGGGTATGGCAGGACGACACCTTGTTACCCATCGGCAAAGCCTACTCGGGCTTTACTGACGAAGAACTGAAAAAACTGGATAACTGGGTGCGGCGCAATGCAATGGGCCGGTTTGGACCGGTCCGGGAAGTAAAAAAGGAATTAGTAGTGGAAGTCGCCTTTGATGCCATCCATCCGTCCACCCGACATAAATCCGGTGTAGCCCTGCGCTTTCCTCGCTTTCACCGCATCCGCTGGGACAAACCCGCTAGCGAAGCCGACACCCTGGCCAATGCCAGAGCACTCATTATTGAGTAATCTGAGTGGCACTTTCGGGTATTTTTGCTAGCTTGAATTAATGACAATTTATTTACTCTTCGCACAGGCAATGCAAGATGCAGGACTCAACCCGACAAAATGGCTTTGAAACGGTTTTTCAAAACTCCAAAGACGGACTGGCCATTTTCAAACAGGGAGCCTTTGTTGACTGTAATCCATCCATGCTGCAGATGGTTGGTCTGACCCGCAAAGAAGAACTTATAGGCAAAACTCCGTTCGATTTTTCCCCGCCGCAGCAACCAGACGGGCGGGATTCAGAAGAGAAAGGCCTCGAATATATTAATCACTGTCTTGACCAAGGCAGTGTGCGATTTGAGTGGGTACACCAAACCATTGATGCCCAGCCTTTCTGGGCAGAAGTCCTGATCACCAAGATGGTGGTCGAAGGTGAGGTGGTTATTCATACCAACTGGCGCGATATCTCTGAAAAGAAGGAGCTCGAGTTCAAGCTCGCCGAATAAAAAGAGAGCTTTGAGATCTTATTTAATGATTCGGTGGACGGATTATGCCTGTTGGAGGACGAGCTTTATACCGATTGCAACAAAGCTTTCTTGAGCCTGTTCGGTTTTACCTGCAAAGAGCAGGTCATAGGCCTCCACCCTGCCGATATTTCCTCAGCTATTCAGGCCGATGGTAAACCGCTCAGCGAGTCTGTACCAGCCCGGCTCAAAGAAGCTGAGGATAACGAAAGCGTCAGATTCGAATGGAAGCACAAGCGGGTAGACGGTTCGGAGTTCTGGGCTGAAGTTCTGATCACTACTACCTTATTGAACGGTAAAAAGGTTCGTTACATCAGTACCCGGGATATTTCTGAGAAGAAAGAACTGGAAATCAAGCTTTCGCAACAAAAAGAAAGCTTCGAGACCCTGTTTAATGAATCCGTTGACGGCCTTTGCTGGCTCGAGGGCGACCGTTATATCGACTGCAACAAAGCGTTCCTGACGCTGTTTGGCTTTCAATCCAAGGAGGAAGTGGTGGGTCTTACTCCCATGGACATTTCAGCCGAGTTTCAGGAACAGGGTGTGCCTTCCAAAATCCTGGTCCCTGAACGCCTTGGCGCAACCGATAGCCAGGAAAGCGTCCGCTTTGAATGGAAACATAAAAAAGTTGATGGGACTGAGTTCTGGGCAGAAATTATTCTGAGCCGAATTATGCTCAATGGCAAAAAAGTACGCTATGCCATTACCCGTGATATTTCGGAGAAGAAAGAACTGGCCATGAAGTTACAGGAGCGTAATCACGATCTGAATGCCTCTAATACCGAACTGGAAAACATGCTGGTGAGCTTAAAAGAAGCTCAGGACAAACTTATTGAGTCGGAAAAAATGGCCAGCCTGGGCTCTTTAGTCGCCGGCGTGGCCCACGAAATTAATACTCCGGTGGGCGTAGGGCTGATGGGGATTACTCAGTTTAAGGAAGACATCGACGCCATTACCAAACGCTATAATAACCGCAAACTCACACCCACCGACTTTGAAGCTTTTCTCACCGACGCTAATGAAATTTGTGAACTGGTAAAAACTAACCTTGACCGAACCGCGCAACTGGTTAAAGGCTTTAAGCAAATAGCCGTCGATCAGACCAGCGAGGAAGACAGAGAAGTCAACCTGTCTCACTATGTATCAGAAGTGATTGCCAGTTTAAATTCGGTGCTGAAAAAATCCCAGGCCGCCGTCACGCTGACCTGCCCCGACAACATTGTGGTTGTTCTTAACCCGGGGCTGCTCTATCAGGTGTTGAGTAACCTGATAATGATTTCAATTAATCACGGCTTTAAAGACACTCCGGCAGGACAGATCCTGATAGTCATTGAAGATAGCGGCAACACACAATTTTCGCTTAACTACCGTGATAATGGCAGAAGCATTAGCGCCGAGCATCTGCCACAGATATTTAATCCGTTTTTTACCACTAACCGGGCAAACGGAGGTACCGGCTTAGGTTTAAATGTCACTTACAATATTATTACCAGCGCGCTGGGTGGCAGCATAGAATGCCGCAGCGACATTGGCGAAGGAGTTGAATTTCTGCTGACTTTTAAGGTTAAACAGCGCCGGGCATCTGCTGCGCGTTAGCTTTTCCCTGCAACCAGGCCAGGTAGCTACAGGGACTACTTGCCAATGACGTTACGCGGTGGCGCTTGGCCGTTCACTCACCAGCTTATACCAGCGCTGCAGGTTTTTCTGTTCTTCGCCAATTCGAATCTTCACCACCCGGGCAAAGTCGATAGCACATAACGCGATAATATCAGCGATGGAGAAGCTCTCTCCGGCAATGTAGGTAGAGTCTGCCAGCTGTTTATCCAGCACATCAAGAAACTTTACTGCGTCTTTTCCCGCTACCACGCCATAATCGCCAACGGGCGTCATACGGTCGCTGAAGTACCCGGTGGTATGCTGAAAGCAGTGCACCACAGGCAACATCAGACATAAATCGACCCGCCGCTGCCACATGGCAATAATGCCTTTTTCAATGGCACTTTCGCCACATAGAGGCGGATTTGGAAAGGCCGCCTCAATATAGGCGCAGATTGCGTCGCTTTCGCTGATACAGGTGCCATCATCGAGCTCGAGTATAGGCAACTTACCCATAGGATTTTTGTTTAGCATTTCCTGGGAGAGGTTTTCGCCGCCCTTAAGGTCTACCTGTATGTACTCGGCACTAACGCCCTTTTCAGCCAGAAACATTCTGACCCGGCGCGGGTTGGGTGCCGTTTGCGTATCGTAGATTTTCATCGCGATCTCCTGTTCAGTGAAGAACAATCAGACTAATGGATTTGGTGACCAAATCAACTCACAATTGTGTAGGTTAAGATGAATGATTGGAGAGTAAACCCTGCTTCACGGGCAAACCATGCCCGTAAAACCGGTGAAGAGTGGATTACTGAACGGTTAACAGCGTTGAATTGCCGGTCCAGTAAAGGAGGATTAACTGCATCGCGTCGGTCAGACTCAAATAGTCGCAGGGTTTGGTCATATAAGTGTTACAGCCTAAATCGTAACAGTCTTTTACGTCCACATCGGTATCTGACGTCGAGAACATTATTACCGGAATATGTTTCAAATCGGTATTTTCCCGGATCGCAGATAGCACCTCGCGGCCGCCCATTCTTGGCATATTCAGATCAAGAATAATGAACGACGGCAGCGAACCGGTAGTGGTTAACTGCTCCATCAAATCCACGCCATCCACGGCGGTCTTGATCTGGGTTTGCATTAAATTACTGTCGATTAAGGCATCGGTGATCAGCTCGCGATCATCCTCATCGTCATCAACGATGTAGATGAAATTTAGCTCACTGATCTTCTTTTGATTAATTTCTAATCTGTTCATAGCTCATACATTATAACATCTTATCTCAACAACCTCACTGACGTCTTACTTCACCGGTAGTTGCATGTAAAAAACACTACCTTCGTTCTCACGGCCTTCGGCCCAGATACTTCCATTGTGTTTTTCTACAATTTTTCTACAAATTGCGAGGCCCATTCCGGTTCCTTCAAACTCACTTTTGCCATGCAGGCGTTCAAATAAGTTAAAAATTCTTGTGGCATACTGATTGTCAAAGCCAATACCATTGTCTTTGAATGCCAGGGTAATATGGTCCTCCGTTCGGTCCATCACCGTAATTTCGATGACCGGGTGTCGCTCTGGTGCAACAAATTTAAGGGAATTCTGCAGTAAATTCTGGAAAACCCGCATTATATGCCCTTTATCAGCAAGAATAACACCAATATTGTCGACCCTGATATCCGCCTGCTTATCATTCACCAGGAGTGAGATATCGTCGAGCACCGTTTGAATGGCACTGTTAGCGTTAATGGAACGGAATTTCATGGCGTCACTGCTCAGCCGTGAAAAACTCAGGGTATTTTTAATCAACGTCTGCATTCGCTCGGCAGACGCCCGCATTCTTATCAGATAAGACTGGTTCTTTTCTGAGAAAGTGTCGCCAGAACGCTGGATCCGGTCACCAAAGGTTTGAATTTTTCGCAACGGTTCTTGTAAATCATGGGAAGCGATAAACGCAAAGCGCTCCAACTCACGGTTGGACGTCTCCGCATTCTCCAGTGCCTCAAGCAGATGCAACTCGGCAGTTTTGCGCTGCTTGATTTCCAGATTTAACTCGGCAGTTCGATGGGTTACCAGCTCTTCGAGCATATTGTTCATCTGCTGCACTTTCTCAGATTCAATAATCATCTTACTTTGAATCATACTGCGCAGCTTTAATGCACCTTCCCGCTCGGCTTCCTGCCAGGGCGCAGATTTCTTATAAACGTTTTGTTTCCAGAGCTCAAATGAACTTCTCGGCATTAACCGGTGACTGCCATCATCGGTAAACTCAATGACCTTCTCCGGTTTGCCGCCCCAGTTCTTCGCCTGAATAATTTCTTTGCGAAACCACAGTATATACGAACTGTTATCCGCCGAGAGCGACACCATCATAACGCCACTGGCTATATCGGCAAGTTCAGCAAATTGTGGATTGTCGATGCCAAGCTGGTGCGTAAAGTAGGCCTCTTCTTGCTCGCTTATTTGTTTAGCCAGCCACTGGTGTAAGTGCTTTATTATATTCTGTTCAGGCACTTCCCCAGCACTTTGTAGCGAGCCATCAAGGCACCATACCGCGCCACTGGCGTCCACCAGCGCGAGCAGCTGTTCGGCTTTTATCCTCAGTGCATTCTGATATTCCTGCTCCTCGGCCATAGCCGCTGAGATCTGGCCAAGCATAGCCAGCTGCCGGGCATTTCGTTGGGTATCTTCTTCCTGAATTTTGACTGAGATCAGCTGTGACAGCATGACAGAGATGTACTGGGCGATTTCACGCACCTCAAAAGGCACGAACTTACTCGAATAATGGTGACAGGCGATAAGCCCCCATAACCTACCATTAATAATGATACTAATGGACATTGAGGCTTTGACGCCCATATTACGCAAATACTGTATATGGATCGGTGACACGCTGCGCAGCGAGCAATAACTTAAATCCACGTGGGGTTGAGCCGGGTACAAGCGGGACACTTCGGCCTCTACATCACACAACAGCCTGATAGGGTTTTTGATGTATAGCTCGCGGGCTTGTTTGGGAATATCCGACTCAGGAAAATGCTGCTTTAAAAACGCATTAAGGTGAGGCTCTTTGGCCTCGGCAATCACCTCACCATTATATTCATGATCAAACTGGTACAGCATCACCCGGTCAAAGCCAGAGAACCGCTTAACCTCTTCCACTACGGTCTGGTAAATCAGGTCGAGTTTATGCACACCCATTAACGACTGAACGGAGTTCTTCAGCATTTTAAGCACCGACTCATAGGCTTTATCACTCACCTTACTGTCCGGCTCCAGCGCAATCAGTATCTGCGAACCATTATAGGTGGCGATAGCGGTCATCTTGCGAAGACTGGCGTCAGCATGCTTAACTTGCACCGATGTGGGATTAAAAAGCTGTAATTTCTCGCTTTGCCAGTGATTGTTGATGATAGCGCAGTAGTCTGCATCGACAACGTCAGCCAGGCTTTTGCCAATGCAGTCTGACAACCCTGCGCCGCACAACCCGGTGACATTCTCACTAACACAACTCAGCGTCATGGTGGCCGGATCAACAACCAGCAAATAACCATGGGACTGTATCGAACCAGGGATATGAATTGGCTCTTTGTGGCAGTTATCCAGCGTTACTTCAAAGTTATCAGTCAACCTGAACTCCTTTCATCAACGCATACATATTTGAAAATGACAGGTTGGCGCCGTTAATGATCTGCTTTTCACAGCCAGGATTTGCGGCCGCAAACTGCTGCAGGGATAATTGAAATTCCCGCCACATGGCCGGTGTTTTCGGCCCGTAACTGTGGAAAAAGCGCAACCCTGAGCGCCCTTTAAAATAGGGCTGATGACGTAATCTGTCGAGGATATGTCCGCCGCCTAGGGTGGCGCCCTCAAACACGTATAAAAAGCCCCATGCCTGGGCCTCGTTTTCTGGCAACTCAAGTGCTTCACTTGCATAAGATCCGTGGTCAGAAACACTCTGTCCGCAGTCTTTTTTCAGGTACCTGATATCGCTATCGAGCCAGCTAAGTTTGCAGCGCTCTTGCAACATGGCTGCGGTACTGTGAAATTGCCCGAGCCTGGCTTCAACCAGCTCGTAATACCAACGATGCATTGTAAGCATGTGTTGATAGGCCTGCAGATCCAGCGGTGTTGCAAACAGCAGGTCGCTCATCACTGCTTCGATCTGGCAATGTGCGTCGCGGGTTTCCCGCCGCAACCGTGTCGCGATGTCGGGTTTTGCTACCTTGCAAGCTGTTACATTATCCGTCATGGTTTACCCTGGTTGGAAAAGCTGTTATCGAAACAGTCCGGTCACCTCAATCAATATACTCGCCCCCTGTCTTTGTCAACAGAATCCTTGAATTACTATTAAGAATCAATAAGATTAGCATCACAGGCCGCCGGCCATTGGCATGCCTGCCCGGCCACCGGCCAAAAGTTTAGCGCCGGTAAACCTGAATATAATTTACCGCCAGCGAGTATGATAACCGCCAGACACCGGTAATAGGGTTCAGCTTCATGCCGGTTTCGTTAACCAGTTTAAAGTGTTCGGGGGCTACCCAGCCAGCCAGTTCTTCGGGTTTCACAAACATTTTCCAGTCGTGTGTGCCTATCGGCAGATAGCGCATAACGTACTCTGCACCCAGGATAGCAATGATCCACGACTTTACGGTGCGGTTCAACGTAGCAAGTACCAGACTGCCCGACGGTTTTACCAGCCTGGCACAGTCGTTTATCAGCGCAGCCTGATCCGGTACATGCTCTACCACCTCAGCATTAATGACCACATCGAATCGTTCATCCTCGGCCAGAAGCTGGCCCGCCAGACAATGCCGGTAGTCCACTAAAAGTCCGGATTGCTGTGCATGGCGGCGGGCCACTTCGATACTCATGGCACTGGCATCCACACCCGTCACTATTGCGCCCCGTTTGGCCAGCGCCTCACTGATAAGACCGCCACCGCAACCAACGTCGAGAATGCGCAGCCCTTCCAGACAATCTGGTGATGATGGATCGCGCCCGTGACAGCTCGCAAGTTGGGCAATCATATATTCGGTCCGCGCCGCGTTAAATGCCAGGGCGGTTTTGTATTTCCCGTTGGGATCCCACCATTCCTGGGCCAACGCATTAAAGCGGGCGATTTCTTGTTCCGAAACGTTATCATTGCTAACGCTACCTGTGACTTTGCTTTTATCCAGCATGGCGATACTTCACTTACAACTGCTCACTCAAACGGCGGATATCCAGATTTAATTTACGGTCATTCTCGCTATAATCTACCGGACAATCGATAATGTGCACACCAGGCTCGGCGATACACTGGCGCATCAGTGGCCCTAATTCCTCAGTAGCGGTTACCCGGTGACCTTTAGCCCCATAGCTTTGGGCATATGTCACAAAGTCAGGATTGCCGTAATCCAGGCCGAAGTTATCAAACTCCATATGTGCCTGTTTCCATTTGATCATACCATAGGCATCATCACGCAGGATCAGCACTACCAAATCCAGCTTGAGCCTTACTGCGGTTTCGATTTCCTGACTGTTCATCATAAAGCCGCCGTCGCCACAAACCGCCATTACTGGTTCATCGGGATTGACCAGTTTTGCAGCCATGGCCGAAGGCAGGCCAGCGCCCATAGACGCAAGAGCGTTGTCGAGTAACAGAGTATTGGGCGCGTAGGCGGGATAATTGCGGGCAAACCAGATTTTATAGATGCCATTATCAAGCGCTACCACACCGTGTTCAGGCATAACAGCGCGAACTTCACTAACCAGTCTTTCCGGCAGCACCGGAAATCTGTCATCACGGTCTGACTCCTGCCGATGCTCTACATAGGCATCATGCACATCTTTATAAAGATCACGTTTCCAGTGACCCTGCGGTGTTATACGCTCATTAATCTGCCAGACGCTGTTAGCAATATCGCCAACGACTTCCAGTTGTGGAAAATAAACCGGATCCACGGCCGCAGGCTCAAAGTTAATATGGATTACCTGCTTACCATTTTGATGCATAAAGAATGGTGGCTTCTCAACCACATCATGACCCACATTGATGATCAGGTCCGCCCGCTCAATTGCCTTGTGTACAAAATCACCATCAGATAACGCCGTATTGCCCACAAACAGAGGATCTGATTCATTTAATACGCCCTTCCCCATTTGCGTAGTCACAAATGGGATCCCGGTATGATCCACAAAGCGGCGCAACATTTTAGCCGTGAGTTTGCGGTTAGCGCCGGCACCAATCAGCAATAACGGCGCAGAAGCCTGCTCAATCATGGTTTTGGCTCGCTCTACCGCCTTCTCCTCAGCAACCGGGCGACGCGACTGGCTTTGCTTCAGCAGGGGTGCGGTAGTGGACTCCCGGGCAATATCTTCGGGAATTTCGATATGTGCTGCGCCGGGGCGTTCTTCAGCCGCGAGTCTGAAGGCTTCTCGAATCACCGAAGGAATGCGCTCACCACTGACAATTTGTGTGGTGTACTTGGTAATGGGCCGCATCATATCGACTACGTCAACGACCTGAAAACGCCCTTGCTTACTGGTTTTGATTGGCTTCTGGCCGGTAATCATCAGCATGGGCATAGCGCCAAGCTGTGCATAGGCAGCCGGCGTTACCAGGTTGGTAGCGCCGGGACCGAGCGTGGACAGGCAGACGCCCACCTTACCGGTGAGTCGACCGTAGGTTGCAGCCATAAACCCCGCACCTTGCTCATGTCGGGTAAGTACCAGCTTAATGGATGAATGGCGAAGTGACTCAAGTAAATCCAGGTTTTCTTCACCAGGTATGCCGAAGATATACTCGACGCCCTCGGCTTCCAGGGCTTGAACAAACAAATCTGCTGCTTTCATATTCCTTCTGCTTATTGGCTTAGAATACTAGTTGCTACGCAGACCACGAAAAATAGTTTAGTTCGACAATGAATCAGGGCGATTTACTGAGCGGCTTTCCAATTTTCCAACATGTCCTGGGTATGCTTATCGATGGCATCCTTGTTATTGCTGACCCAGTATTTTTCCATAACCCGCACATTGGCCTGGTTGGCTTTATAAAAGAAGTCCGCAATATCCCCGACCACCGGGATAAACCCCAAACCAAAGTCGAGCAGACAATTACGGATCATCACTTTAATCAGTCCCCTGGGGAGCCCCATCTGCTTACCAAGCTGCACGATCCGAAACGACACCACTAACATCAACACATCGCCCACACCGGGAATTAACCCTACGAGAGCGTCTAACCCGATGCGGAAATTAATCAGTGGAATTTTCACCGACGTATCCAGCAGGTTCGCCAGCTTTTGTGCTTTCAGTAACGGTTTTGGTGCCGTACCGGAGTAATCTTTCATCTTGGACATCCGTGCTTTTTGGCCAGTTGTGCACGCAGTTCAACGTCAGAGTCTGCCTGCCAGCCGTGCAGGTTTTCCTTTACGAGGTCGAACAGCATTGAGATATGCGCCGGTTCACTGTTGAGGGCCGGGATGTATTCATAGCGCTCGCCACCGGCATCCATAAAGTATTCGCGGTTCTCTTCGCCAATCTCTTCGATGGTTTCCAGACAGTCCGCGGAAAAGCCCGGACAAACCACCTGCACCGACTTTACGCCCTCTGCAGGCAGAGCCTTAAGCGTTTCATCAGTGTAGGGTTTTAACCATTCTTCGCGGCCAAACCGCGACTGAAAGGTCGTCATGTACTGGCTATTTTCAAGCCCTAGTTCCTCAGCTATCAGACGGGAGGTTTTAAGACACTCACAGTGATAAGGATCGCCGTTATCCAGATAACGGCGCGGCACACCATGATAGGACAATATCAGCTTCTCAGCCTGGCCGTTTATTTCCCAATGCTGACGTATCGTTTCGGCAACTGCCTTTATATAACCCGGGCGGTCATGATAATGGCTGACAAACCGGAAGTCCGGCAACCACCGGCGCTGTTGAAAATCGGCGGCGATAGCATCAAAGGTAGAGCCGACGGTTGAGGCGCTATATTGCGGGTAAAGCGGGACCACCAACAGTTTTCGCACCCCGGTACTGAGCATACGCTCAATCACTTTGCTAACCGCGGGTTCACCATAACGCATGGCAAAATCCACTATCACATCGTCACCAAACTCCCGCTCGCAGCGTTTAGCCAATGCTTCGGCCTGTGCTTTGGTATGCACCATCAATGGAGAACCCTGCTCAGACCATACCGAGGCGTAGGCCTCGGCTGACCGTTTTGGACGTATATTTAAAATAATGCCATTGAGAATAAACCACCAGATAAGACGTGGTACCTCTACCACCCGGGGATCAGATAAAAACTCTTTGAGGTACGGTTTCAGTGCACCTTTCGTCGGCGCCTGAGGGGTACCCAGGTTGGTAATTAAAACACCAATTTTATCTGCCTGATGATGGCTGAATCCCGCGTTACCGGTGTACTTCATAAATATTTAATCTCAATAGTAAAATAGTTAACTACTAATAATACGGCGCAACGACTAAATTGGACTGCTATGGCTGATAATAGGTGGGGGTTTCCCAGCCTACTGGCAGACCCAATACGAACACCCACAGATAAAACAGCAGTGTCCAGCCGACAATAAACACCATCGAATAAGGCAGCATCATGGCAATGAGTGTTCCCATACCGACATCTTTCTTGTACTTGGCCGCCATCGCCATGATCAATCCGAAGTAGCTCATCATCGGTGAAATCACATTAGTTACCGAGTCACCGATACGGTAAGCGGCCTGAATCACCTCCGGCGCATAGCCAAGCAGCATTAGCATTGGCACAAACACTGGTGCTGTGACGGCCCATTGCGCTGAGGCGCTACCCAGCGAAAGGTTTACCAGTCCACACATCAGAATAAATAACAGGAAGACTTCCGGGCCTTTCAAATCCAGCTGGATAAGCAGTGCAGCACCTTCAACAGCTAACACTGTGCCTAAATTGGTGTACTTGAAAAAGGCCACAAACTGGGCGGCAAAGAAAACCAGCGCAATATAAAGCCCCATACTGCTCATGCTGCGCGCCATGCCCTCGATGACATCACGGTCATTCTTCATAGTGCCGGCGACCTTGCCGTAAACGAACCCCGGGATAGCAAACATGACGAAAATTAATACCACTATTCCTTTCAGGAAGGGCGAACCTTTCAATCCGCCGGTTTCGGGGTTACGCAGCACACCATTTTCAGGTACCACAGCCAGTGCCACTAATATGCACAGTCCCAGAAATGCCAGCCCGGCCATTTTCATAGCTTTCATTTCCTGCGCGCTGGGCGATGCCATGGCTTTTTCGTCGAGCACCATAGTTGACTTCGACTCATCAAATTTGCCTAGTCGCGGCTCAACAATACGATCGGTGACAAAGAAACCCAACGCCGCGATAACAAACGTACTGGCAATCATAAAGAAGTGATTGGACTCTGCACCAACCACATAGTTTGGATCAATCATCTGCGCTGCAGGCGTTGTTATCCCGGCCAGTAACGGGTCGATGGTGCCTAAAAACAGGTTGGCACTGTAACCGGCAGACACGCCCGCAAAGGCAGCGGCAAGTCCCGCCAGAGGATGGCGCCCAAGAGAGTGGAATATCATCGCAGCCAGCGGAATAAGTACGACGTAGCCCAACTCTGAAGCCGTATTGGAGAGAATACCGCTCAACACCACAATAAAAGTAACCAACCGGCGTGGCGCATTCAGCACCAGGGCGCGCATGGCAGTAGATAACAGCCCGGAATGTTCCGCTACAGAAACGCCCAACAACGCCACCAGTACCGTCCCTAGCGGAGCAAAGCCGGTAAAGTTGGTCACTATGTGTGTCATGATCCAGTGCAGACCTTCCACGCTCATTAACGAAACCACTTCGATAGTGCCGGAGGCGGTTTGCGCGTCTTCTGGTCTTGGGTCGGCAACGGATACACCGAGCCAGCTTAAGAAGCCGCTCAGCAACACAATGAACACGGTTAAGATGGCAAACAACGTAACGGGATGAGGTAACAGGTTACCTAACCATTCAACCGTTGCTAAAAATCGGGAAAACCAGCCCTTATTATTGTCTGTCGTGGTAATACTTTTTTCTGTCAAAACGATTCCTCAGTCTTTCTTATTATTGCTGTAGTCATTGCCAACCTTGCAATGCAATGGAAGACGACTACAGTCCGGCAGTCCGTGACCGGAAGTTGGTCTATTGTGTCGGCTCTGAAGGCCATTATTTTTATAGCGGCAGTTTACCTTAAATCGGTGCCCTTTGGCAGAGTTGGCCACTTTTAGCAGCAAAATTTGCGCATAAAAAAACCGGCTGTAAAAGCCGGTTTCTAACTTAAATCGAATTATTTACTGACCTGAGCGCTTATTCATATAACGGAAGAAGTCGCTGTCCGGCTCAACCACCAGGATATCATCCTTGCTGTTGAAGCTGGCGCGGTAGGCATCCATACTGCGCAGGAAACCGTAAAACTCAGGGTTTTTCGAGTATGCTTCAGCGTAAATCTGCGCTGCTGTTGCATCACCTTCACCACGTAGTTGACGAGCATTACGTTCAGCATCTGCGAGCATTACAGTCACTTTGGCTTCGATATTCGCCTTAATAACTTCCGCCTGTTCCTGACCTTCTGAACGGTGTTCACGCGCTACAGCAGCACGCTCAGCACGCATGCGCTGGAAAATCGAGTTACTGACTTCAGTTGGTAGATTGATTTGTTTAACCCGCACATCAACTATTTCGATACCCAGCTCGTCAGATGAACTGGATGCCTGGATCATGGCTTGCTCCATCAGTTCGGTCCGCTCACCCGAGACAATCTGTGCAATGGTACGGCTACCAAACTCGGTACGCAGACCGTTGTTCACTTTCTGCTTTAACAGCGCTTCGGCCTGTAGTTTATTACCGCCGTTAGTCGACAGGTAGTAACGCGCAAAGTCTTTGATACGCCACTTCACATAGGAATCAACGATTAAGTCTTTTTTCTCTGATGTAACGAAACGATCCGGCGAATCATCCAGCGTTTGAATACGTGCGTCAAGCTGGCGTACCGAATCAATAAACGGCAGTTTAAAGTGCAGACCTGGTTCAAATACTCTGGTGTCGCCGGTATCGGCATCGCGTTGAACTTTACCAAACTGGATAACAATAGCGCGTTGTCCTTCGCGGACTACAAACAATGAGCCGGTCGCGAGCACCAGTAAGGTGATTAAAATTGCGATTATAAAATTTTTCATCAGTTCTTATCTCCCACCACGGCCGCTGTCACTGCGTAAACCGGAAGTTGATGAAGTCGAGCTACGCGTGTTGTTACCAGAGGAGTTGGCAACATTGTTCTGCAGACCTTCCAGCGTATTGCGCATGCGGTCCAGTGTAGAACTGCCGGAGCCCTGATTTTGCATTATTTTATCCAGCGGCAGGTACATAATGTTATTACCACCCTCACCACTGTCGACCATGATTTTGCTGGTGCTTGAGAACACCTGCTCCATGGTTTCCAGATAAATACGCTGACGAGTTACTTCTGGTGCTTTCTCGTATTGCGGCAGTAACTCTTCGAAGCGTGCCACTTCACCCTGTGCTTCCAGCGTTACACGCTCTTTGTAAGCCTGGGCTTCCTCGTTCATACGATTGACCTGACCTCGGGCACGCGGTTCTATCTCACGGGCATACGCCTCGGCTTCACGGATAAAGCGCTGCTGGTCTTCCTGGGCGGCAATGGCGTCATCAAACGCATCTTTCACCTGCTCTGGCGGTCGGGCATCCTTGAAGTTCATATCAACAATGGCTACGCCGATGTTGTAGGGTTCAAGTATACCTTCCAATTCTTCCCAGACACGCTGACGGGTCATTTCACGTCCATCGGTCAGCACATCATCCATGGTGGAATGACCCACTACGTAACGTATCGCACTATCCAAGGCCTGACTCAGACTCATTTCCGGACTGGTTACCGCAAACGTCCAGCGGTACGGGTCGACAACCCGGTACTGCACTTCCATTTGTACACTTACCACGTTTTCGTCTTCGGTCAGCATTGAACCTGAAGATGATTGATAGCGAATGGATTGCACATCGACCGGAATAACCGAGTCAACAAAGGTTGGTTTCCAACGCAGGCCTGGCTCGACCAGTGAATTATATTCACCGAACCGCAGCACAACACCGGATTCTGCTTCGCGGATGGTGTAGAAACCACTAACAAAATAAACGATCGCCAGCAAGCCAATCAGGAATGCCGCGCCGATGCCGCCCAGCTTTTTGCCTGAGCCGCCATCACCGCCGCCGCCCATTTTACCGAGCTTACCGAACAGGTTCTTAAACACATCATCCAAATCCGGGGGACCTTGATCTCGTCCTCCGCGATTTTTCCACGGGTCATTATTTTTATCACCCGGCTCATTCCAAGCCATGCTAGTACTCCGAAAATTTAATTATTTAATACTGAATTCTATTGTTTTTAGATTTCAAAATATATGAAACTGTCAAATCAGTGTTTTACTACAAACTCTGATAAACCATGATCCAAACGCTTTTCTAACCGGTTCCAATCGGCTGCCGGCATTCGCACATCAACCACCCAGTCCCCCTGAGCATCGTAGGATTGTTCGGATATACAATCCAGTTCGTACAGAACACCGCGCAAACGGCTCTGTGCCGGAGGGATTTTCAGGGTATAACTTACCATGCTCTGCGCCAGACAATCATTAATTGCCTCGAACAGCAGCTCAGTGCCCTGACCGGTTTTCGCAGACAGCCACACACGGATTGGCATGCCGTCCTCGTCCCGATCAATTTTAGGTTCAACTTCTTCCAACTGATCAATTTTATTGCAAATAATCAGCTGTTGAATTTCGCCGGCGTCAATTTCATCGAGCACCGTGTTCACCTCGTCCATGGTTTCCAGATAGTTGTTGGCAGAATAATCCACTACATGCAGCAACAGGTCTGCTTCCTGGGTTTCCTGCAACGTGGCTTTAAAGGCCGCTACCAGATCATGGGGGAGATGACGAATAAAACCAACCGTATCGGCCAGAATCACCGGGCCAACTTCCTTAAGATCGAGTTTACGCAGGGTCGGATCCAGTGTGGCAAACAACTGGTCGGCCGCATACACATCGGCATCAGTAATATGATTGAAAAGGGTGGATTTACCGGCGTTGGTATATCCGACAAGGGACATGGTGGGAATTTCTGCCCGCTTGCGCGAACGTCGACCTTGTTCCCGTTGCTTGGCGACCTTCTCCAGGCGGCGCAAAATCGTCTTGATTCGGCCACGCAATAAACGACGGTCAGTTTCGAGCTGGGTTTCACCCGGCCCACGCAAGCCAATCCCGCCTTTTTGACGCTCGAGGTGTGTCCAGCCCCGAATCAAACGCGTGGATATATGCCGTAACTGGGCGAGTTCAACCTGAAGCTTACCCTCGTGAGTCCGGGCACGCTGCGCAAAAATATCAAGAATAAGACCGGTGCGATCGATCACCCGGCACTTGCAGATTGCTTCGAGGTTTCGTTCCTGTGAAGGAGTCAGGGCATGGTTAAAGATCACCACATTGGCCTCATGGGCTTTCACAGCAGCAGCGATCTCTTCGGCTTTCCCCGATCCAACAAAGTATTTTGGATGAGGGGCGCCCCGGGACGTGGTTAGTACATCAACAGCATTAACGCCCGCCGATGAAACCAGTAATTCCAGCTCAGCCAAGTCTTCACGACTGTCTTCATCGGCAAAATTTACATGAACAAGTATAGCCTGTTCACCGGCTTCATAACGGTCAAACAAGCAGGTTACCTTTGTAATTACTCACTTTTGTTCTCAGAATCCCCTTGCGCGCTTGGCATCGTAATAGCTCGTGAAGGCACGACCGTTGAGATAGCATGCTTGTAAACCATCTGACTCACTGTGTTCTTTAACAGGATAACAAACTGGTCGAATGACTCTACCTGCCCCTGGAGTTTAATACCGTTAACTAAATAAATAGAAACCGGAATCCGCTCCTTCCGTAATGCGTTTAAAAACGGGTCTTGTAATGATTGCCCTTTAGCCATCTCAGATCCTTAATTTTTATTATTAAACCGACAACTCAAAAAAATTGTCCCAGCGCTAATTAAGTTTATATCACACTTGTCCAAACTAAAGTGTGACTTTTGCAGTAATTTTAGTCAAATTATCTTTAGCAAATGTGTCAAGCCAGGTTAAGTCAGGCCATCCTCGTAACCAGGTTAACTGTCTTTTCGCTAACTGCCTGGTTGCAATGATACCTTTATCACGCATTTCTGCATAGCTTAACTCGCCTTTAAGATACTGCCATACCTGACGATACCCCACAGCCCGGATTGCTGGCATGTCCTCATGAAGGTCACCGCGTTCGTACAACGCTTTCACTTCGTCCACCAATCCTTGCGCTAACATCAAATCAAACCTTTGTGCAATGCGATCATGTAACACGGCTCGCTCCTGTGGTGCAATCGCAAACTGGTCAATCTTGTACGGGCAACGATAAATTGCCTTTTGCTGCCAGTGGGTTAGTGATTTCCCCGAACTGCGATACACTTCCAGCGCCCTGGTCAGTCGTTGCGGATCATTCGGATGAATGCGCCCTGCACTGACCGGGTCGACCGTTTCAAGGTCGGCATGCATTGCCTGCCAGCCCCGCTCATTAGCTTCACTGAGAATCGCTTCACGAATCTCTTGGTCAGACTTAGGTAGGGGCGAAATACCATTTATCAAGGCATTAAAGTACATAATTGTACCGCCGACCAGAATCGGCAGCTTTCCACGGCCGTGAATTTCACTGATCAGACGTGTGGTGTCGGCCACAAAGTCTGCCACAGAGTACGCCTCTGTTGGCTCAATGATATCCACCAGCCAGTGTGGCGCAACGGCCATCTCCTCGGCCGTCGGCTTGGCCGTACCAATATTCATGTGTTTATAAACCAGTGCCGAGTCGACACTGATTATCTCAGCGGGTACCTGACTGGCCAGTTCCAGCGCCAATCCGGTCTTGCCGGATGCGGTCGGGCCCATTATCGATACCACCGGGCCGGTTTGATTACTCATTGTTTGTTGTTATCCAGTGAATAAGCTTTTGCTGCGCCACACCAAGGCCATATTGTTCAAGTATGTCAGCTTGCGCCGAAACCGCCAGCTGATCAAACCACTGCCACAAAGGCAATTGTTTAGTTTCCTGATTTTGCAGCGCCTCCGCTAACGCCAAATGGAGCGCTTCTTCCTGTTGTGGAGATGCTTCTACCAGTGCCGGAAATAGACCTGCCCAGGGAAGCTGACGCAGCCCGCCTGGCACTTTAAGCAGGCGCGATTTTCCGCCAGCACTACTAATTTCAAAGCCTTGCTCAGTTAAAAATGCCGCGCTTTGAGCAGCCAGAGTCTGACTGACGGCCACCGGCATCAACAACGGTTGAGCGACACTCGCCTGATTAAACTTATCAATTAACCAGGGTTTAATTAACTGTTGGGACTCCAGCAGCACACATTGGCCGGTTTGGACGTATAGCCTCGCCCCTGCTAATTCTACAAAGCGTAATGCGCTCCCTGCGTCATCTGCCTGCTCGGGAGCTGGCGTCATCAGTTGCTGATAATGCTGCTGATACTGACCACTTACCCGGCTGCCTGCAGGTGTATACGATGCACCGCGCCCTGCCGGATTACCTGTACTACCCGAACGCACCTGATGAGACGTTCCTCCGGCTGGCGGATTGTAATCATTGTCGCTACGTTGCACGAGAGGGCGAATGTAATCATGACTGGGCTGTGGTGGAGGCTCCTGCAACATGGCGTCCTGTGCTCCTGCACTGCTGCTTAGGGCATCGCAGATAGCCTTGCAGATAAAATCGTGCACCAGCCGACTTTGCTGAAACCTTACCTCGTGCTTTGCAGGGTGTACATTCACATCCACTTCTTTCGGGTCGATGGATAAGTACACCACAAACGCCGGTTGCTCAGGCAGTGCCAGTACTGATTCATAGGCCTGACGTAATGCGTGGAGAATAAGCTTATCGCGCATACCGCGCCCATTTACAAAGCTATACTGACAGTCATTGCTACTGCGCATCTGACTGGCATCGCCCAGCCAGGCCTCAAGCGTGATGGAATCGTACTCACACCGGGTGTGGATAGCATGTTGTAAAAACGCCTGGCCACAGACCTGCCCTACTCGTGAGGCGAGCTGATCCTCACCCACCGCGGTGAACCGCTTGGTTACCTTACCATTGTGACGCAGCATAAAAGCCACATCCGGGCGACTCAACGCAATGCGCTTGATGACGTCTTCAATATGCTGGTATTCGGTTTTTTCGGTGCGCAAGAACTTGCGCCGTGCCGGGGTGTTGTAAAAAATATCCGCCACGTCAATGGTAGTGCCGTCGGGATGAGCCGCGGGTTGTAGGCTTACCGCCATATCGCGGCCCTCGCAGTTTGCCTGCCATGCCTGCTCCTGCCCAGCCGGCTTCGAGGTTAGCGACAGGCGGCTGACAGACGAAATACTGGCCAGCGCCTCACCCCGAAACCCCAGTGACAAAATCTGCTCGAGGTCGTCGAGCGTTGCAATCTTACTGGTAGCGTGCCGCGACAAAGCCAGCTCCAGCTCGTCTTTAGCGATGCCTGTGCCGTTATCCCGCAATTTAATACGCTTATGACCACCTTTTTCGATATCGAGCTCAATACGCGTAGCACCGGCATCCAGGCTGTTTTCCACCAGCTCCTTTACGACTGAGGCGGGGCGTTCCACCACTTCACCGGCAGCAATCTGGTTTGCCAGTCGGGGCGGCAATAATTTAATGGGCAAAGAAAATCCTGTTAACGTTTTGCTTAGGTACTTGGAATAGTGAGCACCTGCCCGATGCGGACCATGTCACTATTGAGATTATTGGCGGCTTTAATGCTGCTGACTTTAACATTATAGCGTTGTGCCAGCAGGGATAAAGACTCCCCACTGCGTACTTTATGCGTGCGGGTTTCCGATTTTATCGAGGCCCAAAGCGTGCCATCCGGCGGTGTTTGTCGAAAATAGCGCTTAGTTGCCGCCAACAACGCATCTGCCAGTTGTTGGCGGTATTTGGACCAGTTGAGGTTTTTCTCTTCCTGCGGATTCGAAATAAACCCGACCTCGACCAGAATAGAAGGAATATCCGGTGCCGTAAGTACCGCAAAACTTGCCGCCTGAGGCGCACGTTTGTGCAGGCGTGTAATCCCTTTTAACTCACTGATGACTTTCTTACTCAGGTCGTAACTGGTCGACATGGAGTGGTCCATGGATAAACCCAGGATCGTTTCGGCCAGATAACGCTCTGATGCATTATCCGAGATGACTTCTGCCGCACCGCCGAGCAATTCTGAGTGGCGTTCGCTTTTTTCCAGCCAGCGACCCAGCTCACTGTCGGCACGACGCATAGACAGTACCCATACTGATGCCCCGCGGGGCTGAGGCTGACTAAACGCATCAGCGTGAATCGAAATCAGCAAATCCGCTTTATGCTTACGGGCTACTTCCGGACGACCATTGGGCGAGATGTAATAATCGCCACTGCGCGTCATTACCGCACGCATACCGGTTTCGGCGTTAATTCGGCTCTCGAGCATTTTAGCGATACTCAGAGTAATATTTTTTTCAAAGCTGCCAGCCGGGCCGATTGAGCCGGGATCCTTACCGCCATGACCGGCGTCAATTGCCACAATAATATCGCGGTCGCGACTGGATTGGTTCATATCCAGC
This sequence comes from Marisediminitalea oceani, assembly GCF_003731635.1. Lineage (GTDB taxonomy): Bacteria > Pseudomonadota > Gammaproteobacteria > Enterobacterales > Alteromonadaceae > Alteromonas > Alteromonas oceani. Next base: position 101,077 of record NZ_RCUA01000014.1, on the reverse strand, counting down.
ACTACTCCCGGCTCACCGGTGGGCGCGGTGTCCACCAGATCAACTACCAGCCGGTGGCCTTTGTTTTCGGCCGGCGGAATAGCAAACAACGCGGTTTCCGCCTTGCGGTTTAATTCCAGTACGATGCGGGTAGATGAATTGTCTTTTGGTGTGGAGTATCTGACCCGTTTAAGCAGCGGCCCCTGCTTATCGATATCCAGCGACGTATCGCTTTTGGTTGCGGCCAGATCGATCACCAGCCGATCCGGATTACGAAGGGTAAAATAGGTAAACTCAGGGGAACTTTTGAGATCAAAAACCACCCGCGTACTGCCCTCAGAAGGCCATACACGCATATTGTTTATGTCGTTTGCAGCACTCACACTAAAGGTAAGTAAGCACAAACTTATTAATAGTAGTAATTTGTCGCGCAACATACTTAGCCCTGGTGTTGAATTATATTTATCAGGCCGTAAATTCCCCCGAAGAACGATCGGATCCAGCGCCAGGCTATATCCTTTTACACAGCTGCAAGGCAGCTCGCCCTATTAGCGAGATCGCCGCAATACTGAATCGTCTTCCAGACTTATCTGGTTCTATACTAATCACTAAATCCGCTGGTGCCAAGTTTTGACCACCATTTTGCGGCCACTCAATAAGACAAACGCGATTATCACCAAAATAATCGCGGATCCCCATAAACTCGAGCTCTTCAGGATCCGCCAGTCGGTACAGGTCGAAATGAAAGACTTCCAGGCCCGCCAGCGAATACGGTTCAACCAGCGTATAGGTAGGACTCTTAACATTGCCTGAATGACCAAGAGCCTGAATAAAATGACGGCTGAATGTGGTTTTACCGGCTCCCAGATCGCCTTGCAGATAAACCACTATTCCTTGCGGTAACTGCTGCTTTACCGCCTGCGCCAGATCAGTGGCCAGTTTCGCCGTATCCTGTTCAGTTGCCGCGTAAAACGCCCCTTGCGCTAATGCCATACCGATTACTACTACTCAATGATTACTGATTAACCAACGCCCGCAGTGACTCGAACAAATCACTGGCAAGCATCCCGCGCTGACCATACAGACGTGCTACCTCATCGCCGGCTTTGGCATGAATAGAAACGCCGTATTTGGTTGCAATATCCTTGCTAAGCCCCTGAGCCAGCAATGACCCAAGAATACCACTTAACACATCGCCCATACCAGCAGTGGCCATCCCCGGATTACCGTGCTGACATACCCAGGTCTGGGTTTCGTTATCGATAATCGAACCGGCGCCTTTGAGCACACAGGTAGCATGGAATTTCTGCGCACATTGTTTGGTACTGTTAAAGCGGTCGGCTTCCACTTCATCCACGCTGGTATTAAGTAGCCGCGCCGCTTCACCGGCATGGGGCGTAATAATGCAATCGGTGATGGTGTACGACAGTGCATGTTTGCTTAACAGATTCAATGCATCGGCATCGATCACCATGGGTTTAGGATGGGTCTGACAATGCTTCATAGCTTGTTCAAACGCTGCCAGCGCCCAGTCATCCTGACCAAGTCCCGGGCCAATTACCACGCAGGATGCCCAGTTAAGCGCATCCTGCAGGTTCTCATGAGACACCATCAGCTCTGGTCGGCCGGCACTGACCTGAATCGTTGAGGCCTCATGGCAGAATACTTTCACCAGCCCGGTGCCGCAGCGCAAAGCCGCTTCACTGGCCAGGCGTATAGCACCTGCGGTGCCGCGATTACCGCCGATGCACAACAACCTGCCATAGGTGCCTTTATGGCTGTGGATTTCTCGCGGAGCCATGCCCTGGAACTGTTCGATAGTCAGTAACGTGGCAGAGGAACGAGCTAGCTCAACAAAAGCTTTACCAATGCCCAGATCGTCGAACACTAATCGGCCACAGGATTGTTTACCAGCGCCGGTGGTTAACCCGGGTTTAATGCCAACAAAGGTAACGGTTACGTCGGCCTCAATGCAGCGTCCCAGCGACTGACCGGTGTTAGAATCAAGGCCGGAAGGCACATCAATACTCACCACCGGCTTATCGGCCTGATTAACCGCATCGATAATATCGGCAAACTCATTGCGGATATAACTGTTAATGCCGGTGCCTAACAGCGCATCAACGATAAGTTCACATTTATCCAGATGGGCCGCGGTAAAAGGCTCAATTTTGCCGCCGGCATCGAGCCATTTTTGCTGCGCCGTGCCAGCATCGCCCTCGAGAATACGGTGCGGTTCAACAGCACACAGCAAGACCTGCTTCCCGGCTTCTTTCGCATGTAACGCAGCAATGTAACCGTCGCCGGCGTTGTTGCCCTGGCCTACCAGTACTAAAAACACGTCGGTGTTGGGCAGTAACAACTGACACTGCTTAAATACCGCCTTACCGGCGCGCTGCATCAGCTCAAACATTTCCACACCGGACTGTTCAGCCGCGGTACGTTCATTTTCCCGAACCTGGTCGGCGCGATAGAGTTTATATGGTAAGCTGTCGAGCAGTTGAGTATCTAGCATGTGTACATGTCCACTTTACAATCGATAGATCTGGTCAATTTGGTAGACGATATCAAGGCTTGGGCCGTTGCGCTAGGCTTTCAGCAGGTTGGTATCAGTGATATTGATCTTAGTCAGCATGAATATGCCCTGCAACAGTGGCTGGATAACCAGTATCACGGCGAAATGGACTACATGGCCAGCCATGGAATGAAGCGGGCACGGCCGGCAGAATTGGTGCCGGGCACCGTTCGGGTAATCTCCGTAAGAATGGACTACCTCCCTCCTGATGCATCATTTGCCCGCCATCTTAAAGACGGCGACATTGCCTACATCTCCCGCTATGCCCTGGGCCGCGATTATCACAAGGTATTACGCAAAAAGCTCAAACAGCTTGGCGAGCAGATCAGTGAACGGCTGGCAGATACCCAGTACCGTCCGTTTGTGGATTCGGCACCGGTACTGGAACATGCCATAGCCGAAAAAGCCGGACTGGGCTGGACTGGCAAGCACTCTCTTACCCTGAATAAACAAGCTGGTTCGTGGTTTTTCCTTGGTGAGTTATTTATTAATCTGCCACTACCGGTAGATGAGCCGGTGGAAGAAAACTGTGGTACCTGCACCGCCTGTATGACCATGTGCCCCACCCAGGCCATCGTTGCGCCCTATCAGGTAGACGCCAGACGCTGCATTTCGTATCTGACCATAGAATATAACGGCGTTATCCCCGAGGAGTTACGAGCGGCCATGGGTAATCGTATTTACGGTTGCGATGATTGTCAGTTGGTTTGTCCGTGGAATCGCTATGCCCCGATCACGACAGAAAGTGATTTTCATCCCCGCCAGGTGTTGCACGGGCAATCACTACTGACCTTATTTAAGTGGGACGAAAATACTTTTTTGCAAAACACCGAAGGCTCGCCCATTCGTCGCATTGGTTATGCAAAATGGCAGCGAAATCTGTGCGTTGCTATCGGCAATGCACCGTATTCAGAAGATTATATTGCAGCGCTAAATGCCGCGAAAGATGAAGCCTGCGAGCTGGTTTCGCCCCATTTAGAGTGGGCGCTCGAGCAACAACTCCGTAAGCAGCAAGCGAGCAGTGACGAGAACCGCCAGTTAGCCAGGTTAACCCGAACTATTGAGAAAGGATTGCCGCGCGACGCATAACGTCACGCGGCAGGTTTACGCTTTTACTTGTGATACTGGGCGCTTAAGCGGTGTACTGCATCCACAAACACACCGGCGTGCTCAGGCGGCACGTCCAGGTGAATACCGTGACCAAGGTTGAAAACGTGGCCGGTTCCTTCACCAAAGCCAGCCAGAATATCGCCGACTTCCTGCTCGATACGCGCTGGTGGTGCATATAACATCGACGGGTCCATATTGCCTTGCAGGGCAACTTTGTCGCCAACCCGGGCTTTTGCCTCAGCAATATCGATGGTCCAGTCGAGACCTACTGCATCACAGCCGGTTGCTGCGATCGCTTCCAGCCACATGCCGCCGTTTTTAGTAAACAGCGTGACCGGAACGCGACGTCCTTCGCTCTCACGGGTTAAGCCTTCCACAATACGCTGCATATATTGTAGCGAGAATTCTTTGTAATCCCGTGGTGACAACACGCCGCCCCAGGTATCAAACACCATTACTGATTGTGCACCGGCGGCAATTTGTGCATTTAAGTAGCTGGTTACAGAGTCTGCCAGTTTGCCCAGCAGCGCGTGCAATACCTGCGGCTCAGCAAACGCCATTTTCTTAATTTTGGTAAATGCCTTGCTCGAACCACCTTCAACCATATAGGTTGCCAGTGTCCACGGACTGCCGGAAAAACCGATCAGCGGCACATCGCCTTTAAGCTCACGGCGAATGGTACGCACGGCGTTCATCACATACTGAAGCTCGCCTTCTGGATCAGGTACACCAATACGGTCGACATCGGCTTTACAGGTAATCGGGCGTTCAAAACGCGGACCTTCACCGGTTTCAAAATATAAGCCCAGTCCCATTGCGTCAGGAATGGTAAGAATATCCGAAAACAGGATAGCAGCGTCCAACGGGAAACGACGCAGTGGTTGCAAGGTTACTTCGCAAGCGAGTTCGGCGTTTTTACACAACGACATAAAGTCGCCGGCAACGGCGCGGGTGGCTTTATATTCTGGTAAATAACGACCAGCCTGACGCATCATCCATACCGGCGTTACGTCTACAGGTTGCTTGAGCAACGCACGCAGATAGCGGTCATTTTTTAAAGCTGGGCGCTCAAGGCTGCCATTGGTTTCTGCCATGGGGATCCCCGGAATCAATTACACTACAAAAAATTGGCGGCGAGTATAGCAAGATTTGGCGAATGATGCGTATAAATGAACAGCCTGATGAAAATTGCAGCGATTTACTTGATTTATCGCAAATGCTTTGCTACTACTAATAAGCATAAATACAGAAGCTCGCCAACGGGCCCTCAGCTAAACATACTCAAACCCCGCACTTTGCGGGGTTTTTTATTGCATTTTTACGGATTAAGGCGCCTGGCGAAGACGCTCAATTAATGCTTCGAGAATCTTGCCCGCAATCGACAGTTTAGGTGGCAGCATTGGCAGGTTATCAATGTGATACCAGTCTGCATCAACAATTTCTTTTTCATCAATAACAATATCGCCACTGTCATATTCGGCGATGTAACCCATCATCAGTGAATGCGGGAATGGCCATGCCTGGCTGCCAAAGTATTCCAGGTTTTTAATTTTAACTCCCACCTCTTCACCAACTTCCCGGTGCGTAGCCTGTTCGACACTTTCGCCGCTTTCAACAAAGCCGGCAATAATCGAATACATTTTGGGGTTACTGTGACGCACACCTCTGGCTAACAGAATTTCTTTACCGCGGTAAACCGCCACAATCGTGCACGGCGAAACACGCGGGTAGCAACGGTGCCCACACTGATGGCACTGTACTGCCATCTCCCAATCCACGGGCTGGGTAGGTGAGCCACAGCGGCCACAAAATCGATGCGTGCGCTGAAAGTGTACATATTGCCAGGCCCGGGACAGGGTTTCATAAGTTACCGGCGGCTCACTGGTCATTAATTCCCGTAAACCGGCATTGCGCCAACCGGCAGCACTGATATTCTCGGCACCCAGGTCGATTATATATAACGGATGAGAGAGCGGTAAGTCAGCGGCATGCAGGTGGTGAATCTGATCCTGATAATGATGCAAGAAAGGCAAATCTGACCAACTCATTAATGGCAGCAGTTCCCCTTCTTCAGGCACCAGCAACTGATCGCGATTGAAGATAAGCCAGTGACCCGGCTGCACTATGGAGTTTCCTGTAAACTTTAACATATCAGCTACCATTACGACGTTGAGTATATCCTAACACAGTGGCATTTAATTGAGCCAAGAAGCGCTGCCTTTTTACTTACTGCACAGTTAATTTCTATTATCCTTTAGATGGTTAAGTTGAATTATTTCCGACTGTCATTTGTGAGACTCTGAGGCAGTGTTATACTCAAATTAGATTGATGATAACCTCATGAGGAAGTTCAGAGTGTTAAATCAGGTAGAAATAGCCCGGCAACGCTGGGGCGGCGCGAATAAAACCATTGATAACTGGCTGGATGAACGCCGGCAGTTACTGATCCAGTATTGCCATTTAGCCGGGGTCAATTACCAATCAGCCAATACTCTGCCTGATGAAGCCGAGGTAAACGAATTTTGCGCATTGCTTATGGATTACCTGTCGGTAGGCCATTTTGAGGTATACGAAATGCTGGTGAGCGATGATGCCGATGGACAAGCCCTGAAGCAGGAGTTATTTCCGAAAATCAGCGCGACTACCGACCAGGCGCTGGATTTTAACGATCAATATGCCGAAGGCTTTAACGCACAGAATACCGGGGAGTTTGAAGTCGCCATTACTCAATTAGGGGAAGCCCTGGATGACCGCTTCGAATTGGAAGACAGGTTAATCCAGAGGATGCATGGCCTCGTCAACGACTCTGTCACCGGGTAGCAGTTAGCGTCCTGGTCCTTAAACAGTTATCATAATTTCTTATGCCACTAATTCGTATCAAAATTATTAAAATTCAGCATGAAAAATAGCACTATAATAAGTAAAGCAAGAGCCTACTGTGAGCAACGGGGAGCACGATTTACCCCACTAAGGGAAAAAGTGTATGAACTCATGCTGGAGAAGCACGGCCCCATGGGTGCCTACGAGCTGCTCGACGGCCTGAAAGAAACCGAGTCCAGCGCCAAACCGGCAACCGTATACCGGGCACTGGATTTTCTGCTCGACTTTGGCCTGATCCATCGTCTTGAGTCCACGAATGCGTTTGTGGCCTGTTATCATTTTGGTTGCCATCACCCGGTACAGTTTCTAATTTGCGACAGTTGTGGTGACGTCTCAGAGATACAGTCTGAAGGTTTGAAAGAAACCCTGGATAACCAGGCAAAACAACACGGCTTCAAAATTTCCAAGCAAACCATTGAAGCCCACGGCCTTTGTGCAGATTGTCAGGAGAGTGAGTCAACTACACTGGGAGAGGAACAACATGAATGCTGAGTTCGTAAACCCTTTTATCGGCGGTCTGCTAAACGTTTTAGAAACTATGGCTCAGACCACGCTAACCCCTGGTAAACCCAAGAAAAAAAGTGATGATGTGGCCCACGGCGACGTATCAGGATTAATTGGCATGGTAGGGCCCAATGTTAAAGGCTCAATGTCCATCACCTTCGATGAAGGGTTAATTCTGAGCATCATGCAAAACATGCTGGGCGAAGCGTCCAGTGAAATTGATGCAGAAGTTGCCGACATGGTAGGCGAAATTACCAACATGATTTGTGGTAACGCCAAGCGCGATCTGGCCGAGAAAGGTTATGAGTTTGGTATGGCTACGCCGGTTGTTGTCTCTGGAAAGCAACACAGCATAAGCCATCAGGTAGACGGACCGAAGATTATTTTGCCGTTTAACCACGATCTCGGAAAAGCGTACCTGGAAATCTGCTTTGATAAATAATTACTGGTACTCTGAAAAAATTACCCTACCACCTCACCCCAGAGGCTTTCATTTAATTACCGATTCAATCACCAGCGCGTTACCGCAGATTCGTGACGTTGAGGTGGGGTTGTTGCACCTTATGCTGCAACATACCAGCGCCAGTTTAACCATTAACGAAAATGCCGATCCCTCGGTAAGGAAAGATTTAGAATCCTTTTTTAATCATACAGTTAAAGAAAACACACCGTATTTCATTCATACTTACGAAGGGCCTGATGATATGCCCGCTCATATCAAAAGCAGCCTCATGGGATGTCAGTTAACCATCCCCGTACAACAAGGACGACTGGCGCTCGGAACCTGGCAAGGTATCATCCTCGGCGAACACCGCGACAGCGGGGGCTCACGCTCAATTATTGCTACTCTCCAGGGCCAGTCAGGCGTATAATTGTTAAACTATAGTTTAATGCTGGCACAGCTTTAGCATAGAGCTACAGGACACACTTTATTACCAACACAGGAAGTCAATAATGAAAAAATCAACTATTACTCTCGCACTCATTGCCGCAGGCTTAGTTTCTGCTCCGTCATTCGCTCAGGAATCAGAAGCGAAAGACTGGGCCGGTATCTATGGGCTCTACTACAGCACGGACGAAGGCAAACCAGAGCCGACCGGACAGCTGGATGATGGTTTTGGTCTGGGGGCTGAATACGGTTTCCGTTTCGATGAAAGCTGGGCTGCAAGAATTTCAGCTTCGTATCTTGATTTAGATGGTACCAATGGCGGCAGCGATGAAAGCGGCCCGATGTTGGGTGTTGATGCCATGTACTTCTTCCAGGACGACCTTTTCTATGTTTTCGGTGGTTTATACCATCAGGACGTCGGCGATGATTACCAAATGCTGGGTTACGGTATGGGTAAACATTGGGCCGTTAACGACGATGTTGCCGTTATCAGTGAAATTGCGGCCTACCGCGATCTGAGCGACAATTTATACGACTATAGCGTGAAGCTGGGTGTCTCTTACACTTTCGGCAGTACCTCAAGCTATTCAGAGCCAACGCCTGCGCCGATGACCACAGCAGCACCGGCTGACTCAGACTACGATGGCGTGGTGGATTCTCTGGACAAATGCCCTGGAACGCCTTCTGGTACTGTAGTAGACAGCATGGGCTGTAACGCGGATAAAGATGGTGACGGCGTTATTAACAGCCAGGACCAGTGCCCGAATACTCGTGCCGGTGTGGCCGTTGACGGGGTAGGCTGTGCAATTGAGCCCGACTCAGATAATGACGGTGTTATCGACAGTCAGGATGCTTGTCCGGATACGCCAGAAGGCGATAAGGTTCATCCTAACGGCTGTACCGTTTTCACCGATAAAGAAGTATCCATTGAGGTACGTATCCTGTTTGCTAACAACAGTGCCGACATTGAAGACACCAGCGATCCGCAAATCGTTGATCTGGCCGAGTTCCTGAGCCGTTACGGTAGCACTTCAGCTACTATTGAAGGCCACTCTTCAGCGCCAGGCGCCGCACCGTACAACAAAGACTTGTCTCTGCGCCGCGCTAATGCACTGAAATCAGTATTGGTGAACCAGTACGACATCGATGCAAGCCGTTTAGACACTGTGGGTTACGGTGAAGAGCGCCTGTTAGATACAGCTAACACCAAAGAAGCACACCACATTAACCGTCGTATTGAAGTTAAAGTAAGCGAGACTATCGAAGTCCCAGCTCAATAAGCTTTAACCTATCCGATGAGTAAAAAAACGCCTGCGATTGCAGGCGTTTTTGTTTGAGAAGCCCGTTATCGGATTGGAGGCAAACCCGCTTTAACCAGTTCTCGTAGTGTGCGGGTAGGATGCCCCAGTAACTGACTCAACGTTTTACTATCATCAAATAACGCCCCCTGAGCAGCTCCGGCATCTGAATCAGCCAGCATGTCTGCCAGAGGCGCCGGCAATCCGGCTTGTTGTAATGCAGCAGTGAACTCCGCGGGCGGCAAATCAATGTATGGGATAGTTTTACCGGCCTCCTCTCTAATGACACTGGCCAGCTGAGCCAGAGTATAACTCTCGTCGCCAGCCAATTCGTAGACCCTTCCGGCCTGAGGTTCACCGCTCAGTAATACCTTTGCAGCCGCTTCAGCATAGTCTTCACGAGCAGCAGAGCTGATAAGCCCTTCTTTGGCGCTGCCAATAAAGCCACCATTTTCGAGGGCTGGCGCTATACTTGCGAGATAGTTTTCGGTGTACCAGCCATTTCGCAGCAACACAAAATCTATACCACTTTGCTGCAGGTAGGATTCTGTTTCCTTATGCTCGGCTCCCAGCATTAAAGGCGAGTCATTTACTTTCAATAGGCTGGTGTAGGCTAGCAGGTTTACACCTGCGTGTTGCGCCGCGTCAATGACGTTTTGATGTTGTGGCAGGCGCTGTCCTACCTCACTGGAAGAAATTAACAGCAGTTTGTCTACCCCGGTAAGGGCTGTCTTTAAAGCTTCAGGTGATGAATAGTCCGCGGTACGAACCACAATCCCCTGCGCCTTCAGCTCTTTCGCTTTTTCCGGGTTGCGTACAATGGCCACAATTTGGCTGGCATCCCGCCCTTTCAGTAAATATTGAATCACAAGCCGGCCTAATTGGCCGGTAGCACCAGTCACAGCAATCATAAGATACTCCTTGGTTAGTCATTACGCTGGATTAGTGACTATTTTGCGCCCATACTTACCAAAAGAAAGTACACACCTTTTAGTAAGTATTAAATTTACTATTAATAACGGGATTTGAACGATGAATAACAGCGTAAAAAGCACCTCAGAGCCTACACTGACAGACAAATTTCAGCGAGGGAATGTGTTGGCCAGCGGTTGCCCTTCTCGTGGTGTATTACAAGATGTCACCAGCCGATGGGGAGTGCTGGTCTTATTTGCCCTCCTGCGGGGAACTCACCGTTTCAGCGAACTTCGTAAATCCATCACCGGAGTGAGTGAGAAAATGCTTTCTCAGACCCTTCACGCTCTGGAAGCTGATGGTTTTGTATTGCGCACCGCGCATCCTGTTATCCCGCCGCATGTAGACTACAGTCTGACAGAGTCCGGCCGCGAGGTAGCAAAGCGGGTTGAAGAGCTGGTGAACTGGATTGAAGTCAATATCAATCCAATTTTAAATGCGCGGGATAAGTATACTCAGCGTTATCGCTAATGGAGTTAAGTCACAGCCAGTTTTTGCTGGTACTTCGGTGCTAAATAGGTTTGTTCGCTGACAATTTTTTGCAGCTTCTCTGCTGCAAGCCACAGCTCCTCAAAACTAATATACAGCGGCGTAAAGCCAATTCTGAGCAGGTCTGGCGCTCTGAAGTCGGCGATCACGCCAGCATCAATCCAGGCCTGGCAAATCGCATAGGCGTGTTCATGCTGAAAGGCCAGCTGACTGCCCCTTTCTGTAGCTGCGTCTGGCGACACACAAGTAAAATCCTCATCCAGTCCGCAGGCTTTAAGGCACTCCAGAAAAAACTCGCCCATGGCCATGGATTTCTGTCTCACTTGCAGCATGTCTACGTTTGACCAAAGCTTAAGTGCCGCTTCCAGCACACTCATAGCTATTACTGCCGGCGTGCCGGAGAGGTTTTGCTTCACTCCGGCTACGGGCGTGTAAGCTGAGTCAAAGCTAAAAGGTGTGGCGTGCCCCATCCAGCCGCTAAGCGGTTGCTGAAAAGCGCTCTGATGACGCTCAGCCACATAAATAAATGCCGGTGCGCCAGGGCCGCCATTTAGGTATTTGTAGGTGCATCCTACGGCAAAATCCACTTTGCAGTCATCGAGCTTCACTGGCAGCGCGCCGGCAGAATGGGCCAGATCCCAGACCACCAGAATGCCCCTTGCATGAGCTAACTCAGTGATCCTCTGCATATCCAGCAATCGCCCGCTCCTGAAATTCACCTGGGTGAGTAACAGAATAGCGATACTTTCATCCAGTTGCGCTTCGATATCACTTTCCTCGCATAGCACCAGCTCGCAATTCGCCTCACCCAACTGTTGTTTAAGCCCCTCAATAACATAAATGTCGGTAGGGAAATTATCTGCTGTGGTTAGTACTTTGTTGCGCCCTGCCTGCATTCGTAGGGCACCGCTGAGCACCTTGAATAAGTTTACCGATATCGAGTCGCAGCAAATAACCTGTCCGGGAGCGGCGCCAATAACCGGCGCAATCAGCTCGCCACACTGGCGGGGCAAATCAATCCAGGCGTGTTTGTTCCAGCTGGTGATAAGGTCATCACCCCACTGCTGATTCACAACGTCGATAGCACGCTCTTTGGCTGCAACGGGTAAAGGCCCGAGTGAATTACCATCGAGATAAATGGTGTTCGCTGGAATATAGAACTGCTCGCGTAGTGGAGCGAGAATGTCTTGCTCATCGAGATTCTGTGCGATGGACAGCATCATTCAGCTCCCTCCAGTAATTGCTCCAGCAACAGCTGATAAGCCGGGGTCTGGCTGTGTAACCAGTCGAAGTGACCGGCCCCTTCGCTGATAATAACTTCACTGCCCGCCAGCTGACCCTGAGTAACTGGTACGATGGCATCGGCATCGCCCTGAAGCAGAATTACCGGCGCCTCGATACTCGCAACATTCGGTGTGGCAGCCGCATATGCCTCGGCGAGTTCATCTGGCATACCGTTAAAAAATTGCGGCGTCGCCGTCTGACAACTGTTAGCACCTTTGGCATAAGTAGCGGGATCGGTAATGGCAGCCAGGCCGATGACTTTTTCTATCGGGAACGTCACAGACTGCGCAGCCAGCAGGGCCAGATGCCCGCCTGCCGAGTGACCAGCCAGGTAAACCGGAACGTCACCCAGAGCTTTTTCATTCAGCCATTGTTTAACTGCCGGCAAGGCCTGTTGAATATCTGTTAGCGTGCCCGGCCAGCCGCCACCAGCATCACCTGTCCGGCGATACTCAATGGCAAAGGTAGCTACGCCTTGTTTTGCCAGCGCCGTGAACAGGCCCCGGGCATGGGTGTAATCATAAGCATTCAGCCAGCAACCACCATGGATAAAAATAAGTGCACTTTGGGTTTTGGACTGAGCCGGCCAATAGTAAATACGTTGCAGGTTACTGTCTGCGTAGGTGATGTTAGACGCCGCTATCTGATAGCGCTGACTCATCACTTCACCGTACGGCACATTCTTAGGCTTTTCCGCTGAACGTTGCGGGCTTGTCTGACATGCCTGTAGAACCACCAGTGCCGTCAGCAGGCTAATTATTCTTATCATAAATGGCTTCTCTTCTGCTCTGTATTTGATTCTCACGGTACCCCCTGGCTTTTCGCGGGGATTAAGCGGTCATCAGAGTAGCGGCTAATGCAGACGTGTGCAATATACGTGGTCAGTGGAAGCGTGGCGCAGTAAGCGAGCAAATAACAGATCAAAGCTTACACGTGGCCACTGCTGATAGTTCTTCAAATAGCTAAGGCGTTCTGCGACAGGCTTTAATGTCCTGACGTTTAATACTCGTCAGGTACAGCTGGACCGGCGTAATTATCGAAGCGCGAGAACTGGCCCTGGAAGGTCAGGCGACAAGTTCCGATAGGACCGTTACGCTGCTTACCGATGATGATTTCGGCCACGCCTTTATCTTCACTGTTTTCGTGATACACCTCGTCACGATAAATGAACATGATCAAGTCGGCATCCTGCTCAATCGAGCCCGATTCCCGCAGATCCGAGTTAACCGGGCGTTTATCGGCCCGTTGTTCCAGGCTCCGGTTTAGCTGTGAAAGCGCAATTACCGGGATGTTGAGCTCTTTAGCCAGCGCTTTAAGAGAGCGTGAAATCTCCGCAATTTCCAGCGTACGGTTATCACTTAAGGAAGGCACCCGCATAAGTTGCAGGTAATCCACCATGATCATGCTCAGTCCGCCCCGTTCCCGGGCCAGCTTTCTGGCGCGGCTACGCACGTCCATTGGCGTCAGACCAGAGGAGTCATCCACATAGATATTGTCTTTTTCTTTGAGCATCGCCATGGTGTTTGAAATACGCGCCCAGTCCTCGTCATCGAGCTGTGCGGTACGGATCTTGGTTTGATCCACCCGGCTGAGTGATGCCAGCATACGCATCATGATCTGTTCCGATGGCATCTCTAAACTGAATACCAGTACCGGTTTGTCTTCCGCCAGCATGGCATTTTCTGCCAGGTTCATAGCAAAGGTGGTTTTACCCATTGAAGGACGAGCGGCAACGATAATCAGATCGGAAGGCTGCATACCACTGGTTTTTTTATCCAGATCGGAAAACCCGGTAGTCACCCCGGTTACTTCCCGGTTGTCTTTGATCAGTGCTTCAAGACGGTCGATGGTTTTACCCAGCACCGACTCGATGCTCTGAGGCCCTTCAGAGGCCCCGGTGCGCCGTTCAGCAATCTCAAACACTTTGCTCTCGGCCATATCCAGAATATCAGCGCTGTCGCGGCCTTCCGGATTGTAACCAACTTCGGCGATTTCGTTAGCTACACCAATCAACTCCCGGGTAATAGCCCGCTCACGGATAATCTTCGCATAGGCGGTGACGTTGGCAGAACTTGGCGTGTTGCGGGCCAGTTCTCCTAAATAGGCAAAGCCACCTGCGTCTTCGAGCTGGTCGTTATTTTCAAGTAATTCAGATACGGTAATCAGGTCAACCGGCTGACTCTGCGCCAGCAAATCAAGGATCGCCTTAAACACGATTTGATGGGAGCGGTTATAAAACTCGGCATCTGTTACCAGTTCAGACACCTTATCCCAGGATTCCGGATCGATAAGCATACTGCCCAGCACGGCCTGCTCAGCTTCAATGCTGTGCGGCGGCACCTTGAGTTTTTCTACGCTTTTATCGGAACTGGCCGGAACAACTTTCACCTGACGATATACCTGAATAATTTGCAAGGAGGTTATTATGCGATATTTAGCGCCTGCTTGCATCGTTTGTTAAGGGAAAATGATCCTTTATCATGGCGAAGCCTATATACTAAAGTTCAAAACAAAGGCCGCTCGCCAAACAGGAATGTCATGAAGAAAACGTCGTTATTACTGCTAATTTCCGGGCTTGTTTCAATCTGTGCGACTGCCAGTGAGACACTGGTAGCGCTGGAAAGTTACCCTGAACCAGGCGCGTCGCGCCCGATGCCAGAATTTAAAGTGGATGCCAGCTGGCCTGATTTACCCGATACCTGGATTATCGGACAAGTGCCCGGCTTGGCGGTGGATAAGGCCGATAACCTGTGGTTACTGCACCGCCCCAACTCGCTGAGTCCGCTGGATTTGGCACTGGAACAAACGCCGCCTACCGGTGTTTGCTGTGAAGCCGCTCCCCATGTGGTGCAAATTTCCCCAACCGGACAAGTGAAAAACAGCTGGGGCGGCGAGTCCATTGCGCCAGAGATTGACGGTGTTAACCAGTGGCCACAAACCGTGCACGGCTTATTTGTCGACGATAACAATACAGTTTGGCTGGGCGGCAACGGCAAGGGCGATCACGTGGTACTTAATTTTACGGCGGAGGGTAGATTCATTCGCCAGTTTGGTAAGCGCAACAGTACAGAGGGTAACCAAAGCAAAGAGTCGCTGGGTAATCCTGCGGATATCTATCACGATACCCATACCAATGAAGTCGTCATCGCCGATGGCTATATTAATAAGCGTATCATTGGTTTTCACACCAACGACAATGCGTTTTCGCAATATTGGGGCGCCTATGCCTCCATCCCCGGTGGCGGCACCCGCGCAGGTGACTTTGATGTATCACAGGCCACCGCGGGTGCTGATAACATCAACACCGATGCACCTAACTTTGGCGATATAGTGCACTGTGTAACAAAGTCAGATAATGGCCTGATTTACGTGTGCGACCGGCGTAATAATCGCCTGCAGGTGTTTAAAAACGATGCCAGCGGTAAAGCTGTTTTCGTGCGGGATTTAGTGATCGCAGGTGACACCATGGGCCTTGGCACTGCCACCGATGTGGCGTTTTCCCCAGACAACAAGTACATGTATGTGGCCGATATGATGAACGGCCGAATCTGGGTACTCTGGCACGACACCTATGAAGTACTTGGCAGCTTTGGCCGCCCCGGCCGTTACCCCGGCCAGTTTACCTGGTTGCACAGCGTGGTGGCCGACAGTAAAGGCAACCTCTACACCTCGGAAGTCTCCACCGGCAGACGGGTGCAGAAACTGGTGCTTATGCCGTAAACCTTTCAACGCAGAGGCAGAGCCAAACTAAGGCTCTGTCTTAGCGTCCTTATCGATTCTCCGCTCAGATTCAAAGAAACACTCTCCTACTTCCCGCAATCAGCTATCCCAGGTTTATGCTATGGTGGTATTTTCGTTTTTACCTATCCATCAGGGATCACACAATGAAGTATCCATGGGCTATTCATTTCCTTGCCTGTATCGCTCTCTTATCAGCCAGTGTCTCGCATGCCGAACAGCTTCGGGCCAGAGACTTAAACATTAAGCCCGGCGTCTTACCCCCGGGTAAGCTCAACGCCATTACAGACGTGGCCGGTGTCAAAGTGGGCCACGTAACCTTGCATCAGGGCAAAGCACAGCACACGGGCGTGACTGCAATCATTCCGGCCAGTGGCAATTTACGCCAGAACAAAGTGCCTGCGGCGGTTTTTGTGGGCAACGGTTACGGCAAAATGGCCGGCATCAGCCAGGTACAGGAACTCGGAGAAATCGAAACCCCCATTGTGCTCACCAATACCCTAAATGTAGCCGAGGGCATTGCAGGCGTGGTGGAGTGGACGCTGAAACAGCCCGGCAACGAGCAGGTGCGCTCGGTGAATGCCGTGGTCGGTGAAACCAACGATGGCTACCTTAATGATATCCGAGCGAGGTTCGTTACCTCACAACGGGTTATTCAGGCCATTGAAAGTGCTGATAGTGGCATTGTCGCAGAGGGCAACGTCGGCGCAGGCGCTGGTACCCGTGCATTTGGTTTTAAAGGCGGTATCGGAACCAGCAGTCGTAAACTGCCAGCAAGTCTGGGCAGCTATACCCTTGGTGTATTGGTACAGAGTAACTTTGGCGGCATTTTGCAAATCGATGGTCAGCCGATAGGTGAAAAACTAGGCCAGTATTATCTGTCAGATACTCTCAACAATGATAGCTCAGCAGACGGTTCGATTATGATAGTGGTTGCCACTGATGCGCCGCTGTCAGACCGTAACCTCTACCGCCTTGCGAAGCGCGCTATGGGCGGCGTAGCCAGAACCGGCGCCAGTCTGACTAACGGCTCCGGCGATTACGTTATCGCGTTCAGTACCGCCGAGGCTCTGCGCCGCAGCGAAAAAGACAGTACTCATCTTGCTCCGTCTTTGTCGAACAACGAAGTATCGCCGTTGTTTCAGGCAGTAATAGAAGCCACCGAAGAGGCTATTTATAACAGTTTACTGATGGCCGAAGATGTGGATGGACATCACGGTAAAACCCAGGCTTTACCCATCGATAAAGTTAAAGCCTTGCTGAGTCAGTAAGCCGCCACAGATTTAAAGCCCCTCACTTCATGTGTACTTTACCGCCTATCATTTTATAGGCGGGCACGCCCCGAATTAGCGTCTCCCTGGCAAATTCCTGACCACAGCCGGGGCAGTGACAAGGTGTTGAAGTGTAGTCTTCAACAATCCTTTCCCTGAAGCACTTTACCAGTGATCCTTTACCGCCTTTTCGATACTTAAAAAGCGGCGCCTTGCATTGTAAACAGGATATCTGGACGGTTTTTACCGGCCCTTTTTTATTTGGTTTTGCCATGAAGTTGTGAGGTGATTAACAGGCTAGTCAGGGTAACAAAGATTTCCAAAGAGATCGCGAGGGGTAACGTTTCTTTCCGTAACAGCCTTGCAGCATGTAAATGTTCTTTTGGCTAAGTAAGCCTGTTCAGGAATGTTCGAGTAGCTGCGGATAAAGGCGCGTCAGCGCGCTTTGGCTTTTTCTTTGGTTCTTGTTATCTCGAGATACTGTCAATGGGCAGATTCAGTAAAAGCGTAGAGGCGTCATGGATGACGACTCCGGCCAGCGAGGGCAGGACGCCCTCTCTGGCCGATAGGTTTTACCTGCCCATTTACAGTATGCTTTTCGCGATTTAAGAACTGGAAGGTTTCCAAAGGGGAGCCACCTCCCCTTTGGGTGCAGTCGGCACCCCGACAAAATGTGGAGATTACTGGGGCTGTAAAATTACCCCGTCATACCGGCCTCCGAGCCGGTATCTCCTTAACACCCTTGTTACCTGTAAATGTTCGTTTGGATGAGTAAGCCTGTTCAGGAGATACCGGATAGATACTGCGTATCTTCCGGTATGACAGACAAAAGAGATCCCGGATAGCGCTTTGCGCTTCCGGGGAGTGAGTTAAAGGACTTTTGGCTGAGCCAGACTTTTCAGGGGATCCCGGATGATTTCTTACGAAATCTCCGGGATGAATGAGCGACTGCGTCGCTCATTCATTTAGCAACAGTGACGCGGCCGTTTACTGTGGAGACTCTTACCCGGCTGTTGCCACTGCCTTCGGTAAAGTCTATCCACTGGCCCGGGCCATACTTGGCCTTGCTGACCTTGCTATTGTTGATTTGATTGCGAATGCTGCCACCTGCGTGGGCTTCGAGTTCAAAGCGGGCTGACACATCACCACTGAAGTTCAATGTAATGCTACCGCCCACGGTATCAACTTCTACATCAGCATTATCCGCCAGACTCATCGATACCCGCGCATCACCGTTTACCGAGGTCATTTCCAGATCGTCCACCTCAACCAGTTCCAGAGATGAATCACCGTTCACGGTTTCCACAGTCACTTCCCGGCTGTTACTTTTCAGGTCAATTTTACCGTTAACACTCACTACCTCGAGTGACTCTGTGCTGCCATGTTCCACTTCAATATCGCCATTCACTGCTTCAACGGTCAGCATGCCGGTAATCCCTTTGAGCTCTATGTCGCCATTAACAGATTCAACATTAACCTTACCGCCTAAATTACGGCCCTCAATATCGCCGTTCACGACTTCAACTGAGGTACCGCCCTGTAGTCCTTCTATCTTCACATTGGCGTTTACCGTTTCATAGGCAAAGCGACTGCCTACCGGTACATATACGGTTAGATTATCCTTCGCTTCGTCTTTATCTTCCCAGCGATAGTGATTATTTTTAACCTCTACATCGATTACCACGGAATTACCGCGTTTTTCGAAGGTAAACTCCTCAGTCAGTTCTCCCAGGGTACCGGTGATTCTTACCTGATTTTTATCCCAGGTCTTAATATCGGCCTTGCCATACACGTGCTCCATTTCCACAAATGGCTTGCTGTCGGTATCCAGCACCCGGTCTATTTTCTCCTGCGCAAAAGCATTTACAGAAAGCAGTACGCCTGCCACTGCTGCGCCCCAACATAATTTTTTTGTAAAACGTCTAGTCGTTAAAGTTTGCATAATTCACCTATTAAATTTGTTGCCATTTGGGCGCGTGCACTCGCTCAATCAGGTCAATCTGTTGTTGATAAACGCTTTGCAGCATTCGCAAAAGCGCCATGTTATTCGGATCGTTTTCCAGTGCAGCCTTAATAGCATCGGCCGCCGACTCAAGTTCAGCCAGCTGCCCCTGCCAGTTATCAGCCACGGCATTCTGGTCCTGGTAGGCCACCAGAAGTGAAGCTTTCTGAGTTTCAAATTGTTTACTCATCTGGGCAACCACCGTTGGATTGGTAGATCCCACCGGTTGCTGCCCACCGCTCATAAACAGCCATACCAGTACTGCCGGTAAAACTAAGCCAGCTGCAGCCGCCAACGGCCACCGCGAACGCGCAGGCTGGGCAGGCGCATCATGAGTAATGGCCAGTTCGATGCCCTGCCATAAATCCCGTGATGGCTTAATATCCTCGGGCAGCTTGTCGAGTTGTTGCTTTAAATTGCCAGGTTGATTATTCACTGCCTTCTCCCAACCATTCCTCTAATAATGTTCTGGCCCGGTGATACTGGGCCTTACTGGTACCGGTTGCCATATTGAGCATGCGACCAATTTCCTCATGCCGATAACCTTCTACTGCGTGCAGCACAAATACCAGCCGCGCCCGCTCCGGCAACCTCACAATACATTTGTCCAGTTGCGTGAGATCGGTTGCCGGTTCAGCCAGCAACTGCTGATCCGTTTCCATCTCCATGGAAAACATTCTTTTTAACCAACCTTTTTGCTTGCGCAAATAGCTAATGGTGATGTTGGCTGTCACGCTGTGTAGCCAGGTGGCAAACTGGCTCTTTCCGGAAAAATTGCCTAACTTCTGCCATACCTGAACAAACACTTCCTGGGTGGCATCTTCTGCCATCGCTGCATCGCCGGTTAAGCGGTAGCTCAACGCGTACACCTTGCCTACAAACCGGTCGTACAATTGCCGATAGGCAACCATATCGCCCTGCTGTGCAGCTTCTATTTGCTGCTGCAGTTGATGTTGGGTAAATGCTGCTTCGGCATTTACTACATTTCCCTGTTCTACCGTCATACTGAGTGTGTCTGCTTACTTATCTTTAGTGTTGTCAAAAGCTTTGTCGTCCGGTTGTGCTGAAAGGTTTAAATGGCAAAAATAAATTTCAGCATTTTTTTGCACGAAACGGTTTTGCTGGCTGAAGTATTACTATCAATTTCGCTATACTGGTTGGCGCCGGGATACTCCCCCCAGCCGTTAAAGAGGAACGATTATGCAAGTAGCCGCGTTATATGCCGGAAAACCCGCCCCGCTCGGGCCCAGAAAAGCGCTATCAGCCATCTGTAAACAGCCGGCCTATTTTCTTACCGTTCATCAGGACAGAACCAACGAAGACACCCAGGCCAATAAACGCTTGCATGGCGGCCCGGAAAAAGTGCTTCATCAGTACAGTCTCGCAGGTTACGAGTTAATAAAGCAACATTATCCGGCTCTTGCTGAGCAAGCTATAGCCGGCAGTATTGGTGAAAATATCACCGTCGAAGGCATGACCGATGAAAATGTTATGATTGGTGATGTCTACACCTTTGGTGAAGTGGTTGTGCAAGTGGGTGCCCCCCGCGCGCCGTGTAATAAAATTAACCAGCGATTTAATACTCCTAATCTCGACCGTTTTACCGGCAATCATGGCATTACCGGCTGGTATTACCGGGTACTGCAAACCGGCATTATCCATACCGGCGATAGCGTTTCTCTTGAAAGCAGGCCGGCGCAAACTGTTAGCGTTGGCGAGCTGATGCGCAGCGTTTACAACCCCGACAATTTTGCCAAAGCCAGCGATTACGTTGGCCTTGAGGTGCTGGATGATGAGTGGCGGGGCAAGTGTGAAAAAGCCATGGCTAAAGCAGGGCGCTGATCCCCAAGCCCTGCTACGCAAATCGGCAGCGGTATTCTGTTACGGCACATTGCTGCTGCCGCGCTATCAGCGCCGCTTATTTGGCCGCAAGTTCACCGCCTCACCTGCGGTTTTACGCGGTTGGCGCTTGCGCATGGGCTACGACGGCTATCGGTTTATCCAGCCTTCGCCGCACCAAAGCGTACGCGGCTCACTCCTCTGGTTAACACCTGAACAACTGGAAGCGGCTGACAACTGGGAGGACGTCCCCTACTACCAACGGGAAAGCGTTTGTCTGCGTTCACGCAATAAAGCCATCAAGGTCTGGATTTACACCCGCCGGCAAGGTAAGGGCCGCCCCTGTCCGGTACAACTCTATACAACCCATACCAGTGCCCCTCTGGTGATTCGCTCATACAGCCATCGCTTTCACGCTTAGCCCCGCCAAGCTGTACATTAATTAACCACAAAGGTGGCAAATCACCTGATTTATGTGTTTAATTATTAACCACTACGTAGCAGAGCCGGAGGCAACATGGATGTAGAAACAATGATCGACGAAATCCTGGTTAAGGAGGGCGGCTATGTTAACCATCCTGCAGACCGTGGCGGCCCCACTAATTTTGGCATTACCCAAAAGACCCTCTCGCGCTACCTCGAAGTGGCTGTAACGGCTGAAATGGTAAAAGCCCTGGATGTGGAAACCGCCAGAGATATTTACGAACTCAATTATTACCGTATCCCTCGCATCGACAAATTACCGCCGCCAATTCAGCCTTTCCTGTTCGACAGTGCGGTAAATCACGGGCCTCGGCGAGCCATCAAATTTTTGCAGGAAGTCTGTAATGACGCAGGCTATGGCCCGTTAGTGGTAGATGGCCTGATGGGGCCTAAAAGTAAAGCCCAGGCATACGCGTGTTTACAGGAACTGGGCGACTGGATGATTGCAGCACTGGTTGAAGAGCGCCAGATGTTCTACGCCGATATTGTCACCAATGACGCCAGTCAGAATGCCTTTCTGAAAGGCTGGCTGGCCAGAGCCAGAAGCTTCTTACCTGATTACCGTGTGGCATAAGGCAGAACCGTTATGAGTAAACTCTTTGAAAACCCCATCTCGGCGATTACTGATTCCGTATCCAAAGGTGTAGAAACCGTCGCAGGCGTATTTACCTCCAACAAAGAAAAAGACGCCCAGCGTTCTGCCGATGAACAAATGGCGCTGTTAAAAACCTATCAGGCCGAGTTTAACGCTCGTCAGAACCGTACCTGGGCTGACTCACTGGCCGATGCATTTAACCGCCTTATCCGGCCCATGATAGTATCCCTGATCCTGTTCATTTTTGTAATCGCTTATTTTTCGCCATCCCATCTTGCCGAGATTACCCTGGCATTAAGTTCGATTCCCGACGGCTACTGGACCTTACTAAGCGTGATTATTGCCTTTTACTTCGGTGGCAGAATGCAGCTAAAAAGCCAGCAGTTTAGGTTTAGTGAGACCCAGGCCCAGGCAGTTAAGGCGCTGATAGAAACCAAAGCAGAATTCAGAAAGCTGGAAATGAATAACGATGAGCCCGACAAAGTGTTTGGCGATACCCTGGCGAAAGAGTCCGACTTTGATACCTCCCGGGCTAATCAGGTTAATCCTGTGGTGGAGGCAGCGCTGATCCACGTTAAGGAAGACGGCGCACCCAACGCAGAAGATAACCAAAGCAGAAAGGCGTTACAGGCGAAGATTACCGAGATGCAACAGGAAGATGAACAGCAGGTAATATCACGGCGCCGCTTTGGCCCGCGTAAACTGGGGCGTCGCTAGAAAGTATTATTTTAGACATAAAAAAACCGCGCCGGAGCGCGGTTTTTTTAAATCACTTAGCGCTTACGCCTGAGCGATGATAACTACTTTAGCAGTTGCCATTACGTCAGAGTGTAATTGCAGGTCGATGTCGTACTCGCCAGTTTCACGCAGTGTACCAGTAGGCAGTTTAACTTCTGCTTTAGCTACTTCTACGCCAGCTGCAGTAATCGCATCAGCGATATCCTGAGTACCAACAGAACCGAACAGTTTGCCTTCATCACCAGCTGGTGCAGCAATAGTTACTTCGCCCAGCTCAGCAACTTTGTCGGCACGCGCCTGAGCAGCAGCCAGCTGTTCAGCGATTTTCGCTTCCAGCTCTGCGCGACGCGCTTCAAATTTTTCAACGTTTGCTTTGGTTGCTGGAACTGCTTTACCTTGTGGGAAAAGGAAGTTACGTGCAAAACCAGATTTAACTGTGACAGTGTCACCCAGACCGCCTAAGTTGGCGATTTTATCCAGTAGAATGATTTCCATCGATGCTACCCCTTATTCTTCGCCAGATTACTTATGAGAGTCAGTGTACGGAAGCAGTGCAAGAAAACGTGCACGCTTGATAGCACTAGACAGTTGGCGCTGGTATTTAGCGCTGGTGCCGGTAATACGGCTAGGTACAATTTTACCGCTTTCTGTTACGTAGTTTTTCAACGTAGCGATATCTTTGTAATCAATCTCAACAACACCTTCTGCAGAGAAACGGCAGAATTTACGACGTCTGAAAAAACGAGCCATGATTAATTCTCCTTATTCTTCGCTTGATGCTGCAGGTTTTTCTGCGCGCTCGCCACGAGGTGCAGAATCTTCACGACGTTCGCGACGCTCTTCCTTCATCATAGGAGAAGCTTCAGTTACCGCACCTTTGGTACGCATAACCATGTTACGCAGGATAACATCGTTGAAACGGAAAGCAGTTTCCAGTTCAGCAACAGCTTCAGCAGTCGCTTCAGCGTTGATCAGAACGTAGTGTGCTTTATGCAGTTTTTCGATTGGGTAAGCCAGTTGACGACGGCCCCAGTCTTCCAAGCGATGGATTTGTCCGCCATCTGCTTTCAGGATTGTGGTATAACGCTCGATCATACCTGGTACTTGTTCACTCTGGTCAGGGTGAACCATAAAAACGATTTCGTAATGACGCATTAAAACGCTCCTTACGGTTGTAGCCTCGCGCAGTACAGCCATCTGCATGGAGACAAGGAACTTAATTTGGGTGGCTGTAAGGGCGCGCATTATATAGAGCTTCTTATGACTGCACAAGCTTTATTCAACGAATATCGTTTGTTTGAGTAATCCTCCGTAACCATTGCCTGTTAATCCTAATTTGCCATTTCCGGGTAGAAAACACTTAGTGTTATCCCCACTCCCATTATGAACTATGAATTTTTCTACCAAGGAGGTGTTATGAGTCGGGTATTTTTTATTGGTGCTACCGGCGGTGTTGGTCACCGTCTTCTTCCGCAACTGATTGCCCA
Organism: Marisediminitalea oceani; assembly: GCF_003731635.1. Taxonomy (GTDB): domain Bacteria; phylum Pseudomonadota; class Gammaproteobacteria; order Enterobacterales; family Alteromonadaceae; genus Alteromonas; species Alteromonas oceani. The sequence continues at coordinate 76,944 of NZ_RCUA01000014.1, read as the reverse complement.
GGGGCATGAGGTAACAGCACTACACCGCAAGCCTGAACAGGCCGATTCGCTAAAACAGCAAGGTGCGAAACCGGTTGAAGGCGATATGATGAGCCTTACCCGCGACGACTATAAAGCGCCGCTACAAGACCAGGAGATTATTGTTTTCTCCGCTGGCGCTGCCGGCAGCGGTAAGGACCGCACCAGCAAAATAGACGGCGACACCCCGGCACTACTGACGGAATTAGCCGAGGAGCTGGGTATCCAACGTTTTTATTTAGTTTCAGCCTTTCCGGAGGCGGGGCGTACTAAAGGACTCGGCGAAGGGTTTGAACATTATATGCAGGTGAAGAAAGCGGCCGATGCCCGCCTAGTAAAATCATCACTGGACTGGGTCATTCTGCGCCCGGGCACGCTGCTCGATGAAGATGCTGATGATAAGGTAAGTGTCGACTATGCCCTCACCTATGGTTCAGTAAAACGAGGCAATGTGGCCAATACCCTGGCAGCACTCATTGCTAAGCCCACCATCCGCCGGCAAATTATCGAGCTTACCGATGGTAATGAGCCCTTAAGCGAAGCAATAGAGCGCCTGATTACTACCGCTTAGCCTTACTCAAGGTCTGTAGTGACTCCGCCTTTGAGTAAAGAGAGGTTTTTCAGCAATAAAGGGATGAGGCCCAGAGCGGCAGTTGCCACGCTTAATAGTGTATTCAGGGAGCTGCCGCTGGAATAAACAAAGATCACCAGCAATACCAGCAACAATGCAAAGACGGGGATGCGTAATACGCTCCAGGCGCCACTATTTGCGTTATCGAGCCAATGGCCAATAACCGCTTCATTCTCGGCTGTTAGTATAAATTGCCGGAAACTTTCGTTAACAATGTGCCAGCCTTTATCACGAAACAGGTATCCCCGCCGCACCAGCCGCTCAATAATTACGGCATTGGCGGGGTTAATACTGGCACCATTCGCCAGCTTCCATAAGATAAGCTTTTCCTGGCGGGTACACTCTTCCCACTTGCGCCGGTAAAGAGCGCCGGCATGTTCCAGCATAAACTCGATTACCTGTTCTGGCACCCAGTAATCGCCTCTCTGCGCCTCGTTGCTGTCATCGCCCGCCATCTCTTTAAAGCAGGTGGTTTGCTGCTCCAGCGCAGTAGCTAAATGATGAATTTCCGGCCAGGCCTGACATTCAGACGTAATAAGTAAATTCACATCAAAAGGGTTACTCAGGCGCTGCTTTTGGACGGGAGACCAGGCATAGCGCTTGGTCATTTCTGAAAACAGCTTACTCCAGCCACTTTTTTCATCGCTTGAAAGGGTATTAGCAGACTCTTCATTTTCATACGCGCCAGGATTTAGTAAACGATAAAGAGGCGCAGTTTCCGATACTATCAACAGAGTTACGCCTGTTTGATTATGCAGCGCATACAAAAAAACCAACGCCTGCTGGCGTAAGGCATCGTCGCCACTGACCTGCTCTATCGCTGATATGGCCACTACCAGCTGCCGGGGTGATACGCTGTTTACGGCCTGCTCAACTTCAGCCAGTAAATAATCTCCGCCATCACTACCTCTCAGGCATTCAGGCAGACGGAATACCCGGTTCTGAAACAGGTTGTCAGTTTGTTGGTTGAGGGCTTTTTCAGCCTGAAGCCGCGTCGCATTCAGAATCAGATACGACTGGCCTTTTGGTTGCGTTTCCCCTCCAACAATATCCGGGAAACACGCTGTAGTGCCTGTTAGCTCAGAGCAGTCCGGCTGCACCCGGTACTGATCCTGTAAATGCTCTCCCATCAGACGCTGGACGAGTAGTTGCCTCACCGCCAGATAAATCCCAAAGGGCAAACCTAAGAACATGATGAGCGCTATTAACGGCCCACTCCCCTCTCTGACAGCAGCCAGCATAAGCAGATCGGCGCGATAGCCTAAATCGTTACCATGCATCGCTGCGCTGGTACCGGTAAGATCTTGTTTCGCCGCAAAGGTTAAATGGCTGACAAACTCGGTCTGGCTCGGCGTAATACTGAACATCTGATTAAAGAAACTATCCGGTCTTGCGGGTGCACTGTCAGGAGAACGGTTTATCAACACCCATTTGTTACACAGTAAATCACAATTGGCGGTGGAAGAGGTTTGTATGGCATCAGGATAAAAACTACTGGTTAACTCCGGTAACCGATATCCGGCTGCCATAGCACAGGGAAACGAGGTGTCTGATGGGGCGCAGGGCCGGGCGTTTAAGAAACTCAGATAATCCTCATAACCAAACTGGTTGGTCAGCATGCTCTGCCTGATATGACTGGCTTCAAAACTCGCCTGACGTTGCAGTAAATAGTCATGGGCCGTAAAGGCAACTAACGATGATGGCACTACGGCGGCCAGATAAAATAAACCACTCAGATACCATACGTAACCTGACGTATAACGGCGCTGCTCTGCTGGCTTGCTATTACGCGGATGTCGGTCCGCTATCGGTTGCCTGCCCCATATTCGAAACGCTTCTACCGCAGCGGCAATGATGACTAACCCTGTCACCGCAAATAACTGATTCACCGCAAGCAGTTCGCGCTGTACTCCCGACTGATTAATGACATCAATCATGAATAACAACGCGGTAATCAGCACAAAGCCGGTAATCGGGCGTTTCCACAAACTATAGTGAGCCGCATTTACCCGAAACCTGTTCGCCAGAAACACACCAATGAGTGCGCAACAGCCGGCCCACATCACCATACGACTGGTAAACGGCAGAATCACTCCGGTCTGATACTGAATGCCAAGCCCGGTAGCAAACAAAATAAGCGCATAGGTTTTATAACGCGTGACATGTGCAGTATCGAAGTAGCCCACTTCCTGCCAGAAACGTTGCAATATGCCATAACGCAGTACAATAAATGCCGGGATCACTACCAGCATAAATAGCAGGACCGCCAGAAAAACCAGGATCATGTTATTGGTTTGCAATGCTTCCGGGTTAAAAAACACAGCCAGTCGCCAGGGCACGCTGTTCACCGCTGCTGCGCCGGAGCCATTAGCTTTCATCGGGCCAATAAGCACCGTATGCGGGCTGCCTTTATAGTCCAGCTCTATTAACGTAGGTGAAAGCAACTGATTGTGCTCAGAGGCGACTAACAGCTCCGGGTTACGGTTGGTTTCGGTGAAGAAGTTTTCAATCAGGCTGAGTGAGTCATCACTGTGAAACAACACGTTGCCGTCTTCATCTATCACTGCAAAGCCAAAGTTATTAGGCATAACCCGATCAACCAGACTACCCAACCGGGTGCCGGCTATAATTAACTTTGGCTCAGCATTAGCACTTTGCTGGAGTGGCTTCTGGAAACCTTTTTTCTGGTAACTAGAGAAAGTCTGGGCCAGCCGGAACTGGCTGTACGCTTCTACACTATAAGGCGCCGGTTCATCATCAAACCTACCTGCTGCAAACGGGATCGACAACATGGCATTTTTACGGCCATCTTCAATATTAAACACCCTCTGGATAAAAAACTGCGACATCCTGCCATCCTCTGAGTGGGACAACTGCCAGAACTGACCAGCCAAACCGGCTTTCACATAGTTTCGCCTGGCCAGGTTGATGGTTTGCTCGAAAACCAGATGCTCCGAGCTATACAGCACTGGATAATCGGTACTCACCGTGCCAGTTGCATCGATTACCGCCACCGTTTCAACAATTCGCTTGTGCGCCAGTGCGCCTGGTGAGAGATGACTCTCAGCAGTCAGGGTTCCCTCACATATTTGATTGTCATACACGTCAGTCTCGCCACTGGCGGAGCGATGACGTTTACACTTTTCATCAGTCGCCTGTTCCACAATGTCGAGCACAGTGCTCACTTCTTCCACAAAGTCATGGCTGATTTCGCGATGCATCAAATGCAGCTGCTGAGCTTTTACCTCTTCAAAATAATTAAAAAACAACTCCTGAATTAAACCGATGGTGACAATCCCAATGGCTATGGTCATTCCGAGCATTATCTGGCTTTTGTCGCCTCTGGCGATGGCATGAGTGGTACTGATATAGCGCAGTTTAATCAGCGGAGTAATGGCAATTAAAAACAGCAGGCCTAAAATCAGCCACATGAGCAGCGTGGGAGACAGCTTCAGTTTTTGTTGGTTGATGGCGCTTTTTTCTATCACCCCAACCAGATACAGCTCCTGCCCTGCTGCTGTTAAGGCGGTTTCCATTACCGGGTGCACGTACACTCTGAAGTCGATATCGCTCACCTGAGTATCGATAAAATTTGTTCCCTCAATCACGGTAGTGGGCGGGGCAGCCTCGGCTGTAGATGACTGTACGGGTGGATGTAAATGGGTAATGCGCTTGATCAGCAGCTCGGTTTCATCACTTAACTGCGATGCATGATTCACCACTGATAGCACCTTGCCATGTTCATCAACCAGAGCAACTGTCTGGAAGCGGGCGACCCGCTGGCCCAGAGAATCACTGACTTTACCCGACAAATGAAGTTTAAAATAAGCGCTCTTATTATCCGGGGCTTCACAGGCTTTATAACTAATAAAATTTGCCTGGTCGAAAGGCTCAAACAAAAGCGTATAGGAAGATGACGGCGGTGAGGGAATCGTGGCTTTTTCCTCCACCCGAATGGCGGCCAGGTCGTCTGACACCGAGAGTTTTTCGATGGCGGTTTTCAACACATCCTGGTTAACAGCACACTGTTGCTGGTCATTGTCATCGGCAAGAATATACTGAGACGTGACTTTCACCTTGTCGAAACTGCGGTGTAGCGTGCCTTCTATCTGCTTGAGTTCGCGAAATAGCAACGTGTTGAGGGTATCCTCGTTGCTATCCATTTTAAAATAATAAATAACGCCTGAAATGATTGTGCCCAGGGCCAGCACCAGCGCTATAAACAGAAGCTTGGAAAGGTTGCGTTTGAATGGCGTCATAAGCGTCCGGCTTATATAACGTTACACCCAATCGCTAGCGAACTGCAGTAACCATCAAACGTTATAATTTAGCTATATTGATTGTATATTATTTAGCCAGAGCATAGCGCCGGCAGCATTTTTGATCAACCAGAACTGTATAATTAACCAGCGCCATCAGGCACTGGCTAGTCCCAGTTTCACGGCAAAATACACAAACAGACCGCCAGCCGCCTTATTTAACCAGAAGCTTAAGCGGCCAACACCGAACAGGCGCTTACGGAGCCATACGGTACCGATAACCAATAGCAAACACCAGGACGTCCCGGTCAGCGTAAATATGCCGCCAAGGGCCAGGAACATTGTGGTTTTATCAGCAACTTCGGCCGGTATAAATTGTGGTACGAAAGCCAGAAAGAACAGCGCAACCTTGGGGTTTAATACATTCGTTAAAAAGCCACCGGCAAAAATTCGCTGCAAACTGGCGGTGCGAGGTAACTCCACTTCTTGTTCTGCCTGTAGCTCTCCCTCTGTCTCAGTGCTGCCCTGCTGTGGCCGTTTTGCCATTAGCATAGAAAAGCCGAGGTATAACAGGTAAGCGCACCCGGCTACCTTAATAACCGTAAATGCCCAGGCGGAAGTGGCCAGCAAAGCACTGAGTCCCAGCGCTGCTGCCACAATATGTACGCTGACACCCGACATAATGCCAAGTAAGGCTACTACCCCGGCGCGAGCGCCCTGAGTAGCACTGCGGGCAATGATGTATAACGAATCCGGCCCGGGCAGAATGTTTAATAGCAGGCAGGCAAAGATAAACGGGATAACATTGATAACGTCAAACATGATGTACTCTGGCCTATCAGTAATAAGAGTAAGTTACTCCAGCCACACCAACATGGCAATCCCGGCAACCGCCAGCGCGGACCAGACAGAGACATTACGACTTACTCTGTCGCCCAGCCACCAGCCAATGCCCAGAGAAAGCAACACACTGGCTGCCAGCAGGGTTTGTGCGACGGTCGCTTTGGTATAACTGAACGCCAGCATTTGTAAGGTCAGCGCCATAAAGGTGCCGATAAACACTGCGAGCGTAAACAGTCGCCAGGTTTTGCCCTTATCAGTGGTTGTAGGCAACCAGCGCTGTCTGGTAAGCACCATCAGCAAACAAATAATCAGCAGGCCGCCCAGAAGCCGGATAAGGCTGGCATTAAAGGCACCAATCTCAAAAGGAAGTCAGCACATCGCGGCTAATAACAGCCCCGACCGCCTGACAAAGCGCTGCCAGCGCAGCATAAACATAACCGGTTGGCTAAAATAAGGTTAACGCCGCGGGCTTGTGGATTCTTACAATCACGTCCACCGAGATGATTACCAGCGCCACCGCCAGCCACTGCTGCCAGCTTAACCACTCACCAATCCATGCCATGGCCAGTAAGGCGGTTAATACCGGTGCCAGTGTTTCAGCAATCAAAATAGACTGGGCGTCACCGATTTTACTAAGCGCCTGAAAGAAAAAAGTATCGCCCAGGCCGATACCAATAACGCCACTAAGCAACAACCAGCCCCAAACTGCGCCCGGAGCTTCTATGGGAGGAAACAACACCACTGACACAGCCAGGAGCAATCCGGCAGACAGCAGTCCTTTCCAGAAATTTAGCGCCAGTGGTGAAAAAGCACTGCCCAGTACCCTGAATAAACGGGCAGACACCGCCCAGCAGAGCGCCGCAGCCAGCGCGGCAAATTCGCCAATCATAATCTGTTCCCCAAATTTACCGCAAAAAAATACCCGGCAAAGCCGGGTATATTATTTGCAGCTAGTTTGACAGCTTAGAGTTCGCGGAGCCAGATATTCCTGAAGCTCACCAGATTGTCGTGATCCTGCAACTGGATAGGCGCGCAGCCGTGGGCTTTATACTTCGGCGCACCAATCCATTCTGTCGTGCCCTGGATTTCCACATGGTTTTGTACCACGACACCATTATGGATAACCGTTACATAGCCGGGCGATTCCAGAGCTTCACCGTCGAATCTGGGCGCGGTAAAGATAATGTCGTACTCCTGCCATTCACCTGGTGGGCGGGTGGCATTCACCAGTGGAATGGTTTGCTTATAGACCGATGCAGCCTGGCCGTTGGGATAGGTTTTATTCTGGTAAGAATCGAGCACCTGAATCTCATAGCGTTCCTGGAAGAATACGCCACTGTTGTTGCGTTTCTGCCCGTCCATATCTTCTTCTGGCTGTGGTGCTCGCCATTCAACGTGCAACTGTACATCACAGAAAGATTGCTTGGTACGGATGTTACCCGTGCCAGGTTTCACAGTGACCGTGTCACCACCGAGAGTCCAGTTCGCTTCACCGCCTTTCACTGATTCCCAGGCCGACAGATCGGTACCGTCAAACAGTACAACCGCATCAGACGGCGCTTTGCCAACCGGCGTTTCTACTGCTTCTGGTACAGGTTCCCAGACTTCGGTTTTTTGTGCCTGTTGCCAGGGCTCAAGATTTTCCTGCGGGGCAGCACAAGCCGCCAATGCAGGCGTTAACAGCGCCAGGCCGGCGACTGTTGCTAAATGATTGTTACGCATAAATTGTGTCCTCTTAATTGGCAATTCATCAACGACCTGAAATCAGGTCGCCCAGGCTCTGTCGCCCTTCTCATAGGGCAGATCGCCATCAAACTTGCCAGGAATACCCACGTAACGCAGTACCTTGGTAGCGCCTACTTCTGACGTAAAGAAAGTAAACAGGGTTAGCTGCTTAAACATCGTGAAGTAATGCGGTAACGGATCGGTATCATCGGCATCACGGCTGTTAGGCCGCTGATTAACTGCGCCCCACAGGTTACGCTCGGCATTGTATTTCCTTGCTTCGGCATCGAGCTCGGTCAGCAACTCAAAACGCTGTGCATTGCTTAAGACTAGGAACGGCGTATCGAAGCGTTCGTCACTGGCCAGGTTGAGCTTACGCAGGCCATCTTTAAACGCCTGTTGCTGAACGGGCGTGTAACAGTCTGCTACCAGTACCGCCATCATTTGTGCACACTGGGCATCTTTAGCTCCCGGTGTGTCCGTGCGTGGCATAATGGTTTCAGCCACTTCGCTCATAAGGCTGATATCGTCCTTACTGAGGCCCACCTTAGACGGGTCTGTAGCTGGCACCTTTAAACCCCAGGCCATAGCATTACTGCCTACAAAGGCAGCGCCGGTTGAGGCCGCAATCATTTTAAGAAGGTCGCGTCTATCCATCTTAGATGTTCCCCTTTTTCAGTTCTTCAACAGCAAAGTTAGCAGCCCGTGCAGTTAATGCCATGTAAGTCAACGATGGGTTAACACAAGAAGCCGAAGTCATCGCCGCACCATCGGTAACAAATACGTTGGGCGCATCCCATACCTGGTTGTGTGCGTTAAGCACTGAAGACTTAGGATCGCGGCCCATGCGTGCACCGCCCATTTCATGAATACCCATGCCCGGCGCGTAATCCGCGTCGTAACCCTGAACATTCTTAAGACCCATTTTTTCGAACATTTCCACTGCGTCATTCATCATATCTTTACGCATGGCAAATTCGTTTTCTTTGATCTCAACGTCCATCTCCAGCACTGGTAAGCCCCACTTGTCTTTTTGTGCTTTGTTGAGATATACCTTGTTGTCGTGATTCGGCAGCATTTCGCCAAAGGCCGTCATACCAATGGACCAGCTACCCGGCTCACTCAGGATATTTTTCAGATCGGCACCAATGCCCATTTCGGCCACGTTGCGGTTCCAGCCCTGACGACTTGCAGAGCCCTGATAACCAAAGCCACGCAGATAGTCACGCTTATCATCACCCCAGTTACGAAAGCGCGGGATGTAAAAGCCAGACGGACGGCGTCCGTAATAGTATTTATCTTCAAAACCTTCGATGTCGGCTGATGCGCCTACGCGGAAGTGGTGATCCATGATGTTATGGCCCAGCTCACCGCTGCTGCTGCCCAGGCCGCCATCCCAAACATCGGTGGCTGAGTTCATCAGCATCCATACCGAGTTAAGCGCTGATGCATTAAGGAAGACAATCTTGCTCTTAAATTCGTAAGTCTGATTATTTTCCGAATCAAGGATTTCAACACCGGTTGCACGTTTTTTGTCTTTGTCGTACAGCACGCGGGTGACGATAGAGAAAGGACGCACGGTCAGATTTCCGGTGGCCATCGCTACCGGCAGTGTTGACGACTGTGTAGAGAAGTAGCCACCAAACGGACACCCCAGCCAGCACTTGTTACGGTACTGACAGTTCACCCGGTTTTGTTCAGGCTTTGGCTCAGTCATGTTCGCACTGCGGCCATTGATAATATGGCGAGTGCCTTTAAAGGCCTTCTGCAAACGCTTGGCGAGGTCTTTTTCTACCACGTTGAGTGGCATTGGCGGCTGGTACTGGCCATCAGGCAGTACGTCCAGGCCATCGCGGTTACCGCTGATGCCGGCAAAACGTTCTACATAATCATACCAGGGCGCTAAATCGTTATAACGGATTGGCCAGTCTACACCAACACCTTCTTTGGCATTGGCCATGAAGTCTTCTTCATTCAGACGATAGCTTTGACGGCCCCATAACAGCGAGCGCCCGCCCACGTGGTAGCCACGATACCAGTCGAAACGTTTTTTCTCGACATAAGGTGACGTCTGGTGACTTTCCCACATGCCATAAGTGGATTCATTCAGCGGGTAGTCACGCTTGATCACCGGCTCCAGCTCTTTCATTTCCTGGGTAGCCAGATCCCGGTGCGGGTAATTCCACGCTTCATTGTGAGCGTTTACGTAATCCTTGATATGCTCAATATTACGGCCACGTTCCAGCATCAGGACCTTAAGCCCTTTTTCGGCCAGCTCTTTAGCTGCCCAACCGCCGCTGATCCCTGAACCAACTACGATTGCATCATAGACATTATCTGCCATTACTTCTCCCCTTAAATCGACTATTTACGGTCATCGATTTTTGTGTGTTGCCCAATCACACATCACAAATCAGAATGGCCTCGCGCAGCGACTCTATCTGATCCTGAATGGTTTTTGGGGTTGGTATAAATTCCTGAGCCACGTACCCGTTAAAGCCGGTTTCATTTATGGCTTTGATAATCGCCGGATAGTAAAGCTCCTGGGTGTCGTTTATCTCATGTCTGCCAGGTACACCGGCAGTATGATAGTGACCAAAGTACTCATGGTTATCCCGGATGGTACGAATGATGTCACCTTCACTGATTTGCATATGATAGATATCATATAAAAGCTTAAAATTAGCTGAACCAAGCTGTTTGCACAGAGCTATCCCCCACGCCGAGTTATCCGCGAAGTAATCCGGGTGATCCACCTTGCTGTTAAACAGCTCCATTTGCAGCACTACGCCACGTTTTTCTGCGTGTCCGATAATGCGTTTAAGCCCGTTTACGGCATGCTCAAGCCCCTCTTCCGGGGTCGCACCGCGCTTGTTACCGCTAAAACAAATCAGGTTGCGATAACCCGCATCGGCGACTAAATCAATATGCTGTAAGTAACGCTCTGTCAGTTGGTCGTGAAACTTCGGATCGGCCCAACCATCTTCCAGGTTGAGTTCGGCACCATTACACATGGAGCTGTCGATGTCGTACTTTTTAAGCGTTGGCCAGTCAGCAGGACCAATCAGATCGATGGCACTAAAGCCAATGGCTTTGGTGACAATGCATAATTCTTCCACACTCAGTTCTCTGTATGTCCAGCGAGCCACGGAATGATTGATATTTCCTTTCAGCTTTAATCCCGCAATGTCATCCGGCAATGTCGCCAGCGCCGACGAGCTTAAACTGGCGCCGGCTACCCCGAGCACCAGTTTTTTAAGTAGGTCGCGACGCGCGATAAGCGCGTCGGACAAAGCAGATTGCCTTGAATTATCAGACATCAGCCTTAACCTCTTCTTTCTTGAAGATTAACAGGAACAGTACCAGTACCACTGCGGCAAACGCTGCCGGGAACAGCCAGATTTGCTGCCAGGCATGGCCTGCGTCACCAGCATAGTTATCGGTAATCTGACCGGCCACCCAGAAACCTACCAGCATACCTACCCCGTAAGTCGCCAGTGTTATCAGGCCCTGTGCAGCACTTTTTACTTTGTCGCCCGCTTTAGCATTGGTATAGATTTGGCCCGACACAAAGAAGAAGTCGTAGCAGATACCATGCAAGGCAATACCGATGATCAGCAGGAATAATCCCGACTCGGCGTCACCAAACGCAAATAATGCATAACGAAGTACCCAGGCAGCCATGCCCAGCAATAGCGTCATTTTAATGCCAAAGCGATTCAGGAATACCGGCAGCGCCAGCATAAACAGCACTTCAGACACCTGGCCTAAGGTCATTTTACCCGTGGCATTCTCAACGCCGATCTCCGTAAGAAACGGGTTAGCGTTCTGGTAGTAGAAGGCCAGTGGAATACAAATCAGCACGCTTGATGCAAAGAATACAAAGAAGTTACGGTCTTTAAGCATTGCCAGCGCATCCAGGCCCAGTAACTGGCCAAGGCTGGCCGCTTCTGAACCTTTTGCAGCAGGTGGTGTGGCTGGCAGCGTAAAGCTGTAAATGCCCAGCGCCAGTGAGGCAATTGCACACAGCATAAAGGTGTTACGCAGCATACCGTCGGCAATACCTTGCTGTGAATCCCACGAGAACACGTAGCTGATAACCAGACCAGCAACGATCCAGCCAATGGTGCCCCACACACGAATTTTACCAAACTCTTTAGACGGATCAGCCATTTGTCCGAACGATACCGAGTTAACCAGTGCCAGGGTTGGCATGTACGCAATCATGTAACCCAGTACGTAAGGATAGAAGCCGGCAAAGTCGGTCGACATGTACATCATGTACATTAATGCCGCGCCCACCAGGTGCAGAATACCCAGAATACGCTCGGCATTAAAGAACCGGTCAGCAATCAGACCAATGATAAACGGTGCAATGATCGCGCCCCATGACTGGGTTGAGAATGCCATACCGATTTCACTGCCCGACGCACCGAGCGTGCCGCCGAGAAAGGTTCCCAGCGTTACAAACCAACCACCCCAGATAAAAAACTGGAGAAACATCATAATACTCAGACGTATTGTTATTGTGTTCATAGGCTCCTCGCCAAATGTCTGTACTGACCGTACTTTTTGTACCAGTTACGTGTTGTTATTAATCTTTTAAACCCAGGATCCGGCGGTTACGCTCTTCGCTCGCCTCAGCGCCGGCAAAGTCATCAAACGCATGTTTGGTAGGCTCAATGATATGGCTGGCAATAAACGGCGCGCCCTCGGCGGCACCCTGCGCAGAGTCTTTCAGGCAGCATTCCCATTCCAGCACCGCCCAGCCATCAAACCCGTACTGGGTCAGCTTGCTGAAGATGGATTTGAAATCAACCTGACCATCCCCCAGTGAACGGAAACGTCCGGGACGTCCCTTCCAGTCTTCATAGCCGCCGTACACGCCGGAACGACCGGTAGGGTTAAACTCAGCATCCTTAACGTGGAACATTTTAATGCGCTCGTGATAACGGTCGATAAAGTCCAGGTAATCCAGTTGCTGCAGCACAAAGTGGCTGGGGTCAAACAGAATGTTGGCACGGGGATGGTTATCCACCGCTTTCAGGAAACGTTCAAAGGTTGCGCCGTCATGCAGGTCTTCACCGGGGTGAATTTCATAACACACATCCACACCAGCTTCATCAAATGCATCCAGAATTGGCTTCCAGCGTTTAGCCAGTTCAGCAAAGCCTTGTTCAACCAGGCCAGCGGGACGCTGTGGCCATGGGTAAACAAGGTGCCACAGCAACGCACCGGAAAAGGTTGCATGAGCTTTCAGTCCCAACCGTTCGCTTGCCTTAGCGGCAAACTTTAATTGCTCAATTGCCCATTCCGTGCGTTCCTGCGGTTTACCGTGCAGGTGTTTGGGTGCAAAGTTATCAAACAGCTCGTCATAAGCCGGATGCACCGCCACCAGTTGACCTTGCAGATGCGTTGAAAGTTCGGTGATCTCAATGCCGGCATCGCGACAAATGCCCATCACTTCATCACAGTAATCCTGGCTGTTAGCAGCCAGTTCTAAATTAAAAATATCGTCGTTGCCGGTAGGCATCTGAATGCCTTTATAGCCATTCTCAGCAGCCCACTTAACAATGGTATCCAATTTATTAAATGGCGCTTTATCACTGACAAACTGGGCTAAAAAGATAGCCGGGCCTTTAATCGCAGACATGGTTTACTCTCCTGCTTAATTCGTTAATTAGGTGCGTGTTATTCAGCGTCGAAAAAGTCGGTCCATTTGGCGTCACTTGCCGTGCTCGCCAGCATGGTTTCGATAAAGGCGTTACCGCGTAAACCGTCTTCCAGACCCGGCACCCCTTCGGCTTTACCGGTTTGCCCGCTGCGAACCGCTTTGGCAAAAAAGGTATACAGATTAGCCATGGCTTCCAGGTACCCTTCCGGGTGACCACCCGGAATGCGGCAACGGGCGTTGGCTTCATCACACAGACCAGGCATGCCGCCACCTGCGCGCAGAGTGACCATCGGACCGCTCAGCGAACGTACCAGCAGTGAATTAGGGTTCATCTGCATCCACTCTAAGCCGCCTTTTTCACCGTAAACTCGGATTTTCAGGCCGTTTTCTTCACCTGCACACACCTGGCTGGCCATCAGCACACCAGATGCGCCGTTTTCAAAGCGCAGCAGTGCCGCACCATCATCATCCAGACGGCGCCCCTCCACGTGGGTATGCATGTCGGCGCACAGTTTGGTGACCTTATCACCAGCCACAAATTCCGCCATGTTCAGCGCATGGGTGCCAATATCGCCCATACAGCCACTGCCGCCGGATTTGCTCGGATCGGTCCGCCAGCCAGCCTGTTTGTTGTCTTGTAACTCGATACCTTCGCTTAACCAGCCCTGCGGATACTCCACAAACACTTTGCGGATTTTACCCAGTTCGCCGTTAGCGACCATGTGCCGCGCCTGCCATACCATGGGATAACCAATATAGGTATGCGCCAGACCCAGTAATACCGGTTTTTCCTGCAACACTGACTTGAGTGTTTTGGCTTCATCCAGGGAAATAGCCAGTGGCTTTTCGCAGAACACATGGATGCCGGCTTCCAGTGCAGCCTTGGTAACTTCCACGTGGAGGTGATTAGGCGTTACTACCGCCAGCACCTGTACGCGCTGCTCTTCGGGCAGCTTCGACTCTTGTTCGATAAGCGCCTGCCAGCTGTCATAAGCGCGGTCCGCTGAAATACTCAGTGACTCGGCAGTTTCCAGGTTATTTTCCTGGTTGCGGCTAAACGCGCCACACACCAGTTCGTAATGTCCATCCAGCCCGGCTGCATGACGGTGCACCGCACCAATGAAAGCACCCTGACCGCCGCCGATCATGCCTAAGCGAATTTTCGCAGTTTTTGCCACGTTCAAACCTCGATTTGCAGTTTTCGTCCAAAACGCACTTGTGTACTTTTTGTTAATGATGTAAAAATGTAACGGATTACATCGGAGTATAACAAGATTATTCACCAGATCTAGTCCAAATTGATGACAAATATGTTAATCAAATGGAGTATTTTTTGGTTAATGCGCGGAGAACACGCATTTTTAGCTAGCTGAAAACAGAAACTTTGTTAACATAAAAAAACAATAAATGTTATCGGTTACATTGTTTATTCAAGCTTGTGAGGGCGATTAGTTGTCGAATATAAGAGAAGTTGCTGACCTAGCAGGCGTTTCGGTGGCCACGGTGTCACGAACGTTACAGCAACCAGAATTGGTATCGCCAAAAACCCGGGCTAAAGTGACCCGCGCCATCGAAGAACTCAATTACAAGCCTAACCTGATGGCGGTGAAGTTTCGTTCAGGAAAAACCCACAACATTGTGGTACTGGTGCCCACCGTAGCTAACGTGTTTTTCGCCAGGGTGATCCGTGGCATGCAGGAAGCAGCTGCTGCTGAGGGTTACTCTTTATTGTTAGTAAATACCATGGGCGATAACGCGACCGAACAAATTTACGCGCGGATGATCCATACCTCCCAGGCTGATGGTGTTGTGCAACTTCGCGCCTTTAACCCCTTCAGTGATAATGACGCAGATGAGCAGGGGTTATTACCCATGGTTAACGCCTGTGAGATCCTCGATACGCCCCAATGCCCCACTGTCTCACTGGACAACCGTCTGGCCGCTACGGCAATGACCGAACATCTGGTTGAACTCGGCCATCAGCACATCGCCATGATCAAAGGCCCGGCTTCCAGCCCCTTAACCCGTGAGCGGATGCTGGGCTTTAAGGATGCCCTGCAAACTGCCGGGCTCAAATTCTGCGAAGAGCTGATGTTCGACGGCGACTTTACGCTGCAATCCGGGTACGATGCCGCCGACCGCATCCTTAGCCAGTCACATCCTGTTAGCGCCATTTTTTGCGAAAACGATGAAATGGCGCTGGGCGCTATCAGCCGCCTGAAAGCCGCCGGTTTACGCATTCCTGAAGACATTTCAGTATCCGGCTTCGACAATATCGCCTTTGCAAAATTCAGCGATCCACCATTAACCACTATCGCTCAGCCGGCAGAGGAATTTGGTGAGACCGCCATTAACCTGCTCATTGATGTTTTAAAGGGCAAAGCCAAACGTGCAGTAAAAGTCATTCTGCCGTACCAGTTAATTATCCGAAACAGCACAGGGCCAGCCCCGGCGCAACCGGTAAACCTAACCCGGTAAGGCTGTGAATATGCCAATAAAAGGGAGACAACCTATGTCGCAACACCGTAAAAACAGCTCAATCATCACCACCGCCTCTGCCAGCAAGCTGAGTCGCCGTCGTTTTATGCAAATGTCGGCCACCGGCGTTGGCGCACTCTTTGGTGCCGCAGCCTGTGGCGGAGCATCCACGGTGACCACTGCCGCCAAAGACAATCGCGTTGGCCTGCAACTGTACACGCTGCGCAGCATGATGGAAAAAAGCGTAACTGACACCTTAAAACTGGTTGCCAGCGTAGGCTACAAAGAGCTGGAGTTTGCCGGTTTCTACGACAACGACCCTAAAGACGTTAAAGCGTTAATGGACGAACTGGGTTTAACCGCTCCGTCCTCTCACGTTTTACTTAAATTTATGTCTACCGACGCTGACGTCGAAAAGCAAATCGAAATCGCTAAAACCATGGGTCACAAATACGTGGTAGTGCCGTATATCTTCCCTGAAGATCGCAGTACTGATATTGCCGGCTATCAGCGCCTTGCCGAGCGTTTAAACAAACTGGGCGAAACCTTTAAGGCCAACGGTATTCAGCTTGCCTACCACAACCATGATTTTGAGTTTGAGAACATGAACGGCCAGGTGCCATACGACGTGCTGCTGGATGAGTGTGATGCCGACCTGCTTGCCATGGAACTGGACTTATACTGGACAGTCAAAGCGGGCCTGAATCCGGTAGATTATTTCAAGCGTAATCCGGGGCGCTTTAAGCTGTGGCATGTGAAAGACATGGATGCTCAGGGCGAATTTGCCGACGTGGGTAAAGGCACCATTAACTTTGACGATATTTTCGCCCATGGTGAGTTATCGGGTATTGAGCATAAATTTGTTGAACGAGACAAAACCGACGATATGGTCGAAACCATCAAGCAGGGCTACCTGACGGTTAGTCGTCTGAACGATAAGTACTAAGTCTGTTAGCAAGCATAAAAAAAGGGGCCTCGGCCCCTTTTTTTGTTGTCAGCATTTACGCCTTAAGATACTCACGGATCACGTAATGCAGGATGCCGCCGTGCTCGTAATAAGTAAATTCATTGGCGGTATCAATTCGCACCGTTAAATCAACAGTCAGCGTGCTGCCGTCGACCTTGGTAACGGTCATTTGCGTGCTTTTCTGACCACGTTCCACCGGCTCGATAGAGAACTGCTCATTACCCTCAAGACCTAAGGATTCGGCACTGTCACCGTCACTGAACTGCAACGGCAAAATCCCCATCCCAATCAGGTTGGAGCGGTGAATACGCTCAAAGCTTTCGGCAATCACTGCCTTAACGCCCATCAGCGATGGCCCCTTGGCTGCCCAGTCGCGGCTGGAACCGGTACCGTATTCCTTACCACCGATAACAATAGCCGGTACCTTTTCTTCCTTGTAACGCATGGCAGCATGATAAATCGACATGGCATCGCCGCTAGGGAAGTGCGTGGTAGCACTGCCACTGGTGCCCGGCGCCAGTTGGTTTTTCAGGCGTACATTAGCAAAAGTACCGCGCATCATCACTTCATGGTTACCCCGGCGTGAGCCATAAGAGTTAAAGTGCTCCGGCGTTACACCCAGTTCCTGCAGGTACTCACCTGCGGGGCTGTCCGGCGCAATGGCGCCTGCCGGTGAAATATGGTCGGTAGTGATAGAGTCCCCTACTTTTACCAGACAGCGGGCGTCTTTAATGGCGCCAATAGGATCCGGTGTCGTCGACATCGTTTCAAAAAACGGCGGATGTTCAATGTAAGTAGAGTCCGGCCAGTCATACACAGAGGTATCAGAGACTTCCAGTTCATTCCAAACACCGCTGCCTTTAAACACGTCGGCGTACTTGGCTTTAAACAGCTCGCCCGACACATTGTCTTTAATGTATTGCTGAACCTCTTCAGGCGTTGGCCACAGATCTTTAAGATATACATCGCTGCCCTGAGAGTCTTTACCTATCGGGCTGTTAGCGATATCCATCTTCATGTTACCTGCCAGCGCATAGGCGACCACCAGCGGTGGTGAGGCAAGATAGTTAGCGGCTACATCAGGATGGATACGCCCCTCAAAGTTACGGTTACCAGAAAGTACTGAAGTCACCGACAGTTTGGCTTTGCGAATTGCCGTTTCAATAGCATCAGGTAGTGGTCCTGAGTTACCGATACAGGTAGTACAACCATAACCAACAAGATTGAAGCCCAGCTGTTCCAGATAAGGCATCAGGCCCGCGTCTTCCAGATACTGAGTGACCACCTGCGAACCAGGTGCCAGTGAGGTTTTCACCCAGGGTTTACGGGTAAGACCAAGTTCAGCAGCCTTCTTGGCCACCAGACCGGCTGCAATCAGCACCGACGGGTTAGAAGTATTGGTACAACTGGTAATGGCTGCGATGACCACCGCACCATCTTCCAGATTGAAGGCATTGTCATCCAGCTTCACATAGGAAGCGTGATCCTCGTCGACCACCGGCGCATCACCGCCTTCGGCAACAAAATCGGCCTCTTCAGTAACATCAGCGACATCGATTTGCTGCGACAACCATTCATTGTACGCCGCTGCAGCGTTGTCCAGTGCAATACGATCTTGTGGACGTTTTGGCCCGGCAACGGACGGCACCACTTCGCCCAGATCAAGCTCCAGGGTTTCATGATATTCCGCATCTTTGCTGTTATCGTCGTGCCATAAGCCGGTTTGTTTAGCATATGCCTCCACCAGCTCGATTTGCTGTTCATCACGGCCGGTCAGACGCAGGTAATCCAGTGCAACATCATCAAGCGGGAAAATACCACAGGTTGCACCATACTCAGGGGCCATATTGGCAATGGTCGCGCGGTCTGCGGTCGTCAGCGAGCTGAGGCCCGGACCATAGAATTCGACAAATTTACCCACTACGCCATGGTTACGTAATTGCTCGGTAATGGTAAGTACCATGTCGGTTGCCGTCACGCCGGCAGGCAATTTGCCGGTTAGTCTGAAACCCACCACACGAGGTAGTAACATGGTAACCGGTTGGCCCAGCATCGCGGCTTCTGCTTCGATGCCGCCAACGCCCCAGCCCAGTACGCCAAGACCATTAATCATAGTGGTGTGGGAATCGGTTCCCACCAGCGTGTCGGGATAAACCAGAGTCTCATCACCCTGCTCTTTGGCAAATACGCATCGTGCCAGGTACTCAAGGTTAACCTGATGCACGATCCCGCGGCCCGGTGGCACCACCTTAAAATTATCGAAGGACGATTGTCCCCATTTTAAAAACTGATAGCGTTCCTTGTTACGCTCTACCTCGATAGCGGTGTTCTTTTTAAGCGCATCTTCCTCGGCGAAATGGTCTACCATTACCGAGTGGTCAATCACCAGTTCAACCGGATTGAGCGGATTGATCGCCTGCGCGTCACCACCTAAACGGTTAATGGCATCGCGCATGGCGGCTAAATCAACAATTGCCGGCACGCCGGTGAAGTCCTGCAGAATGACCCGGGCTGGCACAAAAGAAATTTCATGGTCATCGCCGTCGCTGGTATCCCATCGGGCGATGGTTTCAATATCGGTATCACTGACAAAGTCTGTGTGCTCGTGCCTTAACAGATTTTCGAGGAGAATTTTGACGCAAAACGGCAGTCTTGCCAGGTCGTGCTGTTCGGAAAGCTTGTCAAAACTGATCGCAGAATAGGAATGATCATTCACCTTTAGCGGCGAATAGGTTTGATATTTCATGTTTTACGCTTCCTTTTTCATTGCTGTGATTACTTGC
This sequence comes from Marisediminitalea oceani, assembly GCF_003731635.1. Lineage (GTDB taxonomy): Bacteria > Pseudomonadota > Gammaproteobacteria > Enterobacterales > Alteromonadaceae > Alteromonas > Alteromonas oceani. The sequence continues at coordinate 57,566 of NZ_RCUA01000014.1, read as the reverse complement.
CTTTAACCGTTCATGCATTTTCCTAACCAGTCAATAACCTCATAAATTTCTTACACTTACATATAAACAGTATTACACCTGAACGATTTTATGAAATTTATACGTACCCGGGTGTGTAATAAGTTCAAAGCCTTGTTTTACGCCCTATTTCGTAGCAATAAATTAACAATAAATTAATAAAACAGATGCACATTGCGTTTCCCTTATGTATGCTTAAATCTTAATCAAGCCGCTACGGCCTGTATTTAAGACTTTTCTGCCAATAACGGGAATATTGGTCATGTCCTCAGTGGAGTAATAAATGCATCCTTTAGTTAATAAACTCGGTCTGGAACCTCATCCGGAGGGCGGCTACTATCGTCAAATCTACCGCTCTGCAGACCAGGTCAGTTCACCTAAACACGGTTTGCCCCGGCCCGCTGTTACGCATATTTACTTTTTGCTGTTAAAGGGTCAGGTGAGTCGCTTTCACAGAGTTCTGCACGACGAAATATGGAACCACTATGATGGCGCGCCGCTCACGCTGTACCAGTTGCACCAGCAACAGCTACATGAAAAACGCATTGGTGGACCGGAGGATGACTTGGCAACTGTGGTCCCCGGAGGCCACTATCAGGCAGCCACTACTACCGGAGACTATTCACTGGTAGGTTGCTCGGTTGCGCCGGGCTTTGACTTTGCTGATTTCAGCTTCATCGATGAACCCTGTTTAAAGCAGTGGATCGAGCTTGCACACCCTCATTTGAGTAAATTCATCTAGCCGGACTATCCGCTAATTAATAAAGAACATCTGATGCAGGTTGGCGGTTTTCAGTAACCGCCGGGCATGCGCATCAGCACCAATAATCTGAATAACAATCTGGTTTTCCACCAGTTGTTTTTGCAGTCCTACCAACGCCCCCAACCCTGACGAATCGAGAAATTCAACCTGTGAAAAATCAATTTTAAGCGTCTTGTTTTGCAGTGCTTCCAGAGGCAGGTCTTGCATCGCCGAGAACACCGACAGGGCATTTAACCCAGTCCAGACCGGCGGCAGAACAAGCGTGTCCGGCGCCACAATTTTTCCGGTAAAACAGTAACGACAGGCTGAAGTTGCATTGTTAACGTTGGCGTGACGCAGGTAGCAGCCGACACAATGTTGGGCGCTGTTGATTGCTTGCGGTGGTTGATTTGATACTTTCGCCTTCGGATTCATCGTGCCATCCATTTCATCTGTCAATGTTATCAATCATAAGCCTTAACAATTACCTGCCATGCATAATTCAAAGATAGTAGAAATTAGAAAATCTGCGCAAAGTTTCCTACGCTTGTAACGGAGTCCGTTGAATGGGTTGATCATTTTTATGGCAATACAGGGAATTATAAGCCCGGCTCTGCACTAAACGTAAACCGCTGTTAGCGGTTGCAGTACGTTAATAAGCGACTAAATGAGACCCCTGTGAGCCAGAACATCAACTTTGAAAGGTTTAACCGACTCTCGGCAGACCTCCAGTTAGTCACCGTTTATAATGGTGATATTGTGCATTGCAATCCCGCCGCGCAGCTGTTGTATAAGCAGGCTGGCAAAGAGCAAACACCCGCTACGATTTTTGACTTTGTCAGTGCCGACGAACTACACTTTTTTTCTTTTCAGTTAGCACAGTCGGCAGCCTCCGGCGTAGGTAACAAATTTCTGACTCGCTATGCCAGCGCCTCGGGTATCCGTTGGTTGCTCTGGCATACGGATATCGATCAAAGTAACGAACACATGTATTGGATTGGTCAGGACGTCACAGAATTAAAACGCAGCACTGCCTCGCTGGAAATTCTCGAGGAAGTAACCGCCACGGGCGTTTGGGAGCTCGACAAACAAACCAATACGCCCTACTGGTCTAAAAAGACCCATCAGATTCATCAAACCGACAGCCAACACTTCACGCCCCGCATTGACGATGCGTTGTCTTTTTTCCCGCCTGCCGCGCAGTCCTCGTTGAAAACAGCGTTGGCCAAACTCGAGGCAGATGGCACACCATACGACCTGCAACTGCCTTTTGTATCGGCTAAGGGTGATGAACGAATAGTGAATGCTCACGGCTATGCGCAGAAAATAGGTAATAAAGTGGTTCGGTTGTACGGCACATTTAAGGATATTACCGAAGAAGTCAGTAAGCACGAGGAAGAACAGCGCATGCATACCCGTATGGCGCTGGCGCTGGAATTTTCTAAAATCGGCGTGTGGGAATATCAGGTAGATAACGACACACTGGTCTGGGATTCCCGCATGTTTGCCATTTACGAAACGCCCGTTGAGCTCTTCGCGGGCGAGTTGGAGGACTGGCGAAAAACCGTACACCCGGAGGACCTACACGCTACCTTGCAATCCTTTAAAGAGACCATGCTGACCGGCAAACCGTATATCCGGGAATTCAGGATTATCACACCACAGAATACGCTAAAATACATCAGGACCATGGCATCTGTGCTGCACGATAATGAGGGTAAAGTCAGACAGTTGATTGGCGTCAACCTGGATATCACAGCGGATGTAGAACGCACCCTGCAGTTAGAGAGAGCCAAAGAGGCCGCTGAAGCCGCCAATCATGCACAATCACGCTTCTTAGCCCTGATGTCACATGAAGTCCGCACACCACTTAACGGTCTCATCGGCAGTTTACAAATTCTGGAAGGCCTGGCGACGGGTAATCGCGAAAGTCAGTTCATTACTCAGTCGCTGAGCAGCGCCCGCACGTTGGTAGCTATTATCAACGACATTCTGGATTATTCAAAAGCAGCAGAAAATCGAATGACGCTGGAAGAGCTGCCGGTAAACCTTAAGGAACTGCTTAACCAGGTCGTTAATGAACAGTCTGCCGTTGCCCGACAAAAACAGATAGCGTTAACCCTGGCCTACCCCGACGATGAACCCAGCAGTTTTAAAATTGATCCGCTTCGTTTTAAACAGGTGATGTCTAACCTGGTAAGTAATGCGATTAAATTTACCCATGAGGGCTACGTTTTAGTCGCTGTGGAAACCCGGACCACACCCGAGCCCCTGGTAGTAATACAGGTCAAAGACACCGGCATTGGTATCTGCCAGGAGCAGTTGGCAAAGCTTTTCACGCCCTTTACGCAAGGGGATGTTACCACAACCCGTCAGTATGGCGGCTCAGGTCTTGGTTTGAGCATTGTTGAACAACTGGTACAACTGATGGGCGGAGAAGTACAGGTAGAAAGCACGCCCGATATTGGTAGCTGCTTTACCATATTACTGCCGCGCACAGCTTGCCATCTCGAAGCAATATCTGACCCCATAAGCACTCAACCATCTGCTCCTGAAGCACCGGATATGAGTCATTTAAGGGTGTTGATTGCAGAAGACAATGAGATTAACCAACTGGTTGTAGAGGCTTTTTTGCAGGAGTGTGGTACTCAGGCAACGTTTGTGGATAACGGCGCCAGGTTGGTCGAGGCGGTAAAGTCGGCACAATATGATTTGATCCTGTGCGATATCAGAATGCCCGTTATGGGTGGTATTGAGGCCTGCACCAAAATACGCGAATTCAACCCTGACATCCCCATTTTGGCTTTCACTGCCAATGTAATGCAGGACGATGTTCGCGCCTACCTCGAAGCTGGCTTTACTGATGTCATCAGCAAGCCGGTGGAACGTCTGAAGCTGTTTGAGCAACTGGCCGGATACTTACAGCCGCGCTCCTGAAATGAAGCCTGGCGAAGGGGAGGAATGACAGACCCATACCTTCATGCCAGGCACACCACTACGCATCACTAGCACCCAGCTGAGCGTTTGTCTTTAAGCAAACGAGTCAGGATTGGATAGGCACTAATTAGGCCAATAAACACCGCCGCTGAGTTCTCCTGACCTTGCATAAGCCAACTGCTCAACAGCATTGCGGCAGCAAATATCAGTGCGATAATGATATGATTTTTTGTATTACAGTTTAGGTTGTACATAATTTTCTCCGCTTGCTAAGGGTTACTCGTCCTGAAATATTTCTTCGATGGTTAAGCCAAATAACCGTGATGCTTTAAACGCCAGGGGCAGACTCGGGTCAAACTTGCCCTTCTCGATAGCGTTGATAGTTTGCCGGGACACATCCAGTCGCTCGGCCAAATCGGCCTGGGTCCAGTCTCGTTCTGCTCTGAGCACTTTCAATCGGTTTTTCATTGATACTTCTTCACTCCCTTAACCATGGCAACCAGATAAGTCAGCGCAATAAAAACGGCAAGGTGTGAGATGTCCGCATGGAACGGCAATACCCCGGTCTGAGTCAGCGCTGAATAAGCAAACCCTCCGACCAAGCCAGCACCTAACGCCAGGGCCATGGCTTCCAGCTGAACTTTCTGCTCCAGCTCATCCAGCCCGGCAAGCAGTTTTTTGTTGGCCATCATCATTGCGATACCCGCAATAATATTGAGCCCGACCATTGCAGTGGTCACCAGAGCTGATCCAGCCCATAAGTAGCGGTGGCCAAAATACACCAGAGCTAACGACACCAGCCATACCAGTGTATAACCGGCCAGTCGGCGGTGATTAAGCTGATTGCGCTGCCGGCGGCTAAGTTCCTGAGAGTCACCCATATCAATTAAACCTTCCACTAAGTAAAACAAACTTTACTTAATGTAGTTTAAAAAAAGACAAATGTAAATAATACTTGTCTTTTTTTATTCAAATATGCACCGCTCTCAGGGCGAACTATGAGAATTGGTGTGCTTTCTTTGCCTCTTCAATAGGCCGGGTTGACTGATAAATCGACTCACGTTCTTCAGCGCTGATCCGGTCACTGTAACGTTTTGGTTTAGCGAAGTAATACCCTTGCAAGTAGTCCGCTCCCAGCTCGTTGAGCATTTCCGCCTCGGCTTCAGTTTCTATCCCCTCAGCAATCACTTCCGTACGATTTTTACGGGCTATCTGAATCAGGTGTTTAACGATATTTTGCTTGTAAGCGTTTTCGTCAATACCACTGATTAACTCCATATCAATTTTCACGTAGTCCGGTCTCAACTGCTCCAGCAGATTTAAACCAGACCAGCCTGAGCCAATATCATCGAGCGCCACCCCAAATCCTGAGCTGCGGTAAAATGACAGGATCCCCTTTAAGTGGTTCATGTCATTTGCGCGGTGGGTTTCTACAATTTCAAACACCACATCTGCGGGCTTGAGACCCAGTTCATTGATAGCTGAAGCCGTGGCACGTAAGCAATAAGCCGGATCGTAAATACTTGAGGGGTTAAAATTAATGAACACCTTACCCTTCAGTTTAGCCCGTGAGAAATACTCAACTGCCGAACGTCTGGCAGTAAGATCCAGCGCGAACAGTAAGTTACTTTGCTCGGCCAGCGAGAACGCAAAGCCAGGCGGTATTAAAGACTCATTAGCATCAAAGATACGGAACAGTGACTCATGGGCAAAGATCGACGGGTCTGCCACATCGCTGCCCGCCCTGACGATAGGTTGAAACCAGCTTTCATAAGTGTGCTTGTCCATGGCTTCAGCCAGCCATTGGGCCTGATAGCGGCGGGTAAGCACCTCAGCCGTAGTCATCCTGCCTATCTCTTCAATGGCAAGCTGTGAAGGCTGGGCAGAAGTGGTTACCTTGGTACCGCCAAATTCAGGCCCATCGAGGCAACCATTGAGCTGATTGAGAAAGTTCCCCGTCTGACCTTTCTCAACCTGCACCCGCAAACACTTATGCTCAACGCTTTCCAGCGGATACTTCGCATACTCAGCCATCTTAGTGACTTTATCGATGGCTTCGCTGGTGGGTAAAAACAACCAAAAGTAAGTATTAGAATAAAAATACTCGTCAATCGACTCACACTCTGCACACCACATAAACTGCCTCATTATTTGATTGTGGTATGAGTACCGTAAAAGCGCCGCTACGGTTCACTTCGGAGCCAGGTTTTCCCCACCTGAATGTTCTACCTACACAAACTGCCGTATTAACGCGCTTTGTTCTTCAACTTTATCCATCAGTGACGCATTCAGCGCCTTGGCTTGCGAACTCACTTCACCACTTTGTGATGCCAGCGCCATGATATTGTTGATACTGCCAGTCACTTCGGTGGCAACTGCTGACTGTTGTTCAATGGCCGCGGCGATACTGCGGTTGAGGTCGGCCAGACGACTCACTTCATTTTGAATCGTCATCAGGCTCGAGCCGCAACTTTCTGCCAGCCCCACACAATCAAGGGACGAGTTAAGAGCCTGCTGCATTCCATGACGGGCACTGCCTGAATGGGAAGAAAGAGATTCGAGCACCTGTTTAATGGAATCTGTAGCCTTCTGCGTTCGGGTTGCCAGTTCTCTGACTTCAGTGGCCACCACTACAAAACCATTACCTGACTCACCACTGTGCGCAGCCTCGATGGCCGCATTGACTGCCAGCAAGTTGGTTTGCTCGGCAATCCCCTCGATGACCTGCAGGGCCTGACTGATATCCGCCACACTTTTGCTCATGCCAGCGACCTGTTGATCAGCGAGCTGCAGGTGGCGATTAAGGCTCTGAATATTCTGAATCGTTGCCTCGACATTGCCTTTGCCGAAAAAGGTGCTGGCCTCAGACTCATTTGCCACTTCGGCGGCTCCGTTAACGTTACCCGATATTTCACCGATGGTCTGCGACAGTTGCTCCATTGCCGCAACAACCTGGCTGACTTCACCGATCTGACGCTGTAAATGCAAACTGACTTCGTCACTACACTGCAGACTGCTGGCAGAATTTTCACACACATTAAGTGACGCATCATTCACCCGGCCAACTACCGCTTTTAACTGTGCCTGCTGCATTTCAATCGCCAGATTAATAGCCGCCAGACTATCCCGGTGCCCCGAGTAAAGAAAGCTCATCAGAGGGTTATCAAAAATCCGGCGGGACTTTTCAGTCAGCGCCTGCAGGCGGGCGGACCAGCGCATGAAAACGCTAAACATTACCACCGCCAGCAGCCCTACAACCCAATTCACATAGAGAGAAAGCTCACTATAAAAGGCAGACAAAAAGCTTAATCCGGCCAGTAATATCAGCCCCCATTTGAGTTGAGGAAGCGCATTGGCGTGATCCGACAACTGCGGTTTATCCTTATGATTACTCAGTTGCTGATAAGTCTGTTCGGCTCTTTTTATCACTTCCGGATCCGGCTTGGTGCGCACCGACTGATATTCGCAAATATTGCCTGCGCTATCGCGAATGGGAGTAACAAAGGCATTAACCCAATAGTAATCGCCATTACGACAGCGGTTTTTAACCGGCCCCATCCACGACTGACCAGCCCGGATGGTTTGCCACATGTTGGCAAAAGCTTGCGCCGGCATGTCCGGGTGGCGCACCAGATTATGGGGCTGACCATACATGTCCTCTGTACTGAATCCGGCGATACGACAAAAATCGCTGTTCGCATAGGTTATCCGGCTATCCATGTCCGTTGTGGAAAGCAACACATCCGTGTCATTTAAAGGAACTTCCGCAGGGTGGGATTTACTGTGCATGGGATTATCTTAGACCTCTCAACAACTACCCGCTTATCTCACCACAAAGTGGCCCCAGAGCACTCTTATCCCTTTGGCTATGAATGAAATAACTTAGATTTGGATCAACAATTCACAATACCTATTTAAACCTTCGGCAGTTGCCTGAACAGGAGTATCAGGCAAGAGATACCGCGTTTTGTGGCTGTCAGGGGCAGCAATGGTCTGTGATAATGACCCGGTAGCATGGCAATATCAGACCCGGCAGCAGCAAAGAGAAGACTCAAAATGAAAAGCGTTATAACAGTATTACTGATTATCGCAGCCACACTAATTCTGGGTGGTTGTGTGGTCCTCAACCTCGCGCGGTTTGGCGCGGCGCCGGACGCACAACAGCAGAAGGCTTATATGGGGTCGGCTAACTACAATGCCGGGGAACAAGCTTTTCATAATCAGGTAACCACGCCGGTACTTAAAGAAGGCGTCAGTACCTGGTCAGTGATGTGGGGTAACCTTACCTCCTCGGCCGATAATCTGGCACCGCAAGGTGCGATACCGGTAAACAAAGTAGACTTTAAAAGCCTGCCCCGCGAGGAAAACCTGATGGTCTGGCTAGGCCACTCAGGCTTCTATCTGCAACTTAACGGCCAGCGCATTCTGGTAGATCCGGTCTTCAGCGACTACGCCTCCCCGTTCTCGTTTATGGTTAAAGCGTTTAAGGGGACGACTATCTTTACGGTGGATGATTTACCAGAGATTGATGTATTGCTGATCTCCCATGACCACTATGACCACCTCGACTACAACACCGCCGTAGCGCTGAAAAACAAGGTAAAAAAGGTGTTTGTTCCGCTGGGTATCGGCGCCCATTTTTCTCACTGGGACTACACACCAGAGCAGCTGCACGAAGCAGACTGGTATGACAGCCTGGAGTTAGACAATGACGTACAGATTCACCTGGTACCGGCCAGACACTATTCAGGACGCAGCCTGACACGCAATCAGACCTTGTGGGGCGGATTTGTTATTACCAGCCCGCAATTCCGTCTCTTGCTGGGCGGGGATTCAGGTTACGGCCCGCACTTTAAAGCCATTGGCGAACGCTTTGGCGGCTTCGATCTGGTGGCGCTTGATACCGGGCAATACGATCCACGCTGGCCTTATATTCACATGACCGCCAGTGAGTCAAAGCAGGCAGCGATAGATGTTAACGCCAGGGCACTGCTACCCATTCACATTGGTCGCTTTGCGCTGGCACGCCATCCCTGGAAAGAACCCTTCGAAGAAATTCGGGCACTCAGCGAAAATGCGCCTTATCAGCTTCATACGCCGCTGATTGGCCAGCCTATAAACCTGGCATCGCCGCCTGCCAGCAAGCCATGGTGGCAGAGCGTTGACTAACGCTTAAGTCACTCAGGCGAGCAGCGCGGTAGGGGCATAGTCCGTGAGACTCCTAAACCAAAATAAAGCCCAGAACAACGTCTGTTGCACCTGCATCAATATCCAGTAAAGAAGATCAGCCATGCGCGTCTCCTTTACTGGTGTAAGTTGAAAATAACCTGACGTTAGCCATTCTTCCTCCTGTTCGGATTATGCTGCGGTGACGAATAACAAGGCACTTAGCGCAGCACTTACCGTTCGTATGTGATTAAACCATTGCCAGCGACTAAGATAGTGTGGCCAGACTTCGTGGATTTCGTTCTCTCTGGCCTGTTCCAGTTGGTTGTTCAACGGCACATTGAACAATGCGGTCACGCCGAGCATTCCGGCAAGGTAAATAGCGCCTGCGAACATGGTCATTTCTGACTGACCACCCACCAGCAAAATCAGACACACCAGACTGGACATCCAGAACAGCGGCATGAACAAAGACTGCAGGATATCCCGGTTTACCTGCTGCATTACCCTGACTCCCTGCTCATCACCAAGGCGGCGCAGAGCGGGCATTACGACCACAGAAAAAGCAAAATAAATCCCCGCCATCAAAGCGCAGAGTAAGGCGGCTAGCATAGTCAGATAAAAGATCACTGGCCTGCTCCTTCTTCAATATGCGAAAGCTTGCTGAAAGTTGCTTCAGCCGAACTTGCCGCAAAAGCGCGGTTTGTATATTCACTAAAAGAAACCGGAGCCCTGCCCAGCAATTTTTCCAGCGTATCGGTTGTATGGCTGTTACGACCATCGAGCACCTCACTGAAAAGGTGCCCCATGAGCCACACCATATCGCGTTCGAAGCCTGCCGAAGTTAATGCGTCCACCATGGCGTCAACGCTAAGGTCTGCGAATGACAGTGGCTGGCCGGTTATTGCGCCTATCTGCCCTATGCACTGTTTAAATGTCAGCAGATGCGGGCCGGTTACTTCATACAGCCCCGCGGCGATATCAGGATCGGTGAGACAGCGTACCGCTGCGGCAGCGATATCACCGGCATCAATAAAAGGCTCCGGCGTATCGCCACACGGCAAAGCCACCTCGCCAGCCTCTATCATGTCGCGGAGAAATCCTTCACTGAAATTCTGATAAAACCAGCTGGCACGGAGAATGTGATAATGCAAGCCACTGTCAGCAACTACCTGTTCGGCCTCCTCCGCACCTTTTTCACCCCGCCCGGAGAGCAATACCATATGGCTAACACCGGCTTGCCGGGCTGCTACCACCAGACGAGCAATGTCATCGGCGGCACGCGGAATAGCCAGATCCGGCTGGTAAGTAACATAGACGCTGTCAAAGCCATCAAGTAGCTGCTGCCAGCTATGTGTGCTGTCGTGCCAGTGAAAAGCCGGCGTGGTAGTTCTGGACACCCCGCAGACCTCTTCACCTTTCTGGCGTAACTGTTTAACCACCCGGCGGCCGGTTTTACCGGAACCTCCGAGTACCAGAAAACGTTTTGAGGAATTAACTAACTGTGTCATCTGAGCTCCTGCTACGGCTTTAACATTTATGCAGTGCTTATAGTATGAACAGAGCCTTTAAGCGGACATAGCCAGGGGTCCACAATACCTTACCGTTCGTCCAGCGATGGCCAAATTAGACTTAAGCTACCAATCAATCGTATAGTAAACAGGCAGATTGCAAGGACCCAGCAGAGACGCGCTCCCATGACTGACACGATAAACTCACCGGTCTTCCCGGCCAATAATGACCCTTTTGGTCCGTTCATCGAGCAATTGAAACCGCAGAACAGTCTTTACTGTTTTTCAACCCTTGCCGCTCCCTGGGGACTAGCCTTACCCGCCATGCCGGGACGTCTGATGCTGCATGTGGTAATGAGCGGCGACTGCCTGATCACCACCGAAACATCACAATTAGCACTGTCTGCCGGGGCATTGGTGTTAATCCCCCATGGCAAGGGTCACAGCCTCAAATCTGCTGCTCACGTCCGGGATGTGCCGTTTTTTGATTCCGGAGTAAAGCAACTTTCGCCCAACCTTGAGGTACTGGATATTCCGGGTTCGGGTGAAACCACAAAACTGATTTGCTCAGTGGTGTCTTTTGATCCTCTGATTGGCCATTACCTGCTTGATCAGTTACCCGAAGTCATTTGCCTGACGGCTGATGATTATCAGGATCAGGCCTGGCTGACATCCACCCTGGAATTAATTAAACGCGAGGCCACAGACCTCGCCGCGGGCAGTGAAACCATAATTACCCGGCTCGCCGAAATCATGTTAATTCAATTACTCAGGTACTGGCTGAACAACGATCCGCTGGCAAATGAAGGCTGGTTTGCGGCTATGCGTGATAGCCGAATCGGCGCCGCGCTAAAAGCCATTCATCAGCAGCCGGAAGAAAAATGGACGGTAGAAAGTCTCGCCGCCATTGCCTGCATGTCCCGCTCTGCTTTTGCGGCAAGATTTACCGAACTGGTGGGTACCAGTGCCAAAAACTATCTCACCGAATGGCGCTTAACCCTGGCTTATTACCAGCTTAAAAGTGTTAAAGTGCCGCTTATCGAACTCGCCCTGAACTGTGGGTACGAGTCTGAAGCCGCCTTCTCGCGAGCGTTCAAGCGGGTCATAGGCATGTCCCCCAGCCAGGTAGAACGAAGCACAGCTTGGTAAATCCGATCCGCCCCGGTAGCACATAAACCGCTAGACAAAAAAGTATACCTAGCCCCTCTTAAATCCCAAAATCCAGCTGTACAGCCACAAATTCAATAGTAGACAGAAAAGTATATTTATAGAAAAAACAATCGCTTCTCAATTTTGAGCAATTTTTCTTACTCCTGCCCATTGCACAAAGTAGACAGATCTGTGTATTTTAAATAACACCACTTGAACGGTCGCTCAAAAGCGCCTCAGGTTTATTCACAGTTCCTATTTGGAGAAATGTTATGTCAGTGTCAGGTTTACATGTACCCGCTTCTATCGATGATGCTCCGGCTGCTTCGCAAATCCCGTTACAGGGCGTGCTTAAGCAACTCGGCAGTGTACCTAATTTATTTCGCATGATTGCCAACAGTCCGGCCGCTCTCAATGGCTACCTTGAAATGTCTCAGTCACTGGGCAAAGGCGTATTACCGGCCTCCGTCCGCGAAGCTATTGCGCTGCTGGTTGCACAGCTGAACGAATGTGATTATTGCCTGTCGGCCCACGCTTTTCTGGCCGCGAACCTGGTCAAGGTGGAAGACAGTGAAATTACTGCCAACCGCAAAGGGCTGTCCAGGGATCGTCAAACTCAGGCGATATTGCAGTTTACCGGCGAAGTGGTTTCACAGCGGGGCAAGGTCAGCGATGACAGCCTGGCAAGAATACGTGAAGCCGGATTGAATGACGCCGAAATTGTAGAGGTAGTACAGCATGTTGCGCTGAATATCTTTACTAATTATCTCAATAACGCTGGCCGGGCAGAGGTTGATTTTCCTCTGGTTCACCCGGTGTAAGCGAGGATCGGCACATGAACACCACCGAACCACCTCGTCCGCCATTGCCGCCGTTCACCCTGGCAACGGCGACTGAAAAAGTGCGCCTCGCCGAAGATGGCTGGAATAGCCGTGATCCGGTAAAGGTTGCCCAGGCTTACAGCATCGACACCCAATGGCGTAACCGCGCTGAGTTTATTCACGGTCGCGATCAGGCCGCTCAGTTTCTGGCCCGCAAATGGGACAAAGAACTTGAGTACCGATTGATCAAAGAACTGTGGGCATTTACTGAAAACCGCATAGCAGTGCGTTATGCCTACGAATGGCGGGATGATTCATCTAACTGGTTCCGCTCTTACGGCAATGAAAACTGGGAGTTCAACAACCAGGGCTTGATGGTTAACCGCCACGCCTCATTGAATGATCTGCCGATCACGTCGCAAGAGCGCCTGTTTAAATGGCCACTGGGACGACGTCCCGATGACCATCCGGGTTTGTCTCAACTGGGCCTCTAGCCCCCTGTTGCGGGGCAACACTGCCCCGCTTTTTTTAATTTTAAGCGGTATAGCAAACGCGGAAAGTATGGCGAGCAGTTTAGTTTTAAGCCATTCAACCTGCTTTTTCTATACAGAACTGTTTACTTTTTTAAGATAACGGCTGTCACGCTGTGATTCGTTACCGTCTCCCAGCGCTGAGGTTATCTCAACACACCTGTAAACCGGTAAAGAGAGATATCACATGGACAATTTAAGCGGCATTCTTAATCAACATACATTCGCTACCACCATTAACCACAGCGGTCAGCTGAGCGGCATAAAACACTTTGGCCAGCACGGCCAATTACATCTGCTCGAATCAGGCACCGTGCGCCTTAACCGACCAGGACAGCGGGAAATCCTGATGGATCGCCCGTCGGTTGTGTTACTTCCCAAAGGCACTTCACATTACCTGGAGTCGGTTAGCGACAAACCGGCCAGACTTATCAGTGCCAGCGTAACCTTTACCATTGCCAGTTCGTCACTGCTGATCAACGCCTTACCGGACATTGTGTACTTGCAGGTTTCCCCGGACTGTTCTCTGTCCTGCACCGTGCAATGGCTATTTAACGAAGTCTTTGAGCAGCGGTTTGGTAAGGACGTCATGATCAATAAGCTCGGTGAAATTTTTATGTTGCAGGTACTGCGTCATGCCACCGAACAGGGCAGTTTGCACCAGGGTGCCATTGCCGCGCTTAATCACCCGCAAATGCGCAAAGTCATCGAAGTCATCCACAATCAACCGGGTCATCACTGGACGCTGAACGAACTTGCAAGTATTGCCGCGATGTCCCGGTCTAAGTTTGCTGAGAGTTTTAAAACCCTGGTAGGGCAAACGCCCAACGACTACATCACCGACCTGCGTTTAGCCGTTGCCCAGCAGCTGTTAAGGCACAACAAGCCGGTCAATTTTGTCGCCGGAGAAGTGGGCTACGAGCACGGCTCGGCGCTGGTCAGGATTTTTAAGAAAAAGCTGGGGGTATCGCCACGCCAGTGGTTGCAACAAAGTCGCGGAAATCAGGCGTCAACAGCGGGGGCCATGGTTTAGCCGCCTGTCGATTCAGAGGATAAAGATGGACAACATAGCAAACATCGTTAGACGGATTTCGTTAAAAGCCGAAGTATTTTTTAGTGGTAAACTGTGCGGGATCCAGTCGTTCAGCAACGACGAGAAAGGTCACCTGCACCTGCTTAAATCCGGCTGCTTAACCATAGTTATGAAAGATGGCACTAAACGGGTCATCGACAAACCCTCTGTGATTTTTATACCGGGCCCGGTTGAACATCGGATTCTGGCAGAACAGTCGGCCGGTGCCGAAATGGTTTGTGCCACTATCAGCATGGAATCAGCGCATCAAAAGCTGCTGCTGGAGGCTTTTCCACCGCTAATTACCCTGGCGCTGGATACCGAGCAATACATCGGGCAAACGGCGCAATGGCTGTTTGACGAAGCCTTTAGTCGTTCGGTAACCCGGGGGGTGATGATCGACAAGCTTAGCGAAATCTTTCTGCTGCAGGTCCTGCGCTATATTCTGGAAAACGACCTGGCGAAAGGCGGGGTACTGGCAGCTCTGAGTCATCCCATGATGGCAAAGGTGATAAGTACCATGCACAATCAGCCGGAGGTCAACTGGACAGTGGATTCACTGGCTGACATTGCGGCGATGTCGCGCTCCCGGTTTGCTGCCACATTTAAAAGTGTGGTGGGCCTGACTCCCAACGATTACTTAACCGATATTCGCATCGCTCTGGCACAGGAAATGTTGCAGGACAACAAGCCGGTTAATCTGGTGGCCAACCTGGTAGGTTATGAGCACGGCTCCGCGCTGGCCAGGCTGTTTCGCAAGAAACTCGGCATCTCGCCCAAGCAATGGCTAAAGCAGCCTGTATCCGGTCACAATGAACCGCTTAAAACAGCACATCAGCTCACCACGGATAAAAACGAATAGATACAAAGCGCAGACGATTGGTCGCTTTTGCCCACCCTGGATCCCTTACAGTTATCTCAATGGCAACAGGCCAGAACTTATTGATTAGCTTATTAACGTAGGAAGACCATTGTGAAACCATTAGCCTTAATGTTTGGCCGCTTAAGTGCCATCACTACCAACCTGTTTACGCCCTTACAGTCAGTCCTTTCCGTAGCCGGACGACTGTATGTCTCCTGGGTGTTTTTTGCTTCAGGACTGACGAAAACCAATGACTGGGAAACCACCCTGTTTTTGTTCGAATACGAGTACCACGTGCCGCTACTCCCCTTCGCGCTGGCAGCTTGTCTGGCAACCATTGCCGAGCTGCTGCTACCGGTGTTAATAAGCCTTGGGATTGTCAGTCGATTAAGTGCCCTGGGGCTGGGTATTGTGAATGTGGTAGCCGTGATAAGCCTGGAAGAGATTGCTCCTGCCGCCTTGTATGGCCATGTTATCTGGGGACTCATTTTACTGCATATCACTGTTTGGGGGGCTGGCAAACTGTCGCTGGATCACGTGATTACCCGACATAAAGCCCGGCCAATTCAAGTTACCCCAACCACAGCGTGAGACTTTTGCCGTGACTAAGCTGCACTTATCCGGTGAAACACCCCTACCCGGCGCTCCGCCTGTCACTTTAGACAGCGGAGACCGCTGCATTCCGCAGCATTACCTGGCCTATACACATACTCGCCAGACCGTCGAACAGGTTATCCGTGATTGTCAGTTTGACGATGATTACCTGATCATGGCTGGCGAGGACCAGCAGGGATTATTCATTCAAATTGGTGTTATCGGCTTCGATACTTACCGGCCGCGCCACAAACAAACAAAACGTAAACTGGTGTATGGCCGGCGCTGGCGAATCGAACCTCATTTTCCAACTTCTGAACTCATCCAAACCATTTTTCTGGCCGTCAAAAAAGCCCGCGAGCATGAAGTCAGGGAGCGATTTAAACTCACTGTCAACGGGCAGCAGAGTGCGCCATTCAGTACCCACCAGGATTTACCTTTATTTGTCCGTCAGGCAGATGCCTTACGCCACCGGCAAAACAACCAGGCGCTGAGTCAGTTTCTTAGGGAGGCCGTAGCCCTGTGCAGGCAATTACGTTTTGACCATGCCGCGCTATCCATACTTAATATCGAACAACGCTATAACGGCCAATTACTGGTGGATATAGCGCTACGCCCGACAGCGCTTGCCGAGCTAGCAGAAACACAGGTCACTACCGATACGCTGCTGCTTAAATCGTCGTCAACCAATGAACTGCTGTTTGCCCTGATGGATTTATTTATTCAACGCAGCAATGATCAGGTGGCCGAACACTTTACTTACCAGGGCATTGCCCGCTTTAGCCAGTCTTATAGTGCTGTGAGTCTGGCTAACCTGTCACTGCAAACCCGACAACGCAACACAGAAGCCAAACACAGTGAATTCTATCAGCGGTTAGCTGCCCATAATGAATGTATCGATCGCAACCGTGCACCGCTGGTTGTTGGTCGTAAACTGCATGCTGACGTTGAGGCCCGCCTGAGCAGACACTGCGATATAGAGGGATTTATGCCGGCATCAGCCAACGTTACTTAGTCGTGATTTATCGCGCTTACAATGCCAGTGAGATGGGTAAGATCCATTGTTCGGCAGCATCACCGAAGGCCTCTTGCCGAACATTTACCCGGTATTGATCAATTACTTCACCATAAGCGGCGCCTGATATTAATGCGCCGGCTGAGTATGCAGGGTGAGTAATGACACGGCAATTTGCTTGGCTACCTGAGCCGCATTGCGGTTACTTGTGGTATGGGCATTAACAATTGCGCCATCGGTTAGCACAGCTAACTGTACGGCCAGGTCATGGGGATCGGCCAGGGTTAATCCTGACATCAGCTCTTCAATGTACTGGATCACCAGACGCTTATGCATGGCACAAATGACATGTACAGGATGATCCTGGCGAGGATATTCGGCCGACGCATTAATAAACATACAACCGGAAAACTGTTTTGAGGTGGTCCATTCTTCGATGGCATCAAAATAAGCCAGCACCCGGGCAAATGCCGGTTCGCCGGTTTGCCTGGACTCAAACTTCTTAACCCCGGCTTTCAGCATGGCCATAAATTCCTGATCGCGGCGCTGCAAGGTAGCAATAACCAGCTCATCCTTGGATTTAAAATGATTATACAGCGTGCGTTTAGCTACACCGGCATGTTCGAGCACCGTATCAATCCCCGTGCCTTTAATGCCCTCTCGATAAAACAGCTGTTGCGCGGTTTCAACCAAATGCTCGCGTTTGCTTTTACGACCCTGCGTCATATTGCCACCTCAGTAAGTACACAGATCAGTATACATCAATTCAGGACAAACAAAAGGCCTTGCTAGCCACTGCTAGCAACGCTTAAGCGGCCATACAAATATACCGAAAAAGGCACACAATAACTCAGGATGGCTTTGGTTAAATTAAACTCCATCTGTCCCATCACCGCCTCGTACTGGTTAATCAGTAGCAGCACGCTACCCACTACGGCAGCCGTTTTTAGCGCTCCGGTTAACTCACTTCGTGAGGGCATTTTGCGCGGCGTGGCCATTAGTTTGTCAGCGCCTGTTCAATACCGTCAGGATAGCGGTGACCGCGATAAAGTATTTGCCCGCTCTGCGACACAATTACGAACACCGGTGTACCAAACACATGGTAAGCCTGACTGATCTGGCTTTCGTGATCAAAAGCCACCGGGAAGTGGATATCGTAATCCCGCAGGTACTGCTGGGCTTTAGCAACCGAATCATTAATTCCTACATTCACTGCCAGTACGTTGATCTGCTCAGAAAACTGCTCATGCAGTTTTACTACCCTGGGGGTGGCCTTTTTACAATACGGACACCAGGTTGCCCAAAAGTACAGCAAGGCAGGTTTGTCTGCGCGCTGCGCCGGAAAATCGAAAGATTCACCATTCAGTCCGCTAAAATGAAAAGACGGCGCCTGCTGCACTGCCGGCCTCTGCTCCTGAGCTACTGTTGGCCAGTTAACGGCAAGCAGTAACAGAATAATGCCAATTACACGGCTCGATGTGTTTTGCATGATAACTCTACTTCTTTTACTCATGATGATGGTTTATATGACCGTAGTTAACCCGACTTTCTTTCTGCCAGGTCTTGTTGCTAAAGCCGCATAGCAAAAGACAAGCTAATGAAATCCAGCCCGGGGTTAGGCTTTTTTACGCCGCCATTGGAATAATGAAAATAGCGCAGCGCGAGCCGGTACTTATGATCCTCACCAAACTCGTAGCCGAGCCCTAAGCGGTCTTCAAACTGATAATGGGTACTGACATTTTTGCCGGCAAAAGTGGTGTCATCGAGCAGCGACAAACCGATACCAAACTCACCATAGAAGCGCCCCTGAGGGCGATGAAAGAAGGTTTTATGCAGCACCGGCGACAAAGCCACGATAAAGTTAGTGTCATGCTGGCGCTCAACGCCGTATTCCCAGAAATTGACACTGGTTTCCACATACCAGTACAAGTCATCGCTGTAATCAGTCAGCGCCTGGTGGTAATACTGATAAGCCACTTTGATGCCCTCCACATCACCTTCCCCGCGCAGATAATCCACCGCCAGTGAAGCCGCCTGGGCATAAGAAGAGATGCATAGTGTGAGTAGAAAGGCTGCGAAATAGCGGCCATATCGTCGAAATATTCGCTCTGATTGGGTCACGTCAGACTCCGTTAATCCGGTTTGATAAGTGCCCGCAAGTGTAGAGCGAGGGGAGCGGGTAAAATTGGCCGTCCGTATGGAAAATTTATCCATTTGTCAGGCGAAAAAGAATGTGTGTGGCAGGCGAAAAAAGGCGGTGTAGTAGCACACCGCCAAAGGCAGGAGACAAGGATTGTCCCCGACAGGAGTCATACAGGTATTAGCTCAGGCCTGTTACCCACTCATTGGTAAGTGCCGTTGTGAGCCATTGAGCAAAATCGAGTGTGGGGTAAACATCCAGCAGTGTGCCCAGTGTCATGCCTTGCTTCACGCCCTCAAGCCACTGATACTCTTGGGCATTAATTACCATCACCTGAGTGGTGGCGGTACTTTGTGAAATAACATAACAGCCACTTTCTTCGGTTTGCATAACAGCCTCCAGTTCAGCCAGCCCCGGGGCACGCCCAGGCGGTTGAGAACGATGTAGTTGCCACAGGCCAAACAGGGGAAAGGCACTGCTGACCAGGGTTAAAGAAGGTTGCAGGCGAATACGGATAGTATCCGGCTCGCACTGAGTCAGACTATTCAGGGTATCGGCTTGCAGTGCCACATACCGGCTGCGTGCAGCCCGATGAAAAGCCCATTCAAACGCCGCTATATCGGCAAGATAAGGATACTCTTCGTGCAGTTCACTGCTACGTAACAGCGCAGGCAATGTACGCCCCCAGTCAGCCCAGTCGCCACTGCATGGCTTCTCCGATGTGAATAATCGACGGGCCAGAACATACACGGCCTCTTCACCGAGCATCGCTGCCAGAACCGGAAAAGCAATACTCAGGCTACGAACGGCTGTCATTTGCAGGTTGTGCTGATAGACCTGCAGCCCCGAGCCCGGCGCACTGGGAGAAAACGTCATTATGCTGGTCAACAGGCTGGCCTGATAATCGGTAACGGTAGGTAACTGGTCGCTCATCCGGCAACCTCTAATGTAACCATGTCCATCCGCCAGCGGGCCTGATGAGCCTCTTCGAGTAACTCCTGCCAAACAGGCAGATTGTTATCCCATTCAATCAGCGTGGCGGCATGGGGAAACCGTTCGTGAGCTTCATGAAACAGTGCCCAACAGTCGTCGGAAACCGGTTGCCCGTGGTCGTCCACAATCAGCATTCCGGGCCCCACCGCAGAACTGCCAGCCAGGTGTAATTCTCTGACCGCGCTGGCCGGCAGTTGTGCCAGCCAGTCGCAGGCCAGTGACAGCGGGTTGCCGCGGGAAAAATTCCGGTAATTCACCAGAATATTGTTTAAATCCACCAGCAAGCCGCATTGGGTTCTCTCGGCGACCCGGGCCAGAAATTCCGCCTCACTGAAATCGCCTGCGTCAAACGGCAGGTAAGTGACGATATTCTCCACCAGCAGTTGTCTGCCCAGCGCCTGCTGTACGGTATCTATATTGGTACACAGGATATCCAGTGTGGCTTTATCAAATTTAAGTGGCAGAAGATCGCCACTATGTACCGGCTCCTGCCCTACTTCGCCCCAGGTAAAACAGGCGTGATCGGAAACCAGTACCGGGTCCACCCGGTTTACCAGTTGGACAAACTTCTTAAGATATTGACGATTTACACCGCTGGCAGAGCCTAATCCCATCGCGGTGCCATGAATGCTCACCGCGTAGTGTTCGGTAATTTGATCCAGCAACCGACTTGCCGCACCGCCTTCGGCAAAGAAGTTTTCGGCATGGATTTCAACAAAATCAAGCGCAGGTGATGGCTGCGATAAAGCCGCCGAATAATGCTCGTGACGTAAACCAACCCCCACCGGAGTAGAGCTGATTGGAGCCTGACTAAGTGGTTTTAAAGCCGCCATCATTTTTCCTCCGCTATCGATTAACCGTTACGGCGCTTTTCAGCTTCGTAACGCTTTTTCGCTTCAGCTTTAAGCATGCCGCCGAGATCTTCACAGCTGCCTTTAGCTACCAGTTTCCATTCACCAGGGTCTTTGTCCATGGTCGACTGACCAGCACAGCTATGGGTGCCCGCCAGATTACCGCAGTCGTTCTGACCGGCGGCCGCGATGCCATAACACTTCTCTTTGCCAGCCGCCTGGGCCGGTGCAGCAACCACGGAGGTTAAAGCCATCGCCAGGGCTGCCGCTGCAATCGTACGTTTGTTAGTCATAGTCATTACCTCTTTAAGCAACTAAGTTAATATGTGAATCAATCCACTGAGTAAGCTCAGCGTAGCTACCCGACCCCACTTTGGTATCGAGTCGCTTTTCGTGATCAAGCAGTATGAGGGTAGGAACCGCCCGCACGCCGAGGCGGTGGGCCAGTTCAAAATCCTCTTCGGCATCAACCTTTACCACTCTGACGGTGCCAGCGTAGCCTTGCTCAATCATGTTGATGACCGGCGCAATCTGTTTGCACGGGCCACACCATTCGGCACTGAACCACAGCATCACCAATGGTTCAGGGTATTGATGGCCATTAGCCGTTATGGCCTGAGTACCAACATCCATTGCGCTTACTCCTCAGCGTTAGCGTCGGCCACCGATAAAGTTTCAATGCCATCCCAAACCCGGTAAGCGGTTTTTAGGTTAGCCGGTACATCTTCCAGCCACTTTTTCTGGACAGCCTTGTTGAGGTTGAGGTACAGCTTGTCGTCTTCGATGTAGAAAGCATCAGGGTCGACATCCAGCTTTTTATTGAGAGCCACACCCATTGCGCAGTAGCCACCAAACTGCGGAGCATATTTGGCCGCATTGGCTTTGAACATGTCGCGGTTTTTAGCACTGCTGAAGCGATAAATAGCCCCTTCGTAAGTCGCGGTATACTTAGCTGCACCTTCAACCGCTTTATGCTGGGTAAAGTAGGCCACCGGGTCGTAGCCGTGAATGGCGACATCGTTTTCAGCAATGTTTACCGCTGACGCAAAGCTCAGGCTGCTAAACAGAATAGAGCCAGCTAAGCCGGCCATTTTTACAAATCGAGAAATTTTCATAGTCGTTTCCTTAAACCAAAAGTTAAACAGGCAGAGAGCAAAGCGGTTTATGTGTTGCTTGCTGTCTGTGGATATAAGGTAAGAAAATTCACCAGGCAGAAGGAAACAGATGCGCCACAAATTGGCGCTATTCGTCCAAGCCGGTATTTTTTAGTTGATCCCAAAAGGTCTGGGACTCGTTAACAGGGAAAACCCAACAGGCAAATACAATGTTTGGATTATTCAAAAAAGACCCGACCGCAAAACTTCGAAAGCAACATTCTGCCCTGCTGGAGAAGGCCATGCATGCCCAGCGCAATGGCGATATAAAGACCTATTCAATGCTCACTGCTGATGCAGAAGCACTATGGCAAAAGATAGAGGAAACTGAGAAATCGCAATAAACCGCTTTATGCGACCAGGCGACAAAAAATAAAAAGGGCACACCGAAGTGTGCCCGCATTGCTGTTTTTACGGAGAACAAGCAATAAAAACTATTCTTTGAGGGATTGTGCGTAGTCTTTCGCCTGTTGTAACAGGCGCAGCACGTTATTCCCCCAGATATCAGCTAAATCTTCTTCGGTATATCCCTCGGCCAGTAAGCGCTCGGTAATTTTAGGCAGCGCGGCCACATCCATCATGGTTTCGACACCACCACCGCCATCCCAGTCGGCGCCTACACCGGTGTGCTTTGGTCCGGCGATTTCAAGAATATGAAGGAAATGCTCCATATAATCCTCAAAGGTCGCTCTGACTGCAGGGTGTTCCATATCGATCTGTTTGCGTTTTGCTTTAAGCGCTGCAATTTCGGCTTCGCTCATTTGGGCAATGTTACCCATTTGCCGGAATAACTCGCCGTAGGCTTTACCACGTTCCGGATCCTGAGGTAATTCCTTCAGGTAAGAGCTATAGGCATTTACATGAATAACGCCACCGCTTTCCACCAGCTTCTTAAGCAGGCTGTCATCCACATTGCGAGGGTGGTCATAGATCGTTTTGGTGCCGGAATGCGACAGGATCACCGGTGTTTTGGATAACTCAATCATGTCTTCCAACAGATCATCGTGGGCATGGGAGCCATCCAGAATAATGCCCAGCTCATTGGCCTTTTTCACCAGCTCTTTACCCAGCGGCGACAGGCCACCGTACTGCTGACCATCGGGATCGGTAGAGCTGTCACCAAACTGGTTATTTTTAAAGTGGACTGGCCCCACCATGCGCAGACCCATTTTATAAAAGGTGTCCAGCAAACTCAGGTCTTCACCCAGTGGGTACGCATTTTCCATGCTGACATAGACAATCTTCTTGCCTTGCTCAGCAATCTCTTTAGCGTCTTCCGGTTCGGTTGCCAGCGCAAACGTATCAGGGTTAGCCGCTACCATTTTATGGATCGCCATAGCGCGCAGTAACGCGGTATCACGGGACGACTTAAATCCTGCTTCAGTTACCGGCCCCTGCGGCGTGTAAATCACCCAAAAGCCACCATCCAGACCACCACTATTCATCCGCGGCACATCCACCTGGGAGAAATCGTCGGCAAAAGTGTGCGAATGCATTATGTCGAAGCCCGGTTGCACGAGTAGCGCAGGCGTATCAAGATGCGTGTCCATAACCACCAGCGAATCATGCAGTTTCGCCGCATCGGCCGCGGCGAAAGCCGGGCTGCATGAAGCAGCCACAGCTAACGCGCACAATGTTTGTTTAATTTTTATCTTCATTAAAAGTCTACCGTCAGGGTTGCCTGGAAGGTACGCGGGCTAAGCGGGCGACCAAACGTCGAACCGGTAAAGCCAAAAGACATCACTTCTTTATCGAACACGTTGTCGATGTTGAAACGAAGACGCATATTTTCAGGCATGCCAAAGTTGTTAGGACCGCCGATATCGACATAAGCCTGTGCTACCAGGTAGCTGTCCAGTTCAATAGACTCGGCGAAGTCGGTGTAGCGCTTACCGGTATATTTAGCCGAGAAGTTGGCTACCAGCCATTCTGTCGGCTCGTAGGTTACACCGCCAGTCATCAGCCATTCCGGGCTGTCTGGTAACTGACTGCCAGCAGGGTTACTGCCAAATCCATCCACCAGCTCAGCTTTTTTATAAGATAAGTTGGCATTAAAGTAGAGCTCGCGATCAAAGACTTCTGGCTGGAACACACCGCTCAGTTCAACCCCGTAGGCCTTGGAGGCGCCTGCATTCACGTAGAATGCTTCTGGCTGACCGGTGGCCGGATTCATTACACTGCTGGCAATTAAGCGGTTGTCGAAACGGGTATAGAATAAGGCAATCGCACCGTTATATGTTTCGCGGTTGGTTCTGAAACCGAACTCATAGTTATCGGCTTCTTCCCCTTTAGGATCCGGGGCATCAAAGCCAACGGCGTTATCGAAGATATCGTCGGTACCGGCCGGTAACGCATAGTTTTGTGCGAATGAGGCGAAGATCTGATCGGTATCATTTAACCGGTAAACCGCACCCACCATGGGTAAGAAGTTGTCGCTGTATTCAGCTTCAACCGACTGTGGGCCATAACCCGGCTGACTGTCAATTTCGTAATCCGCGTAATCACGGTAGCCATCCAGTGAGTAATCGATAGACAATGACTTAAAGCCCACTTCCAGCATCAGATTGTCATCCATCATGCTAAAGTTGTCTTTTACATATAGCTGGGTGGTATCGCGCACTGCGGTGTAATTACGACGGTAATAAGCCACCTCATCCATGATTACATCACCGTCGGCGCTGCCGCCGGTTTTATTCAGGCGCGCCTGGGTACGGTTGTAGGTATCATCTTCAATCCAGCCACCGAACTCGATTTTATGGTCGCCCATATACCAGGTTAATCCGGCAACGATACCCTCACGCTCGCCACCTACGGTGGAAAGTCCGTACTGAACACCGCGTGGATGCACCACATCAAGACCAGCCGCTGCCTGGCGGGTGTAAATACCCAGAGTGTTAGAGTAGCTGTCTGGTGATACCCCATAACCGTCTTTATCTTCGTAATAAGCGGTTACATCGAGCTTTACATCTTCGCTGAAATAAGTACCAAAACCTAATGAATAGAGCTTATCATCGCGAATATTGATGCGATCTTCGTAATAGCTGGTACAGTTTGAGCCGGTGAATACCGGCGTAAAGTCATCGTCATCGATACTGCCGTCACCATTATAGTCATATACGCTGCCTGCCGGACTGATACACCCTTCCGGGATACTGTCGACATAGCTGTAGTAATAGTTGCTGGCGAAAGTAGAGGCCGGCGCAGATGGTGAATCATAATCGAAGAAATCGTTTGCTACATAGGTAGCCTGGATATAGCTGTCACCGAACTCGTACAACGCTTTGGCTTCGATATGCTCGCGGTCGATGGTACCCGGGCCACGCCACAGGTCACTATCGGTTTTAGAACGACTCACGTAGGCTCTGAAGCCATCGATATCACCGGTTTCCAGTTTTACGAAAGTCCGTTGCAGGTCGAAATCACCCACAGTGACGGCCACCATACCGCCCATGTCTTCAGATGGGCGAACCGTGCTGTAAGAAGCAATCGGGCCCAAAGATGAATAGGTTGGCGCAGATACATCGCCGGCACCTGGTGAGGCGACAACGGCGCCAAGGTTTTCATTGTCTACATAACGGAAGATAGGGCTGCC
Organism: Marisediminitalea oceani; assembly: GCF_003731635.1. Taxonomy (GTDB): domain Bacteria; phylum Pseudomonadota; class Gammaproteobacteria; order Enterobacterales; family Alteromonadaceae; genus Alteromonas; species Alteromonas oceani. The sequence goes on along the minus strand of NZ_RCUA01000014.1, from coordinate 32,419 downwards.
GCCAAAAGCATCGGAGCGCCCCATAGGAATACCATCCAGAACAAAGCCCATCTGGCTTAACTGGAAAGCCCGAACCTGCACCGAGTTACCAAATTCATAAAGCCCTAACGCCCCATCAGTTTGTACGTTAAAGCCGGGTAAATTTTCGAGCATCTTTAAGCCGGAGATACCCGACGGTGCAGAAAGCAATTCGTCACGGGTAACGGCCAGCGTGTTGGTTGCTTCATCGGTACCTATAGCGATGTCGGTTTGTGAAATACGACGGCCGACGACGACGATTTTCTCTTCTTTTTGAGCTTCTGATTCGTTATTGGTTTGGGCATAGGCCTGGGAACCAATCAGTAGCTGACCAATAACGCCAGCCAGTAGGGAAAGTGAAAAGGTTTTGCTTGTGTATTTATGTGCCATATCGTTATTTTCTCAGTCTTGTTTCAGGGAGTTTGAATTCGAGACCGTGTTGTTATTCTGCGCCTTTCCGTAGGCGGTATTCACACAAGCGTTTCAATCCCTGTACCAATTCACTGATTCGACGGCTGTTTTGGGATAAATTACCAGCAGCAACCGACAGTCTACATAAAAGATATCGTATACAGTATCTTTAATACAATTACTTAACAATCTATTCCTGAGTAATAATCGATGCTGCACATTTTTTGTGATGAAAAGCTGACCAATTGCACCACTTTAGACAAAAGTATAAGAAGGTATAATCCGTTATCTATCACACAAAATTCACGTATAGTAATACTGATAATTGTTACCGAATTCGTTTAAGGGGGTCAAAATGAGCAGCACAAAACGGATGTCAACCGGCCTTAAGGTGTTTGCCTGGCTGATGGTGCTTTGGAATGGTATTGGCGTAGCGGCATTTTTCAGTCAACTCATGATGACGCCGGAGATGATTGCTCAGCTTCCTGAGACGCAACAGGCAGTCTATCGGGACATCCCAGTGTGGTCTTACAGCGCTTACGCCCTGGCCGTTTTTGGCGGCTTAACAGGCAGTATCTTACTGGCTCTGGGCAAAAAGCTCGCTTTCCCTGTGTTGGTGATCTCCCTCGCCGGGGTAATTGTGCAGCAGTATTATAATTTTGTGGTCATTGATGCCATCAGCATCATGGGCTGGGGCATTGTAGTAATGCCTGTTATCGTAACTTCCATCGCGTTATTACTGGTACTAATCAGCCAGCGCGGTGTTCGCGCAGGCTGGTTACACTAAAACAAATAGAGAGTTTCATGCAGTATTCTGACCGCGCCATGGCCATCACTCCATTCTATGCGATGGCCTTCGGCGAAAAAGCCACGGCGCTTGAGCACGCCGGGCACAACGTTATTCGTTTAAACATTGGCGAGCCTGACTTTGGCGCACCGCCAGCGGTTCAGCAAGCCATGCAACAAGCCGTTGCAGAGAATCAGTTACCCTACACCGGGGCACTGGGCGACTTCCGTCTACGCCAGGCCATTGCAGGCTTTTACCAGACCATGCACGGACTGGAGATCGACCCGCGACGGGTAGTGGTAACCGCCGGTGCGTCAGCGGCGCTGTTACTGGTATGTGCCGCACTGGTTAATCCGGGTGATGAAGTGATGGTGGGCGATCCCTCCTACCCTTGTAACCGCCAGTTTGTTACCACCTTCGGCGGCAAGGTTAATCTGGTCCCAACTGCTGCTGCCGACCGATTCCAGTTAACGCCTGCACTGGTAGCACAGCATTGGCAGGAGACAACCCGGGCGCTGATGGTTGCCACACCATCCAATCCCACCGGTACAGCGGTATCTGCTGACGACCTTGCCAAAATGTGCGAGTTTGCCAAAGCCCGCGGCGCGTGGCGGATAATCGATGAAATCTACCTAAACCTGAGTGACGATACCAACGGCCCGCCGCAATCAGCGCTGTCGTTTGATAACGATGCGATTATTATCAACAGCTTTTCAAAATACTTTGGCATGACCGGTTGGCGGTTAGGCTGGATGATTGTACCGGACGACATGGTGGCGGTTATCGAGCGACTGGCGCAAAACTTATATATTTGCCCCTCCACACCGGCCCAGCTTGCGGCTTTAGCCTGCTTTACACCACCCACCCTCGCGCTTTGTGAGCAACGGCGGCAGTCCTTACTGTCACGGCGCAAAATCGTTCTGCAAGGCCTGGCTGACGCGGGCCTCAAGGTTCCGGTTGAGCCCGACGGCGCGTTTTATGTTTATATTGACGTTAGCCAGACAGGCATGTCTGCCATGGAGTTCTGTGACCGCTTACTCAGTGAGGCTCATGTGGCCATGACACCCGGCAATGATTTTGGTGTTGTCGGTGGCGACCAGTTTGTCAGGCTGTCTTATGCCACGTCGGAAGCGCTGTTGCATGAAGGTCTGGCGAGGATCAAAGCATTTACCGACAAATTGACACAACGCTGAACAACAGAAGTGATTGAAATAAGCCCCGCATCAGGGTCTACTGGTACCGAAAGCAATTATAATTGACCACTATCCAGGGGCTTACACCATGAAACGACTCTTTTTACTCAGTGCGGTGGCGCTTGCGCTGACCGCCTGTTCCGAAGCACCACAAACCAGTACTGCGTCACAACCTGCCACCACAGCCGAAAGCGCCCAGCTTAGCGAATCCGAGCGGTTGAATGCCTGGTTTGAAGAAAAATACGAGCAACAACTGCAGTTTTCTCCGCTGATGATGACCCGCCTTGGCCGCAAGGATCTCTACGACCAGATTGATGACATGTCGGAACAAGGCCAGGATAAACGTCTGCAATGGATGGCGGCCACCGTTGACGAACTCAAAGCCAATTTTGATTACAGCAAGTTAGATGAAGACACTAAAATATCCTACGACATCTGGATGTTTCAGTTTGAACAGGCCAAAAAGCAGGCTGAATTTCGCCGCCGTAATTACGTACTCACGCAAATGAATGGCATGCAGTCCATGCTGCCAACTCTGCTGATCAATTATCATAAAGTCGCCGAAACCTCGGACATGGAAGCCTATATTTCCAGACTGGAAGGCGTTGGCCGGGCGGTTGAACAATTAACCAGCCGGGTTGCCATCAATGCAGACGAGGGCGTTAAAGCGCCGTACTTTGCTTACGAAGGCGTTATCAAACAAAGCAAAGCGATTATCTCAGGCAAACCTTTTGACCCCGACAGTGACCAGGATTCTTCATTGCTGGCAGACGTAAAAACCAAGGTGGCAGCGCTTGAGGAAAGCGGCGAGATCACAGCCGAACAGGCTGCGACCTATATTGAGGAAGCCGAGACCGCACTGCTCGATAAAGTCATGCCAGCTTATGGCAAGCTGATTAGCTGGTTCGAAAATGACCTGCCGAACATTTCTCGTGAAGCAACAGGCGCATCTGCACTGCCGCAGGGCGAAGCTTATTACAACTCTGCGCTGGCCTTACGTACCACTACCGATTTAACCGCCGATGAAATTCATCAGATTGGTTTGAACGAAGTAGACCGCATTCTGGCTGAGATGGAAAAAATTAAGCAGGCAGAAGGCTTCGACGGCACCTTAAAAGAGTTCTTTGCCTACATAAAATCGGATAACACCGATGAACGTTTTTATTATCCGAACACCGACGAGGGACGCCAGGCTTACCTCGATGACGCAACCGCCTTTCTGGATAACATAGCCGATAAATTACCGGAATTCTTCGGCATCCTGCCCAAAGCCGATTTAGTTGTAAAGCGGGTAGAACCTTATCGTGAGCAGGCTGGCGCTCCGCAGCATTACTTTGCCGGTTCGCCGGATGGCAGCACACCGGGTGTGTACTATGCTCACCTGATAGACATGACCACCATGCCTAAGAACGAAATGGAGGCAATCGCCTACCACGAAGGCAACCCCGGCCACCATATGCAAATATCCATTGCTCAGGAACTGGAAGGTGTACCTAAATTCAGAACCACGTCGTTCTTTAACAGTTATGTTGAAGGCTGGGCGTTGTATGCTGAGCTGGTGGCAAAGGAAATGGGTGGCTACCAGAATCCGATGTCTGACTTTGGTCGCTTAGTTTCTGAAATGTGGCGCGCAATCCGTTTGGTGGTAGACACCGGTATCCATGCCAAAGGCTGGACAGAAGAACAGGCTAATCAGTTCTTCAGAGATAACTCGCCCATTTCTGATGGCGCGATAAAAACCGAAGTTCAGCGCTATTTTGTGTGGCCGGGTCAGGCCACTTCCTACAAAATCGGAATGCTGAAAATTCTTGAGCTACGAGAGAAGGCCGAAACCGAACTGGGTGAACAGTTTGATATTCGCGCCTTCCACGATGTGATCCTTGGCAGTGGCGCTGTGCCCCTGACCATTTTGGAACGCATGGTAGACAATTGGATTGCTGAGGAAAAAGCGGCTTAGTTAATCATTGCTGTAACAAAGCCGGCATATTCGCCGGCTTATTTGATGATGTCGCTTAATCAGCAGAATATTAAGACCACAAGCTTGTACGCCACCAGCAATTGCAGGTAAGGTGGTATAAAATATTCAAAAATACAACGACATGAAAATTTCACAGCAGGATCTCGATATTTGTTGTGGGCCGGAAGCTTTTGTCTCCCAAACAGATATCCAACCAGTAACACAACCCATTCACCAGACTTCACTGTTCTCTTACAGTAAGTTTGAGAACCTCTGTGCCGCGCTGGCCAATGAATACAGCACACCGGTTTATACGCGTGGGCGAAATCCAACAATGACCAGTGTGGAAAAGAAACTTGCAGCCCTTGAGCGTGGCGAGGCATGCAAACTGTTTGCTTCTGGTATGGGCGCTATTAGTGCGGCGATTACCGGGTTGGTAAATCAGGGCGACCACATCATATTTGTCAACCAGGTCTACAGCCCTACCATTCAGCTCGCTGAGCAACTCGCGCGGTTTGGCGTAACGTTTACTTACCTGACCTCAGGCGATCTGGAGCAACTACAAGCAGCTATCCGGCCAGAAACCCGGCTTATCTGGTTTGAAAGTCCGGCGACCATGACTTTTAAGCGCATTGATATTACCAGGGTAGTGGCCATTGCCCACGAACACGGCATTCTGACCGGTATCGACAACACCTGGGCAACGCCGCTGCTCCAGAAGCCCATTACCATGGGCGTCGACATTGTGGCCCACTCCTTAACCAAATACATTGGCGGCCACAGTGATGTGATTGCCGGTGCGATAATTACCCGCCACGCATTGCTTAAACAGATTTTTTACCGAACCTTTTTGCTCAATGGCGCTGCAATAGGCCCCATGGATGCGTGGTTAATAGAAAGAGGACTGCGTACCCTGAGTGTGCGGCTACAGCAACAGGAGGCCAGCGCCCTGGCCATTGGTGAGTTTCTGCAGGACCACCCTAAAGTAGCGCGGATCTATCACCCGGCCTGGCAAGAAGATTCGCCGCCAGCCGAGACCAACCCGCTGGCCGGCTACAATGGCCTGATCAGCTTTACTCTGAAGAACCCGGCATACGATAACGTAACCCGCTTTTTAAATGCCCTGAGTCACTTTCGCCTTGGTGTTAGCTGGGGCGGGTTTGAAAGTCTGGCCATCTCATTACAGCGCCCGGAAAATGCCGAACAGCTGGCCGCTATGAATCTGCCACAAGGGCTTATTCGTTTGTCTGTTGGGCTTGAAGCCGCGCAAACGCTGATAGCCGATCTGGAACAAGCTTTTCAGCATGTCTGAACCCGTGTCAGCCTCACCTAATGAGCCATTGCCGCTTTGGTTAGCGGCGCTGCCGCTGGTGGTGCTGTTAACGGTTTTCGCCGGTGGCGCTTTGTTTACCGAACTCGGCGGCACGCTGGTAGTGGTAGCAATATTACTGGCCGCGGTGGTTGCCGGGCTGATAGGTTTTAGCCGGGGCATTAGCTGGCAGTTAATGGAGCAGGCCGCCGTAGCCAAATTTGGAGATGTTTTTCCGGTAGTGCTTATCCTGCTGTCCATTGGCGGCTTAATCGGTAGCTGGATGCTGTGCGGCACCATCCCGTTTTTTGTATGGACCGGCATCCACCTTATTGATCCGGATTACCTGTATATTTCGGCTTTTCTGGCCGCTGCTATCATGAGCATATTTACCGGCTCGTCATGGGCTTCGGCCGGCACAATCGGCGTTGCTTTAATGGGCCTGGCCACCGTGATGGGGGCCTCTTTACCGGTTACCGCCGGTGCAGTGATTTCCGGCGCCTGCTTCGGTGACAAAATGTCGCCCTTATCGGATTCAACCAATATTTCTGCGATTGCGGCCAAAGCCGACTTATATCAGCACATCGGCCACATGGTATACACAGCCTTGCCTTCTTTTTTGATTGCTCTAATAGTGTTTATGCTGGTCCCGGCCGCAAGCACGGTCGATCAGAGCAACGCGTTGTTAGCAACGGCAGCAATGCAACAACTCATCGAAGCCGCTTTCACCCCGGCGTGGTGGCAATTGTTGCCCCCGGCCCTGGTGATTTATGCGATTGTTAAAAAATGGCCACCCGTCATCGGCATTACTTACTCCACCCTGCTGGCTTTGGTGCTTACAGTAATGGTTCAACCCTTTGGGTTAGAGGATGCGGTTAACGCCTACCTGAATGGCTTTAGTCTTGAAATGTTACCTGCGCAACTGCGCAGTGAGGCAATGGCTAATGAAGCCTTTCTGCAACTGGTTGAGCGTGGCGGATTGTATTCCATGGTAGGCACACTGGTGGTCATTATTGCCGCATTCTTACTCGCCGGAACCATGCAGGCCAGCGGCGCGCTGAATGTATTAATTCAGGCGATGCTCCGGCGGGTGAAAGGTATTTTTAGTTTGGTGTTAAGCACTATGGTAAGCGGCATTACTTTACTGTCACTGACCAGTCACGGCGGCGTGACCAGCTTAATTATCGGTAACCTGTATCAGCCCGGGTATCGGGCCAGAAAGCTGGCACCGGTTAATTTATCCCGCAGTATTGAAGATTCTGTGACCCTGATGGATCCGGTATTGCCCTGGACGGTTTCCGGCTTATTTATGGCCGCCACACTGGGAGTGGCGACCGTGGATTATTTACCCTGGGCATTGTTTTGCCTGGGCGGCCCGGTATTCTCATTACTGTGGGCCGGGCTATTGCCACGCTCGGCAGCGATAAAACACCTGCCCTAGAATTTCAGTAAAAAGGCGGTATAACCGTAAACGGTATCGTCCGGATAATCGCCCTGGGCAAACGCATCGCCTTTAGCCATGTAGGCACCACCAAACTCAAGTCGGAACTTAGGCAACAACTGGTGACGCCAGCGAAACTCAATCTGATTACCTATGTCACTTTCACCACCCACCGGGGTTTTCTGGTAACTTAAATTTAAATAGCGGATCAGCAGGTTATCTTTCTTGGTAAATTTACTCACCATTTTAAGACCCAGTGATACCAGGTTGCGCCGTGGCATGGTGCGGTACACTTCGGTGGGGCCAAAGTCAAAGCGGCGCACACCGTAAAGTGCGTCAAAGTTGGTATTTTTTCCGTCACTGCTGTCGTTATCACCACTTATCAGGTCGACAATAGCCTGCAGAGAAGTGGTATCGGTAACCATCTGACCAAACGCACCATGGAATAACCACGCCTGGTGGTCGATTTCGGTAACATCACTGGGCGAGGTAGACTGATGACGGGTACCAGACTGCACGATAACCTCTGCATCCGCACGCCATTTGGTGTCTTTAGGTAAGGTATAGTGCGCACTCACCGTTAGGAATTCACGGTTGGCAGTATTCAGGTCCGGACCATCTTCTTCGTCAAACCAGTAAGTTTGCAGTTGCCAGGTTTTATCGGCAGAACTGGCATACACACCATACATAGCCCGTTCTGAATACGACTTATCAAAGCCTCGCTCATTAGCATCGATACTTGCCGCATCGCCGGGTAAGCGGGTCACCGGCAGTAAATAAACAGCGTTAACGTTCCAGTCGTTCCATTGCCATTCACTGACTACCCCATCGAAGGTGTTCATGGCATTTCTAAAATACCCGCTGGAAATAACCCGGCGACTACCAAAATCAAGAATAAACCGGCCAACGCTGAGCTTCTGCATGTTCAGACCACCATTATTCTGACTGTTACCCAGCCATGAGAAGTTAAACTGTACAGGCTCCAGCGTGTTGACCTGCGAACGACCAAGAGTGGGATCATCATTATCCAGATACACACGGGAATCAGCTAATTCGCCGAGTAGTTCAAACTGCGACCATGTCATTACTGTTTTCACCTGTAGCTTTGAGGACAGGCGCTGATTGTGCTGATTAAACCGATCGTCGGTGGTTGGAAATAACGGGTTAGTGATATTTTCATAGCGTAAGGCCCACTGTCCTGACACATCAAAAGTAAGCGATTCGGCCAACACCAGTGGTGACATGAGGGAAGCAGCACAGGCCACGCTGAGCATACTGGCGAATTTTACATACAGTGATTTCATAGGTGTCTCCGGTTTCTCTCACCTGGGAATTTTTAACGTTGGTTTTATGTGGATTGGCGTCAGTTACATCACGTTTTAAAACGACTGACTTTTTGCCCCAGTTGCTGGACGGTGCCGTTAACACTGCCTGCAATATTCCCGGTATTCTCAATGGTTTTGAGATTTTGCTGACCCAGGGTATTGAGGTTGGTGACATTGGTATTGATATCGGTTACCACCTGGCTTTGTTCTTCAGTGGCTGCCGCTATCTGGTAAATGGTTTCGTTAGCATCATTCACCGCTTCGTTTACCTGATCAAAAGCCCGCGCCAGCTGCTCTGAAACAGCTACCACAGAGTCGACTTCACTGGCACCGCGCTCAATTGCATTCACTGCATCATTCACGCTGTGCTCCAGGCGACCAAGCATTTCGTTGATATTTTCTGTTGATTGCTGGGTGCGACTCGCCAGGGTTCTGACCTCATCGGCCACCACGGCAAACCCTCTTCCCTGCTCACCAGCGCGCGCGGCCTCTATGGCAGCATTCAGTGCCAGCAGGTTGGTTTGCTCTGCGATACCACGGATAACATCCAGCACGGCGATTATGTTTTGGGACTCTTTGGCCAGGCTTGAAATAACATCGTTAGCGTTACTAATAGAGTCTGAAAGATTAGACACATTTTTGACCGAGTCATTAACCACTTGTCTTGACGACGTACTGATTTCTGAGGCGACCTTTACTTTCTCCATAGCGCCCTGGCTGTTGCTGGCTGTATCTGCCACGACATGGCTTAGCTCGTTAACGGCAGTCGCGATTTGGTCGAGGTTATCATTCTGCTGGTGAGACGCAGACTTCACGGTATTAGAGGCATCATTTAGATTTGCTGCGGCACCCTTCAGGTTTTCAGTATCCTGCTGGATCATTACGATCAGCTCCTGCAGGTTTTCCATGAAACGGTTAAAAGTCTTTGCCAGGGTTGCCAGTTCATCTTTGCCACTGCTATCTAAACGGCTGCGTAAATCACCATCGCCCTGGCTTATGTCGCGCATCACATCAATCAGCGTATTGAGGCGATCAGTCACCAGACGGGGGCCATACATAATAGATAACGCGCTTACAATTAGCACAATAACCAGCACTAACAGCAGCATAAACTGATTGCTTTGTGAGGATGACTGCATGTCCGCAGCAAGCTCATCGGCTGCATTTTTCATTGCCTCACCAAAGGTATCGTAATGACTTCTGACCTGCTCAAAATTAACTATTAAACTGGCTGAGCGCAGCGCATTGGCACCGTCAATATCACCTGCTGACACCAGCGATACAACTTCGTTGGCATCTCTTAACCAGTTGTCATAATCGCTCTTGAATTTAGTGCTACTGCCCACATTTGCCGCTTCCCCCTGCACAATACTGCGCGCTTGGTTCATACGGTCGAGGGCTTGTTGAGCGTTATCTTTGAAGTCTGTAATTTCAGCATCGATGGCCTGGCCACGCATACCGGCCCGAATAATGGCGTCCTGCAAAGCCGTTTGCGCCTGATACAAATCCCTGTCGGCATTGAGAGTAAGGCTGACAGCATTCAGATAACGCTTGGCTATTTGCTCAGAATCGTCACTCAGCTTACTAAGAGAAAAAACGGAAATAACCGCAACAACACACAATAATGCTGTTACGACGACGAGAGGGAAAGCAAACTTACTTCTAATGGAGAACTGGCTGAAATCAATCATGGGCCGCCTCAAACTACACAAACGCTATACTTGCTCAAAGCGTGGCACATTATTTTTTTTTTGCAAAAAAACAGTGTAACTTCACACCCGAGCGCCTAATGTCACATTTGTCACAATATGCACATCTGCGCGAATTATGAGTTTTATTGGCAAATTGTCAACGAAAAATTGCACACAACTCGGACAATTCAGCCTTTAGTATAAGAAAAGATGGCGTACTAAGAAGTCGACAAAACGGCTTAAAGCGCTTATTTATTTGGGAGTATGTGGATTTCGGCAGGGAAAAGAAAACTTGCTGATCTGTATACGTATTGAGTTTGACTCAGCCTGACTGGCTCGTGGATATTAGGGCTATTTTAGTTTTTCATACCTAAACAAGTTGCTATCTTTGAATTAAAAAGCCCTGCTAAACATAAGGTTAATTACTTCCTCAGGCCGTCCAGCTAAGTGAGCCTGCAATCAGTGCTATGTGACCGCTTTAACTGAACTCCTGCCAAACCTACGTTTTATACTTGAATCCAACTCCACGTAAATTTACATTAGCCGCAATGAAGTAGTATTGAGTGAAGTATCTCTTTTTCATGACTAAGTTTGTTGTTTTACTTTGGCTGGTCAGCCTGCCGTTTAGTACAGCCTTTGCTGCTGAGGTAATTAAACGTTCAGAGTCGGGGTTGTGTCACGACAAAAACAGTCAGTGGTACGAACGCACCCGAAAATTTACCGCGTACGCTACTATGCGAAATTGCCTGGCGGCCGGTGGCAAAGCCTATTCCGGATATGCCACTAACTCACAAGCCACCATTACCGATGGCTACGACAGGGACCTGTTCCCTCACTGGCTGGATGAGGATGGTAATTGCCGTGACACCCGGGCCGAGACACTTATCCGCCAATCAGAAGTGCCCGTTGCCTTTGCCGACGGCGCAGGATGTCAGGTTACCAGCGGACGCTGGTACGACCCTTACACTGACAATACCTTTACCGATGATGATGATCTTGATATCGACCACATCGTGCCGCTCAAATGGGCCTACGAGCATGGCGCCGATAAATGGCCTGAACGCATCAGAGCTGCCTTTGCCAACGATACGCTGAACGTTATTGCCGTGAGCCTTTCGGCCAACCGTTCTAAGGGGGCTAAAGGCCCCACTGAATGGATGCCCGCCAATCAGAGTTATCGCTGTCAGTACCTGCAGCGATTTCAGGTAGTGACGCAAAAATACCAGCTGGCATTTACTACCCGCGAGAACCGTGTACTGTCGAGACAGCTTTCAAGCTGCTCACGCCCGGGGTGAACCCAGGCACAGAGGATAGGTTACTCACACCGCGCCAATAACAGGCCGCGAAACCTGACGTTCAAGCCGGAAGATATACAAAGCCAATAAGGTGAGCAACACACTGGTAAAGGCGATCAATGCAAATAAATCGGCCAGGCTACCGCTCGCTTCATACAAACCACCTGCGATCATATTGCCCAATGCTCCGCCAAGACCAAAGGTCACCATGCCGATACCGTTAATTTGCATGGTCGCCTTTGAGCCATAGTGCTTACTCAACCAGCCGGCCAGTACGCCCCAGATAGGAAAATACATCAGGCCATAACTAAACCCGGCCAGTAACACAAAGGTAGCCGGGTCCAGCAGAAAGGCGATAATTCCGATAGCAAACACGGAGGTAGTAAATAGCAACGCCATACTTGAGCCTTTGCTATCGGCCAGTTTACCCACCAAAAAGCCAGCAGCCATGCCTGATAAGCCAATTAAAGACCAGGTATAGCCGCCTAATTCAGCAGGCAAAGAAAGCTCGGCCAGATACGTATTCAGCCAGGTTGAAAACGGCATGGTGGCGAAACCCACCAGGAACGTCATCAGGCTGCAAACAAAAGCAATTCGCTCTTTAAAAATAGTGCGGAATAATTGTTTAGCGGGCATCGAGGGCGGCGCTTCTATCTCCACCTGCGATGCTACGCAGCACAGACGACGCAGCATAAAAGCCGTAGCGCCTACCGTTACCAGTCCCATGATTGCTGCGGCCACCCAGCCGCCCTGCCATCCGGCCAGCGGCACAATAGCCAGAATGATCAGGCCATTAATGCTATAGCCCCAGGCTGTGCCACTGGCAGCGGTTGATAAACTGGTTGCGCGGTACTGTGGTTGACCAAAACAGCTGACTAACTCAACAATGCCGCCCCAGCTTACGGCCGCACTGGCCGCCATTAAGACCAACACAATCAGCATAGCCAGCGGCGATTGAATAATGGCCATGGCAAACAGTAACAAAGAGGTCATCACACCGCACCAAAGTAACAGCCGGGCAGAGTTGAGCTTATGCCCGAATAGCCCCAGCAACATTGCGCCGCCAAGATATGCCAATTGTGTAGCTGCGCCGATGGTCGCCAGATACCAATGGCTAATAGCAATATCCTGCTGCATCATCGGCACCATCGCGGCAAACAAAAATAACCCAAAACCGAGACTGATAATTTGATTGGACCCAAAGGTGATGGCCATCCTCATTGCCTGACTCCTTAACTATTTGCGATAACCTGAAACAACATTGAAATGAAAATTACGATTTGGACGAAATGTAATCGCTTGCCTTTATTCGGTAAATCGATAAATATTCAAATCTACGTTCAGTATTTCTGAATTCTGATAAAGGCCTAAGGTTATGCGAGATTTGCCAATCAATTTACTGCGCACGTTTTTGGTGGTGGCCGAGACACTTAACCTGACAGAGGCTGCCCGACTACTGCATAAAGCGCCCTCCACGGTAAGTATGCAGCTCAACCGTCTGGAAGAATTGGTAGCCAACCCGTTGATGGAACGCGGTCAGCATGGGGTTCGATTAACGCCGGCAGGCATACAGCTGACTAACCACGCAAGGCAATTGCTGAACCTGCACGATCAGATTGTCGGTTCGTTCCAGAACATGGATATCGACGGTACCGTGCGCCTCGGTAGTCACGATCAATACGCCAGTCGCACGTTATCGCCATTATTGCAGGAGTTTATTCTGAGCTACCCGGAGGCGCAGTTAGAAGTATTCTGCGACCACAGCCCGGACACGCTGTTACGAAAATTAGACAAAGGTCAACTGGATATTGCTTTAGTCGAAATGATGGCCGACTCAACCGGAGGCACCCGCTTACGCCGCGACTCGCTGGTATGGGTAGGCTCACGGGACCACCACCTGCTCGGCTCACCGGTATTACCCTTAGCGGTGTTCGATGAAGGCTGCTATCACCGCCAGTATGCCAGACGGGTTTTAGAAGAGGCTGGTATTAGCTACCGGATTGCCTTTACCAGTCAGAGCCGGGCTGGCGTATTAGCCGCAGTGCGGGCCGGTGTCGGCATTGGTATTATTCCACTGCACACCATGGAGGATGATCTGGTGATATTGAATGAGGAGTTGCCGCCGTTGCCGGAAACCGAAGTTGCTTTATTCACAGGTAAAAAAGTCAATGAAGCAACCAAACGACTGGAACAAATTGTACGTGACAGCCCGCTGTTTAATCCGCTGGGCGTGGCTCACCAGTAGGCATAGGCGCACCAAGCGGAGCGCCATTTTAGCTGAGCTTACAGCTTCTTTCGGCGCAGCATCATTGCTATCAATCCCAGGCCGAATAAAGATAACGCACCGGGGGCAGGCACCTCGGATGCATCATTTTGGTTATTTTCACTGCCATCCGGGACTGAGCGAGTGAGCGCGATAGCATAACCATCACTCTTCGAGGTAAAACGACCCGGATTACGTGTGTCGATAGCAACGTTGGCAGGAATGATCCTTCCATTTAAACCATGGGTTCTGACCTGGCCGTATTCACTAACCACCCGCGCAGAGTTAAAGGTCCAATAAAATGTATCGTCAGACACATTTAACTCTGTGGAGGAAAAGAAAAAATTGGTGCGACTTTGTGGGTATCGTTCGCCTTCAATTTCACAGGTGTAAAGACTACCTACAAAATCGTAGCAGTAATCATCCAGAGCTGTTTTACCGAAAAGTCCGAAGAAATGATCAACACTTTCATTAGTAATAGAAGTCAGTGAAGAACTGGCGTATTGCGACACATAAGTACCGCGATCTCCAGTCCAGTCAAACTCACCAAAGAAATCATCGTATAGTTGGTCCACTTCCTGCGATGATGCAACAAACCACCCATCTTCAGCATAAGAGTTAAGAGCTTCTTCTACCGACATCACATTGGTTTGAGAAAGAGTCATCCACTCAAGACCTGAGCCATCTGTGATAATGTTTGTTCCTGCATCTTTTGTGTAATTTAAGTAGGAAGCGGAGGCAATTGCGGGTATGGTCGCAACCACAACTGATAAGGAAACCAGCAACGGCTTAAACATCTGAACAACATCCTTATTATTAGTAAATGATGAATTAAACATCCAGTCTCGCAAAACGCCAATAATAACACAATAACTTATTGAAAAACTTATCCATTGTTCAATTTTCAGACAGTAAAAACCAAGCAAGTTAAGACCTTATATTTGACTTTTCCCGTCCTTAACAGGAAACACCAACCCCGTCGTATTGGAGACTAAAAAGCAGAGCGAGCGCAACTCACGGTTACCGGCAGGGGCACGCCCGCGAGTCCCGTTAAGTAAAACTTTCCAACGCCGATCGAGTAGGAGGGAGTTTTACAACTCCCGTCCTCTCACACCACCGGGCATACGGTTCCGTACCACGGCGGTTCATATTAACACTGGAACTGTCGGTGACAATCCAGCAGTGACACCAGCCCCATTTTATCGAACCACCCTTTCCTGAAGGCTTGGTTCATGTGGCTAGCCCCCGCATTCCACCATGCGCCTCGTTGGTTGGTCGATGACCACCATGCCCGATTCTCGTCAATGCCTGCCTTCATTAAGTTTCTGACCCGGGTGTATACGCGTTTCCATTGCCGCCATAGCAAACAGCGGAGTTTTCGTCGTATCCAACCGTCCAGTTCCTCCAGCACGCCTTTGACTTTTGTCAGGCGGAAGTAGCTTATCCAACCCCGAAGCACGGGTGCTAATGCGTTTATCGTGTCACTGACTGAGCGCGAGCAATGCCCTGTGGTCATTTCGCGGATTTTATCCTTGAAGCGATTTACACTTTGCACGGCGATTTTCACCCGGCTCTCTTTGTGCCGGGTAAAGCTATAGCCTAGGAACTTGCGTTCCGACGGCCGGGCTACCGCGCTTTTGTCGGCATTGACTTGCTGCTTCAGTTCGTTAGACAGGAAGTCGGTGATATCGGCCAGTAAGCTCTCGCCTGCTTTCTGACTGCTCACGTAAATATTGCAGTCATCAGCATAGCGGCAGAAGCTATGACCTCGTTGCTCTAATTCCTTGTCTAAGCTATCCAGCAGGATGTTTGATAGCAATGGTGATAGTGGGCCGCCTTGCGGCATGCCTCTGTCCCGCGTTACCCGCTGGCCATTGGCCATCATTTCCACTTCAAGGAAGCGGCGGATGAGTTTCAACAGCCGTTTATCTTCTATCAGGTGCGCCAGTTTCGACATTAAGATGTCATGGTCTACCCGGTCGAAGAACTTCTCCAAATCCATGTCTACAACCCATCGCTTTCCGCTACGTATGTATTGCTGTGCTTGTTGCACGGCTTGCCATGCATTGCGGTTTGGTCTGAATCCGTAGCTGGACTGAGAGAAGTGCGGTTCCACCAACGGACTTAGCCGTTGTGCTATCGCTTGCTGGATGAGTCTGTCTACCACCGTTGGCACGCCTAACGTCCTGACGTCGCCATTCGGTTTCGGGATGTCCACTTTACGGATGGCCCGCGGTAGATAGCTGCCCTCTGTCAGTGAGACCTTCACACCTTGCCAATGCTGTTTCAACCAGGGTTTTAAATCCAGCGTGCTCAGGTTATCTACACCCGCAGCGCCTTTATTCTCCACCACCCGCTGATAGGCCAACATCATATTGGCTCGGTCTGTCACTGCTTCCATCGTCACCGATGGTTCCGCTTTCGTTCGCCCACTGACCGCCGTGTCAATTTCAGCACCCGTGGCGTATCCCGACAGGTTCCGCCCGTCTTCGCACTCACTGGCCGCGGTATTCTGCGCTTGTGCATCATTAATCGACATCGAGTAACAGTGTCCTAATCACGGTTAATTATGTTCAGCCCTTCATGCTATCGGTTTAATATCACTACTACGGCCTCGGCTGACTTCTGATATCCCATCCCAACATCTCTCGATGTCAGTAGCACACTAAAAAAATCAGAGGCAAAACATCAGACCTCCCGGGGTAATTCGCGCGACCTTCCTGCTTATGCCTGTCGGCTCTACGT
>NZ_RCUA01000014.1:0-15934 GCF_003731635.1 Marisediminitalea oceani | reverse complement strand
CGATGAACACCCTTGCCGTTCGGCTAGCACTTCCCCTTGCCGGGTGTGCAGAGGACTTTCACCTCCAAGTCATCGACTCACCACCACAATGAGTCGGACAGTGCTTTCGCACTACGCGCCATGCCCGGCGCACGATCAAAAAAGCCCCGCACTTTCGTGCAGGGCTTTCTGAATAATGGTGCCTCGACCCGGGATCGAACCAGGGACACGCGGATTTTCAATAGACAGCTTAGCCATAAAAATGATATAAATCAAAAACCTAATTAAAACATAAAATAGCTTTGCAAATTCTTTGCAAATCAACATATAACCTGTTCTACTAGCAGCATGGCTAAACAGATTGCTAGACATGACATAAACGACACGCTGTACATCTTCAAACAAGATAACAGCGAACGTTGGTATGCGCGATTTGTACTGTTCAATACGTGGTACTGCAAATCAACTAAAAAGAAAGATAAAGACGAAGCCATCGCTATGGCACATCGAATATTTCTCGACCACGAAATCCGAATCGAAACCAATACGCTAGTTCAAAGCAAAAGATTCCGGTATGTAGCGGAAAGAGTTATTGAAAAACTTGAACGAGAGCTTAATGTCACCTCTCCTGAAAAACCCAAGGAACGAATCCCTGAGACCTTGATTGACTTTATAGAGAGCCAGGAAGGGAACAAAAATACCGAAAAGAAATTTCGTCATGACTACTCCCTAGCTCTCCGCAAATATCACATCCCCTACTTTGACAGAACATACGTTACATCGATAGACCAAGACGCCATTAAAAAATTTGATGAGTGGCGTATTAAACAATTCGGCAGAACACCGGCTTCATCAACGTTAAAGACCCATAATGCTGCGCTTAACTTAGTGTTTAAAGAAGCTATTGAACACAAGTGGATGATACCGATACAAGTGCCAGTATTGTCGTCGAAAGGTAAATCTGGAACACGCCGAGCCGCATTCTCAGAAGAAGAGTATGACGCTGTAATTGATGGTATTTACGAAAGTGAACGTAACGCTCACACCGAGAAGACAAGGCAAATCAGAGAGCTACTTTATGATTACTGTGAGATTGCAGTAAATACCGGCATCCGTCCGGGCACAGAGATGGAAAGCATCACCTGGGGTGATATAGAACTAAAAGCCCAAGGAAGTAAAGCACAGTTCTTTATCAACGTACGCAAAGGTAAAACAACTAAACACACTGGCACACGAAAAATCGTCTGCAAAAAAGATGTCATTGGCGCGATATCCCGACTCCGCGAACGGTTTCCACATAGAACACCAAGTCAAAAATTATTCCGATTGGCTAACGGTGAAACAACACCACAGTTAGGCAAGGCATTTGAAAAGGTTCTTCAGAATAACAACCTTAAAACGCATTCAGATGTACCAAGGACACTATACTCGTTACGCCACACATACATTACATGGCAACTGCTGGCAGGCACAAGCATGGACGTTATTGCTAAACAGTGTGGTACTAGTGTTGCTATGATTGAACAACATTACAGTCATGTAAGACCTGAAATGTTTGCCGACGAATTATCAGGTGTAACTTTCGATAAAACTAAGCCAAAGCCCGTTTCGAACAAAACACTAGAAAGGCGAGCTAAGAGTGCTGAACGCGACGAAAAACGTTTTAAAGAATGGGCGGCAGAGTACAAGAAACGTGGTTGTATTTAACTATAACTCGCCAGTCAAAGATAAACACGCCTCTTAATTTCATAGGATTCATTCAGTTTAATTTATCTTATTTTCATCATTATAAAAAAATAAAAACATTTTAAATCAAAATCTTACGCGACAACTTATCTGTAATAATTTCCGTTTACTTAATATCTATTAAACAAAAACTATTATAGAGATTTGAGATAAGCAAATATCGGATCTCATCGATTATCTTCCTAAAGGCACAACCTTGGGAAGGATAATCAATGAAAATTCTATATGTCGAACAGTCAGAACGACAATTTGATCACTTTAAACGAAATATAAATGCTAATAGTAAATTCAAATCAAACTTAAAAGTTTTTACAACACTGCTTTTGGCTAATTTCATTTTAAGTCCAGAGCAAGTGAACGCTGAGGAGATGGTAGAAAGTATCGTCGTGACAGCAACTAGAAAAGCAGAATCTATACTAAGTGTACCAATAGCAATAGATACTTTGTCTGCGGGGAAAATTGAATCATTTGATGTAGACACTACTAATGATCTGAGTTCATATTTTCCGGGAGTAGAAATACGAGCGGTGTCTTCATCTGAACAGGCGAAAGCGTGGATTAGAGGGTCTGGCAGTATAGATTTTGCGTCAAACACCAATCCAACTGTAGGTGTTTACATAGACGATGTTTATCTCCCAAATACGTTCCAACATACCGCTCCTATTTTCGATCTTGAAAGAATTGAAGTATTGAAAGGCCCACAAGGTACCCGCTATGGGCGGAATGTAACAGGTGGACTAATAAAATATGTTACCGCTAAGCCAGAAGATACTTTCTCCGGCTATTTTGATTTAGGTGTTGGATCTTTCAATGAAATTAAAAGTGCAGGAGCTATTACTGGACCTATATCAGAAACAACCAACTTTCGATTTGCCTACAAATACGTAAATGATGATGGGTGGGCTTCAAGCCGGGCATCTGAACCGAAGGGCGATGGTTTTCCGGGTACACTTAAAAACAATAGCCTTAACGCTGAAAATTTACTTGCAACGAGATTATTACTTGATTGGAATCCGTCAACGCTATTTAACTACGAGTTAATGATACATTCTATGCGTCGTAGAGCTGACGGCGGAACATTTCAGTATGTAGGTATAGTAGACCCCGTAACTTATGAGCCAACTTGTGACCCTCGTTCGAGAATTGATTGCATCGATTACTTAGGTTATCGAGATTCTGACGGCGTTGGTGAGAGGGGGGATACCAGTGCTGGTGACCATGACTTTTTCGGCGATGCAAACTCTGACTCATATGGCCTCTACGGAAAATTAAACTATGATTTTCCTGCATTCAGCGTTAAACATATTATCGCATTTGACCGATTTAAAAGAGATAGTCAGTATGATGCCGATGGCGGCGCATATATGCTTTCTAATAATTACTATAAATCTAATTTCAAAACGGCTTCATCAGAATTTCAGATAACTTCAAATGCACAAGATGAGTTTGATTGGGATCTCGGATTATATATATCATCTGATGAACTGTCCGCAGACAATAAGTACGTTTTCTTTGGCCTAGAAACAGACCAAGAGTTTTATCAGAAACAGCTATCCAAGGCCATATACGGCAACTTAAAATATCCTTTAACATCAGGGTTGTATTTTCTATCTGGGCTTAGATACACAAATGATTCTGTTTACTTTGATCATTACAGTATTAGACCTACAGCACTCGATTTTGCCCCCGGAGATGTAGAAGGGTCTATATCAGATCAGACTTTTACTGATATTTCCTGGACCATTGGACTTCAGCAAGAAATTTCTGAAAATACAATGCTCTATTCTACTGTAAGCAATGGTTACAAGAGTGGTGGTGCCGGAGCAGGATTCGGAGATCCTGGCGAATTTAATAGCTACAAGCCAGAGGATTTAATGGCCTATGAAGTAGGGTTTAAGTCATCATTGTTTGCAGGAAGAGTTGTCTTAGATACCGCTTTTTACTACTACGATTATAGGGATATCCACGTTTTTGATGTTACATCCAATCAATTCGGTGGTCAGAACTTTATAGTAACTAATGCTAGTAAGGGAATTTATAAAGGAGGCGAAATAGGAGCAAATATAAATCTTAATGATTATAACTCTATTAACCTAGGGTTATCATTTATACACGCGAAATATACCGATTTTATAAGTGCGAATGGCGAAAACCTATCAGGTAATGATGTTCCTTTCGCGCCTCCATTGAAAGTAGTTATTTCATATGACTCTTGGTGGAATCTATTCTCTGACTGGGAAACAAACCTCAATTTACGCGTTAGCTATACTGACCGCGTCTTTCACGATGTTAGAAATAATCCTCTATTAACAGCAGATTCTTATTTTTTATCTGATATTGCGCTATCAACAACCAGAAATGATGGAAAGTACAAATACTCTATTTCTATCAACAACCTAACGGACGAACAATACAGAGTTCAATCTTTTGATTTTATAGAATTTGGCTCAGTGACACATGTCCCCAACAAGCCCCGAAATATATCAATAAAATTTAAATACAGCTTTGAATAAGGAAGAAAAAATGGATTATTTAGATGTACCTGTAATTGACTTTTCAAATGCATATTCTGAAAAAATAAATGAAAGATTTAAGTTAGCAGAAGAAATAGGAAATGTTGTTACAAACATTGGTTTCTTAGTACTGTCAAACCATGGTGTAAACCTAGATGTAGTTAAAAAAGCTCAACAACAGGTTTCTGCCTTCTTTTCACTCCCTACTGATAAAAAGAAAGAATTCTCGCCTAAGAGTAAATCCTACTATCGGGGGTACTTTGGCATGGAGACTGGAAACCTTGGAGCTACATTAGGCGATAAAGAGGCTTTACCTGACTTGCGAGAATACTTCACGTTAAATAGGGAGTTAGGTCCCGCTTGTGACGATTATTACAAAACAGGTTTGGCTCAAGAGATATTTATTCCGAATATTTGGCCCGACAATACATTACCTGAATTTAAAATAGCATTACTAGAATATTATCGAGAAATGGAAGCTCTTGCTGAACGAATAATGAGAATGTTTGCATTATCTTTAGGAGTCGACGAATTCTGGTTTTCATCAAAAATTGATAAGCATATGACAAATCTAGTTGCTGCAAATTATCCAGAGCAGAAGAACTCATATTCTCCGTCTCAAATTCGAGCTGGCTCCCATACTGATTATGGTTCACTTACTATTCTTAAAGCAGAAAATAAGCCGGGACTTCAAGTTAAAAACAAATTAGGTGAATGGAAAGACGTGCCAATTGTTGACAATAGTTTTATTGTTAATCTGGGGGACTTGATGTCTTATTGGACTGGAGGTAAATGGGTTTCCAATATTCATCGCGTCATAAATCCTAAAACAAAGGACTCGAATTCCGATAGGCAATCAATAGTCTTTTTTCACCAACCTAATTTTGATGCTGTCATCGAAACAATACCAGGATTAGAGAAATCATCAAAATATCCTACGACGACAGCTTATGAACATCTAATGTCAAAAATTAACAAAATGAACAAAACATCAAAATTTAATGAGATTGGAGAATAATATGATTATTTACGAACCACCAAAAGCACCAAATAAAATTCCTTTAATTGACATAAGTGACTTTTATTCTAATGATTTAGAAAAGCAAAAATCAATTGCGTGGGAGCTACATAAAGCGGCTCGTGAAACTGGATTTTTCTATGTGGAAGGACATAAAGTCCCATTAGCATTAATGGATGCGCAACTCGATTTGGCAAAGAAGTATTTTTCTCAACCAGATGATGTGAAAATGGAATGTTACTCCAAAAATTGGGAAATTGTACGTGGGTATGAACCTGTAGCTGCGCAAGTTTTAGATGAAGGCTCCCCCGCAGACCTGAAAGAAGGTTTTGTTATCGGAAATGACCTGTCACCTTCGCACCCTTACGTCTCAAAAAAAGTGCCCAACTGTGGGCCTAATCAATGGCCTCACAGCCCAACAGGTTTTAAAGAACAATATAATGAGTATTTACATCACGTTACAGGCTTAGCTAAAGATCTGATAGAAATACTCGCTTTGTCTCTTAACCTACCCCGAGACTATTTCGCTGAAGGACTTGACGAACCAATGATTTTTTCTAGGTTATTACATTATCCTGAGCAGCTAAATCATGGAGAGAAGAATCAATTAGGAGCTGGTGCACATACAGATTGGGGAATGCTCACAGTTTTGTTACAGGACGATATTGGTGGGCTGGAAGTGCAAAATGCGGCTGGAGACTGGCTAACGGCTCCTCCTATACCAGGTACATTTGTAGTTAATTTGGGAGAAATGATCAAAGTACTAACTAATGGTCTTTATCACTCGAATATGCATAGGGTTTTGAACAATAATTCAGGCCGGTCACGTTATTCATGCCCAACATTTTTTGACCCTGATTATTTTTATGAAGTGTCCTGTGTATCTACGTGTATGCCAAAAGATAATAATCCAGATTATCAACCAACCACCGTTGGTAAACACATTGCGTACATGTATAGCAAAACATATGGTCTTTGAAATAATATAGTGAATTAAAAATGAACTTCTTGTCTTATTTAAATATATTTTCGAAAGATATCGAACGCCTTAGTAAATTTTATTGTGATGTTTTTGGATTTAAAGAAATAGAAGAAAGTAGATCAAATTATTTCATAGGCTTTGATACTGGTGTATCGAAGTTAGGGTTTAGTAGTTTTGACGCTTACGATTTGTTAGATATCCCGAAACCGGTAAATGAAGTAAAGGAAACCCACCACGTAATTACATTTGAAGCAAATAATATTCAAGAGGTTGACGAATTAACTGAAAAATCCATTGCTAACGGTGCAACACTCCTAAAATCGCCATTCAATACCTATTACGGATGGTATCAGAGTGTTTTACAAGACATTGATGGTAACGTTTACAGAATATCAACCATGTAAGACATAGCCACCGAAACGTTGATTATTAAGTTTATGATAAGATAGGCGGCTTAATTTATTTTGCCGCCATTTTTGACAGAATCATATTCCGAAACCCAAAGTTAACAGATTCATATTGAAGTCATAATCATTACTAAAGAAGAGCAAAGGCTTCATGCAAATATCTTTATACAGCAGCGTTATTGTAAGTTTGTTCGCTACAAATTTGAGTATAATTATATCTACGTGTTAACCTTCTTATCTCGGTCGGAGTTCTTTTGAATTGCTCTTTTATAGCTCTAGAAAAGTGTTGTTGATTTTTAAACCCGCAAATTTCTGATATTTCTAATACTGAATAGTCTTCTTCAGTTAAAAGTTGATAGGCCTTATTGACTCTTTCTGTCCAGATGTACTTCGCGATGCTTAACCCTATATTTTTCTTAAAAATACTATTCATAAATGCGTAGGAATACTTTAAATCTTCGCTCACCGATTTAGCAGAAATATCCGAAACTAGATTTCTGTTGATATATTTAAGGCACTCCCTTACTGGTAAAGGGAGAGGCGACTTGAATTCTTCCTCTTCGATTTCATTCACAAACTCGTTAAACAAAGTCTGACCGTAAGAGTCCCGAAGAATCGATGCATTTACCGAATCGGTATACTCAACTTCTAATGCGGACTGAAAAATAAAATCTAATTTTTCAGTGGTTGATATTGTATATTGTGATGATATTAATGAGGGTAATTGAGAATGGCCTTGTAACTTAACGTTGCACCAACGTACTCTGTGACTTGTTTCTGCAGGATAAATGTATTCGAGTTTTTGTTTTGCTATGATTAACGACGTTTCACCTTTTCTCAGAATATAATCTTGTTCATCTATTTTTACAATACAATCACCTTCAAACAATTGTACGAGCTGAATAACGAGGCCATTTACAGGTCCATACGTACCATAATAGCGGAAGGTAGCTTCTCCAAAATCAAATGATTTAAAGTTTCTCAATAATTGCATACAAATCTCTTACCCTTTGCGTGCTACTTAATCAATGCATTGCACCACCAGAACCTTAAACACTTTGAAAACGCATCAATAAGGTGCAAAACCTAGACAGAATTAAGTAAAATTTGACCAATACGTCTAGGACTAAGATAAAGCATAAGTTATGCCGATCTTTTTGGACTGGGTTGCGGATTTTAGTAGGCTTCACATCGCCCAAGACACCCAGTTGTTCCAGTGTTTATCGACAAATATAATCGTTGCCTTTAATAAATCTATTTAAAAGAATTAAGAAATAGATAAGCAATCAGTTTCCACTTCTAAATAAGTGACGTTAATGCTTATTAACATGACCTATTTATCCGGCGTACTGATTTGCGTTGTCGGATTATACATGAGCTGGCAAGGTGGTAGTTTTCTACTTCCATAGTTAAATTAAGCATTTAATAGGTTCAAATGGCTTCCTTACACTGTGTTGGTCTCATATCTGTATTGAATAGATCGCTCATTCATTGACCCTAGCTATATTTTAAGAGATAATCAACCTTCATGAAGAGGAATGTTGTGTCGAAAAAGAATTTCCGCATTAGCAAAAGTTTTAAAGTGGTTCTGGCCGCTTTGCTGTTGTGCGCGCAATTTTTGTTGATAGTTTCTGACGCATTTTCTTTTGAACAAGAACATTTTATTAGCAACGAAGTATGTACCGAAAGTACGTTAATCGAACTGCCTAATGCTTATGATTTAGGCACAGGAAATGATTGTGATCATTGCTGTTCGTGTCATGGCCATTTCACCCATATTGCTTTCTATCTTGATAATGACAGCACGTTTCTGAAAAAATCCCCTACCCTAGCTTCAGTTTATCTCGAAGCTTCACCTAGCCGTTTCATTAACCAAATAGAGCGTCCTCCAAGAATTTAATCCCTGTCGTTTTTCGTTTTTTCAACTGACTAGGATTATATATCATGAAAATTTCACAGTTTCCTGTGCGCAAATTTACGCGCGCCGGAATATTGACTAGTGCATTGATGCTATCTCAAGCCAATGCATTGGCAGAACAAGTAACTTTAGACGATGCTGTTCAACTAACTCTCAGTCGTCATCCAACATTATTGAAATTCAGACCTCTTACTAGAGCTCTTGAGGGAGATCGCCAACAAGCTTTGCTTTCTCCAGCTTACACCGTAGGTGCTAATCTAGAAAATGTGATGGGCACGAGTTCGACTTCGGGAGTTCAAGCAGCAGAAGCAACCATCTCTCTATCTTCAGTGTATGAACTTGGTGGTAAGAAGAGTGCAAGAACACAGGTTGTGGATGCCAGAGCTGCCCTTTTAGATTCAGAGCAGTATTCAATGTCTCTCTCACTACTTGGTGGGCTCACTCAGCAGTATATTCGCGTTCTGGCACAACAGGAGCGTCTGCAAATAGCTGAGCGAAGTGTGAGCTTAGCTGAAGACGCTCTTACTGTAATCACTAATAGAATAAAAAGTGGTGCAACGAATGATGCTGAATTGTTCAGAGCTAAATCGGCTTTAAATCAAGCGAAATTAGAACTTGCGACAGCAAAGGTGAATGAAGAGATAGCCCTGCAATCTCTCACACTATTCTGGCAGGGCAATTATGAAGATATCACGCTTACTGGTTCTTTAAATTCACCCGCTACAAATTATTCCTACGAAACACTTTTTAACCAATTCTTATCATCATCGAATGCGGATTTACTAATTAAGTCACTTGACCTGAAGGACGCTGAAATTCAGTTGGCTAAGTCTGATAATACCGCAGACCTATCTTGGTCTGTTGGTGTTAGAAGGAATCAAGGAGCTCAAGATACATCGTTAGTTTTTGGTGCCTCAATTCCACTATTTGCTGAGAAGAGGAATTCGGGTGCAGTCAAATCTGCAATTGCTAGTAAGGAGGCGGAGTTATTAGAGCGAGACACCAAGTATCTCGATGTAAAAGCGATTCTATTTAAAGCAACGAAAAGCATAAATTTTAGTTCACAGGCAGCATTGCACCTGGAAAAAGAAGTAATGCCTTATTTGGAAAGAGCATTGGAGCTGACCAAGGAGGGCTATCAAAAGGGAATTTACACTTATCAAGAATGGTTTGCTTCACGTGATGCACTTCTCCAATCTCAACGGAGTCTCATCAACTATCGCGAAGCCACCCTGCTCAATGAAGCACTTATCGAACAATGGACAGGGCAATCTCTGAAATCATTCACTTTCAATCTCCAGGATTAATTATGCTAAAGCAAATTTTATTTTTATTTCTTATCGGCACTGTGACATCTATCGCGACCGCAAGTGAAGATGTCACCAATTCAAATGACAACCAAAATATATTCCAGAAAGGTAACATCAAAATAGAAGTAAGTATCGATGAAAGCCCCGAGGGCTCTGTAATTATTGCCTCGACTTTTGAAGATGGGAAGCCATTTATCCCTGATTCCTTTTCTATAGAGCTACAGAAGTTAGGTTCAAGCTCAGAAAAATTTGAGTTTCAAACTTCAGAGGGGGTTTTGCGGTCAATAAAAGCTCTGTCTGAACCTCATTCTTTTAGGGCTACTATTTATCTGACTGACAAAAGACGAAAGTATTCCTGGGAGTGGGAAAACTTCGAGGGAAGAACACAGATCTCAAGAGCATTAACTGAAAAGTTTCAATTAGCAACCTCCGAAGTTCAGAGTGGGACCATTGAAAGACATATCGAATTGTTGGGTACTCTTGTAATTCCACCCAAGAACAAGGCTGAAGTTAATGCGCGGTTCTCGGGAGTTGTAGAAACTCTCGCTTCGGATGTTGGTGACAGCGTGAAGGCTGGCGATGTAATTGCAAAAATTCAATCAAATGACAGCTTACAAACCTACATCGTGAAAGCGCCAATTTCGGGTACGGTAGTAAGTCGAAATGTTAATGTTGGGCAGTTGGTTACCAGTGAAACGCTTTATAAAATAGTCGACGCTGAAACGCTTTGGGCAGAATTGAAAGTATTTCCATCCAAGCGGGATACAATAAAGCAGGGCTCTTATATCCACATAAAAAAAGGTTCCCGACAGCAAGATGCAAAGGTCAAATTTCTCATTCCGTCAGGTTCACTTGAACCTTATCAGATCGCAATTGTTGAAATCACTAATACCGAAGGAGAATTCTCCCCCGGCGATATGGTTACAGGTGTAGTTGATGCTCAGAAAGTCGATGTTTCGCTTCGCGTTGAGAATGAAGCTATCCAATCAATGGATGGTAACTCAGTTGTATTTTTAAACGATGGTAACACGTTTCAAGCTGTCCCTGTCGAGCTGGGTATAAAAGATGACAACTTCACTGAAGTAAAGCGTGGCTTAATCGCTGGTCAAATTTACGTATCAAAAAATAGCTTTCTGATAAAAGCGGATCTTGAAAAATCCGGTGCCTCTCACGCTCACTAATCCTGGAGACGATAAATGATTGATAATATTATTCGTCTTTCAGTAGAAAGACGCTTTTTGTTTCTTGTTCTTGCACTAATCTTAATTGGGATCGGCGTTTGGAGCTACCAGCGATTACCTATTGATGCTGTACCAGATATTACAAATGTACAGGTTCAGATTAACACCAAAGCTCCGGGGTACTCACCATTAGAAGCTGAACAACGAATAACATTTCCTGTCGAAACAGCACTATATGGCTTGCCTAACTTATCCTATACACGTTCTATATCGAGGTATGGTCTTTCACAGATTACAGTTATTTTCGAAGAAGGAACGGATATCTTTTTTGCCCGAAATTTAATCGACGAAAGACTTGCTAACCTTAAAAGTGTTTTACCTGATGGCCTTGAGCCAGAAATGGGGCCAATCGCAACAGGGCTTGGCGAAATTTTCGTATATACACTGGAAGGGAAAGATGGAGCAACGTTACCCGATGGCTCGCCGGTCACACCTATGGCTTTAAGAGAGGTACAAGATTGGATCATTCGACCACAGTTAGCCCAGGTTCCGGGAGTAGTAGAAGTAAACACTATTGGAGGTTATGACAAGCAATATCACGTCAATCCCGACCCTGTAAAAATGCTGGAGATGGGAGTCTCGCTTAAAGACATTTCTGAAGCACTATATTTAAACAATGATAATGCTGGAGCAGGCTATATTGAGAAAAATGGCGAGCAACTTCTTGTTCGCTCTCCAGGTCAATTGACAGGGATAAAGGATATCGAAAATGTCGTAGTAGGAAAAAAAGGATCTGTTCCTGTTCTAATAAAAGATATTGGAACTGTAGGCTTGGGTAAGCAGCTGAGGACCGGTGCCGCTACAAGAAATGGTAAAGAGACAGTGATGGGAACGGTCATGATGTTGCTGGGAGAAAACTCAAGGGAAGTTGCAGCTTTAACTGCCAGTAAATTAACTGAAATTCAAAGATCGTTACCAAGCTGGGTAGTTACTGAACCCGCCTATGATCGAACTACACTGGTCGACAAAGCGATAAACACTGTGCAGAAGAACCTGCTGGAAGGAGCATTACTCGTAATTGTCATATTATTTTTACTACTAGGCAATATTCGAGCGGCTCTTATTACGGCTGCGATCATACCTATTGCTATGATGATGACAATCACTGGAATGGTCCAGAGAGGTGTTTCGGCAAATCTGATGAGTTTGGGGGCTTTAGATTTTGGTCTGATTGTCGATGGCGCTGTCATCATTGTTGAAAACTGTATTAGGCGCTTATCTGAAGCGCAACAGCATCACGGCAGACTTCTTCAACTCAAGGAACGTCTAGAAGAAGTGAAAATAGCAACGATTGAAGTAATCAGGCCCAGCTTATTTGGAGTCGGGATCATAACCGCTGTTTATCTGCCTATTTTTACTTTAACAGGCGTAGAGGGAAAGATGTTTCATCCCATGGCAATAACTGTTGTTATCGCTCTTATTGCGGCAATGATTTTGTCACTGACGGTAGTGCCTGCAGCGATCGCAATTTTCATGGGGGGAAAAATCAGTGAAAAGGAGAGTTTTTTAATACGTTGGGTGAAACTGGCTTACGAACCAGCACTTAGAGCAATTCTTAAATTTAAAGCAGCTGCTCTCGGGGCTGCATTAACGCTTGTAATCTTCTGTGGATGGCTGGCAACAACGCTTGGTTCTGAATTTATTCCTCAACTGGATGAAGGTGATGTTGCTTTACAGGCTTTACGAATAACGGGTACCGGTCTAAACCAATCAATTCAAATGCAAGAACAACTTGAAGATGCGCTGTTGGAAATTCCAGAGGTAGGGGTAGTCTTTGCGAAAATAGGTACACCGGAAGTCGCTACAGACCCGATGCCTCCTAATGTAGCCGATAGTTTTATAATACTTAAACCTCGATCAGAGTGGCCTGATCCAGCTAAATCTAAAACGGATTTAGTGGCTGAAATTGAATCAGTCGCCTCAAAAATGCCTGGTAATAATTATGAATTTACCCAACCAATTCAAATGAGATTCAATGAATTGATTTCCGGCGTAAGGGCTGATGTTGCAGTCAAAGTTTTCGGTGATGATTTAGATCAATTGTTGGTGACTGCAAATGAGGTAGCTGAGATTGCTAAGTCGATTCAAGGTGCCGCAGACACTCGAGTTGAGCAAGTTGCTGGTCTTCCTATGCTGTCTATATTACCAAAGCGAGAAGCCCTCGCAAGGTATGGCCTAAACGTAGCAGACATTCAAGCACTCGTTTCAA
This sequence comes from Marisediminitalea oceani, assembly GCF_003731635.1. Classification (GTDB taxonomy): domain Bacteria; phylum Pseudomonadota; class Gammaproteobacteria; order Enterobacterales; family Alteromonadaceae; genus Alteromonas; species Alteromonas oceani. Next base: position 2,611 of record NZ_RCUA01000014.1, on the reverse strand, counting down.
CAAGCATAGGAGGCAAGGAAACAGGCATAATCTATGAAGGCGATCGCCGGTTTAAGCTTGTAATCAGATTATCTGAAGAATTGCGTACGAATATTGACAAATTAGAGAGCCTACCTGTTCCTGTTGGTAATAGTTTTGTACCACTTGAAGAGGTAGCCACTCTCGAGTTAAAGCCGGCGCCTGCACAGATCAGCCGAGAGAATGGAAAGCGCAGAGTTGTCGTAACGACTAACGTACGAGGAACCGACCTAGGAGGATTTGTCGTTGATTTACAAAAAAGACTTAAATCCGATTTAAAAATGAAGGAAGGATATTGGTTAGAGTTTGGTGGTACCTTTGAACAACTGGAATCCGCCAGCAAACGGCTGACTTTAGTCGTTCCGGTTACGCTTGCGTTGATAGTTGGCATACTCATTATGGCGTTTGGGTCTGTTAAAGACGCATTGATAATTTTCACTGGTGTACCACTAGCCTTGACTGGAGGAGTACTGGCACTCTGGATTAGAGATATGCCTCTTTCAATTTCTGCGGGAGTAGGCTTTATCGCTTTGTCCGGGGTCGCGGTTTTGAATGGACTAGTGATGGTCGCATTCATCAGACAACTCTGGCAGGAAAATGGTGATATTTATACTTCAGTAATTCGAGGGGCCATAATCCGGCTTCGACCTGTTTTGATGACTGCGTTAGTGGCCAGCTTAGGCTTTGTTCCCATGGCACTTAATACAGGAACAGGTGCTGAAGTACAAAGACCGCTCGCCACTGTAGTCATTGGGGGAATTATATCGTCAACTTTATTGACACTGTTTATATTACCTGCGCTTTATCAGCTCGCACATAACAAACGCAACTCTTAATCAAATTTTACGCCCGGTATGTTCCGGGCGCACCGGAGCCTCTATGACTCATAATCATTCGAATAGCTCAAACAAAATTGGGTGGGCTTTTCTATTAAATTTCAGCTTCACAATTATTGAATTTATTGGCGGCTGGCTAACGAACAGCACTGCTATAATGGCAGATGCTGTTCATGATCTCGGCGATTCAATTTCTATTGGAAGCGCCTGGTGTCTCAATAAGTTAGGAGAGAGAGAGGCCGATGAAAATTTCACATATGGGTACAAGCGACTCAGCCTGTTAGGGGCATTTATTAACGGAGCCGTACTTATCCTTGGCTCAATCTGGGTATTATCAGAAGCCATTCCTCGAGTATTAGACCCGGTCGTTCCAAATACAGAAGGCATGATATTACTTGCGATTCTAGGTGTCGCTGTAAACGGCTTTGCTGTGTATAAACTCCAGGGAGGAAATACCCTAAACGAGAGAGTGTTGAACTGGCATTTATTGGAGGACGTTTTAGGCTGGGTTGCTGTATTAATTATTGCCATAGTAATGCAATTTGTCGACTGGCCAATTTTAGACCCCCTACTTTCGATTGGCTTTACGCTTTTTATATTGTTTAATGTAATTCGAAACTTATTAGCAACCTTAAAATTATTTTTGCAAGGTGTTCCAGAGAAAAACTTATACAAACAAGTGTTAGATGAACTCCGGAGTGTTGATAGAGTTGAATATATCCATGACTTAAAAATTTGGTCACTTGACGGAGAACACAATGTTATTACTATACGCGTTGGCAGTGCCTTAAAGACAGTTGAAGAATACAAGTTATTGAAGCTTGATATTTATGATAGCTTGGCCATGTTTGACTTCAGTTACAGCACAGTTGAAATAGAGTTTACTGACGAGCATTCTGCAGTTAATGAGGAGGTGAGATGAAATTCCATTACTCATTAACAATGATAGTCGACAGTAATTCAAGTTTTAATACTAAGCTAAAATTTTATTTGTGACACATTGTCTACAATCATGACTATAGATTTTCATGGAACTTTTTAGTTTGTTCCCCTCATGATTAAATTTTTTGTTAAACTGTAAGGAGAGTGTGATAGATAATAATGCGTAACTAAAGTGGTAAGAGGCAAGATTGAACACGTACCTTCGACATCAACGTTTCTTTCGTGCTCTTACGAGATGTTGAAAATAAAATATAGAGACATTAATGAAATTTATAAGTAACTATAAGATGAGCTTCTTATTTTTTATTAGTGGTATTTTGTGTTTAATCGCTTATAACATAAAAGGCTCGAGTATAGATGAAAATGGTTTTTTGGTTGAATCGTTTGGCTTCATTCCTATATTTTGGCTATTTGAGCTGATGGCATCGCTGACTTTTGCTTTCACTTTCATTAAACTTAAAAAAAAATCAGCGAAAGTAAAAGCACGCGAAGAACTTTTTCTAACTGACAATTTTGCTTTGCGATTTGCTATGCAACTCCTGGCTAGTAATTGAAAACTGAACCCAAAGGTTGTTGGGTATTGCCTTTTAGTTATATCAGACTTTAACTTCTTATATTAAAGCTCGCTAATTATTGGCTTTCTATTCTTTTATACACATTGATGAATTTGCACAGTTGGACCCATGTCAGTGCGGTACCTCATCGGTGAGTCAACAGTCTCAAATCAAAAATATCTACACAATGTAGCTAACCACAACGTAAGCGATCAATATAGACCCGGATCACCCCATTTTATCTAAGTCGCTCGTTAATTT
>NZ_RCUA01000013.1 GCF_003731635.1 Marisediminitalea oceani | reverse complement strand
AACCTGACGCTGGCACCAGAAAACTGGGTAACTGTCAGATCAGGTCTGAGCTAGTACACCTTATCCATGTCCACAGACCTGCCGTTAGCAACCTGTAAGTACCTTAACCAGCGAGATGCAAAGCAACTTTATTCGCTTCCTCTATCGCCGCTAGGTTAACGTCGATATCAATGTTTTGATTGTTGATGTTAGTGAGCGTTTTGCTTTGCCAGTAGTGAAGTACCTCGTCAACAGACTTGAGCTCTTTTCCATGGTGCAAAACCAAGGGGGAGTCCAAGTCACCACCGCTACCAATATAGGCCCAGACAAAACGCTCCTGCTTGGTTTCTCTAATGCAATAGAGTTTCTCAATCAGATGTGTTGAGCCTTCTGCTGCGCGTGTATGGAGAAGGAAAATATCGCTAATGCCATCCTCAAAGTCTGGAAATTGAAAAACCAGTTCCATGTGTTTGGCATCATCCGCGCACTCTTGCCGTAACAATGCAGACAAAAACTGCGTAAAGCGGCTATCGAGTGGCGTTGTGATATTAGAGAAATTTAGTTGAAGTGACATACGTGAATTCCTTATATGTGTATGTCATTAAATTAGTATTCCCGGCAGGATAAGTACTTACAGGTCTTTTCTCACAATACATTAAAAAGACCAATATCATGAACATTCAATACAAAGCACTGGCGTTGCCGGTATCCAAACGATTCACCAATGCCATTGCCGAATTGTTAACTCAACACCAAATAACAGGCGATAGCATCACCATCAACTTTCGGGACCCAAATTACTCTGCAGAGGACGGAGGTTTCCATCCGGTAGAAATACGGTTAGAGAAACACGGCGATACTTGGCAATTCTGCTATATCACCGATTTTACTTATGTCGGCATTGGTCCGTTTGCAGAACTGGCTAATGACCTCGATTTTGATTTTCAGGCTGGTGTATTTCAAAACCTGCATGGCCTGTTTCCGATTGAAGTTGCTCTGGATATTTACCAGATATGGGAAGGTAACTTTCTCCACTACTGGCAAACGTTAAACGTTTTTACCATTCAAATCTCCAGCGACTAAACCTGCCAAATAAAAACTGTAAATAGTAATTAAGCAGCTAACACCAAAATTTACAGGAGACAAAAATGGCCAGAGATTTTGACAGTATTCCTCGATCACGTAAGTCGCGGACTAAGTATTATGTTGTTTTTGAAGGACGTGAACCAGGAATCTATTTCTCTTGGGAGGAAGCTAACGCGCGAGTATATAAGTTTTCGAGGGCTAAACATAAAGCTTTTGATAGCTTAGAAAAGGCACGCGAAGCGTTTGAGAACTATCAAAACGGCAAAGGCGTTCGCTTAACACTGAGAACCGATTCAAAGGATGAACAACCTAAACGCAAAACGGTAAAAAGGCGGCAAGCTGTGAAAATAGATGATCTGCCGCCTTGGGAACTTGATTAAGGCGTTGCAATCTTGGGGCGATAGAAGATCCCATGTGTCGCCCCTTTACCTTTCAACTTTGTCATTTCGAATATAGCTGACAGGCCAGCAACCACGCCGGTTACTTTGGCAGAACCATAAGTACGAGGATCAAAATCCGGTTTTGTGCGTTTTAAGAAGCTTCCCGCCGGACCAACGTTTACCCAACCATCATCGTTCTGATATAGCTCCCATGCTTTCAATAAAACCGGGATAAGTTCTTCTGCGCCATTGGTGGAAATCGCGTTGTCAGCCTTTGGTGTATCGGTATTAGATACCGGCTCAGCACCTAAGTTTTCAGTGAAGATGAAATCATCACAGGCATTCCGAAACGATACCGGTGTTTTCTTCTCTCCTACACCAAACACAAACTTTTCCGATTCCCTCAACCGCGAGGCCAGTTTGGTAAAGTCACTATCACTTGAAACCAATGCAAAGGCATCAATGCGGTCGGAATACAGTAAGTCCATGGCATCAATAATCATCGATGCATCGGTGGAGTTCTTACCGGTGGTATAGGCAAATTGTTGAATTGGCTGGATCGCCAGTTCATTAAGCGGCTTCTTCCAGTTCTTCAAGGTATCGGCAGACCAATCACCGTAAGCCCGTTTTATTAGCACATGGCCATGTGCTGATATCTCATCCAATATGGGCGATAGCTTGGCTAACTGTGCATTATCCGCATCAATCAGTACGGCCACTTTCTTATGAACATCCAGGTCTTTCATCTCTATCCTTACTTATTCGGTATAACGGCATTTAGGAAAAGTAGAACACCCCAAAAACGTAGTACCGGCATTAGGACCGCGTTTCGCCGTTCTTTCTACTAACTCACCAGAACATTTTGGGCACACCTTGGGTTTTTCAATAGTGACCTGAGGTGAAACCTGCACATCGTTTACCAATGCCAATAGTTTTGGTCCATCAATTAGCTCTATAGGCTTACCTGCGGCAAAGTCGATAGCCTGTTGGGTAAAGGTGCCAGAACTGATGATGATAAAGTGGTTAGCCTGATGTGCAGTCAGCACACCAAACATTTCTCGCACCACATTCACGCCAACCTTTTGTGTTTTCCACTGTTTGCATTGTAAGCGATCAATATAGACCCGGATCACCCCATTTTATCTAAGTCGCTCGTTAATTT
>NZ_RCUA01000012.1 GCF_003731635.1 Marisediminitalea oceani | reverse complement strand
TAATGCCAGTCAGTTAAGCTGACTGGCATTTTTCTTTGAGGGGTACTTAGCCGGTCTCTTCCTTACCACTCGTGGATAATACCTGTCAGGTCGTTTGTCCGGTAACCTCATCATCCTCAACGATTCCATCAGGTATTCATAGTGAACTGGCAGCTTGGTCACTGTGTCTGGGATAGTAGTCAGGAAGAACACGATGATATGCCTCATGCAGAGTCCGAAGCTAAGCCTGGAGGGTGATAGCTCCGGCATATCTTTGACGGCATCAAGCATCATCAACCTAATCAAGTTGTAGGCGAGCAACAGCCCCCACAGTTCCTGACGCACCATCTCAGGCTTCTTGCTACGAAGCGTCAGTTTTGCCTGATGCAGAGTCTGTTTCATTTCCCTGAAACCCAACTCTATTTCCCAGCGCTGAACATACACATCAACAACTTCTGCATAGGGAAACTGCATCGCATCAACCATTGAACTAAGTACGCGATAGGTCTTCCCGTCGACTTCGTAGCGGGTAAGTCTCGCTTCAATAGTTTCAGGTAAACCATCAAACTTCTTTCGTGCCTGAGGCGATGTCTCAAGGGTCACTAAAGCATCATGTTCGCTTAGTTGATGTTTCACTGTGTACTGTAAATCTTTACGGGCGGGAAGCATCCAGTGCGTGTTAACCCCTTTAGTCATCCACAAGTACAGTAGCCCTAGCGAGTAATAGCCTCTGTCGAACAGGGTCAGAGAGTGATCAGGAACCGAAGGGATAAGCCGCTCTGCGAGAGACATCTCTCCCACATTCCGGCTGTCAAATTCACTGGCCAGAAGAAGGTGACTGGACGTTTCCATCAGACTGCACATGCGTACCTGCGGGTACGGATTATCCCCCCTGGCATTCCGGTCGCAACCAAATGCATCAAGATTCTCAGCGGTATCCTGAGCACGAAACATCACGCCATCAACCGCCAGTACATTTAAACCACACCACTGCTCAAAAGCGTACTCGCCAAATGCCCGCTGTGCCATCAGTTTAAAAGTGTGTCCGACGGCATCTTCCCCCAGTCGTTGGCGGGCTTGTACTAGCGCACTAGGCGCAACAAAACGGTTTTTGCCCGGTAGCGAAACATCGAGTTTATTCGCAATGTCCCAGACAGGATCGTTACGGAAAAGACTCATACCAACAATGGTAAAAACGACCGAATCCAGAGGTAATCGACGACGCCTGACGGTCGCTACACCTGATAATTCATAAGCTTGCTGGAGAAGTTCAGGGTCAACGAAGGACTTCAATTTATCGATAGCATTCAAGTCTTCCGCATGACTAAATGTATCATCGAGGTGTGTAAGTAAAGACATAAAAAAATCCGATACCAGAGACTGATATCGGATTGTGAACCCGTAGAAAGATCGGTCAACCGATCAGTATAAATTTCTTAACTGATCGGCATTAAGCATATAGCTGGCTTTTCAATCGATTATGCGATGAACAACTTATGAGCCCAGTTCAGCCTGAATCTGCTCGCTGCTGCTCTTTTCTGACTCAACAAACTTTGACCACTGCTGCGCCATACCTTTGCTTGAGCTGAATTTCTCAGCTTCGGCCAGGGTATCCAGCGCCGCGGCATACTGTTTTTTGTTGTACAGCGCCATGCCTTTAATCAGGTACGGGATGCCCGGATTACGCAGCTCACCTTTATTAAGCGCATTGTCTGCCGCTTCGATGGCGTTGTCCCAGCTTTCCATGTTCAGATAAATTTGCGCCAGTTGTGCATCCAGCTCACCGTCATCGGATAAGTCGGCTGCCTGAGCCATAACCGGTACCGCTTTTTCCTGTTCTTTAGCCAGCGTCCAGCTTTGGCCGAGGAACTTAAGGTTACGCAGGTTCTTTTCCAGCACGCCATCATTTAACGCCTGTTCCATCAGTCGGGCACCTTTGTAAGGCGCTTTATGATAGTAATAAAGCTGTGCAAGGTTAAAGATATCGCCGCCATTGGTCACGTAGCCCTGCTGATAAGCCGCTTCCATGATCGCCAGCTGCGTTTTTTCTTCACCCAGCTCACCGTACATACCCGCCAGTTGGATCCAGTACTTTGGCTCGTTAAACAACTTCACCATTTTTACCAGCACGTCTTTAACCTTTTCAGGCTGCTTGAGCTCGTAATAAATAGCACGTTGTAAAATCAGCCAGCCTTCGTCCGGGATCATGCCTTCATCTTCGTGACCCTGAATGGCCCGATTGATGAATTCTGACGCCTCAGCGTACTGCTTATTCTGATAATAGGCCTGGGCTTTAATTACCAGATTCTTCGGTGGAATTTTACCGGTATTCAACGCTTCCCAACGCTCAAGATACTCAATACTCTGGCTGTAGTTGCCCTGCATAAGGTGTAGCTGGGCCAGACTGAACAGCGTACTCATCTCGAAGCTTTCCGGGATTGGCTGTTGCGCAACCACTTTGGCAAAGTTTTCCAGTGCTTTGTCGTACTGCTCGTCGTTGTAGTAAATAAAGCCGTAAAAGTTATACATCATGGCCAGCTCATAGCTGTTCATGGAACTGGCTTTGTCCTGAACCACATCCAGGATGTCCACCGCTTCAGCAATGTTGCCTGCATCCGCCTGTTCCTGGGCACGGGCTAACTGCTCGTAAACCTTCGAACGTAGGGCCGGCGTACGACGAGTGGGTCGCTCGCTGGCTTTTTGTTCTTCCTGGGCAACTGCAGGTGCTGCCACCAGCGAACTCGCGCCAGTGAACAACAAGCCTGCCACCGCCAGTGACAACAGGGATTTAGAAAGTGTCTGTTTCATACTCACCTTACCCGTCTATCTGGAACGTAATACGGTTTTGCACACCGGAAACTTCCGCTGGCTCACCATTTACAACCCGAGGCTTATACTTAAACTTCTTCGCTGCGTCCATCGCGGCCTGTTCAAAAATGCCTTCCGGATTCGCTTCGATAACGAACACGTCTTTCACGGCACCTTGTTTGGTTACGGTGAACTCAACAATAACAAAACCTTCGATACCACGTTGCAGCGCACGACGGGGATAAACCGGCGATACCTTCACAATTGGCAGGTACTCACCATCGCCGCCTTCCAGCGCTAAACCGCCGCCTTCCAGTGCCATGCTGTCGCCCACATCTGCGGCAAAAGACATTCCGCTGCTATCAGCATCCGGACTCGGCGAGTCCATTTGCGGAGAGTCCATCGGCGGTGGTGGCTCTTCTGGCTTGGGTGGCTTACGTGGTTTACGTTCTTTCTTCTGCACCTGCTCTTCAGGTTTAATGCGCACAAAGTCTAACACGCTGCCTTTAGGCGGCTCAGTGAGTGCACTGCCGCCCATTTTGATCAGCGACTGCATCAGAAAGAACAATCCCAACGTAATCGCCAGTGATACAACAAATGCGATTAAAAATCGTGACATGGTCTATGCTCGCTTATGGCTCTTGCGCGGCGATTGACACATCGTAAACACCAGCGGCCCGGGATGCATCCATCACTTTAATTAGCGTATCCGTAGTGGCTTTCTTATCGGCCTGAATAACTACGGTGCCCTGCGGGTTTTCCGCGTGTAAACGCTCAATATTAGCCTGTACAGCACGAACATCGATACGTCGCTTGTTAATCCAGATTTCGCCTTTATCCGTGATGGCAATCAGGATGTTAGCCCGATCTTTCTTAACCGCAGTGGCGGCTTCAGGACGGTTAACGTCGATACCCGCTTCTTTCACAAAAGAGGCCGTTACGATGAAGAAGATCAACATGATAAATACAACGTCCAGCATGGGCGTCATATCAATGGTGGCTTCTTCTTCATCCACCAGGTTTTGAAAATGCTGTTTCATAATTCTTTCTTACCTTTCTAGTGGGCGACTCGCAACGAGTCCCCCTCTCGGAATACCTTGTTAGCGCTTGACGAGTGCTTCTTCTAAGTGAGCACGTTCGGTTTTCACTTTGCGGTTCAACCAGGTTGACGCAAATACACCAGACAGTGCTCCAACCATTCCGGCCATAGTCGGAATAGTGGCTTTCGAAACACCAGACGCCATCGAACGGGCATTACCTGAACCTGAGATGGCCATAACATCAAAAACTTCGATCATTCCGGTTACCGTTCCCATCAGACCCAGCAGCGGACAAAGTGCTACCAGCGCCTGAATAATCGGGATGCTGCCATTTAAACGAATGGTCAGCGACGAAATGACTTTTGAGCGAACCTGCTCAGCGTACCAGGAAGAACGATCTTCGCGGGATTTCCACTGAGCGATTGCTTCTTTGCTTAAGCTTTTGTGCCAAATCAGCAGGTACAGAGCACGTTCGAGGATCAAGAGCCACATGACGAATATCAGCAACCCGATGACCAGGAGTACCTGGCCTCCGGTTTCTGTAAAATCACGAATTGCTTCCAGAAACTCAATCATGATGATTAGCCTTTCTCAGCGCGCTCAGCGATTACTCCGGCAGCTTGTTCCTGCAGAATGTAAACAATGTTCTTACTACGCGTATTCAGCATCGCGTACAGTAAGGTAGTCGGGATAGCTACTACCAGACCCAGTACGGTAGTTACCAGAGCAGTAGAGATACCACCAGCCATCAGTTTCGGGTCACCGGTACCAAACAGGGTAATCGCCTGGAAGGTGTTGATCATACCGGTAACGGTACCTAACAGACCCATCAGCGGTGCCACAACCGAGATAATCTTAATGATAGTCAGGTTACGGCCCAGCTTAGGTACTTCAGCCAGAATGGCTTCAGTTAAGTGCAGTTCCAGTGCTTCAGTGTCGGCATTAGGATGCTCATCACGTACTTTCAGTACACGGCCCAGCGGGTTGGTAGATTTCACTTCTTTTGACTTCAGCTGACGGTTTACCTTGGTACGAATGATAGTCAGGGTAAACAGACGCTCAATCGACAGTAACAGACCAAAGGCACCTACGATAAGAATGATGTAACCAACCACACCACCCTGCTCTACACGTTCCTGCAGATTAGGCGCTTGTACCAGCAGGCCAAGGATTGAACCACCAGTCGGGTCGATACCAAACTTAACCAGTTCGCCATTCGAAGCTTGCAGCTCAGCAGCTGACTCACCGTAACGACCAGCAGGCTGACGGATAAGCTCGGCAACAGTGCCAGTCAGGCCGTTGTAATCGAGGTATTTGCCATCTGAGACCAGCGCAAACGGACCAACACGAACCACTTCTTTAGATACTTTCGCGCCACCGGCTTCAACAACGTCGATAGTGAACTTGGTGACTTTGCCTGATTGGGTCATTTCGCGCTGAATTTCATACCAGACCTGTTCGATTTCATCGATAGAGGCCAGTTTTGAGCTTGAGCCCATGTCCTGAGCAAGCTGGTCTAAAAACGCAGCACGGCCCGGGATTTCAGCAGATACCACTGAGTTATAAAATTTGTTTTTAGTGTCGCCGGCAACCTGTTGCAGCACACCAAATAATTCTTTTAATGAACCTAAACGGTTGGTCAGCGCTTCATTTAAGTCTGCCAGTTTAAACTCGTTTTCTTCAAAGGTGGTTTCGAGCTGCTCTGACGTCGCCAGCGTGCGATCACGCAGCTGTGCAGTTTCACGCAGAATGCGGTCCTGCTCTGCGCGTTGCGCCATAAACTCTTGCTCGCGCTGCTTGTTTTGCTCAGTTTGCGCGAACTTACCTTCTTCCAGCTGCTTTAATAAAGCATCTAAATCTAATGCACGGTCATCCTGTGCGACAGCGCTTACGCTGATGCTCGCAGCAACCAGACCAAATACGATATTCTTAAACGATTTCAACATCATCTTCGTCCTCTTAGTCTGTAATCGCTACAGGCAGCATTAACAGATCAGGTGCAAGTTGCTTCTTGGCCATGCGTAATGCTTTGGTTACCTGGGTACGGTAAGAGCTGTCTAACTCTTCCCACTGACGGGTTTGCTTGTTCCACACGCCCTGCGTACCGGCATCACGTGTTTGATAAATCAGCGCAGTACGACCTAAGCGTAAAAACTCAACGTCACGCTCCTGACCGTTGATTTCATGGATACCCGTGTAGGCTTCCATAGTACGGCCATAATCCATCTCAACCTGATACGCTTCCATTACACGACGGAATTTTTCAGACGCTGCCACATCGGCGCGGTCCATCATGCTTTTCAGGCTGGCGATACGCTCAGCACGCTCTTGCGGCAGAAACGGCACGTCCAGTTCGATAAACTGTTCCAGGCCATCAATCATGCGGATCATCAGTGGCGTGATTTGACGCTCGATAACAGACACTTCATCGATTGCCGCATTCAGGTCAGCCATTTCCTGTTCCTGGTTGGCGATCTGTTTACGCAGCTGGTTGTTGTACACTTCCAGACCTTCGATCTCTTTGTTCAGCGTTTTAAACTGTTGCAGCTTGCTGTCAATCTGATCGGTAATGCCATCAATTTTTTGCTGCGATTTGGCAGCTGACTCGTTGATTTCCTTGGCAGTGTCAATGGCAGGCTTTAAGTCCTGCTCCTGAGCAAAGGCTGACGCCGACAATAAAGCCGTGCTCATCAGCAAGGTGTTAAAAAGCTTCATAGATTCAAACCTTTTGTTTTCAAGAAATCGGATGTACCGACCACTAAATTAGCTGCGGGTAGGATAGGGGGTTTCTGTGACAGTTTTATTACATATCTGTCATATAAATATGGCAGTAAAAAGGGGCCCTTACGGCCCCTTTGCTGATGCTGCTTAGAACTGGTAGCTGTAGCTTAAACCAAACTCTACGCCATCTTCCTGTAACAACAGGTTTAAGCCTTCCTGTTGAATTTGCTTGGATTGATCCAGCAGGTTTTTGATGCTGAATTTAATCCGCGTATTGAAGTCAGGATAGTAGGTATAGTTCATGTCCAGTGAATGGTAAGTCTGCTCTTCGGCATCCTCGTTACCACGCGTACCAGGCACGATAATCCGTGGTCCAAAGGCGTTGTAAACTAAGGTTGCAGAGTGCTCACCGTTATCTGAATCGTAACCTACCTGCAGGTTAGCTACCCATTCAGAGTGGCCTACCAGGCGACGTTTGTTGTTGGTCACCGTAATCGATGCAGAGGTTGCATTTAACGCATCGAGTAACTGGGTTTCAAACAAACTGGTTACGTCATCTTCTACCGCACCCAGCGTCACTTCTGAGTCTGAAATGGTCAGGTTACCGGTCACGAAGAAGTTACTTAAGTCACTGCTGATAATACTCAGGTCCTGCAGGAACTCTACTTCCAGGCCGTACAACTTACCTGATTCACCGTTGGCGGTTAACAGGTTAGGTGCTGCACCACCTACGGTGTTCAGCTCAATCAGTTCGATTGGCTTTTCGATGTCCTTATAGAACACCGCTACCGACAGGTTATTGCCCGCTTCACGATACCATTCCCAACGGAAATCGACGTTATCCAGCTTAGAGCTTTGCAGCAGTGGCGTACCACGTACCAGGAACTCAGTCAGCGGGTCGATAAAGAAGGTAACACTTACGTCACGCAGGTCCGGACGGATGGTCGTCTGACTCATGTTCAAACGGAACTGCATGTCGTTATCCATCATGTAGGTTAACGCCAGTGACGGGAAGAAGTCGTCTTCCTCAAAGAATAACTGCTCGATTTCTTCCGGGGTCACAGAAAACTGGTTCGAGTGTGCCTCAAACGGTACCGAAACCTGACGGAAGTCTTCGTAGCGAACACCGCCGCTTACCCGCCAGGTGTTGTCGATAAACGCATCCATCATCAGGTAGTAAGCATCTATCTTGGTCCCGGCCGCGAACTCATCACCATCAGCCATACCTGACTCTAAGATATTGGCGCCGGTTGCGCTGCGGTAGAAATCATCATTGTTGATGTTTTCATCTGAGAAAATCTCATCAATGCGGTTACCAAACAGGAAATCGCTTGAGATTGCCCGGTGAGTCACATTAATTGGAATATTCTCGGCCTTACGCGCTTTTTCAAAGAAGTCGGCACCGGCTTTAATTTCCAGCTCCAGGCCTTCGGCCATAATCGGATAGCCGGCGTTCCAGCCCCAGGTTTCCACTACGTCGCGCAGGTCCTGATAACCTCTGTTAACACTGGTAGCAGCAATAGGCTGCAATTGCTGATCAACAAAGGCACCATCTGCAAAGTTTTGCTGATAGGTCACATCCAGACTACCTGGTGCCGAACGACGCGCCCGGCTGGTGCCGGCGTACCAGTCGAGGTACAGGAAGTTAAGCTCGGGGAAGTTATGGGTACCTTTAATCTGATTTGAGTTCATGCGGCGCTCTTCAAACAGCATGTCCACACGTTGCAATTCAGTTTCGCCAAATACCGTTTCATTGATATCGATAAATTCACGTACCCGCACCCGGTCACTCATGTCGTGCAGGATCAGGTTAGTCATATCGATACGGTGGTTACTGTTGATTTCCCACCCGAGGTTAAGCATGCCGCTCCAGCGTACCTGCTGTTCGGTATCCACGCCTTCAAAGAACTGCGCGAAACATTTGCCGTCTTTAGAATAGCGATCCGGCAGGTCAGAACAACCCACGGTGCCCAGGTTATTCCCCTGGCTGCCCTGATTGATGTTCCATTCATTTTCATAAGACACTGCTGACAGGAAACCAAATACCCCGTAATCAGTATCGTAGTTATCCCCTAAGGTCATGCCCAGGTTAAAATCCGGATCGACACTCTTTGGATCAGGGCCGATATCCCAGAACATCGAGCTCAGCATAGCTTTGCGATCTTCCAGGGTTAAACGATAACTGTTGGAGCCCTGAATACCGGCGTCAGATTGTGCCCGGTCGAGGCTGTCTGAAATGACTGATGACAGTTCTCGCGTGCCATCGTCGCGGCCGGTCCAGTCGTCACCGCCGCCTGAATAAAAGAAACCATCATCAGAGTTATTGGTGTTGTACCCTAACCCACCACTTACGCGGAAAATAAAGTCAGTCGGAATGGTTTTGGTACGAATGTTTACGTTACCACCACCGAAGTGCGACGGCATATTCGGCGAGAAGGATTTCTGTACATTCAGGCTTTCGATGATGTCAGACGGGAATAAGTCTAACGGTACTACCGAGCGGGTTGGATCCGGGCTCGGTACGCCCATCCCATTTAACTGGGTACTGGAATAACGTTCACCCAAACCACGAACATAGATAAACTTGCCGTCTACCAGGGTCAGACCGGTTACCCGGCGCAGGGCGGATGCGGCATCGCCGTCACCGGTACGTGAAATCTGTTCTGCGCCCATGATATCGGCAACGAACGCCTGATTCTGACGTTCCTGCAGTACCGCTGCTGCCGTACCTTTTAAACGTGTACCCGTCGCAACAACTTCTTCGATAGCCTGCGCTTCTTCCTGTTCACTCTGCTGCGCAATCGCGGCGCTGAAAGGATGTAATGAACTTGCACAGAGCGCAAAGGCAACCGATTTATAAAGCCGTGACATCGACGGCATTGGACGGTCTGTTGAACTCATTATTTAAAACTCCACTGAAACTCAAATTTTTTGCTGGATTTTCAACAGGTCAGGCGCCATGCGGCGCCCTTCCTTTTTTATGACTTTACGTAAACGCGGTGCAGATTAATCCAGACCGACAGTTACCCATCCCTGCGTCCAGTCATTGCTGGCGTCCATGGCACCGATAAAGTCAGTGTCTTCCAGCAGGTCGTTACCGGTGAAGGTTAACGAAGAATCTAACAGTACCGAACCGGTAGCTGGCATATAACCGTTGTCAGCCAGACCCAGCTGGTCAGCGGTAGAGACCATGTTTGAGGCATCCGCCAGGAACCAGTCTTCTGCAAACTGGTCACCAAAGTTGCTGCCCGCTTCACAGGCTACGATTGAGTCAGCGATTGACAGGTCACCCGCAGTAGCCAGAGCCTGAGACTCGTCACCGTTCACACGCAGACAGTTGCTGTAGCCTGCCGGGCCAGTGATTACAAAGCCATGCAGTGAGCCAGCGGTACCAGCACGCAGACGTACACCGTTGGTTTGATCTGCACCCAGTATAGTTACGTTAGCAATAGTTGGGTTAGTCAGTGGCGTAGCCGACGCATCAAATTCACTGTTGTCTGATTCGAATGCGTTGTCGCCGCCTGCTGAATCCTGCTTAATCAGTACATACTGTGCAGTACCTGTCCAACCGAATGACCAGTCGAAAGAATCATCACCGTTAGCGGTCAGTACCACGTGCTTCACGCTTACTGAGCCACCGAAGAACTCGATACCGTCGTCCAGGTTCTGGTGAACCTGAATATAGTCAACCGAAGTACCAGAACCCACACCGGCAAAGCTGATACCGTTCAGTTCGTCACCGTTACCTAAGGTACGGCCGGCGTATTTAACCACCACGTACTGGATAGTGCCTGAATTATCTTCAGGTTGGTTACCACCGAACTGACCTGCGTCACCCTCGGCAGCTACACCACAGTTAGCCAGTTCAGATTCAGTGGCATCACCGGTAGTGTCGCCACAAGAGTTAGCTGGTGCATTACCCAGTAATACCAGACCACCCCATTGGCCAATGCCCGTTTCCTGACCCGTTACGTCTTGTACAGAAGTCATCACAATTGGCGCATCAGCAGTACCCATGGCGCGGATTTTTGAACCGCGACGCACTACCAGAAAGTCTTCACCCTGCTGACCGATTAGCGTAGTGCCTGCATCGATATAAAGGGTTGCAGAGTTCTGGTTATCACCACCTACCGCAGTACGACCGGTTAATACCCAGTGCGCATCGTTAGACAGCGCAACGTCAGCGTTAAATTCAACGTCTGCGTCAAGCTGATAAACCGGCTTGTCAGTGATTTCAGGGAAGCTGGCAGACACGTCAGTCGCCAGGCCTTGTTCAAAGGCGTTACTTACCAGTGACTGATCCATGCCGTAAGCCCAGCCTTCAGTCCAGTCGTTCTGACCATCAAATGCACCGATGTAATCGGTTGAGGCAAACCAGCTGTCGTCTTCAACATCAGCTACGTCTGCACCAGCACCTAACAGCGCAGAACCTGCACCTGGCATGCGGCCCATGGTACCTAAGTTAAGGTCGGCAGAAGTCAGTACCTGGTTGTTATTACCTGCAGTAAACCATGATTCAGCAAAAGCATCACCGAAGTTGCTGGCTGCAGCACAAGCGACTACTGAGTTAGCAATCGACAGGCTACCCGCAGTGGCCAGAGCCTGAGACTCGTCACCGTTTACGCGCAGACAGTTACTGTAGCCTTCAGGGCCGGTAATTGCGAAGTTATACAGAGCACCTGCAGTACCGGCACGTAAGCGTACGCCGTTTGTCATTGCTGCACCCTGGATAGTTACGTTAGCTACCGTCGGGTTAGTCAGCGGTGTGGCAGAAGCGTCGAATTCGCTGTTGTCAGATTCAAAAGCGTTATCACCACCTTCAGAGTCCTGACGGATATAAACGAACTGTGCTTTACCTGTCCAGCCGAATGACCAGTCGAAAGAGTCATCGCCATTGTCGGTCAGTACAACATAACGAACGTTAACAGTACCACCGAAGAATTCGATACCATCGTCCAGATTCTGGTGAACCTGAATATGGTGAACGTTAGTTTGTGAACCTACACCCGCAAAGCTGATACCGTTCAGCTCATCACCGTTACCTAAGGTACGGCCAGCGTGTTTAACCACTACGTACTGAATAGTACCTGAGTTATCTTCCGGGTTGTTGCCGCCGAACTGACCTGCGTCACCTTCAGCTGCTACACCACAGTTAGCCAGTTCGTCTTCAGTAGCGTCACCAGTAGTATCGCCACAAGAGTTAGCCGGTGCGTTACCCAGTAATACCAGGCCGCCCCATTGGCCAATACCGGTTTCCTGACCTGTTACGTCTTGTACAGAGGTCATGGTGATAGGTGAACCAGGCAGACCCAGTGCTTCAATCTTAGAACCACGACGAACGACCAGGAAGTCTTCACCCTGCTGACCGATAATAGTGGTGCCATTCTCGATGAATAAAGTAGCAGAGTCTTCGTTATCGCCACCTACCGCAGTACGACCGGTTAATACCCAGTGCGCATCGTTAGTCAGGGTAACGTCGGCAGTAAATACCACGTCTTCGTCGATTTGATAAACCGGCTTGTCAGTCAGTTCCGGGAAGTTAGCAGAAACGTCCTGCGCTAAACCTTGCTCAAAAGCGTTATCCACATCCGCAGGGAAACCACCGTTAACACCTGATGTCCAGCCAGACATCCAGTTAGTTGCGCCGTCAAACGCACCTACGTAGTTAGCTGAATCAAAGCTGCTGTGCAATGCGGTAGGATCAGAACCTGAAGTCAGCAATACAGAACCTTGAGCAGGCGTGTAACCGTCATCGCTCAGGCCAAGTTCAGCAGGTGTCAGCACCTGGTTGCCAGACTGTGAGGCAAACCACTCAGCAGTGGTCATGGTACCGATAGTGTCGCTACCAAAGTTGTTGTTGGCATCTTCACAGGCAACAATTGAGTTGGTGATAGCCAGTTCACCGTCCGCAGCCAGCTCCTGAGACTCAGAGCCGTTTACGCGCAGACAGTTTTGATAACCTGTAGGACCGGTTACTAACACGTTAGTCAGGAAGCCGGCAGTACCCGCACGTAAGCGCACACCGTTAGTTTGCGCATCACCAACGATAGTCACGTTAGCAATGTTAGGCTGAGTTAATGGGGTAGCAGCTGCGTCGAACTCGCTGTTGTCTGCTTCGATGGCGTTATCGCCGTTTTCGCTGTTTTGCTGGATATAAACGAACTGGGCAGAACCTGTCCAGCCAAATGACCAGTCTAAGCTGTCGTCACCGTTGTCAGTCAGCACAACGTGTTTAACGTTCACGGTACCACCAAAGAACTCAACACCATCGTCAAGGTTCTGGTGAACCTGAATGTAATCGACTTCGGTGCCTGAACCTACACCCGCAAAGCTGATGCCGTTCAGTTCGTCGCCGTTACCTAAAGTTCGGCCTGCGTGCTTAACCACGATGTAGCGCAGTACACCTGAGTTATCAGTTGGGTTGTTACCACCGAACTGACCCGCGTCACCCTCGGCAGAGACACCACAGTTATTCAGTTCGTCCTGGGTCGCGTTACCTTCGGTATCACCACAAGAGTTGGCCGGCGCTTTACCCAGCAGTACCAGGCCGCCCCATTGACCGATATCAGTTTCCTGACCGGTAACGTCCTGTACTGAAGTAAAGATGATTGGCTCAGCAGCGGTACCTTCGGCCATGATTTGTGAACCACGACGGACGACTAAGAAGTCTTCGCCTTCTTCACCAAAAATAGTGGTGCCGGCTTCAATGTTAAGCACAGTAGAGTTTTCATCATCGCCACCCACAGCAACACGACCGTCCAGCACCCAGTGTGCATTAGCAGTCAGCGTGGTTTCTTCGTTAAACTCAACGTTTTCGTTCAGGCGATAAACCGGCTTATCGGTGATTTCAGGAAACTCTGAAGACACATCAGTGGCCAGGCCCTGATCTAACGGGTTTTCTGCACCCGTTGGAGTGGGTGTAGGCGTTGGGGTTGGTGTAGGGGTTGGCGTAGGTGTTGGTGCAGGATTCGTTACCACATCACCTTCGTTGATATTAATATCCCCACCACAACCTGCCAGAATGAGTGCAGTTGCAATGGCTGATGCTCTGAATGTGTGCTTTATAGCCATTAAAATTCTCCAAAACCACTTTATGTCATTATTTCAATGGCTGAGAAGACTACCGGACTTGAATGACACTTTTGTTACACTATCTGGCTGTAACAAAAGTTTCTTATTTGTCAGTAGATGATTGTTTTTTAAACACTAGCTTGAAGTGGCAAAACCGCCGGCACTGGCGCGGTTGCGGGCTTATGGACAATTTTCGGGTGAATTATGACAGTGGTCAGACTGCCTCTCTGAACCACTTGGTGATAACCACTTTTTCACCTTTTATGACAGGATGGGCATGATGCAGGGTATTGGCATTAGGTCGCCCGTCCGGCAATAAATTATTCCAGATCACCGCCGTACCAGGGTGGGGGGTAAACGACTTACCCAGTTTAACAAATTCAGTTTCGCCACCCGCCTCAACTTCGTTCAGATACACCATGCATGTCCAGGTACGCTGTCCCAGCTGACTGGCAAACTGGCGGTATTCACTGGTACCGGGTTCAAAATAATCCGTATGGGCTTTAAATTGCTGACCAGGCGCATAGTGCTGAGCCTGGATAGGCTCGTTATTGCCTTTGGCAAAACCAAAATAATCAATAATGTGCGCAGATACCTGATGGGCGATCTCACTGTCGAGGCTAACCAAGTCACAGGTGCTCGAGGTTCTGAAAGCGGTATCTGCCTCAGTGCTGGCTGTGGTAATAGT
The DNA here is from genome assembly GCF_003731635.1 of Marisediminitalea oceani. Lineage (GTDB taxonomy): Bacteria > Pseudomonadota > Gammaproteobacteria > Enterobacterales > Alteromonadaceae > Alteromonas > Alteromonas oceani. Next base: position 158,291 of record NZ_RCUA01000012.1, on the reverse strand, counting down.
GGATGGCCGGAGATGCTGTTTACTCAGCGCCACGATGTTTTCACAGGTCGGCAACGCCAGGAAATCCTTCACCACATACAGCTGTGCCTGCTCGGCTTCTACTATTTGTATATTGTCGGGCTGTACATTGCCGGGCAGCCCCTTTGCTATAAATTTCGGCTGGGGGTAGCGCGCTGCATATTGGCGGGCCAGCGACTGTTGCTGCGCGGGAGGCAGGTTATTTCCCAGCAGCGCGACAATTTCAGCGTGGGCAAACCCTTCGCCCAGCAACGTGGTATAAAGCTGCGTTACCGGTACATTGCGTAACAGATTGGTTAGTACCCACTGCTTCCACTGCGCTTGCATTAATAGGCCTCCGCTCCACCAATAACCCGCATCTGGCGGTTCAGCATATCTTCACGAATAGGGAAGTAGCCATCACGCGCTACCTGCTGCTGGCCGCGCTGGGACAGCACGTAACGCAAAAATTCACTCTCCAGTTTGGGCAATGGCTCGCCGGGAGCTTTATTTACCACCAGATACAAAAACCGGCTGAAAGGATAGGTTTCATTTTGCACAGTTTTGCTGGTCAGCGGCACCAGGTTATCAGGGCTATGCCCTAACGGCAGCGCTTTCACTCCGGCCGTTTTATACCCATACGCGGCATATCCCATACCGCCTTTACTGGACGCAACAGATAAGACCACCGAGGCAGAGCCCGGCTGCTCGTTAACCGATTTGGTAAAATCACCGTCGCATAACGCCATAATCTTAAACAGGCCGTAGGTACCCGACACCGAGTTTCGGCTGAATAACCTTATTGGTGCCGAATCGCCATAGTCACTGATCCCCAACTGCGACCATTTGGTGATGCGTTCCTCTGCGCCGCAATAACGGGTAACGGAAAAAATGGCATCCACCTGCTGCAGGGTTAATCCTTCAAGCGGATTACGGTGTTCAACAAAAATAGCAATGGCATCGATGGCTACCTTGATCACCGTAGGCGGGTAACCATGGGCCTGGATAAACGCGCGCCGCTCACTGGGCTTTAAATCACGGCTCATAGGGCCAATGGTCGCGGTACCTTCGGTAAGCGCTGGCGGCGCAGTAGAAGAACCTGATGCCTGGATCTGGAAGGTCACATCCGGGTAGAGAGTTTTAAATTCCTGAGACCACAGGGTCATTAAGTTAGCCAGGGTGTCGGAGCCCACAGAGGTAATATTACCTGCCACACCGGGCTTGCGCTCGTAGCCGGTTTCACTGGCTACAGCACTTACGGCAACTCCGATAAGCAGTAACAGAAAAGCAAACTTGTGCATATTACTCCTGGCTGGCAATCATCTCGGCATCAAATTCAAAAAAGAATTCGCTGCCTTGCCCTACCCGACTGGTGATTTGAAGTTTTGAATTATGATGATTCAGCACGTGTTTTACAATGGATAAGCCCAGCCCCGAGCCGCCGGTTTTTCGTGAGCGCGCTTTATCCACCCGGTAAAAACGTTCGGTCAGGCGCGACAGGTGGCGCTGCTCTATACCATCACCGTTATCTTTTACGGCAAACCGCACGCCGGCTTTGGTAACCGACCAGTACACGTCAATGTTGCCGCCTTCCGGCGTATAGTTGATGGCATTAAAAATCAGATTGGAACACGCACTGCGCAGTTCGGTTTCAATACCGTAAATACGCACTCCGGGAGTCAGGTGAAACTCAATGGTGTGGTGTTTGTCTTTATTCAGCGCATCGGCTTCAATTTTCACCTGATTAAGCATCGCCGCCATATCCACAGTGTTTTCGTACACGCGCTCGGAGCTTGCTTCAATTCTGGATAACACCAGCAGGTCTTCAATCAGGCTCTGCATACGCTGAGTCTGGGTACTCATTTCAAGATAAGCTTTTTTCACAAACGGATTAAGCTGTTCATCGGCATCCGGCAGTATTTCCAGGTAGCCGTTGATAACCGTGAGTGGCGTACGTAATTCGTGGGAAACGTTGGCGACAAAGTCTTTGCGCATTTCCTCGAGCTGGCTCAGACGCGTGACATCCCGGGCAATCAGCAACAAGTGCTCTTCACCATAGGGCATGATCCGGTATTCGAAAGATTTTAACGGGTTGAGCGGTGACGGTACTTCAATCGGAAAATGATATTTCCCGGCATGAAAATACTCGATAAATTCAGGGTGCCGGATAAGGTTATCCAGTCGCCGCCCCGCATCAGACGGCCAACGCAAGCCCAGCTCCAGGCGGGCCAGGCGGTTGCACCAGATAATACAGGCTTTGGAATCCACCACCACCGCAGCATCGGGCAAAGCTTCAGAACCCTCGCGAAAGCGTTTAACCAGCGCGCCCAACTCCTTGCGTTTGTTGCGGTTACGCCTCTGCAGGTAGTAAATCCCTTCGTAGATATGTTCCCATAATCCACTGACCGAGGGTGGCGACATCTTACGGCTGTGCCACAACCAGCGGTTTAATTTGAATAACTGCCAGTAGTTAACCAGCAACAAGCCTGTGGCGCCCATGGCTACAGCCAGCAGCATATCTTCCACATACCAGCCGATAATCGCAAAGAAGATAAGAAACAGGACGAGTCGCGCAACTGACTTTATCCACGAAAAGGGGTAATACATCCCGGTTGTTCCTTTCTTGCGCGCTGACGATGGGGCAGACTATACCTACCCCAAAGATGAAATCAAATTAAAGCTTAGTTGAAAAACGGTAACCTGCGCCTCTGACCGTTTGGATCATGGCGTCGTGTCCCTGACCACCAATGGCTTTGCGTAAACGGCGGATATGCACATCTACCGTACGATCTTCAACGTAAACGTTGGTTCCCCAAACATTGTCGAGCAATTGCTCACGGCTATACACCCGCTCCGGATGCGTCATGAAAAAGTGCAGTAACTTGTATTCTGTAGGCCCCATATCCAGCGCTTCGTCATTGGCCATTACCCGATGTGAGATAGGCTCTAACTTAAGGCCATTGAATTCAATGGGTTGCTCATTTGAGGTGGGTGTAACACGGCGCATCACTGCCTTGATACGAGCCACCAGCTCCTTGGGCGAAAACGGTTTGGTAATGTAATCGTCCGCACCGGCATCCAGACCACGGATTTTATCGTCTTCCTCACCGCGAGCAGTCAGCATGATTACCGGAATATCCCGGGTAAACTCATGTTGCTTCAGGCTTTTGGCCAGTTGAACGCCGCTACCACCGGGTAGCATCCAGTCCAGCAAAATTAAATCAGGATAAGGTTCTATCAGCTTTTGTTGCGCGATATCGTAATCTTCGGCTTCGATAGTCTCAAATCCCGACTGTTCCAGCACAAAAGATAGCATGTCGCGAATAGGCGCTTCATCCTCTACCAACAAGACTCTTCTTGACATAGATTTTTTCCAGCTCATAACAAAACGCCGCTATTATTATCAGGGTGTGTGACAATTTTATTAAACGATTACATTTATATGTCAAGTTTGTGACTGCGATTACCTGATTTATTGGGATGATTGCGTAAATAAATATGCCCGATAACTTACCTGGGCAAATAAATGTTAGCGAAAATGTAAAGATGATTTGAATATAAAAAAGCTTGGCGTAATATGAAGGCTATCAGGTCATTGCGCTAATCATTAAGAACTCGGGCTAAGAACTTGTCTATTCAGCAATTAACACATATTCTTGAAAGAGTTCAAAAACTCATCAGTATTATTAGATAGGTATCAGATGGCGTCGGTTCAGACAGGATTGTCGAGAAAGCTACTAACACGCGTGTTGTCGGTATACTTCTTTCTGACTTTCATTGTGACCGTTGGCCAGATTTTTACTGAATACCTCAGCACCAAAAGCCACATTGAATCTGAACTTCAGACCCTGAAAAACACGTTCTCCACCAGTCTTACCCGAGCCATATGGGAAGTTAACATCCCTCAGGCGCAGTCGATTGCCGAAGGACTCATGGAACTACCCATAGTTACCGGCGTACAAATTCGCGATGAGAATGGTGATTACATCGCTGATTTAGGCGTGACCATTGCGCAAATTCGCGCGCCCTTCACCAGCGGCGAACTGGAGGATCATGACGGCGGCCTGTTCAGTTACAGCTTTCCATTGATTTTTGAATTCTCCAACCGTGCCTCCACAGTGGGCGATGTGACCCTGTACTCCAACTTCGATATTATTTTCGGCCGTATCGAAGTGGGAATTTTCTTCTTAATCGGCAACGCGATTGTTAAAACCGCTTTTCTGGTGTTTTTGTTTATGACCGCCTTTCGCCGCATGCTGTCAGATCCGCTAATGGAAGTGACGCAGAAAATGAGTGCGTTTAATCCGGATAACCCGGAGCAGTCGAAAATCTACTTAACCCTGGACGACGAAAACGAACTGCGCCTGCTGCAATATTCCTATAATCAGGTAATTGATGATCTGATTGTCTCCCAGCAACAGCTGAAAAACACGCAAAGTGAGCTGCAGCGGGTAAATAAAAAACTCGACGACCAGAATCTTTTGCTGGAACAGGAAGTGGCTAAGAAAACCGCTTCGCTGAGTCAGATCATGCTGGACCTGGAGCGCCAGAAAGACGAACTTATTGCTAATCAGCGTGAGCTTCGCCAGGAAAACGAAAACCGTCAGTACATCGAAAACGTGCTGCGGGATAAAAACAAAGAACTGGCCCAGTCCATGGAAAACCTTAAGCTGGCTCAGGATCAGCTGCTTGAGTCAGAGCGGATGGCCTCGCTGGGCGGTCTGGTAGCCGGTATTGCCCACGATGTAAACACGCCACTCGGCGTTGGCGTTACTGCCGCCAGTTTCCTTAATGAGCGCCTGGCTGAAGTACGCAAAAACTATGAGGATCAATCCCTCACGAATAAAACCATGGCCTCGTTTTTGGATGAGGCGGAACAAACCACTAATCTGTTGCTGACAAACTTAAACCGCGCATCTGACCTGATCACCAGCTTTAAACAAGTCGCGGTAGACCAGACCAGCGAGGCAGAGCGGGTATTTAATTTAAATAATTACCTGCATGAGATTTTGCAATCACTTGGCCCGTCGTTTAAGCACACCCAGCACAAAGTAAATATACAGTGCCCGGATGACCTGTATATCCGCTCAGCGCCCGGCATTATTGCCCAGATCATCACCAATATGATCATGAACTCCATTATTCACGGCTTTGAAAACAAGCCCGATGGCCACATTGATATTGCCGTGCAACAGGTCGGTGAAGACGTCTTACTATCCTACCAGGACGATGGCTGCGGTATCCCGACCGATCAACTTGGCCACCTTTTTGATGCGTTCTTTACCACCAAACGCGGCCAGGGTGGTAGCGGACTGGGCACTCACATTATGTATAACCTGGTTACCCAGGCGCTCGACGGCAATATCGAAGCCAGCAGTGAACCTGGCCAGGGCCTGCGCTACGAAATCCGCTTCCCGGCCCGAACCTGATACACATTCTGCGGCCGGCAAAATCACCTGCAGTAGTTGCGCAGTTACCAGCGCACTGCTAACCTTTCGGCCTTTTCAAAATGACAGATCTTCTTTATGTGGTTTAAGAATATAAAAGCCTACCGGCTCACCCAGCCGCTGGCCCTCAATGATGATGAATTACAAACGGCGTTAAATGAACTCGCCTTTCGCCCCTGTGGCAGCCAGGAAAGTGCCACCATGGGCTTTGTCTCGCCGTTACACGACGCCGGCCAGAACACCCTGCTATTCCACCAGACTCAGTTGCGTTACTGGATCACGCTGAAGAAACAGGAACGCTTACTGCCTTCTTCCGTAGTCAATTCAGAGCTGGCCGACAAAGTCGCCCAGATTGAGGCAGAAACCGGCTCACCGGTGGGTAAAAAAGCTCAGTCGGATCTGAAGCAGGAAATTATTACCCGCCTGCTGCCCCAGGCCTTTGTGAAGAACTCTTATACCAACGGTTTTATCTCAATTGCTGATAATTTAGTGATTGTGGATGCCAGCGCCGACGGCAAAGCCGAAGCGTTTCTGGCCATGGTCCGTAAGGCCCTGGGTTCTTTGCCGGTAGTTCCGCTGGTTCGTCACAGCCTGCAAAGTGAACTGACTCACTGGTTAACCGATAAGCCACCCGCCAAAATTGAGTTACTGGAAGAAGCCGAGTTTAAATCTACCGATGAAGTAGGTAGCGTTATTCGCTGTAAAAATCAGCCGCTGGACAGCGAAGAAATTCAGCTCCACCTGGATGCCGGTAAGCTGGTACAGAAAGTGGCTTTCGATTTCGATGAAACACTGGAAGCGGTCATTCAGGAAGACGGTTCAATAAAACGCATTAAGTTTACCGACCGGATCAAAGAAGAAACCCAGGATATTCCTAAGGATCAGGTAGCAGCTCGCCTGGACGCAGAGTTCAGTCTGATGTCTGCTGAGATGTGCGCCTTTGTTAATTTCCTGAGCGAAGCGCTGGACCTCGATAAAGACAGTTAAACAGCCTGCCGGGCCCTGCGCTGCAGCACTGGTTGCCAGCGGCGTTGGGTCAGGTTGCGCCATATTCGCTCCATAGGCCCACTGGTGAAGCGGTTAAGCCACCAGCGTGAGAGGCCCAGCTGCACGGCCCATATAGCCAAAACGATCAGGGTAAGAGAGCTACGTTGTAACTCACCAAATAAACCCAGCCCCCAGCCATAAAAAATGGCACAACAGAGCAGCGTTTGCAGCAGGTAATTGGTCAACGCCATTTGCCCTACCGGCGCCAGATAATTTATCACCGCAGCTTGCCAGTTATTGCCGGCGACTTTCACCAGCCACATTACCAGGCACACATATCCCCAGGCTAAAAACAGTGCGCCCCAGTAATTGGGTAAACGATACACAGTCATAAACTCAGGTATCACCACACCATTCTGTTTACTCAGCATAGCCCCCGCCCCACATATCAAAGCGCCGATAATTACGCCCAGTATGCCATTTAGCTGGTAAAATTTAAGCGAGCGGCTCGCGGTTAAAATTCCGAGCTTGTACAGCGCCATGCCGACCAGCATTAAGCCGCACATGCGAAACTCCACTGCGATCAGCGCATTAACATGAAAATCCAGTGTTGTATCAACCCGCATAGACGCCCTTTGCCACCAGTTGCCCTGATAGGCGGCTATTTCTTGCTGGAGCTGTGCCAATGGCGGGCTGATACTGTGAATAACCTCCTGTTGCTCGCCGTCAGACATGCCGCCCCAGGAGTAGTACACCAGCAATAACAACAGCATCAGAATGCTTTGCAGGAACAAGCCAAAGCCGAATAGCTTTTTCACCGACCAATTTCTGCACTTAAATATCAGCATGCCGCCAATAGCGTAGGTCACCAGAATATCTCCCCACCACAAACCATAGGCATGCAGCAAGCCAATCAGCAACAACCAGAACATACGACGATAGTGCACCTGCTTAGCAGTTATGGGATCGGGCTGGCGCTCTGCCATCATGGCAATACCTGCGCCGAATAAAGCAGCAAACAAGGCGTAAAATTTTTCTGCGAAGAACACCTCTGCCAGGAACCACTGCCACTCATTTACGGGGCTTAACGGCCCCAGTGCGAAAGGATTATCATAAAGCGCCCTAGGATACGCAAAAGCAATAATGTTCATCATCAGAATGCCAAGCAAGGCAACGCCTCGCAGCGCATCAAGACTTATAATGCGGTTGGCTGGTGATATCTGCTGACTCATTGCTTGTCCTTAAGCATCGGCGGTTTCCTTTAGGTTTGATTGGGAGTTTTGGCAATTAGCTGCTGCCTGTGCTGACAGTATACATCAATCGATCACAGTAAACCCTGCCCCAACGAATAGAAACGACTTTTGTTCAGACCTTCACACTGACAATTGATTGGCCCACCAGTTGTGCGCTATAGCGCACAATGCTATATTAACTTTACTTGTACGTTATAACGCACAAGAATAATTAAATACACAGGTAAATTTGGCCATGAAACACAATCGCTCGCTTCAGCTTAGTCATATAGCCGCCGGCTCCACTTCTGTAATTGTGGGTTACAGTAGCTCGGTGGTTATAGTGATCGAAGCGGCCAGACAGGCCGGCGCCAGCGAATCTCAACTGATAAGCTGGTTACTGGTGCTTGGTCTGGCAATGGGCCTGAGCACCCTGTTTTTTTCGTGGCGTTTTAAAATGCCGGTGATTACGGCATGGTCGACGCCCGGCGCAGTTTTTTTAATTTCTACCGCAGGTGATTTCTCACTGGCTGAGATTACCGGTGCCTTTTTATTTGCCGGGCTCCTTAGCCTTTTGGCTGCACGCAGTCGTTTACTGATGCGCGGCATTGAACGTATTCCCCCGGCACTATCCGCCGCTATGCTGGCAGGCATCTTACTGCCCTACTGTCTGGGTGTTTTTAGCAGCGCTCAGGACTATCCGTTGCTGAGTATGCTGTTTATTCTGATTTACCTGCTTGGCAGTCGCTGGTTTCCCCGTTACCTGATGCTGGTTTTACTGGTGGTTGCAGCGTTGGCCGCACTGATGCTAACCGGCACCAGCAGCAAGCCAATCCGCTTTGCCCTGCCGGCGCTAGAGTGGGTTATGCCGGCTTTCAATGGCGCCGCACTTATCTGTATTGGTCTGCCGCTTTTTCTCATTACTACCTTGTCGCAAAACCTGCCGGGGATCAGTATTCAACACAGCCATGGCTATAAGCCAGACAACCGGTTTGTATTAACTGGCATCGCACTGGTGCAGCTTTTGAGTGCCCCGTTTGGCGGTTTCATGATTAACCTGGCGGCGATAACCGCTGCTATTTGCATGGCCGACAATGTGGATGAAAACCCGGCCAAGCGTTATCTGGCAGGCGTAGTGGCCGGGGTTGGCTATTGTCTTGCCGGCCTGTTTGCGGTCACCATTACATTGATTTTTACTCAGATGCCGCAGGTGGTAACCAGCTTACTGGCGGGCATTGCGCTGTTATCCACCCTACAGTCAAGCTTGTTGCGCTGTTTGCAGGATGCGCAATTCAGGCAGGGAGCAATACTCACCTTGCTATGCAGTGCGTCAGGATTAAGCCTGGCAGGAATTAGTGCACCGGTTTGGGGGCTACTTGCGGGAGTAATAACGCTTTGGCTGCATCCTCAATGGAAACAGCCGGCGAAGTCTTAAAAATATAAACGGGGCCGTTAAACTGGCCCCCGGGGATCAGGCAAAGATTTGCTTAGCCGCCGCCCGCATTTCAGCAAAGTCGTCAGACAGCAATGAGTTTACATCTTCCACCACGCCACGCTGAATGGCCAGGTTAAGGACGGCGTCTTTTTTACTGTCTATCTGCCCGGCTAATGCCGCGCCCACTCTGACAAAGTCGATATAGCCGAGCTTTTCAGGAATATAAGCCAGATCGTGCCAGCGCTCAGCTACCACAACAAAGTCTTCACCAAACTCCCAGCTTCGCATAATGCTACCGCCCACTTTAGGGGCCAGTTTGTCAATGGCGTCATCGAGGAAACTTGGACTGGCAAAAACCTCAGTGTGACGCTCCGCCTCGGTCAAAATAGGCAATACACCAATACTGTGAATTAATGACATCAGCGTCATGGTATCAATGCTAAGGTCGCGCTTTTTCGTGCGAGCTATATACATTTGCAGTGCTGCCATGGCATTGGCCACCACTTCGACGGTGTTTGCCCATTCTTTTTTCATGTACTCGCCAACCAGCTCGTTTTTTGAAACGAACAGTTGTTCCATTGCCAGCGCGGTTGAAATGTTTTTGATTTGTCTCAGACCAATGCGGGTAACAGCCTGCGAGATAGAGGTTACTTTAACCGCTCGCCCCATGTAGGCACTGTTTGAAATCTTGATCATCCTCGCACTCAGCGATGGATCCTGGCCAATCACCTCACCCATATCCTGTAAGTTGATATCCGGATCATCTGCGGCTTTGCGCACTTTTAACGCCACAGCGGGTAACGTTGGCAGCACCAACGTATCGTTTTTAATCTTTTCAACCAGAATGGTGAGTAGCGCATTTTGTGTAGACATATTCCTACCTTTGTCGATGGTCAGTGTGTTCTCGCATCCGTTGCGGTTAACAGTAACGGAGCGCGCTGCCTTTTATATTGTTGAAAATCAATGTTTGTTGCTGTTGTATAACCATAACATAGTTCAAATTTCTGTCATGCGACCAGTCCGGATAAAGAAAAAATGACTTTCAGGGAATTTTCGTGCGGTCGGCAAAAGAAATTTAGTTGCTTAACTGAGTATAGCATCTGCTTTACGGCTTGGTTATGCTAGGGAGAGTTTCTGCTTTTCACCGCCCGGGCAGCTAATTAAAAATTGCCCTGCGAAATTAAAGATAGCGGTAGAATCAGTTTCACGGATAAAAATGCTAAACAATAACAACAACTTTTATTAAACGACGGACGAATCAATATGCGCAAAGCACTGCAAAAAACATTTGCCCTCACCGCCCTGGCCAGTTCACTTCTTTTCGCTGGTTGTTCAGAGCCACAGTCACCGCAATCAACAACTCAGGCAACGGCGCCCGAATTGCTGGTTGATGACAGTCGCCTGGGGATCTATCACCAGGTCCCGCTAACGGCTGATTTATCCCACTTGAGTGATAACCAAAAACAAATGCTCAGCAAGTTAATAGACGCCTCTGAAATTATGGATGACCTGTTCTGGAAACAGGCCTTTTTTGGCGATAAAAAAGCATTTCTGCAGCAGTTTAGCAATGAGGAACTCAAAGCTTTTGCGGCCATTAACTATGGTCCCTGGGATCGCTTAAATGGTGATGCGCCGTACCTGAGTGGCTACGGCGAAAAAGCCGCCGGCGCTGAGTTTTACCCTCAGGACATGACCAAAGCGGAGTTCGCAGCGGCCGAGTTTGCCGATAAAGATGGCCTCTACTCAGTGGTCGAACGCACTGAAAGCGGCGATTTAACTGCCACGCCCTATTCTGAGAAATATCAGGCAGAGCTGACAAAAGCCGCAGCTTTACTTAAACAGGCATCTGAACTGGCAGATAATGAGACCTTCGCAAACTACCTGAAACTGCGTGCCGAAGCGTTGCTGAGCGATGATTATTACGCATCGGACATGGCCTGGATGGATATGAAGACCAACCCCATTGAGCTGGTGATTGGCCCCATCGAAACCTATGAAGACCAACTCTATGGCTATCGCGCCGCCTTTGAATCTTATGTACTAATCAAAGATATGGCGTGGAGCGAGCGATTAGCAAAATATGCTCAATTCCTGCCTGAGCTACAAGAAGGATTGCCAGTCGATGAGGCCTACAAGCAGGAAACTCCCGGATCGGATGCCGATCTTAATGCTTATGATGTGATTTATTATGCCGGGCACTCAAATGCCGGTAGCAAAACCATCGCCATCAACCTGCCCAATGATGAGCGGGTTCAGCTTGCTAAAGGCACCCGCCGCCTGCAGTTGAAAAATGCGATGCAGGCCAAGTTTGATCATATTCTTAAGCCCATTTCAGAGGTACTAATTGCCCCTGAACAACGCGAACACATTACCTTTAACGCCTTTTTTGCCAACACCATGTTCCACGAGGTGGCCCATGGTCTGGGGATCAAAAACACTATTACCGATAAAGGCACCGTTCGGGCTGCTCTTAAAGAGCACGCCTCGGCACTGGAAGAAGGAAAAGCCGATATTCTGGGTCTGTACATGGTCCAGAGCCTGTTGGAAAAAGGTGAAATAACCGAGGGCACCCTGGAAGATTATTACGTTACCTTTATGGCGGGTATCTTCCGTTCAGTGCGCTTTGGTGCATCCAGTGCCCACGGCAAGGCCAATATGATTCGGTTTAACTATTTCGCCACCATGGGCGCTTTTGACCGCAATGAAGACGGCCTGTACAGCGTAAATATGGATAAAATGTCGGAAGCGGTTTCTTCCTTATCTGAGCTCATCCTTACCCTGCAAGGCAATGGCGATTACGATGGCGTAGCTGAGCTGGTTGCGGATAAAGGTATTATTAAGCCTCAACTGGAAGCCGATCTGGCCCGATTAAAAGCGGCCAGTATTCCGGTTGATATTGTATTTGAGCAGGGAAAAACACAACTCGGTTTATAAGGAAAAACCTGGCACTTATATTCATCCCGGTAACTATTAATCTACCGGGGTGGTATATCGCCCGCGTTCAGGCAGACAAGGAACACAGTCTGCTAGTTAACATCTGGCCTGATCATTCAGGCCGATTCCATCTGACAAGGAGTCCTGTATGAAACAAATCGCAGCACTATTTCTACTCGCAATGTCGCTTTATTATATCTATTTGGGCTGGCGGGTACTTTCCACCAAACGGCCTTTTATTGTCTCAAGCGGTCTGCTGTTCAGCTTTGCCCTGCTGATAAACCTGGTTCTAGCAGTGCGGGAAGCAATTCGAGTTTGGCAAACCAGTAGTGTAGAAGGCAAAGAAATTATACTGCTGGCGCTAATCATTTATCTAGGTGCTAAATGCTGGCAACTAAGGCGGTCATACCAGGTTATAGGTCTGGCTGATGACCTTTCGCCGGCACTTAAAAATGCATTGGCTCATAACCAGCTGAATTATTGTGAGCAACCCGGAATTATCAAAGTGCCAACCCTGCCCGGCGCCATTGGATATGAATTCAAGGATTCAAAAAACGAATCATCGTTTAATTTTAAGGGCAGCTTTTCAGCTACGACAATCATTAACGTTCTTCAACAACTCGAAAAGTACTTCACGACACACCCTTTCACCATTAATAAAAAATCAGCATATGAAATGTGCGGATTGGGCGTGATATCACTGGCTCTTTCACTTGGCCTGCTGTTCTACTAACTATAAACCGGCTTGGAATATCGACCTGGAGTATCCGCAGGTGACGCTAGTTCAAAACTGGTATGAAGGGTAGATTCAAATAAGACAGTTTTTGGAAGTTGAATGCCTGAACAGGTGTGCTTTTACAGCCTACGATTGCACGATGGAGATCCCGGATAAGTACTGCGTCCTTTCCGGGATGACAGGATATTTTATGATTCTAATAAATCATCGTCATCTCGAATTTCCGCAGGAAATATCCGGGATCTCCTGAGCAGCATTCCTGTTTTAAAAAGACTAGTCAGCCGTGAAAGACTGTTTAGAAGATACCGGCTCAAGGCCGGTATGACAGTAAGGGATAAATTCTATTATCAGATTAAAACAACCTGCTTTTTATTTGGTTCTTTGTATTGCGAAATACTGAGGCCGGGCAGATTAAGTAAAAGCGTAGAGGCGTCATGGATGACGGCTCCGGCCAGTGCGGGCAGGACGCCCGCTCTGGCCGATAGGTTTTATCTGCCCGGTCTAAGTATGCTACTTCGCGATTAAAGAACTGGGGGTGTCCAGAGGGGAGCCACCTCCCCTCTGGGTGCAGTCGGCACCCCGACAAAATGTGGAGAAATGAATGGTGGTGGAAGTGCCTACATTCTGTAGTTAAGCAGAGAGCAGTATTTTTTAGTCCACAATATCAGTCAAGGAGATCCCGGATAAGTACTGCGTCCTTTCCGGGATGACAAGATATAAAGCGGATAGCGCCTTTGGCGCTTCCGGAAGAAAAAAAGCGATACTGTTTAGGTTAGTCAGCCTTCTCAGGAGATCCCGGATAGCGCCTTTGACGCTTCCGGGATAACAAAAAGCTTTAGCTTTTTGTTACTCCAAATGCTTGGGTTTATCTGTGTATGGAGGCCAGCCCATCATTTTCCCGGCCAGAACATGTAAATGGATGTGATAAACGGTTTGGCCACCAAACTCATTACAGTTCATTACCGCGCGGTAACCCTCCTCGGCAAAGCCCATCTCATGAGCCAGTTTGGCTGCTACTGTGTAGAGATGGCCAACCACCGCTTCATCTTCTTCGCTGATGTCATTAATGGTGGCAATCTGCTTTTTAGGAATGACCAGAAAATGAATCGGTGCCTGCGGATTGATATCTTTGAAGGCTAACGCCTTGTCGTCCTCGTACAGAATATCTGCCGGGATAGACTTATCAATAATCTTATCAAAAATAGTTTCAGCCATTTGTTATCTCCATCAAATCGATACAGGGCTTACCAGAATATAAAGGCAATCAGCACGGCGCCAAGCAGTAAGCGGTATATCACAAACGGTAACATACCGATGCGGCTTATCCAGCTCAGGAACAAAAAGATACACAGATAGGCACTAACAAAGGAAAAGCCTGCACCATATAGTAACGCCGACCAATCCACTGCTTCATTAGCTTCGAGCAGGTCTTTTACTGCTAATAAACCGGCACCGAGGATCACCGGAATAGACAGTAAAAACGAAAAGCGTGCCGAACTTTCGCGGTTTAGGCCCAACATTAAACCCGCTGTCATGGTAATACCAGAACGGGATGTACCCGGAATTAACGCCAGCATTTGGGCCAGGCCAATGGTAATGGTCTGACGTAGTGTCAGTTGTTCCAACTTCTGCACATGCTTAGCTTTTACATCGGCGTACCACAGTAGTAAGCCAAACAGGATTGTTGTAGTAGCAATTACAGCAGCGCTACGCGCATGGGTTTCGATCAGGTCTTTCAATAAAAAGCCTGCTATCACCGCCGGAATAGTGCCGATGACTACAAACCACGCAAGCTTGCTGTCGGTGGTTTGTTGTTTGCTGAACCCGTGCTTAAAAAAGGCCCCTGTCATTTGCAGGATGTCATTACGGAAGTAAATCATTACCGCCAGTAAACTGCCCACATGTACAGCTACATCAAATGCCAGGCCCTGATTACGCCAGCCGAGCACTTCGGCAGGTAAAATCAAATGGGCAGAACTACTGATAGGCAAAAATTCGGTAAGGCCCTGGATAATGGCCAGAACAATAATTTCGAAAAGCGTCATCCCTGGGGTGAACTCCATGTAAAATCGATAGGTGTGGTTGGCTGTTTGCTATGATCAAAGGCCTGCCAGAGTTGCGAGAAAGTTTTTCCTACTACCGGGTGGCGCATATCCGGGGCAATATCAGCCAGCGGTCGCAGTACAAACGCGCGCTGTAGAATTTCCGCTCTGGGCAGCGTCACCGGTGCATCGCACACCATTTGATCGAAGCACAATAAATCTAAATCCATTGTGCGTGAACAGTGCTTTTTATACCAGTCTTTTCGGCCGTATTCGGCTTCTAATTGTTTGAATAACTGATAAATAGCCTCCAGCGATAAGCTGGTATCCACTCGCGCCACCCAATTGTAAAACCCCGGCCCGTCAAAGCCCTCTGCCGGGCAATCATAAACCGGCGATACCACCACGTTGTCAAAGTACTGGTGCAGCAACCGGTAAGCTTCGCGGGTATGAAACTCACGCTCAATGTTTGAGCCAATACCAATAAAAACCTGATGCAGGCTCACTTTATTTGCCTGCCTCGTGGGTAATACGGATACCGACCTTACGGGCATCGGGTAATATCCCCGGTTTTTCAATCGTCAGTACCAGTTTTTGTACCTCAAACGCCTGGCAAACAGCACGGATAATGGCATTGGCAAACGCCTCAAGTAACTCAAAGGAAGAGTCGCTACCCACCTGCTTAACGGTTTCTGCAACCGCTGCATAATCGATAGTGTGGGCCACATCGTCTGACTGCATAGCTGCGCTCAGGTCGGCATCGATTAACAAATCGACGATTAATACCGTATTTTGCGTGCGTTCCCAGTCATATACGCCTATCAGGGTGGGCACTTCCAGCCCTTCGATAAATATTTGCTGCATTGTTTGCTGCACCTTAAAACTCATTTTTTGCGAGTATAGCATTGGCGTTGCAGATTACGCGATCCCGGTAATCATGGCCAGTCCGGCCAGCTCTTAGCACGCTTTATAACTGTCACACATAGCGTCACAATGTCTGGCTTTGCGGGCGATATTCTAGTAGTGTGTGCACACTTTTCATACATAGTTGGAGCATTGGCTTGATTGCACTCAGTCTGTTAATGATTGGCGTTGCCTACCTGATAGGCTCTGTTAGCAGTGCAGTATTGGTCAGCCGTGCTTTTCGATTACCCGATCCGCGCCGACATGGCTCTGGCAACCCCGGTGCCACCAATGTTTACCGCCTCGGTGGCCGTGTTCCGGCTTTGCTGGTGCTGGTTATCGACGTATTAAAAGGTACCATTCCGGTGTATTCGGCCTATTTTATGGGGCTTGCCCCGGTGGCCCTGGGTTTTATTGCCATTGCTGCTTGTCTTGGTCATATCTTCCCGCTCTATTTTAATTTTGCCGGCGGTAAAGGCGTCGCTACGGCATTTGGCGCTATGTTGCCAATTGGACCAGCGCTGGCCGGTTCGCTGATTGCCAGCTGGGCGGTTGTGGTGTTTATCTGGGGATATTCTTCACTGGGCGCTATTGTTACCGTGTTACTGGCGCCAGTGTTTACCTGGTTTATCAAGCCCATTTACACCATACCGGTGGCCATGCTGTCGGTGCTGATCATATTCAGGCACAAAGAAAATATTCAGCGCTTGCTCAAAGGCGAAGAGAGTAAAGTCTGGGATAAAGGCAAAGCCAACGAGTAGTCGTTACTCTTCAGGCGTGCTTTGCGTAATCTGTTGCAACGCGTAATCAAGGCTTGCTGTTGAGACACCGCCGACATGACGATACAGCAACTTACCTTGTGGAGAGTAAAACAGCGTGGTGGGCAATACAGCCACGCCGAAAGCTTCACTTACCGCTCCGCTGGAATCAAGCAAGACATTTTCGAGTTTAAGGCCCTGGCTGCTAAGAAATTCATTAACTTCGGCGGCCGACTCGCCCTGATTTAAAAAAATAAAATGCAAGTTAGGGTAGTTTTGCTGGGCCTGCTCAAGCACTGGCATTTCGCGGCGACATGGCGGGCACCAGGTAGCCCACACATTCAGTACTATGGGCTTATCCGTAAAGGCTGCAAAGTCTACCGTTTGAAGAGCATTATTCTGCACCACAGGTAACGGCATGGTCGCGCTGCGATTTACCCAGTTAATCCCAATATAAACCGGCAGCATACAAGCGGCGGTAAGCAGAACAACTTTCACTGAGGCATTGCGGGTAACGGGCAGTTTATGAACGCGCCATATCAGCACCAGTGCCCCGGCTATCAACCCGGCCTGGGGCACAAAGCCGCCATCGCGAATATCCAGCATGGCCAGCCAGTCAGATTGATACTGGGGCCACATACGCCAGATAAATCCGGCTCTGGCGCCCAGGAGTGCCGCCACAAAAACACTGAACAGGGTGTTTTCCACCTGCGCGCGTAGTGGCTTTTCTTTTACTACCAGACGAAGCCAGATAAGCGCAAGGAACAAAGCTCCCCACACCAGCACATAATCAATGGCCAGGCCCACCGGCCCTATCGACAGGCTATGCAAGCCGGTGCAACCGGCAAGAGTGATTAAGCGCTGGCTTCACTGAACTGTTCATAAGCCAGCATGGCATCTGCGGCATACATCAGTGACGGGCCACCGCCCATATAAACCGCCATGCCCAGCGTTTCCTCAATTTCCTGTTTGGTTGCGCCAAGTTCTACCAGCGCTTTAACGTGAAAGCCGATGCAGCCGTCACAGCGGGTAGATACGCCAATTGCCAGGGCGATGAGTTCTTTGGTCTTCTTGTCCAGCACGCCGTCTTTGGTAGCGGCTTGCGCCATAGCAGAGAATCCCTGCATGGTATCGCTGATGTCACTGCGTAACGCTTTTAAATTACTGGAAATACGTTGGGTAATTTCAGGGTAAGACTTACTCATTATCAAGACCTCTTGGTTATTGTTCCGCCAGCGCCTGATTGAGCACATCCAGTTTGCCGTCGATGGGACGGAGCAACTCAAGCCCCAGCACTTTAGCCAAAGCCGGGTATACTTCCAGATTGCTGAAGCGCGGCAGTCGTGCACCCTGTTTGAAAGCAGGACCTGCAGCAACAAAAGTGGCGCCCATATCCGGATGTTCAGGCAAATAGCCATGACCGCCGGGGCCGATACGACTGTCTTTATTTCTGGCAAAACGGGCCGGCGCATCAATGGTAATAATGATATCACCGGTACGCGGATTACGCGGCATGTGATAATGCTTTCGTTGATGCTCATCAAACACTTTTACACCGGGTAACGCCAATGCGCGCAACGCCTCTTCCTGCGCTTTAACGGCCGCCTCGCTAACGCCGTCTTTGGCGTACAACAGTATTTGTTCGCCTTCGTTGAGCACCAGAAAGTCATCGCTGATATTCAGCTCGTCCTGATAAATTATCCGGCTGGTATCTACTGCGTTCATGCCGTGATCAGACACCAGGATCAGGTTGACCTTAATTGGCAAGGCCTGAATACGTTCATACAACTGGCCAATCAGCGCATCAATTTTTTGTACCGCTGCAAAAGTCTGCGGTGCATCCGGGCCATAATCGTGCCCTACGGTATCAATTAACGAGAAATAGCCGGCGATAAACACCGGTCGGCTGGCATCCGGATAGCTCAGCCATTCAATAATCTGATCAACACGCTGCTGATAATCTGAATATTTAGAATAGTGAAAATGATAAGAGGGTAGCTGCCCGCCAATCCGTGCGTCTGACTCCGGCCAGAAGTAAGTGGCTGCAGGGTAACCATGAGTTTCCACCAGATTCCAGAACGGCATCGCCGTGATCCAGGTGCTGTCTTTATACGCTTCCCCCATGGAGTAGTAAGCATGACGGCTTTTATCGTAAAAACGGTTATTCACAATACCGTGATTAACCGGCAACAGGCCAGTCAGCAGTGAAATATGATTAGGAAAAGTATTGGCTGGATACACCGGCTGCATGCTTTCAGCTCGCACACCGCGAGCGGCAATACTGGCCATCGCCCGGGCCTGATGCTTTTCGATATAGTCGTGGCGGAAGCCATCGATTGAGATTAATACCACATGCTGTTCCGGGCGTTCAGCATGTACATTCAGGCTTACGAAGATCAGACAGCCAAGTAGACTGCGCCAGCTAAAAAATGTCATAAAAGGCTTTGATATCAATTAAAAAGCATAAGATAACACCTTTTTTATGACACTGGTGTTAACGAATCAAGCGGCCAGCGAGGAACTACCGATTCTGACAGAGGAGTGGTTTCACCTGCTTTGAGTCGCTGCAAGCCTGCATACGCTATCATTGCGCCATTATCGGTACAAAAACTTAAGCCCGGGTAATACACTTCGCCGTTGATATCCTGCATTAATTTGGTCATGGCAGTACGTAGCGAAGTGTTGGCACTCACGCCCCCGGCTATCACCAATCGTTTCAGTCCGGTTTGTTTAAGTGCCCTTTTACACTTAATAATCAGGGTATCGATTACCGCTTCCTGAAAAGCAAAGGCAATATTGGCCTTGGTTTGATCACTGCCGTCGGCGTCGCGAATAGTATTGGCAGCAAAGGTTTTAAGGCCACTGAAGCTAAAGTCCAGACCAGGGCGGTCGGTCATCGGGCGCGGAAAACTGTAGTGGCCGCCTTCACCCTGATCGGCCAACTTTGCCAGCAGCGGCCCACCCGGATAATCCAACCCCAGCAGCTTGGCCGTTTTATCAAAGGCTTCACCGGCGGCGTCGTCGATAGACTCACCGAGTAATTCATAACTGCCGATACCATCTACGCGCACCAGCATGGAATGACCGCCAGACACCAGCAGCGCAACGAAAGGAAACGGCGGCGGGTTATCTTCCAGCATGGGGGCTAACAAATGCCCTTCCATATGATGCACGCCAATGGTCGGCACATTCCAGGCATAGGCTAACGAACGTCCTACTGAGGCGCCCACCAGTAATGCGCCAACCAGGCCGGGCCCGCGGGTATAGGCAATACCATCGATATCATCAGAAGAGGAACCTGCATCGCTCAACGCTTTTTGAATCAGCGGGACGATTTTGCGCACATGGTCTCGGGATGCCAGCTCGGGAACTACGCCACCGTAATCGGCGTGCAACTTAACCTGACTATATAAGGTATGCGACAGAAGCCCCTGTTCGTCGTCATAAACAGCAATACCGGTTTCATCACAGGATGTCTCAATACCTAATACGCGCATAGTGTTCTGTTTGCCTTTAGTTGATCAGATTTAGCAGGGGTGACTGGCAGCGAAGTTTAACCGAATTGGTGAATTCAGGCCACTACGGTGCATTGGGTGTATTATATGGGGCGTTTTGGCTATTTTTTTAACACTAAGACTTTACATCCTGGGCGTGAATGATTAGAATTTCGCACCATTTTTAACCCGGGTGGTTTAAAAGTACCTATTTTAACCCGGACATCCTGTTAAGTTTTGAGGTGAATTTTTAATGCCTATCGTTAAAGTTAGAGAAAACGAGCCATTTGACGTAGCACTGCGTCGTTTTAAGCGTTCTTGTGAAAAAGCCGGTGTTCTGTCAGAAGTTCGTCGTCGTGAATTTTTCGAAAAGCCAACTTGGGAACGTAAGCGCAAGAAAGCAGCTGCTAAAAAGCGTCACCTGAAAAAGCTGGCTCGCGAAAACGCACGTCGCGTAAAACTGTACTAATACACCTTTAGTCCAGTTTAGCTGCAATAACATGCAGCAAAAAACCTGTAAGCAACTATCGACTGAGTAACTTATGGCGCTAATTGACGATTTAAAAAATGCACAAAAAGATGCAATGCGGGCAAAAAACAAGGTCCGTCTTGGCACTATTCGCATGGCGTTAGCAGCTATTAAGCAAAAAGAAATCGATGAGCAGGTAACTTTAGGCGATTCTGATATCCTGGCAGTGTTAACCAAAATGGTTAAACAACGCCAGGATGCTGCCGCGCAGTACGATTCGGCAGGTCGTGAAGACCTGGCGCAAACTGAGCGCTCAGAGATTGTCGAACTCGAGTCTTTCCTGCCCCAGCCTCTTACAGAAGAGGAAATTGCCGTGCTGATCGATGAAGCTATGACTTCAACCGGTGCCAGCGGCATGCAAGATATGGGTAAGGTGATGGGTGTGTTAAAACCCCAGGTACAAGGCCGGGCCGATATGGGCGCACTGAGCGCCCAAATCAAACAGCGTTTAGGGTAAATTACCCAACCCACGCTGGCATTTATGGTAGCGGCGCAGATCGTTGCGCTTACCACATATCCTGATAAAGTATCCGCAATCCAATACTTCATGGCAGCGTAGTACAATCTATGGCAGGTAAAATCCCTCGCGAATTTATCGACGACCTGTTGGCCCGTACCGACATCGTTGAAATTGTTGATAGCCGTGTCCGGCTCAAAAAAGCGGGGAAAAACTATTCAGCCTGCTGTCCGTTCCACGACGAAAAAACGCCCTCTTTTACCGTAAGCCAGGATAAACAGTTTTATCACTGCTTTGGCTGTGGTGAGCATGGCAATGCCATTTCGTTTCTGATGGACTATGACCGGCTGGAGTTTGTTGAAGCTATTGAAGAACTGGCGAAGATGCACGGCCTGGAAGTGCCAAGGGAGCAAGGTTCAGGTCGTTTTACCAGTAACAAAGAGAAGCAGCAGAACGAGTCAGACTTCCAGTTAATGGAAAAGGTCACACGCTTTTTCCAGCATCAGCTTAAACACCATGCCCAGGGCAGTAAAGCGGTGGAGTATCTCAAGCAGCGCGGTTTGTCTGGCGAAATTGTTAAGCAATGGGAAATTGGTTACGCGCCGCCGGATTGGGATGCGGTACTCAAAACCTTTGGTACCGACAACGCGTTAAGAAAACAGTTACTCGATCTTAAACTGGTAAACCAAAACGACAACGGCAAACAGTATGATTTTTTTCGCGACCGGATCATGTTTCCGATTCGTGATAAGCGTGGCCGGGTGTGTGGCTTTGGTGGCCGGATTATGGAAGGCAATGGCCCGAAATACCTGAACTCACCGGAAACACGTATCTTTCATAAAGGATACGAGTTGTTTGGCTACTACCAAACCCGCCAGCAACGTAACTTACAGCGCATCATGGTGGTTGAGGGTTATATGGATGTGGTAGCGCTAAGTCAGTATGGCATCCAGTATGCCACCGCTGCACTCGGTACCGCGACCACTCAGGATCATATGACCATGCTGATGCGTGGTACGCAGGAAATTGTGTGTTGTTACGATGGCGACCGGGCTGGTAGAGATGCTGCATGGCGCGCGGTGGAAAATGCCCTGCCAGCCTTAAAGGATGGCGTACAATTAAAATTCCTGTTTCTGCCGGATGGCGAAGACCCTGATACCATGGTACGTCAGATTGGTCAGGAAGCCTTTGAGGAAATGGTCGCCAGGGCAACGCCGCTATCGACCTTTTTCTTTGATGCCTTACTTAAGCAGCATTCTGTTGGTACCCCGGAAGGTAAAATTGCCCTGAAATCAGCCGCCCAGCCACTGATAGACCAGGTAGCCGGCGAACAACAAAAGCTGATGCTGAGTGAAGAACTCAGCAAACACGTAGGTGAGTACGACCGTTTTAAGCTCGATAGGGATATTCGCGCCGCCAATGCCAGCCCTGGTTCAGCGGCCCCCAGACAGCAAAAAAATGACGGCGGCAATATCAATAAAACCCGCCTGTCGCCGATAAGTGTAATGATTAGATTGTTGCTGGAACATCCGTCACTGGCAGCAGAGTGTAGTGATTCCGTACAGCCTGAATTTCTCAACGGTTCAGGGATTGCCGGCCTCAATGTTTTACAGGATGTGTTCAGTTTTTGTGCCAGCCATCCGCAGGCTAAAACTGCACAAGTGGTTGAAAACTTCCGCGAGCACCCTTATTCAAAGAGTCTGGGTCGGTTACTCGTGCAGGAGCACTTCATTGATGAGGCCGACGCACAAAGGGTATTTCGGGACTGCTTTGCCCGCCTGTTAGACTGGCATTTCGATAGCCGCATTGACCAATTGTTGTCAAAATCAAGAATTCAGGCGCTTAGTAGTGACGAAAAACAGGAATTAAATATGCTCATGCGGGAACGGCAAAGCAGTTAATTCATCACAGCAATATATGCATTGGGTATAAGTATTGAAAGTTGCGGTGAAGGCTTTAAACCTAAGCAACAACGAACCCGGAGCAGACTTCGGCATTAATCGCAGGCAACGGGCCTGCGACCGACAGACCAGTTAACGGCGAATTAGCACCACATTTACAGCAGAACCGGCAAGTTTTGAAAGGCTTATCAGCAAAATTAGATGCGGTAAAAGTAGCCGCCGTAGTAGTCAAAATAACCGTGTTTCTGTTATACTGTGTAATTCGCTGCCGTCGTCGCAATGGGCAGGCAATTAAACGTAAACCAACAAAAGCAGTCTACCGTAGGTAAGTTGTAACGTTATTACCTCGGTCCGTCATAGATTTACATTTGGACGGGTCATATTGCAATGGTTAATTTTTGAAAAGTGTAGGGTATATGGCGCAAAGCAAGCAGTCTCAGATTAAACTCCTGATTGCGAAAGGTAAAGAACAAGGTTATTTGACGTTTTCTGAAGTCAACGACCATCTGCCTCAAGACATTGTCGATTCGGATCAGATAGAAGATATCATCCGCATGATCAATGACATGGGTATCCAGGTAGCAGAATCAGCACCGGATTCCGATGAACTGTTAATGCAGGAAACCACCACTGACGAAGAAGTTGCAGAAGCGGCAGCACAAGCGCTGGCTACTGTTGAAAGCGAAATTGGACGTACCACCGACCCGGTCCGCATGTACATGCGTGAAATGGGTACCGTAGAACTCCTTACCCGTGAAGGCGAAATCGAAATCGCCAAACGTATCGAAGACGGTATTAATCAGGTTCAGTGTTCTGTTGCAGAATACCCTGAAGCCATTACTTACCTGCTCGATCAATGGGACCTTTACGAAGCAGAAGAAATTCGCTTAAGCGATATCATTTCTGGCTTTGTTGATCCGAATAACGAAGAAGACCTCGCCCCCACCGCCACACACGTTGGTTCAGAACTTTCTCAGGAAGAGCTGGACGACGAAGATGATGACGATGATGACGACAACGATGATGATGACGAAGATGATACCGGTGTTGATCCGGAAGAAGCTCGTCAGAAGTTTGCAGAATTACGCGATCAGTATCAGGTTGCCCGCAAGGTCATTGAAACAAAAGGTCGTACTCACGCCGATTCGCGTAAAGAAATTAACGCGCTGAGCGACATCTTTAAAGAATTCCGCCTGGTGCCAAAACAGTTCGATCGTCTGGTTCGCAATATGCGTGAGATGATGGACCGCGTACGCATCCAGGAACGTCTGGTAATGAAGTACTGCGTCATGCACGCCAAAATGCCGAAGAAAGACTTCATCAAAGCTTTCGCCGGTAACGAAACGTCTACCGCATGGCTGGATACGATTCTGTCTGGCAACGCACCTTATGCTGGCTTGTTACAGTCGTACAAAGAAGAAATCGAGCGCAGTGTTGGCAAGATTTCTCAGGTTGAGCAAGAAACCGGTTTGGTTGTTGCCGACATTAAAGATATCAACCGTCGCATGTCGATTGGTGAAGCTAAAGCCCGTCGTGCCAAGAAAGAAATGGTTGAGGCAAACTTACGTCTGGTTATTTCAATTGCTAAGAAGTACACCAACCGTGGTCTGCAATTCCTCGACCTTATTCAGGAAGGTAACATTGGTCTGATGAAAGCGGTGGATAAGTTTGAATACCGCCGTGGTTATAAATTCTCAACCTATGCAACCTGGTGGATCCGTCAGGCGATTACCCGTTCGATTGCCGACCAGGCGCGGACCATTCGTATTCCGGTTCACATGATCGAAACCATTAACAAACTGAACCGTATCTCTCGCCAGATGCTGCAGGAAATGGGTCGTGAACCAACGCCGGAAGAACTGTCTGAGCGCATGCTGATGCCGGAAGACAAAATTCGTAAGGTACTGAAGATTGCGAAGGAGCCAATCTCGATGGAAACCCCCATCGGTGATGATGAAGATTCGCATCTGGGTGACTTTATCGAGGACAGCACCATTATTCAGCCCCTCGATTCAGCTACCGGCGGCAGCCTGAAAGACGCCACTCAGGAAGTTCTGGCTGGCCTGACTGCCCGTGAAGCAAAGGTACTGCGTATGCGTTTCGGTATCGACATGAATACCGACCACACGCTGGAAGAAGTGGGTAAACAGTTTGATGTAACCCGTGAGCGTATCCGTCAGATCGAAGCTAAGGCGTTGCGTAAACTGCGCCACCCCAGCCGTTCTGAACAGCTGCGCAGCTTCCTCGACGAGTAAATCGTCTTGCACATAACCATCAAAAGCCAGTCCTCGTGACTGGCTTTTTTGTTTATTTCAACAAAGTGCATCTGGTGATTAAACGGGTTAATAATCACCTTATAAAGATGCAGTAAGTCACTACCCAGAATACCGACTACCTCTAAATCGGCCAGCACTGCCAGGTCCTGCTCGTAACCGGTTAGGGTTATCGCCTCGCCGCCAAGGGTAAAACTCACTTCGTTGTGTTTGCCAAACTTAACCAATTGGGGATCAAACACCGATACGCTTGCACCAGTATCCAGCATCACGCGCTGCATTTTGCCTTCCAGCATCACCTCGATAATAAGCGGGCCATACTGATCTTCATAGGCCAGCGTCGTGGTTGGCAGCAAACCGTGCGGTGGCTGTTCGTACAGGCAGATGAATTTGTTTCGGTAATCGAACTCCACGATATAATCCTGCAGAAAGCCCCACCCGATAACCGCCTCAAAATCCGTAGAAATTTGCTCTGCCACACCTTCGATATCGCCGCGGGAACTGCTGAAACTAACGTCTGAAAACATGCGTTCGCCAAGCTTAAGCGTGCTTAACGTGCCCTGATATACGTCCCATTGATTGCCGTTAATATCACCGGCCTTAAAACCGGCCTTTTCGAGTGGAATCGCCAGGGCCTCAGCGGTAGAAAAAGCAATTTGCAGATTTTGCTGATCGCCAATATCAATCATCGCTAACATTGGCTCACCGTTAGCCTCGATGTCGGTAAAAATCAGTCCATAAGGGCTGATTTCAAATTTAAACGTTATGGGTTCATCGGCTGCATAAGCCGCATTAACTGCGGCTAAGGTAGCCAGCAAAAGATACAAAAGCTTGTGGATAAGACGACGTTTCATGGGTATTCATCCTTGAATAATTCTCAACGTAAAGCACCTTAAAATATAATCATCACTGTATAAAATTTCAACGCATGGGTGCTTGCATGGCTGCGTCTTGAGAGAAGTTAACCGTATGTAAATGTTATTCAGCCCTGATTTATTCACCTGCATGAATAAATCAGGCTAAGATGCACAGTGGTTAAAGTCACTTTACCACTAAAAAAACGACAGATACGAAATACTAATAACGAAAAGGGAATCACATGCAATTTCACAGGTTAAGCCTGAGAGCTGCTGCACTCTGTTTTGCAGTCATCCTCTCTCCCACCGTTCCGGCTGCCACCGAATATCAAAAACCGGCAGAAGAAATTCTCCAGCTCGTCGATGTAAAACGCGCCCCCTATTTTCTGATGAATGATAGTCAGGATACCGCGTTGATGCTGTACCGCGATACTTATAAAACTATTGCCGAGTTATCCGAGGAGGAGCTGCGACTGGGCGGATTACGCATTGATCCCAAAGCGAATATCGGCAGTCGAGATACTTTTTATAACGATTTAAAAATTCAGCGAATCAACAGTCAACAAACGGTAGACATCGCCGGATTACCCGATAGCCCGCGTTTATCCAATTTTGCCTGGTCGCCGGATCAGCAAAAAATGGCCATGACCCACAAGACCCCGAACGGCATTGAGTTATGGGTTGTAGATTTAAAAACCGCTAAGGCCAAGCGCCTTACTAAAGCAACCCTTAACGCCAACATGCGTGATGTAATCAACTGGTTTGCTGACGGCTCTGCACTGCTGGTAAAAGTGGTACCCGAAGACCGCCAGCCGCTGATTAACACCGAATCCGCCACCCCGACCGGCCCAACGGTATCGGTGAGTGACGGCAAAAAAGCTCAGAATCGTACCTATCAGGATCTGCTGAAAAACAAAAATGACGAATTTAACTTTGAACAGTTAACCCGCTCTACGCTGGTAAAAGTCGACCTTAACGGCAATGCATCCAACTGGCTGGCGCCTGCGATGTACGGCAATATTGATGTCTCACCCGATGGCCAGTATGTACTGGTTACCCGTTACAAAAAGCCATTCAGCTATCTGGTGCAATATAACCGTTTTCCATCGGTCACCAGTGTCTATACCCAACAGGGCAAATTTGTTAATGACATTGTCTCGGTACCGCTAATTGAGGATCTACCCAAGGGCTTTATGGCCACTCGCGAAGGCCGCCGCTCTGTCCAGTGGCGTGACGATAGGCCTGCAACCCTGGTCTTTGCCGAAGCGCAGGATAAAGGCGATCCGGCTGTTGAAGTTGACTATCGCGATGCGGTGTACGCGCTGGAACCGCCATTCGACGGCACTCCGTCGCTGCTACTTAAAACCCATAACCGTTTTTCACGCATTATGTGGGGTGACGACAATCATGCTATTGCCCAGGATTACTGGTGGAATACCCGTAATACTAAAGCCTATGCGTTTAACCCGAGCGACAGCAATACAGAGCCTACGGTTATTTTCGACCGCAATTATCAGGATGCCTACAGCGATCCGGGCTCTTTTGTAACTGAGCGCAATGAATTTGGTCAGAGCGTACTGGCAATGGATGGCGCGAAGGTCTTCTTACTAGGCGATGGCTATTCAGATAAAGGACAATTTCCTTTCCTCGACAGTCTTAATCTTAAAACGCTCGAAAAAGAGCGCCTCTACCAATCTGCCTATACCGATAAACTGGAAGAGTTATACGATTACAAAGTTGATGAGCAAAAACTCACCGTGAGTATCGAGTCGAAAAGTGAATACCCGAACCGCTACTTCCGTCATCTAACCGACCAATCGATTACGCAGTTAACAGACTTTGAAAATCCGTTTAAAGCCATTCAGAGCGTTAAAAAGGAAGTCATCACCTATAAGCGTGACGACGGGCTGGAGCTTTCCGGCACGCTTTATTTGCCGGTTGGCTACGAGGAAGGTAAGCAATATCCGATGATCCTGTGGGCATACCCCCGGGAGTATAAAGATCAAAACAGCGCCTCACAGAATACAAGTAATCCCAATGAGTTTACCTATCCGTTCTGGGGCTCACCGATTTACTGGGTAAACAAAGGCTATGTGGTACTCGATGGCGCGGCCTTCCCCATTGTTGGCGAAGGCGATGAAGAGCCCAATGACAGCTTCCGCAGCCAGTTAGTAGCTAACGCCAGGGCCGCCATTGATGCCGTTGACGCGCGCGGGCTTATCGACCGACAGCGCGTAGCAGTGGGTGGTCACAGCTATGGTGCCTTTATGGTGGCTAACCTGCTGTCTCATTCTGATTTATTTGCTGCCGGTATCGCTCGCAGTGGTGCCTATAACCGCACCCTCACGCCCTTTGGATTCCAGTCTGAAGAGCGCTCTTACTGGGAAGCTCCAGAGGTGTATTACACTATGTCGCCCTTTATGCATGCCGACAAAATGAAAACCCCGTTATTACTTATACATGGCGAGGCTGATAACAACAGTGGAACCTACCCCATGCAAAGTGAGCGCTACTTTAATGCCCTTAAAGGCCTTGGTGCCACAGCACGACTGGTAATGTTACCCAAAGAGTCCCACGGCTACCGCGCCAAGGAAAGTATCCTGCACATGCTGTGGGAACAGGACCAGTGGCTGGAACAACACGTAAAGGCTAAGTAACCCCTGCAGCGCGCAGGTCCGGCGGGCCTGTGTGCTCAGCAGCCTATTTCAACAGGAAAACAACAATGAAAAAACTGATTACACTTTTAACAGGATTATTTGTAAGCGCTTCCACCGCGGTACTCGCCAGTGATAACACACTCTCAGCTATAGAACAGCAGCAGGGTTGGGAAAGTTTGTTCGACGGTAAGTCACTTAAAGGCTGGCGTAATTATCAAAAGGACGAAGCAGGCAGTAACTGGCAAGTCACTAACGGCACCATCACCCTTACAAAAGGTGGCAGTGGCGACCTGATTACGGAAAAGCAGTATGACGAGTTTGAACTGAGCCTGGACTGGAAGATTTCCGAGGCCGGAAACAGCGGTGTTTTCTTTCTGGCTGATGAGAGTGAGCAGTATATTTTCTTCCATGCCCCTGAAATCCAGATCATCGACAATGAAAAACATCCCGACAGCAAGCTCGACTCTCATCGCTCTGGCTCACTGTACGATATGGTGGTTGCACCGCCTGCGGCCTATAAGGACGCGGGAGAATGGAATAACCTGCGCATTAAACTGCACAATGATGTGCTGGAAGTCTGGCAGAATGGCGTAATGACCGTTCACATCGTGATGCATTCGTCTACCTGGGACAAACTTGTAGCAGCCAGTAAATTTGCCAAATGGGAAGGCTTTGGCGACCAGACCAAAGGCCATATCGGGCTCCAGGATCACGGCGACAAAGTGTGGTTTAAAAAAATAAAAATCCGGGAGTTACGCTAATGACAGAATTTGCCCATCAGGTGGTTATTGTCGGCTCAGGTGCTGGCGGCGCGATGGCCGCCTACGAGCTGACCAAAGCAGGCATCAATGTACTGATGCTCGAAGCTGGCCGTGACTATAACCCCAAAACCGAAACGCCGATGTTTAAGCGCAATGCCGATGCGCCATTAATGGGCGCGGCCACATCAGACAAGAACTTTGGCTACTACGACGCCACCGTTGATGGCGGCTGGTCGGTCATTGATGAGCCCTACACCACCGATGATGACTCCGATTTCTTATGGTGGCGAGCGCGAATGCTTGGCGGCCGCACTAACCACTGGGGCCGTTATTCCCTGCGTTTCAGCGAACATGACTTCAAAGGTAAAACCCGCGACGGTCTGGGCGCAGACTGGCCCTTTGAGTATGCCGATCTTGCGCCGTGGTACGATAAAACCGAAAGCCTGGTAGGGGTTTGTGGTACCAACACCGGGCTTGATGATATGCCCGACTCCCCGCCCGGCGTGCTGCAGCCACCGCCCACCCCGCGGATCCCCGAATTGCTGGTGGCCGCTGCCGCGAAAAAGCACGGCATTACCGCGGTTCCCATGCATCGCGCGGTACTGACCCGGCCTAAAGACGACCGGGCAGCCTGCTTTTATGCCACGCCCTGTGGTCACGGCTGCTCCATCGGGGCGGCATTTCAAACCACGACGTCGTTAATTCCAATGGCCCACAAAACGGGACATTTTAAGCTCATCACCAATGCCATGGTCAAACAGGTAAATACCAATGACGAGGGTAAGGTCACGGGACTGACTTACATAGATAAAGCCAGTAGCGAAGAGGTAACGCTGGACTCGCCAGTGGTTATCCTGGCAGCCAGCGCCTGTGAATCGGCCAGAATTATGCTGAATTCAGCGTCGCCTGGTCATCCCAATGGCCTGGCGAATTCAAGCGGCCAGCTGGGCCGTAACCTGATGGACTCTACCGGTGCCGGGCTGGGTGCGACCATACCGGCATTGAAAAACCGCCCGCGCTACAACGAAGATGGCCATACTGCCAACCACCTGTTCATTCCCTGGTGGGGTCACAATGAGCAACATAAACTGAATTTTCCCCGTGGTTATCACTTTGAACTGGGTACCGGTTTCAGAGAACCGGGCGCCTGGGTATCCGGCGATTTCTCAGGGTATGGCGAGTCATTAAAAGATGAAGCCAAGGCCAATTATGGCGCCAGTGTGTACTTTGCCCTGCGCGGCGAAATGCTGCCTAATGAACACTGCTACATGGATATTGACCCTGACGTTACCGACAAATGGGGCATTCCGGTTGCCCGTTTCCACTGGCAGTGGTCAGAACACGAACTTAATCAGGTAGCCCACGGCCTGCAAACCGCTAAAACTCTGCTTGAAACCATGGGCGCAACCGTGGGTGAACTGCCTCAGCCAGAACAAGCCATTGCCAAAGGCGGCCAGATCATCCATGAAGTGGGTACTGCCAGAATGGGCGACTCACCAACAGATTCTGTGACCAATCAATGGGGGCAAACCTGGGACTGCCCGAACCTGTTTGTGATGGACGGCGGCGTATTTGCTTCCAACCCACATAAAAACTGCACGCTCACTATTATGACGCTGGCCATGCGTAACGCTAACTGGCTGGCAGGCCAGATCCAACAGGGAGCTTTGTAATATGACAAATTCTAACCCTAACAATTCTTCTCACGGCTTAACCCGTCGTCAGTCGTTAAAACTGTTTGGCATGATGCTGGCCAGTGCTGCCGTACCCGCCCTTAGCGGATGCGCCACCAGCGAAAGCAAAGTCAGTGCTGCTGCCTCAGACTGGCCAACGCTAAACATAGAACCCATTAGCGTGGCCGGTTACGGGCAGGATCCCAATCTCATTATGCCCCCACCCTCGCCGTGGCCAAAAACCCTGACTCAGGAGCAGATTGGCCTGGTCTCCCGGTTAACGGATATTCTGGTGCCAGCGAGCAACGGTCAGCCCGGCGCGCTACAAATAGGCGCTGTGGATGTGATTGATGAGTGGGTCAGTGCGCCCTATGCTCAGCAACAGCGGGATCGGGACAGTATTTTGCGTTTGCTGATCTGGCTTGATGAAGAGTCGGTCCGCCGGTTTGACCAGCCGTTTCTGGCGGTTAACGAAAGCGAACAATTTGCCCTGCTCGATGACATTGCCTACGACAGAAACAATATCGAACAGCGCCTGCAACAACCCGCGGCGGTATTTAACCGCTTACGTTCACTGGTGCTGGCGGCATATTTCTGCTCTGAAGCAGGCAGCCGCGAGATTGGGTATCAGGGGAACGTAGCGATAAGTGGAGACTACCCGGGCCCAACAGAGGAAGCCAAAGCCCATCTTGATGAAGTTCTTGATGAGCTTGGTTTAAGCGAATACGCCTACCAGCCATAAAAATGTCTCTGGCTAAACACTCTCTGGCTGAGTAGGGTCCGGGAGTGTTTGTCGCTTTGCCAGGCGCTCCAGAAACATGGCCGCAATAAACAGCACGAACATCGCCACAAAACCAGCCAACGCCAGCATCAGTGCGCCTTTTTCGTCGCTGCTTTCCACCACTAAACCGGAAACCACCGGCGCCAGTGTGCTACCTATACTGCCGCTAAATAACATCAGCGTAACCAGCATTGGGGGCGAATCTGCTATCTGCTGGGTGCCCACAGAAATCGCAATCTTATAAATGCAGGTGGTCAGTAACCCAAAGGCCAGGCCCAGCGTCAGAAACGTCTCCACCGACTCAATGAGCAGGAAGGCCGTTGTGCAGGTAATAGCAATGCCAGACACCACCAGCAACATGGTGCGGGTGGGGATAAAGTTCACCAATACCACCGAGGTGAGTAAACCAAAAATAGAAAAGCCCCAGTAATTGCCTACCACCTGCCCGGCCATTTCTGGCTTGGCGTCAAAATAGGCCATCAGGTAGTTCGGCGCCCAGGTTAAAAAGGTTGTCTGGGCAATAAGATACAGGCACACGCCAATAGCAAAACACACTACCCGCGGTGTAAGAATACGCTTAAACTGCATCAGCGCCGTCTCGCGCTCATGGGCAGGCTCATCGCTCCTGTCGGTTGATGTAGCATGATGCGTGTCGGGGAACGCAGAGGTGGCAGCCAGGATCAAAATAATAATCGCAAGGGAAGCTACTGCCAGATAACTCAGCGTCCAGTCCAGCTCCCTGACCAACAGCCAGCCTGCCAGCGTAGGAAAAATAAAACCGGCTGCACTAAACGCACAGTCTGTGGCGATAAAAGCCGAGGCTCTGCGCTGTGCCCGATAGATGCGGGAGATAATAACGGCTCCACCGGATAATCCACAGCCACAGCACACGCCTAAGCCAAGAAATACGACCGCTAATGTGGAATATCCGGCCCCGGTTAAAAACGGTAACGCCAGACCCAGCAGCAACAATACCGAATATGTGGTTATCAGCAAGCGGCGCACACTAAACCGGGTATATAGATACATAGACAAAAGCGTACCGATAAGCGCGCCGCCGGTAAGCCAGGAGAAAATACTCACGGTCCTGGCGGCGCTCATGTCAAGCTGGGCAGCTATGGCATTAAGGATCACGCCAGCCTGAGTTAACAAACCAGACATGATCATATAGCTTAAAAACGCAATGAGGGTTAACCGAATCTGGCTGCTCAACTAAGTGTTATCCTGTTGCTAAACGAGAAAATTAAAAGGGAAAGCTAATCGGCATAGCCCGCTCCGATAGCGTTAAACGGCATATCAAGCTCCAGCTCAGGTACCTGTAATCCTACCCAGGCAGGAAAGGTATTACTATTGGGCCCAGGGAAAACAGTATATTCGTTAGCCCAGGGATATCTGTCGATAGCCGCCACGATATCCGGGATCAAGCGATGCGCCTTATCGCCCTGAATCGACAGCACCTTTTCTGGTCTGGCGCCATACCAGTAGCGGTCCGGACTGGCAGTTTTGAAGTTACGCAGCGCCGGAAGGCCGCTTCTGACGCGCCAGCCTACTACTTCATACACCTGATACTCTTTGGCACCCTGCTCTTTAAATGCCAGCCAGGTATGCACAGCAAACCAGCCACGCCAGCTAAAGGCATCGGCAGCATAAACCTCGATCACCGCATCCTGAACCAGTTCTGGCGAAGGCGCGATCCCCGCCGGCTCACGACTGGCAGTACGCCAGTCACTGTTGCTACAGGACGTGGTGGCAAACAATATTAATAAAACAGCGGCCAGTTGCCTGCCCATTCATTAAACCTTTTGTCGTATAAATAATCCGATAACTATCTAATCAGCAGCCGTGGGGTTATGCAAGCCAGTGCCGACCAAACTACCAGTGGTCAGGATAAACTTTAATCAGCACAACTGGAATTTGTACTGCTAAATCAGCATACTGGTTTAACAAACAGCAAATCAGGGAGCGTGTTTTGGGCTGGATTGATTACACAATCATCGCGATTTACCTTGTTGGCTTACTCGCCATGGGACTGGCTTTTCGTCATCAGCATAACAGCCGGGAATATTTTCTTGGCGGCCGGACGATTCCGTGGCCGGCATTATCGCTGTCGGTGATGGCCACCCAGCTCTCTGCTATCAGCTTTATCTCCGCCCCGGCATTTGTGGGGTTGCGGGAAGGCGGCGGCCTTATCTGGTTGTCTTATGAACTGGCGTTGCCCATTGCCGTGCTGCTAATGCTATGGCGTTTGTTGCCCACATTACACCAAAGCGGTGTGGTGAGTGTGTACGACTTCCTCGAACGCCGCTTTGAACGCTCCACCCGTTTGCTGATTAGTTTTGTGTTCCAGCTCAGCCGCTCCTTTGCCACCGCCATTATGATTTACGCCATTTCACTCATTTTGCAGGGCACCATGGGGCTGGAGCAATGGCACAGTATTGTGGTGATTGGGGTAATTACGCTAATTTACTCCGCCATGGGCGGCATGAAGGCAGTGGTGTTCGGTGATGCGATACAGATGATTATCATCCTCGCCGGTGCGCTCACCTGCCTGTTTGTGGCATTGGACATGATTGGTGGAGTGGACGCTGCACTGGCGCTTATCGACAGTGATAGAATGGAAGCGGTTAACGTGAACTCACTGGGCCTGAGCGGGAACGATTTCGGGCTCCTGCCCATGCTGTTTGGCGGTATTGTACTTTACGCTTCCTATTACGGCTGTGACCAGTCGGAAGCCCAGCGTTCGCTTTCGGCTCATAGCGTAATGGATCTGCGCAAGGTGATGTATACCGTCGCGCTCAGCCGCTTTCCTATCACGGTGATTTATTGCACCACGGGTTTAGTGATAGGCGCACTGGTACTGAATACACCATCGCTGGCAGCGCAGATCCCGGCAGAACAACCCGACTGGATGATGCCGGTTTTCATTATTAACTATTTGCCCGAAGGCGTTATTGGCTTACTGGTAGTGGCGATTATGGCGGCTGCCATGTCGTCGTTAAGCTCAGCCATTAATAGTCTGGCAGCGGTGACCACCGAAGACTTCTGTCGCTACAAAGGTCACGAGCCCAGTGATGACGAATACATGCGTTTCGCTCGCACCGCCGGCATCGGCTGGGGGCTGGTAACACTGGTATTAAGTTTATTTGCCGGTGACATCGCACCCACCATTATCGAAGCCATTAATAAAATCGGCTCAGTGTTTTACGGCCCGGTACTGGCTACCTTTTTACTCGGGATCCACAGTAAAACCATTACCGCAAAGGCCGCTAATATTGGCTTATTACTGGGCGTATTCAGCAATACCTTTTTATGGCTCAGCGACAACCCTATTTTCTGGTTCTGGTGGAATGCTATTGGTTTTGCGGTCACGGTTCTCAGCGGCCACCTCGCGAACCGCTTAATCCCCACCAGCAATAAGGCCACACCGCAAGCCAGTTATGCCGGATTGAATACCCGTATGATTGTAGTGTTGTCGGCCTGGAGCGCTGTTTTACTCTTCATTTGTTTTAATTTATCCAGCTGGCTGGCCTGATGACAGGGAATTTAGTAGCCCTACAACGTACTCATCATACCGGCCTATGAGCCGGCATCTCCTATAGAGGCTATCGGCAGATAAACAACTGATGCGAAGGAGCCAATACATCCCTCACGTCATCCCCGAATTTGCGCAGCAAATATCGGGGACCCCCTACCATGATATCGTAGAGTTTAAATAACCTGTGCTGAAAAGCTATGTCACATAAGTCAGACTTTTAAGGAGATCCCGGATAGGTCCGCTGGACCTTCCGGGACGACAGGATTTCTAAAAGCTGTAAAAAGTACTCGTCATACCGGCCCACGAGCCGGTATCTCCCCAAAAGGCTATCGGCTGATAAACAACTGATGCGAAGGAGCCAATTCATCCTTCACGTCATCCCCGAATTTGCGCAGCAAATATCGGGGACCCCCTACCATGATATCGTAGAGTTTAAATAACCTGTGCTAAAAAGCTATATCACACAAGCCAGACTTTTAAGGAGATCCCGGAAAGGTCTGTTAGACCTTCCGGGATGTCAGGGAATTTTTTAGCCCTAAAACGTATTCTTCATACAGGCTCGAGGGCCAGGATGAAAATATCACTCTCCTTTCACATAAGGAATGTCTTCGTCCAGCTCTTCCAGTTTATGCGTACGCTTAAGCGGTGAGCCGGTGTGACGTGCCATCCAGTAATAGGCGGTGGGCACTATATACAGCGTTAAAAAGGCCGAAACCAGCACCCCGGCGAAGATCACCATACCAATTGCCATACGACTCTCTGCCCCGGCACCGCTGGCCATTACCAGCGGAATACTACTGAAAACAGTAGTAAAACCGGTCATCACAATAGGCCGTAAGCGCATTGCTGAGGCTTTACGTAAAGCCTGTTCAAATTCCTCACCAGCATCGCGCAACTGGTTGGCGAACTCAACAATAAGAATACCGTTCTTGGCCGCCAATCCAATAAGCATCACCAGGCCTATCTGACTGTAGATATTGAGCGTCATACCAGCAAAATACAGTCCGATAAATGCCCCCAAGAGGGCCAGCGGTACGGTCATCATGATCACCAGTGGATGTACCCAGCTTTCAAACTGGGCGGCCAGAATAAGGTAGGTGATCGATAACGCCAGTAGGAAGACAAACACAAACGAGTTACCAGACTCCTGATACAACTGAGACTCGCCTTTATAATCAATCGACACCGAATCAGGTAATTCGGTTTCTACGATATTTTCCAGATACGCCAGCGCTTCTCCCAGCGAATAGTCGCCTGCCAGGTTGGCCGAAATAGTCACCGAGCGCATACGGTTATAGCGGTTAAGCTGTGCCGAAGTCGCCTGCTCCTTGAAGGTCAGCAAGTTATCCAGCGGGATCAGCTTGCCGGTATAACCAGAACGAACATAGAGGTTTTCAATGCTGTTGGGGCTTCTGAATTCAGACTCTACCCCTTCCATAATTACATCGTATTCTTCGCCACGATCGAGGAAAGTGGAAACCCGACGCTGGCCCAGCATGGTTTCTAGCGTGCGGCCCACATCACTTATTGATACGCCCAGATCTGCGGCGCGGTCGCGGTCTATCTCAATCAGTAATTGCGGTGAGGTGGATTTATAATCGGAATCAATACGCACCAGTTTAGGATTCTCTGAGGCTTTTTCGATGAGGATATCGCGCCACTCCGCGAGGTTTTCATAAGTATCGCCCTGCAACACAAATTGTACCGGCCGGTTAAAGCCGCCACCGCCTATACCTGAGCGCATAATCGCAAAAGCTCGCACATCAGGAATAACATTCAGCCGTTCACTGATTTCATCCATAATGTCAAAAGTGCTACGGTCCCGCTCGTCCCAGGGCACAACGCCTACAACCACAATGCCAGCCCGGCCGCCCCAGCCTGGTGCGCGCACTAAGACGCGGTCGAGTTCACCGGCATCACGGTACTCCATCACAATGTCTTCGACTTGTTTGAGGTTACGTGAATTACTTTCAAAGCTCGCGCCTTCCTGCGACTGCATTATAATAAAGAAGTTACTGCGGTCTTCTTTAGGTGTGAATTCGGCCGGAATACGTTGCTGCAACTGATAAATTAAGCCTACTGCCACAGCCAGTAGCAGCATCATCATGATTGGCTGATGAATGGTTTTACCCAGACTGTTAAAGTAGCCACCTTCCAGTTTTTTGAAGCTGTTATCCAGCCAGTTGCCAAACCCGGAGCGTTCGCTTTTCTTCAGCAGGATAGAGCCCAGCATGGGTGACAGGGTAAGAGCCGTAACACTTGAGAAAGCCACTGCCGCGGCGATGGCCAGGGCAAACTCGGTAAACAGGCGGCCCACGTTACCTTCCAGGAACACCAATGGCACAAACACCGAAATCAATACCAGCGTAGTAGCGACAACCGCAAAGCCAACTTCCCGGGTACCACGATATGCCGCCAGTATGGCGGGCTCACCCATTTCGATACGGCGGTGAATGTTTTCCAGCACTACGATAGCGTCATCCACCACCAGACCAATCGCCAGCACCATGGCCAGCAACGTCAGCAGGTTAATGGAAAAGCCCAGCGCCAGCATCACGATAAACGCCGCAATCAGAGAAACCGGTACTGTGACAGCGGGGATCAGAGTGGCGCTTACATTTCCCAGGAATAAATAAATCACCACGACCACCAGCAACATGGCAATGCCCAGAGTGTTGTATACCTCTGAGATAGACTGCTCAATAAATACCGAGGAATCGTAGCTTGGCACAATAAAAATATTGTCCGGCAGGCTTTGTTCGATGCGGGCAATTTGTTCGCGGGCCGCGCGCGCCACTTCCAGCGTATTGGCCTTGGACTGTTTGATTATGCCCAGGCCAATCATGTTCACGCCGTCACCGCGAAACTCGGTTTCATCCTCTACCGCAGTAAGCTCAACTTTAGCGATATCGCCTAAACGTACCAGGTAGCCGTCGGCACCAATGGCTACAGTGAGCGCCGCAAAATCTTCCGGGGTCAGGAAGCTACGCGCCACCCGTACCTCAAAATCGCGGTTTAACGACTCAACCTGCCCAGCCGGTAACTCGACGTTTTCTGAGCGGATCACCGACTCAACATCGGCCACGGTAACATCTCTGGCGGCCATGGCGGTTCTGTCGAGCCACACTTTCATAGCGTAGGTTCTGCCGCCACCAATGCGCACCCGGGCCACGCCGTTAACAATCGACAAGCGATCGACCAGATACCGCTCGGCGTAATCAGTTAGCTCCATGGTGTTGAGGTTGGTACTTCGCAGGTTAAACCACATTACCGGCTGTTCATCGGAGTTGGACTTCGACACCTCCGGCGGATCGGCCTGATCCGGCAGGTTATTCAAAGCCCGGCTAACTCTTTCCCGCACATCATTAGACGCCGCGTCGATATCCCGCGACAGTTCAAACTCAATGGTAATATCGGAGCGCCCATTACGGCTGGTAGAGGTAATATTTTTAATTCCCTCAATCCCGCTGATACGGTCTTCGAGTAACTGGGTAATGCGGGTTTCAACAATGTTTGCAGATGCGCCAGGATAGTTAGTATTAATGCTGACGATAGGCGGATCGATATCCGGATATTCGCGCAGTGACAACATAGAAAAAGACACGATACCAAAAATAATCAGCAGCAGATTGACTACCGAGGCAAAAACCGGTCGCTTTACCGATACGTCTGATAACCACATGATTTAGCTCTCCAGCGTATCGCGATTAAGTACTCTTACCTCAGAGCCGTCGCGTACCCGCAGCGTGCCTTCAACGATAATTTGTTCGCCCGCATTCAGGCCATTAACGATTTGCACCCAGCCAGGGCGACGCTCGCCAACCATGACCTCGCGCTCGGAGACGACGTTATTCTCGGCCACCACGTATACAAACTGCTTATCGGCATTGGGCACCAGGGCTTCTTCCGGGATCACCAGCGTATCAAGTACCTGCTTTTCGATGGTGACCTGCATTAGCATGCCCGGGCGCAGCTCTGCCTCGGGGTTATTAATTATCGCCCGGGATAAAATAGAGCGGGTAACCGGGTCGATACGCGAGTCTATGGCCGTAATCTCGCCACTGAATTCCCGGCCCGGATAAGCTACTGATGTAGCCGTTACTTTTTGGCCTAGCGCCATACTGGCTAAATGATTTTCCGCCACGTTGAAATCCACCTTGATAACGCTGATATCATCCAGCGTGGTAATTTCATCGGCGGGACGAACCAGCGAACCAACGCTGACCCGGCGAATACCAAGACGACCATTAAATGGCGCTTTGATTTGCAGGTCATCAAGTTGCGCATTGGCTACCGCTATTTGCGCTTCAAGGGATTTTACCAGGGCCTGCTGCTCATCGAGTAACTGCTCCGAAGCTGCGCTGGTGCTGGCCAGGTTTTTAATTCGGCTCAGTTGGCGTTTAGCCTCTTCCAGACTTACCTGTAACTGCGCCACCCGGGCGACTTCTTCTTTATTGTTCAGTTGTACCAGCAGTTGACCGGCTTCGACCTTATCACCGTCATCAAATAACACACGGGTTACCGTGTCGGCGACCTGGGCCGTAAGGGTTACGGATTCATTCGCAGTGGCGGTTCCCAGCGCATCGATGGTAACCGGAAACAATTTATTGCTGACCTCGTAAACCTTAACCGGCGTCAGTTTTTTTGTCATCGTTTGACCGGCTTGCTCCTGAGGCCAGTTTAAAAAAGCCAGCAACCCAACCAGTAACACCAAACCCAACAACAGCGGCGACAGCTTTTTACCCAATGCCATAATCAATCCTGCTATACTGGTACCCAGGATTATTGTCATCAGCGGGCACCGGAACTTAATAATAAATGTTAACCAACGGCTTAATTTTACCCGATAACCTCAGTAAGAGAGCGCGTTTAACAGCAATAATCTGTGTTTTAACGTTTTTCGGTTGCCACCCCCTCCCTCCGCCTGCGCCAAGCTGCAGAATTTCTGAAAATATCAGCCCGTTACCCGACTCAACCAAACTCAATGCCACAGCATGTCTTATTCGCATAAACAACAGCGTGTTGATGGTCAGGCACCGATTGTCCGGCAAACTGGATTTGCCGGCAGGCGGCGTACAGGGCAATTAAAGTCTTCGCTGTACTGCACACCGGGAAACCTGGGAGGAAACCGGGTTTAATCACGAGGTAGGCAAGCTGCTTACCTATTCCTCTTCAGGAATGCCGGTGTTCCGGTGTAAAGGCCAGGCCTCCATGGCGGCACTGGCCGAGCAGGTAGCGGCGCCAGAGTAGGCTAAAGTAGAGGTAACCGAACTGATTCGGATAAACTCATTTGAGATATCCGACGAAGCATTAAGGTTTAATGATGATCTGATCCCGCTCCGTGATGCGTTTGTAAAGGCTGGAGAGGAAGAGTAGCCAGCAGGTTGTTGCTTTATTGCGCTGGCTCAAGTTAATAACACACTGTGATTTTGCTTTTCATACAGGCGTTGTATGGTAACACCACCACACAATCAGACCTGATTGAACAAAGGAGAATGGTATGCCGGCATACACCCCACCACTCGCTGATTTT
This sequence comes from Marisediminitalea oceani, assembly GCF_003731635.1. Taxonomy (GTDB): domain Bacteria; phylum Pseudomonadota; class Gammaproteobacteria; order Enterobacterales; family Alteromonadaceae; genus Alteromonas; species Alteromonas oceani. The sequence goes on along the minus strand of NZ_RCUA01000012.1, from coordinate 117,369 downwards.
ACTTTTCTGGTAAAAGATTGGCTGAAAATTGATGCGCTTTATCAATCGTTAGGGCTGGAAGAATTCGATGCAGAACTGGCACTGGAGGTGATAGAGCAAGGTGGTAAATTTGCCACCGACGTAGTCGCACCGCTCAATCGTGAGGGCGACGAACAGGGTTGTAAGCTAAGCAACGACCAGGTGGTAACCCCTGATGGCTTTGCTGCAGCTTATCAAAGTTATGTGGACAACGGCTGGAATGCCATGCTTGGCGACATTGAATATGGCGGACAAGGGCTGCCTTACTCAATGGCTGTACCGGTACACGAAATGCTTAATTCGGCCAATCTTAGCTGGCGCTTAACTACCATGCTTACCGAAAGTGCGGTGCTTGCAGTCACCAAGCATGCTTCTGATGAACTCAAAGCACAGTATCTGGAAAAGCTGGTCAGCGGCCAGTGGACCGGCACCATGAACCTCACCGAACCGCAGGCCGGCAGCGATCTGAGTCTGCTATCGACCAAAGCTGAGCCGAATGATGACGGCAGTTACAAGATTACCGGCAGTAAGATCTTTATTACCGCCGGCGATCACGACTGGACCGAAAATATCATCCATATGGTACTGGCGCGCTTACCGGATGCGCCAGCCGGTGTGAAAGGCATCAGCCTGTTTCTGGTACCCAAATTCCTGCTCGACACCAACGGCAATCCGGGCGAGCGTAATGCCCTGGCGCCCAGTGCGCTGGAAAAGAAAATGGGCATTAAAGCCAGTCCCACCTGCGTCATGAACTTCGACGGCGCTAAAGGCTGGCTGGTTGGCGAACCGCACTGCGGTCTGGCCTGCATGTTTACCATGATGAACGATGCCCGCTTTCAGGTGGGGCTTGAGGGGCTCGGCGCTTCAGAGGCCTCTTTTCAGGGCGCATTAACTTATGCACGGGAACGTCTTCAATCCCGCGCACCACAAGGCGTTCAACAACCGGGTGACAAAGCAGATGCAATTGTCTACCAACCCGACATTGCGCGGATGCTGCTCACCCAAAAAGCATTGACCGAAGGTAACCGGGCACTGGCTATGTTGTATGCCAAATATATGGATATAGCGCATAACTCAAGCGGTGAAGCCCATGACAATGCCGAGGCCATCCTGCAGTTTCTAACACCTGTCTGTAAAGCCTTTATGACCGACACCGGTTTAGAGTCCACCAGCCTGGGCATTCAGATATTCGGCGGTCATGGTTATATTCGCGAATGGGGCATGGAGCAGCTCATGCGTGATGTGCGCATTGCCATGCTCTACGAGGGCACCAATGGTATTCAGTCACTCGACCTGATTGGTCGCAAACTGACCCGCGACCGGGGCGACATGCTGGGTGCGACTCGTAACGCTTTTGCAGAATTAGTAGCCAGCATGGCCAGCGGCGAAGCCCGGCAATACGCTGCGGCCTTACTGGACGAGTGGTATCAGACTTCGTTACAGGTAAAAGCCTTTTCGGCGGTGGATGCTGCCGGTGGCGCTTGTGATTATCTGGCATACACGGGTTACAGCCTGCTTGGCGTTTTATGGTATTCCATGGCAGATTGTGCGGCACAGGGCGATAACCCGGTGCTGGCCGCTGGCAAACAAAAAACCTGTGATTTCTACATGCAACGGCTGCTGCCGCGTACCGCCGCCCATAAAGCTGCGCTGTTAGAATCTGCAGACACCTTACTGGCCGTTGTGGGCAGTGAGTTTGATTATCTGTAAGCCGGATTGAGACCCGTAAAAAAGGCCGCTACAAGCGGCCTTTTTTAACAATTAGTTTTTCGCGATAGTATCTTCAAATTCATCATCAAACCAACGTTTGATCATGTCTTTTTCATAGCGGAACTGATCACTGCTGCGAGCGCGGCTTATACGGTTCATAAAAGCCATTTCTTTTATCTTTACATCAGCAGACTTCACCACTTTGTCGCCTTCTTTCAGTTGGTAACTAAACTCCATCCGCGGGATATACACTGTATCGATAATACGGATATCGAAAGCTCCCGCGCGCATGGTTGGCCAGACTTCCCCGGCTAAATCCAGATCGGTAACAGTTACCTCAAGTGTCTGACCTTCCGGTAAGGCTTCAGCCAGTTTATTAAAGTATTCATCCAGCGACTTAAATACGCGGTTACGAAAACTTTTGCGCGATTCGTTACTTGGTCTGACATCGGTATATGACTTGGGGTCTTGCCAGGTAATTTCGACTTTCGTCTCTGCCGCTTCAGCAGTGCTTTTTTGGGCCAGAGTGGCGCCAGAAAATACCATGAGCGCAGGTACCAATAGCCACGACGCTTTTATATTTCGCATTGTAGGGTCCCCCCGAAGGTGTGATTCGAAGTCAGAGTATATACGTACTCAGTTAACTATTAGAACAATAAACCGCCAAAAAGTTTAACGGTTTATCGTATCTTTGAGCCTATCAGTCTTCACCTGAACCGGGGATGAACAGGAGCAATCAGCTATTTTGCGTGTCGGTATTCAACACCGGTGAACGGCGAATCTCAGAGCAAAACGTGTGAAGCGTCACGCCGTGGATGTAAGGATTTCTGTCTGTATTTTCACAATAAGCATCATAGAATTGCAGCGTTCTGACTCGTGAGGACAGTACCGTATCGAGATAATCTTTCTGATAAGGACGCATTGCCGAATACTGCACTGCCAGACTGTCTTTAATTTCAGCCAGCTGCTGGCGCTCTTCACGCGTAGCGATCTCTTCCATCCAGTCACTCAGCGTAGCCTGAACGTCAGAAAATAAATACTGAACAAACGGTAGCTGTAATACCACTACCAAAATAGCGATTTCAATGATGACAGCGATTGAACGAAACATGCTTTATACTTCTCCCAAACTAGTGAGCCAAGTTTATCCCACGTCTAACCATTTAATAAGGTACGTGTTTTATACGTAGTTATTAAGTGTTATAGCTGTACTGGATAGTTCATTTTTTCGCCTGACCCGTTTGTCGCTGCCCAGGCACCAAGTGTGTACACCTAAAAAATACGTTACACTGTAGCTGCGGCGAATCAGACTGCGATTGATCTATATTAAGTAAAATTAATATATGACAGGTATACTGCTGCCGTAATCATGTTTAGCTTCAGTGAAGGTAGTCCCATGAACGACCAGATCCCGGTGAAAAATGTTACTCCGGTAAAAGTTCACAAACCCGAAAAACTCGACGAGTCAAAACGCTATACGGCGCGCGACCGAATCTATGTGCGGTCGGTTAAAGGCCCGCTGGAAAACTTCCGTCGATTCTTCGGCTTCTTTTTTATTGCCTTATTCGTTGCCATCCCCTGGATCCAGTATGACGGCCATCAGGCTGTGCTGCTGAATATTGTGGATCAGCGTTTTACGATTTTTTCACTGACCCTGTGGCCACAGGATCTGACGCTGCTGGCCTATATCTTTATTGTGTCTGCCTTCGCTCTGTTTTTTGTAACGACCTTTGCAGGCCGGGTTTGGTGTGGCTTTATGTGCCCGCAAACTACCTGGACTTACATCTACGTGTGGTTTGAAGAATTCTTCGAAGGTAACCGCAACAAGCGCATTAAGCTGGACGAACGCCCAATGGACTTCGATAAGTTCTGGCGCAAAGCAGCCAAGCATACCGCCTGGGTTCTGGTTGCATTGCTCACAGCGATGACCTTTGTTGGCTACTTCACACCGGTAGCTCAGTTGTACGTTGACTTTTTCACTTTTAATACCAGTTTCTGGGCCGGCTTCTCAATTATCTTCTTTACCGTGTGTACCTATGCTAACGCGGGCTGGATGCGCGAAATCATGTGTACCCACATGTGTCCATACGCCCGCTTCCAGTCAGCGATGTTTGATAAAGATACCTTTACCGTTTCTTATGATGCCAGCCGCGGTGAGCAGCGTGGCCCGCGTTCGCGTAAACTGGCCCATGAAGATTTAGCCGACAAGGGCCTCGGTGAATGTATCGACTGTAACCTGTGTGTGCAGGTTTGCCCTACCGGTATCGATATCCGTAACGGCTTGCAATATGAGTGCATCAACTGTGGTGCCTGTGTGGATGCTTGTAACGGCGTAATGGAAAAAATGAATTATCCCAAAGGGCTTATCAGTTTTACCTCAGAGCACGAACTGGCTGGCGGGACCACCCATATCGTTCGCCCTAAACTGGTGGGCTACCTGGTGGTACTGCTGGTAATGTGCGGTCTGCTGGTTGCAGATATTGTAACGAGAGTACCTCTGGAAGTGGATATTATTCGCGACCGTAACTCACTGTATCGCGAGAATATGAACGGCGACATTGAGAATGTGTACACCCTTAAAGTCCTCAATAAATCACAAACTGAGCACACTTATACAATTAAGGTAGAAGGTTTGGCGGAATACGAGTACATTGGCGAACAAGTTGTTACCGTGGGTGGCGGCGAGGTATACAGCCTGCCTGTATCAGTCGCAACTGACCCCTATAATCTGTCTGGCCGGGTTACCGAAATATACTTTAATGTTTCCACCACCGAAGCAGACGGTACTGTTGTAGAGGTTAGCGAGCCATCGAAATTCCTTTATCGATAAACAGGCCTTAATGTGAGTGACTTTACCTTTGCCGAACTGTCACCCGATATGATCCTTGCCGCACTGGAACAGTGCGGCATTTTTCCTCAATCAGGACTCTTAGCGCTTAACAGTTACGAAAACCGCGTCTACCAGTTTTTAAGTGATGAACAAAAGCGCTATGTAGTGAAGTTCTATCGCCCCCAGCGATGGAGTAACGAACAGATTCTGGAAGAGCATGCCTTCAGCCAGGCGCTTGCCGATGCTGAAATCCCGGTGGTTGCCCCCCTTGTCCATCAGGGCGAAACACTGCATTTTGCTGAGCAATATCGCTTTGCACTATTCAACTCTGTAGGCGGCCGTCAGTTTGAACTGGATAATCTCGATCATCTGGAGTGGATGGGCCGGTTTATTGGCCGCATGCATAAGGTAGCAAGCAGTGCGCCTTTCACGCACCGTCCGACCATGGATATTGAAAGCTATCTAACTATTCCACGGCAAAAACTGGCCAACAGTAAACTGTTACCGGAATCACTGCATACCGCTTTTTTCACCATTCTCGATCAGGTTATTGAGCTCACCAAAGAGTTATATCAACCGGGTAAACTGATTCGTCTGCACGGCGATTGCCACGCCGGAAATATTCTGTGGCGTGACGGTCCGATGTTTGTCGACCTGGATGACAGTCGCATGGGTCCGGCGGTTCAGGACTTATGGATGATGCTCAACGGCGACCGCGCGCAGCAGCAGATGCAGCTTGAAACACTAATAGAATCTTACGAGGAGTTCTGTGAGTTCGACAGTAAGGAACTGGCATTGTTGGAGCCATTGCGGGCCATGCGAATGGTGCATTACATGGCGTGGCTGTCTGACCGGTGGGAAGACCCAGCGTTCCCACGAGCCTTTCCCTGGTTTGCCGAACAGCGCTACTGGGAGCAGCAAATCCTGGCACTGAAAGAGCAGTTTGCTACATTGCAGGAGCCGCCATTATCTTTGGTGCCATACTAAGCACACCACCAACAAGCCGGAGAATTGTTCCTCCGGCTTTGTTTTTGTTGAGCGCTGAAGGTTAAAATGCCGATTACATCAGACTGACATGAACCAACAGCTTACTCGCCAACCGTTCTGAACAGGTTAGTTTGTGCTTCACTACTTGTTGTATACAGCAAAGCACCATGCTGAATATCAAAATGACCTGTTTGAGATCCAACCAGTACTTCCAGCTCGTTGGTAAGTCCATCGTACCTGTAGATCTGGCCTTCGTCTTTGCGGCTATACCAAAACCACTGCTCACCTCGCTTTCGTAGGTTCCACTGCCTGCCGTTAAGCAGCGCAGATCCAGGTATTTCCGAACGGCTTAATTCAATACGCGCATTGGAATAAAAAAGCCGGTTATCGACCGAATACCATAATGTATTTTGCTCGTTGGCGCTGTATTGAATGTACGACCATGTCGGCGCTTCTGCCGTAATTGCGTGGGTGATAAGATGATAGGTATAAACGCGCCAGCGCTCGCCTTCTTTAGCACTGAAGCTCAGCTCAGATGCAGATTTAAACGACACACCGCGAATTTCAGTTTGCGGAAAATCAACAATGGATATCTCGCCGGTAGTAGAGTCAATCAAGTGCAACTCGTTAAAGGTAAGCCCGGCTATATAGCGGTCGTCCGGAGACCAGTGTAAATCCAGGTAATGGCGACTGTCGGTAAACGCGGTGATTTTTCTGCGTTCTCCCGAGGCCAGATCGTATTTCCAGACCTGCTCTTTACCAGAAGCCATACTAATGTAGCCGATGACCTGATGATTAGTAGAGAATGTCGCCAGCAGCTCATCGACCGTATCGTTAGCAATACTGCCCACTTCACCACTCTCTAAATCAAGAATTTGAATGTCCGTGTGCTTATCGCCAGACAAAAATACGTAGTCAGCTCCATTGTTAAACCGGCGGGGTAAACTTATGCGGCGACTGCCTGAAAAGATAACCTGCTTATTGTTTCCCGCTAAATCATAACTAAGTAATTGATAAGCAGGATGTTCCCCCATGAGGATGACATTCTCTCCCGCATGATCCCAAATGCCACAACAGATATAAGCATCCTGTTTAAATAACAGATCGAGTTTGTTGGTTGTTAAATCCAGCGCATAAAAGCCCTCCCATTGTTGCTTATCTGGCGAGGAAATAAGCAACTTATCATTATGGGGGTGCAAATCAAACTGGCTGTTGCCAGATAAATAAAGGTCCGGCTGATTTAGGCGACGTTTACTTTGGGTTGTTAAATCCAGCTCATAGATAGAGTAAGGCGTTCCCGGACCAGCATTCTCACTGAACACCACTCGCTGATCATTATGGGTAAACAAGACTTTACCGTAACTGCCGGCCGGACAACGGTGGATAAGTCGCGGCTCACCTATGATTAAACCTTTTATCTCAACGATATAGTATTCACACCGCTGTGCTGATGCGGCGAGGTAAACCAGCTTGTCACCCTGTTTGCTCCAATCACCTGGCCCGGTATTCAACCCATCGGGGTGGTTTATTTCAGTGCTATTACCGTTGTGTAAGTCTTTGATCATCAGCCGTAAACGCTGTGCCTTAACCGACATAAACGCCATTCGACGCCCATCAGCGCTAAACGACGGAAAGACTTCATTACCATCCATAGAAGTGAGCGCGCGGGCAAACCTTGCTGACGGTTGCGGCGCTTGCCACACTTGCCAGAAGACCATTACCAAGATTACAACGAGAAGCACGGCAATAAAGGGAAGTTTCAGAAAGGACCAACCGGCCTCAGCAGTCTTTTCGTCGGTCTCAGGTCGCGTCACCTGCGCGCCATCAGGCATTAAAGATTGAGCATCATATTCATCAATCCTCGCTACCGGGGCCACAAACTTGTAGCCCTTCTTAGGAAATGTCGCAATAAACTTAGGTTGTCTGACATCGTCTGCAAAGGCGCGGCGCAATTTGGTGATCAGTCGGCTAACCGCATTGTCGGTGACAACCCGGCCCTGCCAGACCTGGTCAATCAGTTGATCAACACTAATGATTTCATTGGGGTGCCGACAAAAATAAGCCAACAGCTCTACCATCAAAGGTTCAAGCTGCAACATCTCAGAAGACGAAGAGAGCGTCTGCTGCTGTTCACAAAACTGATAATTGGCTATTTGCCAGCGCATGAGAGTGCCCTGCTTCACTGTTTGGCTAAAAATACCACGTTGGTTTGCATCGGATCATTATAAATCATCAAAAATCATCGTTTGGTCATGCGTTTTTTCCCTTTTTATTTAGGCTGTTACCCATCAAATAACGGTACCTGAACTAAAGGAGATCGACGTGTTAACGTTAGCGTGTTGTACCTTAAACCACATCAAAACCTGGCTTATTCTGGCGCTTTTCTACTTATTTGTGTTTGCCAGTATGACGCAGAGTAGCCTGGCAGCCGGCAATAACGCACCTACCCCAGCGGCTTTAACAGAAAGTGAACTCTCCAGCGAGAGTGCAGCAATCAGCCTGTTAAACAATACGGCTTTTAACCAGCAACTTGTGGCGCTTGCCACGAATTTGCCAGCTGACACAATCAATAGCCAGACACTATTTAACCGGGTTGCTTTGCTTTCCATATTAAATCAGCATCAGGTTTTACTCACTTTGCTGGATAGTGAAAAAAATGGCGTATCTTATAGTCATTATCGTTTATTTCACGAAGCTCTGAGGCAACATCCTAACGCGCCAAAGCCTGTTTTTGCCGACAAACTCAGGGAACATATCCAGCAACAAGTAAGTATACTCAGCAACGAGAGTTTATATCAGTTACAAGATTCGCTTGGCTGGTCAGTGCAAAGGGCGCTTGATTATGTCATTAACCTGTTAAAACAGTATCAGGCGCTCCCTTCTCTGGATGAAGAGCAAGTGATATCACTGGTTACCAACGTTCATCTCTACCATGTGCTGAAATCAGTGATCCCGGTAAGCAGTGAGATAATTGCCGCTGAAAACCAACACCGCTATCGCATCGAACCGGCCAGGCTGGTGAAGTTAGCCGGGGGCGTTGAGTTAACGCTCACCATCGTGCAGCCAAAACAATCAGCCACTACATTACCCACCGCAATGCAATTCACGATATACGCCGACGAGCGCTCACACCTTACTATGGCGATTCATGCTGCTTCCCACGGTTATGTTGGCGTTATAGCGAATTCCAGAGGGAAACGCCTTAGTAGCAACCCCATTACCCCCTGGGAACATGAAGGTGAAGACGCAGCAGCTGTCATTGAGTGGATTAGCCACCAGCCCTGGAGCAATGGTGACGTGGTGATGTACGGAGGCAGTTACAACGGTTTTACTCAGTGGGCCGCCGCTAAACACATGCCGAAAGCACTAAAAGCCATCGCCCCGTATGCAGCAGCCAGCCTGATCACCGGCCTGCCTTACGAAAACAACATTGTATTAACTGCCAATTATGAGTGGGCTTTTCATGTTACCAATAACAAGACTATGGATGACACCGTGTATGCCGACTGGGCCAAACGAAATGAGCTGCTGAGCCAGTTTTACCAAAGCGGGCTACCGATAACCAAATTGCCAGAACTCGACGGCACACCGAACCCTTGGTGGCAACGCTGGATGGCTCACCCTGACTTCGATGAGTACTACCAGTCGATGGTGCCGGTAGGAGAAGAGTATCGTCATATCACGATCCCGGTACTGACCGTGACCGGCTACTTCGATGGTGGGCAGATATCAGCGCTGGATTACATGAAGCGTCATCAGCAGTTTAACCCCGATGCCGATCACAGATTACTGATTGGCCCGTACTCCCACGGCACTGCACAGGGTAAGGTGTGGGAAAGCTTCAGTAATTACACACTCGATCCGGTGGCGCTCGACAAAGACACTGAAGAGCTTGTGTTTGGTTGGTTTGATCATTTGTTATTCAACAAGAAGATCCCAACACTACTCAGTCATCCGGTTAACTATCAGTTGATGGGCAGCAATCAGTGGCGGCATGCAGAATCACTCGCCGGGTTAAATTCCCGGGGCGTGCAGTATTATCTCGGTACCACTCAACAAGCAAATGGTCAGTACCGGTTACTCACCCGCCAGGAGCATCTGCCAGCCAGTATCGAAATGACGGTTGATATGGGCGATCGCACCACCCAAAGGAATGTCAGCCCCTGGCCATTGATTCAGGACAAGATCAACGATGAAACCGGCTTAGTGTATGTCACCGAAGCTTTTACATCACCAATGGAACTGGCCGGCGCTATAACCGGCAATATTGTGATAAGCACCAACAAACAGGATGTTGATATAGGCTATAACTTTAATGCCATATCGGCAGAAGGTGAGGTGTTTCACTTAAATACCTATCGCAGCAGGGCCAGCTATGCCCACTCTATGCAACAACGACAATTACTTACACCGGGAGAGAAAACGTCCCTGCCTATAGTGAATGCGCGGATGACGGCTAAGCTGCTTGAGCCAGGAAGCCGACTGGCGATCGTGCTAGACGTTAACAAAAATCAGGATGCCCAGGTGAATCATGGCTCCGGTAAGCCGGTTAATCACGAAAGCAGCGCCGATGCCGGTGAGCCGCTAACTATAAAATGGCACAATGACACGCAAATCATGCTGCCTTTAAAGCCCTGGCCCAATCAATGAAGGCGCATAAAGTCATAGGATCACAGCGCGGATCAGCTTGCATTTTTACGCACGGGGCTATTTATCCGATGGCGCTCCCGTTATAATCCCGACCGCTCAGGTGCCTGATGCACGTTCATCGGGATAATCGGGAAGTAAGTGAAAAGCTTACGCTGCCCCCGCAACGGTAATCACGTATTGCATGCACATGTTAATACGATTCCCCTACGCCACCGACTATCGGGAAGGCGGGAATTCATGCCACGGCATGACTGAAAGCCCGGAGACCGGCCTGCGCTGCGTCGGCAACTGCTCATAACGGGCCGGTTGCCACTTCTTATCCGTCTTAGCACTCGGCGGGAGTGCTGTTAAAAGAGCCTTTTATGAAAATTCGATCCCTTTCCTGTGCGGTAGCCCTTGCGTGCGCCGCGAACATTGCCTGTGCCCAGCAATCCTCGGTAGAAACCATTACTGTTACCGGTTCTCGTTTACCGGTTAGCCTGGACAAACTGGCGGCCTCAGTCTCAGTCCTCACCGAAGAAGATATTCAGGCTGCAGGTGCTACCCAGTTAACTGATTTATTACGCGGTATGCCCGGCGTGAGTCTGAGTCAGTCGGGTAGCCCTGGTTCACTAACCGAACTGCGTTTGCGTGGTAGCGAAACCAATCACCTGTTGGTATTGATCGACGGCGTGATTGTGAATGACCTCAGCCAGGGCGGTCTGGTAGATTTTGCCCACCTCACCGCAGATAACATTGCCAGAGTTGAATTGCTCCGTGGTGCACAAAGTGCACTGTGGGGCAGTGGTGCGGTGTCTGGTGTACTTAGCATCACAACTAAAGCGGGCAGTGAGAGTAATGACAACACGTCACTGAGTGCTGGTATTGGTAACGCCAGCACCTATCGTGCTTCCGTCTCAACACAGCAGTCGCTGGACAACCTGAGCGTGTCTCTGTACGCCAATCACTTTAATACCGATGGCGACAATGTGTCGCGTAGCGGCGGCGAAGATGATGGTTACCGCAATACCACCGCCGGTTTTGGACTGAACTGGCAGGCAACCGCCAGTAACACCTTTATGGCCGGTGCACGCATGGTTGATTATCGCAACGACTATGATGCAAGCGACTTCACTACCGGCCTGCCAGCCGATGCCGACAACGTTACCGATGGCGACCAGTTAACCTCCTACTTACAGTGGAACCTGGCTATCGCTGAGTTAGGCTATACCAGCGAACTTAAAGCCCAGTACCACAAGGATGATAACGACAACCTGACCAGCGGTTTTGACGCTGGTGGTACCACCGGAGAGCGTAAGCAGCTGAACTGGACTCAGTTTATCACTACCGACGTGGCCCAGTTTGCTATTGGCACTGAGTTACTTCGTCGCGAGTTCGAACAACGAGGACCATCTGACTGGGGCGATCCGAACTATCGTGGCGATGACAGCACCAGCAGTATTTTTGCAGAGTTAACCGGGCTGGGCACAGATGAGCTGACTACGCAGTTCAGTGTACGCTACGACGATAACGATCGCTTCGAAAAGGCCTGGAGTTATCGCGCCGGTGCACACTATGCCCTGAGCCGTCAGGTTAATGTTTTTGCCAGCATCAGCCAGGCTGTTAAAACACCAAACTTCACTGAGCTGTACGGCTATTATCCGGCCCAGTTTATTGGTAACCCTGATCTCAAGCCAGAACAAAGCAGGGAGTTTGAAGTGGGACTGCAAAGCCAGTTCAGCCGTCAGCTTTCAGCCGATTTCAGCGTATTTACTACGCGCCTGGAAAACGAAATCACCAGTGTATGGGACAGCGCCAGTGGCTTAAGCTCGGTGGCCAATGCCAGTCAGGATTCCCGCCGCGACGGCTTTGAAGCATCGCTGCAATGGGTTGCTGATACCTGGCAGTTCACTGCCCACTACAGCTATCTGGATGCCACCAGCGGTGATGGTGCCGATCAGGCGGTTGAACTGCGTCGCCCTAACCATACCGGCTCGGTGACCTACCGCCATTCATTAGCGGTTCAGGGTTTATCTGTTTATATCAAAGCAGATTACACCGGCGTGCGTCAGGATATCTTTTACCCGCCCACGTCATTCAGCGGCGAAGTTGTCAGTCTTGATCCGTACTGGCTAACCAGCATAAACGTGAACTATGACTGGAACCAACAGTGGCAGTTTGGGGTCCGAGTGGATAATGCATTGTCTGAAGACTATGAAGATATCATTGGCTACCGCGGTGCCCAGCGGCGTTTCCTGGTGCATACCAGCTATCGCTTTTAACCGTTAATCGCCGTTTAATTCGCCTGGTCGTCACTGACTAGGCGATTATGTAGCGGTATGATAATCTCAATGTTTATTTGAATTAGAAAGGAAAACACTCGAATGAAGAAGTTTGCTTTGTGGGTTGTACTAGCATTGCTGATTCCATTACAGGCCTCTGCCGCTGTTAAGTGGGAAGAAGGTAAACATTACGAAGAAATCGATAAGCCTTTAAGTGACTCGCCACAAGTCGTCGAGTTTTTCTCCTACTGGTGTCCGCACTGCTACCGCACAGAGCCATTCGTGGCCGATCTGAAAAAGTCGCTGGATGAAGGTGTTAAGTTCGAAAAAGTACACGTTAACTTCATGCCTTACGCCAGCCAGGAAGTGCAGGATGAAGTGACCACAGGTATGTTAATCGCAAAAGCACTGAAGCAGGAAGACAAGCTGAGCGCCGCAATCTTTAACTATATTCATAAACAACGTGCCACCATTACTGACATGAAAGACATCCGTAACATCTTTATTATCAACGGTGTGGATTCAGCAAAATTCGATAAGCTGGCTAAAAGCTTTGGCGTTAAATCAATGCTGGGCAAAAACAATAAAGTCGTAGAAGACTACCGCCGCGAAGTGCGCTCGGTGCCTACCTTCATTGTTAACGGTAAATACAAAGTACAGATTGGCCGTGACCTGACGCCAACTGAACGCCTGGAACTATTTAACTACCTGGCAGCCAAACGCGACTAAAAGCACTTTGCTCCTAATCAAGGGGTCTAATCAAGGTAATCAAGGGGTCAGAGTAATAATTTACTCTGACCCCTTGATTTTTTTAGGCCAGCTTGTCGGTTGCTACACGGTAGCGAGGATCTTCGTTAACGTTTATCTCAACGAATTTACCGGCCTTGTTAAGCAAGCTCTGGCATTCCTGACTAACGTGACGGATATGCAGTTTCTTTCCCGCCTGCTCGTATTTATCGGCCAGACCATCCAGCGCATCAATGCCTGATGAATCCCAGATCCGGCTGTTCTTAAAGTCGATAACCACATCTTCCGGGTCATTAGCCACGTCAAACAGCTCTTTGAAGTGACTTACGGAACCAAAGAATACCGGGCCACGCAGCTCGTAGACTTTCCAGCCATCGTCATCGATATGTGTTTTCGAATCAACGTAGCGAGCAGCTTTCCAGGCAAACACCAGCGCAGAAACGATTACCCCAACTACCACGGCAATGGCCAGGTCGGCAATAACGGTAACGGCGGTTACCAGGAACAAGACAAAAGCATCTTCCTTGTTAACGCCACGGATTATGCGGAACGATGCCCACTCGAAGGTGCCTATTACTACCACAAACATTACACCAACCAGTGCTGCCAGCGGGATCATCTCAATCAGCGGTGCAGCGAATAAAATAAAGCCCAGTAATACTACAGCTGCGGTGATGCCTGATAAGCGTCCGCGACCACCAGAGTTAATGTTAATCATGCTCTGGCCAATCATGGCACAACCACCCATACCACCAAAGAAACCGTTCACGGTGTTAGCAACACCCTGACCAATACACTCTTTATTGCCACGGCCACGAGTGTCGGTCATTTCATCAATCAGAGTGAGGGTTAACAGTGACTCAATCAGACCCACCAGACACAAAATGACCGAGGTTGGTAAGATAATCATCAGCGTATTCCAGTTAAATGGCACCATAGGAATAGCAAACGTTGGCAACTCGCCGGCAAGGGTGGCGCTGTCGCGTTGATCAACCGGCAGCATGTCGCGCACGAAGTCGATAACCGTGCGGGCTTCCAGATCCAGCCCGTGCACTAACAATGTAATAGTGATAATCGCCGCCAGCGATGCGGGGACTGCTTTGGTCAGTTTTGGCAATAAGTAGATGATTGCCATGGTTAATGCTACCAACCCCAGCATGATATAGAGCATAGTACCGCTCATCCACTCCTGGGTACCCAGCGCGCCAGTGACTTTAAACTGCCCCAACTGGGCCAGGAAAATCACAATAGCCAGCCCGTTCACAAAGCCCAGCATTACCGGGTAAGGCACCAGCCGAATAAACTTCCCTAAGCGAAATACACCGCACAATATTTGCAACAAACCGGCCAATAACACTGCGGCAAACAGATATTGGACGCCGTGTTCAGCGACCAGGGCAACCATAACAACTGCCATCGCGCCGGTTGCACCGGAAATCATGCCAGGACGGCCACCAATGGCAGAGGTAATCAGCCCCATCATAAAGGCCGCATAAAGGCCTATCATCGGCTCAACGCCGGCAACAAATGCAAAAGCAACGGCTTCGGGAACCAATGCCAGGGCAACGGTTATTCCTGAGAGCACGTCATTCTTTACGTTACTTTCTTTACTCGTGATGATATCAAACATTACTATCTCAGCACTGAGGTGGTTAAAAATCGGTCGGCGATCCTACCATTACCAGGCTCGTTTGTCCTTTAACAGTTTGTAAAAATCTGCCGCCCGATGCGATAAACGCTGTCAAAGCTGCCCCGTACAACATTGTCTGGGCCGGGTAAGCAGTTACCATAGTCGTTAACACCTCAGATAGTAAAAACTTCATGTCTCTCAATAACAAACAGCAAAAGACTCAGGCCATAATCAAAGCGGCTTGTCATTATTTTCTGCAGTACGGTTACAATGGCGCCACTACCGATCTGATCCAGAAAAAAGCCGGCGTTTCCAAAGCCACCTTATACAATCACTTTCCCACCAAAGAGAGTTTATTTGCCTCGGTGGTGAATACCCGGTGCAAACTCTTTATTGAACAGGTCAGAGCCATTAGTTTGCCCGATACACATTTTTCAGAATCGCTGTTTCGTATTGGTGAAGCGTACTTAACCTTATTACTGGCACCAGAGAATCAGGCCTTATTTCGCGCCATGGTTGCCGAAGCGCCACGCTTCCCGGGGCTTGCGAAAACTTTTTACGATGCCGGGCCCGCCAGTATCCTGCCGGTGATAGCTGAAGCAGTTAACCGTGCCCTGCAAAAACATGAGCTGGCTGATAACGGTTGCGAGCCGCTGCGTCTGGCGACCAATTTTATTACTGTTTTGCGGGGTAAATCGCAGATGTATTGTTTGCTGCATCCGGATTTTATCCCCGACCAGAACACTATTGCTGGGTGGGTTTCTGAAGCCGTGGATATCTTAATGAATCCGGTTCGCCTGCCGTAGGATTGCATTGTGAATTCGCTGCGCCTACACTTTGCAGCAAAAATAACGTCGAAACGTCAGTTATGGATATTAAAGAATACATCGACCAATTCCCGGAAATCGCCGATCGCGAACGTCATGAGCAGTTTACCTTGCTGGAGAAAGCCCGCGACACCAGTTTCAATCCCCCGGCAAAACGCCTGTTCCAAATGTATTGCTGGCTGTTACCGGTATTTATGATTTTTGGCCTGGGTGGTATTTTGTATTCGTTTTTTGGTTACGGCAGCTGGCTGCCCATAGCTGCATTATTGCTTGGCCTAATTATCTCCCGGCAAATGATTAATCAACGCCGCACCGCACTTATGCAGAAAGGACTACAGGAAGTACTCGCAACAGAGTCACCCTCTGCGACATCTGAGTAATTTTGGCTGTTACTGCTTCGATACCAGATTCATACATTCGCGTAAAAAGCGTTCAGCTACAAAGCTCAGCTGCGGAGCTGTAGCTCTTTCACTTTTTCACAACCTGATGCAAGGATTAATGCATTAACCTTGCCCGGTGCCCGCTAATTGGTGGTATGCTGTTGTTTCAAAATCGCTTTCACTGCCTTCTCGGGGTTCTCAACCGCTATGCAAGCATCCACCTTTGATTTTGCCATTACTGTTATTGGCCCGGTCCTCGTTTTACTTATCATGGGAAATGTATTACTGCGCGCCAAACTCATTAATGATGAGTTTGTGGCTAGCGGCTCAAAACTGGTTTTCACCGTGGCCCTGCCAGCCTTACTGTTTATCTCCATCAGTCAGGCTGATTTCAGTAAAGCGGCGAATCCGGTGCTTATCATTACCGGCTTAACCGGTACGCTGGGCTATTTTCTGGTGCTGATGTTAGCCAGTCATCTGATGGTACCGAATCGCCAGGCAACCGGGGTAGTCACCCAGGGCGGCTTCAGGGCCAATATGGGGATTATTGGTCTGGCCTACTGTGCACAGACCTACGGCAATGATGGCCTGGCGGCAGCCTCAGTTTATCTGGGCATGGTCACTATTTTGTTTAATGTATTATCGGTATTCATTCTCAATTTCTACCAGGAAGGCAAGCGCTCACTTACCTCACAGGTTAAAGGCATTGTGAAAAACCCGCTAATAATAGCCATTGTTATTGCATTACCGTTCTCATATTTCGACTGGCGTCTGCCTGTATTGCTAACCACCACCGGTGAATACTTCGCGCAACTTACCTTACCGCTGGCCCTGCTGTGTACCGGGGCCTCGTTGCAGTTCCGCTCATTCAGTGCAGACTGGTTTAATATTAGTCTTAGTTCGTTGAGTAAATGCGTGTTTTATCCGGCTGTGATGGTGGGAGTAGCCTATGCTGCCGGGCTGCGCGGTATGCCTTTGGGCATTGTTTTACTAATGACTATCGCACCCACTGCCGCTGCCAGTTACGTTATGGTACGCACGCTTGGCGGGGATTACCGACTGGCGGCCAGCATCATCGCCATCACCACGGTATTATCATTGCCCCTGACGATTGCGGCGTTCGATTTTCTGTCTGGTCAGGGGCTGCTTTAATCGTTAATACGCTTAACGGTAGTCAGCCGAGTTTGCTGCCGCCCAGACAAGCAGGCGAATCTGCCGAGGTCTGATTACGCTTTTGCCATTCGGCCGGGGTATAAGTGTGCAGAGCCAGGGCGTGTACCGGCCCTGCCAGTGCTTCAGCCACCAGCGCATTCACCTGACGGTGACGGGCAATGAGGCGAAGTCCCTCGAAGGCCTCACTGACAACGGTAACCTTAAAGTGACTTTGCGCGCCATCCGGCACATTATGCATGTAACTTTCATCCAGCACTTCAAGGTACTGTGGTGCGAGTTCATTAGTTAATTGCTGCTCTATAAAGGGTTTTACCTGCATCATTTATGGCTCACCTGCATCGGAGTTTTCAGCCCCGGGAATATATCGAAAGGTTAGATTAATTCTACCACCGATAGGTTTGCGCGTCTTGCTGAGTCCGTGATGATAGTGATGCTGCGTATCGCCAGCCATCACCAACAGGCTGCCGGGCTCCAGCATGAGTTCGCTGCGCTCGCCGCTGCGCAAATGCTTAAAACTAAAGCGCCGGATGCTGCCCAGTGAGATTGACGCTATCACCGGGCGCGGGCCGACTTCGGGTTCATCATCGGCGTGCATTCCCATTCCATCATTGCCATCGCGGTACCAGTTGGCCAAAACACAATTAAACGGCGTATTCAGTTCTGCGCTCAGTCGTTGCTGCAATTGCGTTAAACTGGCTGTCATGGGATGCGGTGGCATGCGTAAATTGGAATAGGTATATTCACAATGCGGGGCGCCGTGCCACGATTGTAAACGTGGAATTTTTACCTCTCGGCCGTACAATTTGATAGTATCCTGCCGCCAGGGTAATTCCTGCTGGAGTTGAAGGTACAGGTCTTGTGCCTGCATTGGCGATAGCCAGTCAGACTGATAACGAATATCGGCATCGGGCAGTGACACAGGCGCTAATGCCGCCGCCTGACTGGCAAATAAATTATATTGCATTATCGATAACACCGGGCAAACCACACATCATGAACACAGAGTTTACACTATCTGACCGCACATTGACGCTGATCCGCTATCCGGCTAAACATCAGCACAAGAGTCTGCAGGCCTGGGACAGCGCTGACGAACTGCTCATAGAGCATATCGCGCAGGAGTTACCGGCGTTATCAGGCAGCCAGCAGCCGTGGATAGTATTTAACGATGATTTCGGTGCGCTGGGATGTCGGTTTGCTGAAGAACAGCCGGTGTGGGTGTCTGACTCAAAGATTGCCGAACTTTCCTTTACTGAAAACCTGGCAACCAACCAACTGCCCGCAGTAACTATGCAGGACTGCCTCGCGCCTTTACCTAACTCACCGGCACTGGTTATCCTCAAAATCCCCCGTACCCTGGCACTACTGGAAAGTCAGTTACTGGCGCTGCGCAAAGTGGCCGGCCCGCAAACCGTTATCGTCGCCGGGGCAAAAGTAAAAACCGTGACTCGCTCTGTGCTGGCGTTGTTTGAAAAGCTTATTGGCCCCACTAAAACGTCACTGGCGAAAAAGAAATCCCGCCTGATTTTTTGTCAGCCGGATCCCGAAGTGCTCAGCCGCGAAATTAAAAATCCGTACCCCACAGTGTGGCCTTGCCGACTCCCCAATGGCCAAACGGTGCAGATCGCCAATCATGCCAACGTGTTTTCCCGCCAGTCGCTGGATATCGGTGCGCGTTTTCTACTCGAGCATATGCAGGTCAGCGACCATGACAACCTGCTCGACCTCGGCTGCGGTAACGGTGTATTAGGGCTTAACGCACTGAGTATGGCACCAAACGCTAAGGTCACCTTTGTGGATGAGTCATACATGGCGATTGCTTCGGCCCGCCTGAATGTTGAAAGCAATTTCCCGGAACAGATTGGCCAGTGCCGTTTTATAGCCAGTAACTGTCTGGAATCCTTACTCGACCAGCCAGCCCGCCCCAGCTTTACCAAAGTGCTGTGTAACCCGCCGTTTCACCAGCAAAATACCATTACTGACCATATTGCCTGGCAGATGTTTCATGACGCTTATGAACTGCTGGACAAAGGCGGTCATCTGATTGTGGTAGCCAACCGGCATCTGGATTATTACCATACCCTTAAACGCTTGTTTGGCGGCGTTACTACCCTTGCCAGTCAGAACAAGTTTGTTATTTTTAGTGCTGCAAAACGATAAGGATAACCCATGCTAAGAGCTCTGCTATTTTCACTGCTGATTTTTACTGTGTCTGCTCAGGCCGCCAAAAAAGAGGCGGATGACGGCTCTCAAATCCAACCTGATAATTACTACCCACGGGTTAAGCTGGAAACCACCATGGGTGATATTGTCATCGAGCTGGATCGTCGCCGTGCGCCCATCACAGTAAACAACTTTCTGCGTTATGTAGATAAGCGAAGTTTCGAAGGCACCATTTTCCAGCGCATTATCCCAGGTTATATCGTTCAGGGCGGTGGTTACACAGTGGATTACGAAGAGAAATCGTCTTATCCGGCCATCTTTAACGAGTCAGGCAACGGCCTGAAAAATACCATGTACTCGGTAGCCATGGCCCGCCAGAACGACCCGCATACCGCAACCCGTCAGTTTTTCTTTAATCTGGATGAAAACGATAATCTCGACCCGGGCAGTTCATGGGGCTATGCGGTCTTTGGAGCCGTAGTGGAAGGCTATGAAGTGGTTGATGCCATGGGCGAAGTAGAAACCGAATATAAAGCGACCATTGGTTTTGCCGATGCACCGGTAGAGCCAATTATCATCAATAAAGTAGAGCTGCTGCCACCTCAGTTTTGATCCACCTGAAGTTTTTCGGGTTTATAAGACAGCCAGTCACTGGCGAAGGTAATACAACTTTCGCCAGTGGCTTTAGAACTATACATGGCTTTATCCGCCAGACTCAACAGTTCCTGCTCATTGGTCGCATCGTCAGGAAAACAGGCCACACCGATGCTGGCACCTACCTCAACCAGCACCTCCTGAATAAGGTACGGTTTACAAATCGCATCCATAACTTTGTCCACCAGCGTCTTACACATATCATAAGAGTGTATATCAGTGATCAGCAGCGTAAACTCATCACCGCCAAGCCTTGCCACCGTGTCGGAATCCCTCACAGTTTGCTTCATTCTGACGGCAACACGCCCCAGCAATAAATCCCCAAACTTATGACCATAGCGGTCGTTAACGCCTTTAAATCCGTTGAGGTCGATAAACAACAGGGCGATTTTTTCATTGCGGCGCAGGGCGTGTTTTATTTCTACCGACAAGCGGTCATTAAACAGGTGGCGATTGGGTAAATCCGTTAACTGATCGTGATAAGCCAGCAACGTAAGTTCCTGCTGCTGGGCTTGTTGCTGGCTGTCATCAATAATGGTGTACACAGTTGCCGGACGGTTGCCGATCAAAACCTGGCTGACTTCTACCTGACAATGATACTGTTCGCCTACCTTTCGTACACCATACATTTCGCCTTCATGCTCATACAGTATCGAATTTACTCTGCGGCCTTGCAGCTCAGTCATAAGGTAACCGGTCATATTTTCCACGAGCTTGTTGGCCCTGATAATCTTACCGCTTTCATCGGCCACCAAAATACCGGCTGCAACCTGATTCATTATGTTGCCCACAAAATCCAGTGAGTGGTTTGCCTTACGCACTCGCAGTCGGTACATCAAAATTGCCAGGGAAAAGTTAATAATGGCCAGGAAAAAAGCCAGTCCCTGATAAAAGCGAATCGACATGGCTTCTGCCTGGGTTTCGTGCTCAAGCTCAACAGTCAGCTTATTCATTAAATCGAGTAAGCTGAGGTTCTTCCGCTGTGCCACATCGATGGCTTGCTGCAGAAGTAACTGGTCATACTCGCGGCCAATCAGTTGCCTGACTTTTTGTCTTAGCGGTGACCACTCCAGTAACGCCTGCTGCACTATTTGGGTGGTAGCAGCGCTAGTTAGGGGAGCTACTTCAATAACATTGTTCTCGGCCGAAAGTGTTCGCCCACCACGATGGAAGCTATCGAGAGTAAGGTCGAAACGCTTATAGGTTTCCCTGAGTTCTGCCAGCGCAGCACTGTACACTTCTTCGTTAGTGTAGGCGTTTTCCATCATCAGCAGGTTTTTCACCAGCCGCTGACTCAGCATCCGCTGCCTGCCGGAAAGGTTGATATTGATGGCGGCCGCTTCAATGCGATAAGACAGCCAGACATTGAGCGAGAGGGCAATAAAGTCGAACGTTAAAAACAACACCACCGCCAATAGCGTTAGCGTTCTGCCATAACGCTGGCTAATAAAGGTTAGTTTGCTTTTGATAGATGCAAATAAGCCCAAGACGTCCCTGCTCCCTGCTTAAATGAATATGAAAAGACATAGAATAATACTGACTAAAGTATAACATATACCTCGCAAATTAAAGCTGAATTGGCCTGTTCAGTCGAAGCCAGCAAGCAGACTACAAAGGGTGCAAAAAGAAATCGTGAGGCAGTTGCTGCGGCTGAAAAAGCTTTCCCATGCGTTTAAACCCCGCACGCTGCAGCACTGCCAGCGAAGCAAGGTTATCCGGCCGGCAAATAGCGCTGACCTGGCGCTCATTAGTATGAGAGGTAGCCCAGCTTAACACCAGGTTTACCGCTTCGGATGCATAGCCTTTGCCGCGCCCCCGGGGTAAAAAAGCATAGCCCAGATCAGGGCAAGTCAGAAAGGGGCGACGAATAAAGCCACACAATCCAATCCGCTG
Source organism: Marisediminitalea oceani (assembly GCF_003731635.1). Taxonomy (GTDB): domain Bacteria; phylum Pseudomonadota; class Gammaproteobacteria; order Enterobacterales; family Alteromonadaceae; genus Alteromonas; species Alteromonas oceani. Next base: position 95,446 of record NZ_RCUA01000012.1, on the reverse strand, counting down.
ATCGCCCTTTGCTTCAATGGCTTCAACCAGCCATAAGCCATAACCTTTGGCAGCAAAGCTGTCACTGGCTACGGTTATATACTGGCTGGCCTGACCGTCGTCGTTAATACCGCGATCGCCGATAAACGTCAGCCATTGTTTGTCGTTAGTTACCGCCAGAATAAAATCCACATCATCCCGGCTCAGCCGTCGCAGCTTCAGCCGCTCAGACTCAATAATCATGACGGGTTATCCAGTAACTGATCAATCACTGCAAAGTAAGCCGGGTTGACCACTGCCGCCCGCGGGTAGCGGGGCGCTTCGCGATCGTTAACCCGGTGATGCTGCCAACCTGTGGTTGAGGCTATAAAACGCCGGGCGGCCGCTTCGCCGCCTAACTCCAGGCAACCGGCCAGACAGGTGTCGATATAGCTTTGATGGACCGGATAGTCGGCGCTTGAGGGCTCAACCTTTAACGACTCACAAATCCAGATATCGCGCAGTTTTAACCAATCAATCAATCGCTCGGTGAGGTCGTCAGCCAGTTCAAAGTTTAACTGGTCGATAGTCACCGGCGTAAAGCGGTAGTCCTGCTCCCGCTTTTGCAGCGCCGGATCAAGATGGGTAGGCACAAGCTGCGCATTCAGCCAGCCATCTTTTTTCTGATAGGCGCCAACGTAGGTTTGCAGTTCGGGTTCAGAGCGCGTGATCCAGCCCCGCTCGAAACCAAATACCTCAACCTCAACGCCATCGTGGGGAATCCCTGAATGACGACTCCGGGAATCGCCGTTCATCAGACTGCCATAGCCCAGCACAATATGGGGCTCAGAAATGGCCGTCATCCAACGTTCGAGCTGGGCTATGCTTTCCATCGCTTAGTACCTTAAAGGCCGCGCTGGCGGACAATCTCGTATAAACACACCCCGGTAGCCACCGACACATTTAAGCTGGATACACTGCCAGCCATGGGCAGTTTTACCAGTTCGTCACAGGTTTCGCGAGTTAACCGGCGCATGCCCTTGCCTTCGGCACCCATCACCAACGCCATAGGGCCGCTGAGCTTGCAATCATAAATCAGTTGTTCGGCTTCGCCGGCGGTACCAATTACCCAAACCCCTTTATCCTGCAGCTGTTTTAAGGTTCGCGACAGATTAGTGACCTGTATAAAAGGCACCACTTCAGCGGCACCACAAGCGACTTTGCGGGCCGTGCCGGTAAGCCCGCCAGACTTATCTTTAGGCACGATCAGCGCGTGGGCACCGGCCGCGTCGGCGGTACGCAGGCAAGCGCCTATATTGTGCGGATCGGTCACACCATCAAGCACCAGCAATAAGGGCACGGGGGTTGAATCCAGCAGCCGGTCCAAATCGCTTTCATCGAGCGTTTTGGCTGGCTTCGCCCGGGCCACGATGCCCTGGTGCTGCTCACCTTTAACCTTATCGTCGAGCACTTTACGGTTACAAAACTGCACCGCAACGCCAAATCGACGAGCCTGATTAACAATATTAATCAACCGCTCATCATCACGCCCTTTCAATACCCAGATTTCAATTAATCGTTCGGGTTCGTTTTCAATTACCGCCTGCATGGCGTGCAGGCCGTATAACCATTCTTGCTGTGCCATTAACCTTTGTTACCTTTTGCCGGTCGCCCCTTCTTGGAGCTACCGCGCTTATTAGCTGTACTGCCAGATTTTCCCGCTGGCTTACGTCGTGATTTACCTGATTTTTTCGCACCGCTTTTATCGCCGTCTTTAGCACTACGACGCTGGCGGCCAGCCGATTTTTCATCACCACTGCGCTTATTGACTACTTTGACCTTTTTACCGCCAGTGGAACGCAACCACTTATTATCGAGCACCAGATCGATTTTACGCTCATCCAGGTTCACTGCCGCTACTATTACTTCCAGCTGATCGCCTAAGCGGTACTGGCGCGCTCCGCTCTCGCCGCTCAGGGTTTGCTTCACTTCGTCGTAACGGTAGTAGTCATCGTCGAGGGAGGTAATATGTACCAGACCATCGATATGGTATTCGGTGATGCGCACGAAAATACCAAAGCCGGTCACCGAACTCACCACGCCTTCAAAGGTTTCACCCACGTGATCCTGCATAAACTCACATTTGAGCCAGTCGCTGACATCCCGGGTAGCATCATCGGCGCGGCGTTCAGTCATGGAGCATTGTTCGCCTAACTGCTCGACTTCCTCTTCACTGTAAGACTTGGCACCATGAACCGTCTGCCCTTGTTTTTTAAGGATCGATTTAAGCGTTCTGTGCACCACCAGATCCGGATACCGGCGAATCGGCGAGGTAAAGTGAGCGTAGGCATCCAGCGCCAGGCCAAAGTGACCAATGTTGTCGCCATCGTAGATAGCCTGCTTCATGGAACGCAGCAGCATGGTCTGGATCAGTTCCTGATCAGGGCGACCACGGGTTTTGCTGACCACCGCAGTAAAATCGGCCGGCGAGGCGCCCTCTACAATGCTGTGCGGGATCCCTACTTCGCCCAGATAAGAGGTAAACGCAGTCAGTCTGTCTGCATCAGGTTTGTCATGCACCCGAAACAGTGAATGCGCATTATTGTTTTCAATGTACAAGGCCGCACTCACGTTGGCCATGATCATACATTCTTCAATCAGCTTATGGGCATCATTACGCTCAATGGGCACGATGTTTTCAATCTTGCGCTGGGCATTGAAAACAAATTTACTTTCCTGAGTTTCAAACTCAATGGCACCGCGCTGAGCACGGGCTTTTTTAAGTGCGCGATACAGATCGTGTAAATGACGCAGGTGAGGCACAAATTCTTCATAACGCTGATGCAGCTCTTTGTTACCGCTTAAAATCTGCCACACTTTGCTGTAGGTAAAGCGAGCGTGAGAATTCATCACCGCTTCGTAAAACTGGTAATTCTCCAGTTTACCTGCCGGGCTGATGGTCATTTCACATACCATGCACAGCCGGTCAACCTCAGGATTCAGTGAGCATAAACCGTTCGATAACACTTCCGGCAACATGGGGATAACCTGCTCAGGAAAGTACACCGAGTTACCGCGCTCCAGCGCTTCGGCGTCCAGCGCACTGCCGGGCGTCACATACTGACTGACATCAGCAATGGCGACCCATAACTGCCAGCCCCCGTTATCCAGCGGCTCACAGAATACGGCGTCGTCGAAGTCTCTTGCGTCTTCACCGTCGATGGTTACCAGTGGTAACTGACGCAGGTCAACGCGGCCGGTTTTGTCTTCTTCCTTAACACTGTCGGTTAACCCTTCAATCTGACGGGTAACCCCTTTGGGCCACTGATGGGGAATATCGAAGGTGCGCAGGGCCATTTCAATTTCCATCCCCGGCGCCATATGCTCGCCGAGCACTTCAATAATCCGGCCAACCGGGCTAACGCGCCGACGGGGGCGCTGAGTAATTTCCACCACCACCACGTTGCCTTGTCTGGCACCGTGGGCGTGTTCTGGTGGAATAATGATCTCAAAGTTGATGCGGCTGTCATCAGGAATAACCACCCCCATGCCATGTTCGGTAAAATACCGGCCAACAATGGGCTCCTTACGGGGCTCTATCACCTGATTTATGTAGGCTTCGCGACGACCACGGCGGTCTGTACCGCTCTCACGGGCTTCCACCCTGTCGTCGTGCATAAACATTTGCATCTGCCCGGCACTGATAAACAAATCGCCGGAATTGTCATCGGGGCGCAGGAAACCGTAACCGTCACGGTGACCTATTATTCGCCCGCGGATGAGCTGTTCCTGTTGCAGAACGGCATACCGCTTTTGTTTGGTAAATTGAATTTGCCCCTCGCGCTCCATAGCACGCAGGCGTCGTTGAATGCCAATCCGGCTGTCTTCGTCCTGGGCATTTACGCTTTGGCAAATGTCCATAAAGGTCATGGGTTTGCCATACTCTTTAAGGGTTTCCAGCAAATATTCGCGGCTTGCTACCGGATTTTCGTACTTGGCTTTTTCCCGCTCGTAGTGCGGATCATCTGTCATATAAACTCTGTGGTTTGATGTATTGCTGCCAGTATAATACTAATCTGGCTCATTAAATACTCAATTGCGTATAAGAATTGTAGTGGCATCAGTATATAACGGACGACGCTATAAAAAAACGGTGGCAAAGGCCACCGTTTTTGATTGTGTTGCAGTAAAGCGCTTGTGGCTTATTGTTTTTTCATCGACTCGTGAAAGCCAGCCAGATCTTCAACCTGTGTGGCCCCTTTGATATCTGCAAAAGGTTGTTCCACAAAGCTGGTACCTCGCAGCTGTACAGAGATCCGCGCAGCGTTGTCGTTAAGCATAGTTTGCTGGTAAAACGCCTTAACATCTTCCAGGGTCACTTTCTCAACCGCGGCAATGAGTTTCTGCTTGCTGTCGAAGTCATACTTCTCACGATACCAGTCTGAAATAAACGGTACCACTTCGTCGCGCATATTTTTTGGCGCTTCTTTCAGCGCCACCAGTGCACTGGTTTTTAACTTGGCAAATTCGTCTTCAGTTAATGCGTTAAGCGCTTCCTGATACTCTGTTTTGAAGGTATCGAAGCGGGCCTGCATAGCAGCTACATCTTTAACCGGGGTCTGAATAAACATGGCAAAACCGGTATAGTCACCAATGCTGGTTGCCATACCGCCTACCGCGTAAGCCAGTTGCTCTTCGGTACGCAGCTTGTCAAAAGCAACGGTTCTGAAGTGGCCACGCAATACCGTGCCGGCAGCCCGGGTATCAAAACCTGGTGTTGGATGCACCATCACATCAATCAGCGCCACATCGGCAACGGTCAAATCCTGCTGCCAGACCAGAGTCTGTTCAGCCTGTGGCTGCCAGAATTCACGCATATCGTAATCTACGCTGGTACGATCATCCGGCAGAGCGCCTTTCACTAACGCTACCGCGTCGTCCAGATCAGCCTTGTCGTAGTTACCAAAGGCAAAAATACGTAACTGGTTTTCACTCAGCAGCGCCTGCATAAACGCCTGCATATCGGCAACCGTTAACGACTCAGCCGCGCTGATAAGGGCGTCAGTATTGAAGTTACCTTCACGGATCAGGTTGTTATACGCATCAAATGCCTGATAGAAGGGGAATTTTTTGCCCGCATTCTGCAAACCACGTACGTAGCGGTCGACTGCCTGGGCAAAGTTCTGCTGGTTAACGTCAACTACCAGTGCATCAAGGGCTTTAGTCAGTAGCTCTGGCTGTTTATCGGTAAAACCACCAATGGCCAGACTGATACCGTTACCATCGTTAAAGCGCAGCGACATGCCGGCAATGCTGGCCTCGGTCATCAGTGCGCTTTGCTGCAGGCTGTACAAGTCTTTCCACAGGGCCGTCATTACCGTAGCTTTAACATCTGACTCAGGCACACCTGAATTGATATAAACGGTCATTTCACCGCGCGGTTGCTCAGTAAATGCCTGACTCGGGAACGACCACACCTTAACGCCATTTTCATCAATCACCAGCTCAGGTTTTTCCTGTGGTGTTTGCGGCTTCAGGGTAAACTCTTCCGGTAGTAGCGTATTGACTGCCGGTAAATTCAGCGCGATTTGCGCAGGCTGCTGCCAGCTGGCAATTTCTTCGTCGCTGATGGTATCAACCTGATACTTTCCGTCGTAGAAGTGCAGTTGGCTGTCTGATGGCTCATTCTTGCTGATGTACCAGATGCGAACGCGCTCAGGCGTTAACTGTGCCAGTACCTCTTCGATAGCCTCAGCATCGAAGGATTCATAGTAATACGGCGAGGATACCGCAAACTTAGCCGGTACTTCCTGCATCGCTGCCGCCAGATTCGACACATAGCCAAATTCATCGGATTTCTGCAGGAAGCGGAAGCGGTTGTTCAGGCTGGTCTGAATTTCGCTGAAGTATTTAGCATCAACGCCTTTTTCACGGATCAGGTCGATGTACTGCATCACCACAGCCACTATGGCTTCGCGGTTTTGCATACCGGCATCGGTGAGGTCGATGTTGATGCTGAACGAACCGTAGTTACCATACATGTTCGGCGACGCAGAGGCAGACAGATTAGAAATCAGCCCCATGGCTTTTAACTGATAAGCCGGCGTACCAGGCATCTCTGAGCCAATCAGGTAAGTTAAGAACTGGTTAGGCTTAGTGGCAAACTCATCGCTGTTATCACTGATGGTGAAGTCGATGTTGAGTTTTTTAACGTCTTCATTGGGTACGTAATGAATTCGCTTGCCGCCTACTTTGGCAAAGTCGAGCTTATCGTCAACTGTCGGGTTATCGATGTTTTTGTTTTCAATATTGCCGAAGTACTCTTCTGCCAGCGCTTTCATTTCGTCCAGTGGACGGTTGCTGATCATCGCCAGCTTCATAATATTGGCCGAGTAGTAACGCTCGTAGAAGTTCACCGTTTCGGTGTGTAGTTTGCTGCCTTCCTTATCGCCGAGGGTTTCCAGGTTACCAATCAGGAAGCGATTGGCCGGATGGTCGCCCATCAGGCTGCGCGCCAGTTTAAACTGACCAAAGTAATCCATCTCGCGGCGCATGGACCATTCCGCATTGACCGCATTTTTCTCTTTGTCGGTATACTCCGGGTAAAGCTTGGGCGCTTTGAAGAAATCAGAAAAACGATCCAGCGCTTCACCGTAGGCATCGTTATTGATTTTAAACATGTAGTTGGTGATATCCAGCCACGTATAGGCATTGTGCTGGCCACCGTTAGCGGTCATAAACTCGGTGTACCCTTTGGTATCCGGGTAACGTTCAGTCCCTAAGAACAGCATATGTTCAAGATAGTGCGCCATACCCTGCTGTGACATCGGGTCGTGTAGCAAGCCTACACTCACGCTCAGTGATGCGGCCGATTTTTCGGCTGTCGGGTCAGACACCAGCATCACTTCTAATTGATTGGGTAAAGTAAAAGTATCGTACTGTCTGTCGTCGTTAGGCGATACCATTACGCTCTCTGGCGTAGCAACCGGACTGGCCGGCGCCTGAGCTTTTTCTGTGGCACATCCGCCAAGCAGTGCAGCGGAAACTACACCTGCAAGCAAAAGCTTTTTCATTAAAATGTTACCTTATGCAGCGTTAATAAAGTGAATTGAAACTTTCACACCGACCCGATTCCTGATAATGCAACTGTCGGAACGAATTTTCACGCAGCACACCATAAAGAAAAGCGCCGCAAGGCACCAGTCACCGGTTACACAGGATTGTAAACAAATATGTCAGCGATGCTACTGAACTGATATGCAGTTTTGTTTACCGCAATTCAGACATGCTGATCAATCAGGATGGCGTTGCCGTCGGGATCTTTCATGGCGATGCTGTCAGGCCCGGATGAGTCTGATTTAGTTTTCTTGGTCAGGATTACCCCGGCATCAGTCAGGGCAGATTCTATATCCTGCACCGACGTAAATGACTCCAGTGGATGGCAGTCCTGATCCCAACCGGGGTTGAAGGTCAGTATATTGCCTTCAAACATGCCCTGAAACAGTCCGATAACATTTTTTCCATTGCGCATTATCAGCCAGTTCTGATTAATGTCACCGCCAGACTCGCTAAAGCCCAGCTTCTCGTAAAATGCCTTAGAAGTATGGATATCTTTCACCGATAAGCTTACCGAAAATGCGCCGAGTTCCATATGCTGCCCTCACTGATTAGCCAAAGTGTAATGTTAACTATCGTCCAGCCCGAGCTAAATTGCAATGCATTACGATTGGCGACAGAAGGTAGGCAAGCGGGGCCAGTTAAGCTACAGTGAGCATTCTTTTTCTTTAGTTATTAAAGCGCCATGGACAGACGACATTTTATTAAACTTTCTTCTTTACTCGGCGGTACTCTTACTCTGTCGACCCAGTTAACCGGTTGTGCATCAGCCCCCGAAACCAAAGAATATTTCCCGGCCGTTGAATTTACTCACGGCGTAGCCAGTGGTGATCCAACTCCCAGTGCCGTGATCCTGTGGACCAGAGCGGTACCGGCAGACAATGACGACAGCGGTTATGTACGCTGGCAAATTGCCACCTCGCCGGACTTTACTTCACCGCTGCGAGACGGCGTGGCAAAAACCACGCGCAACAACGATTTTACGGTTAAAATTGATGTTCAGGACTTGCCCTCGGGAAGGTCGTTCTATTACCGCTTTTTTACCAGTGAAAACCGCTCCGTAACCGGTACCACCAGCACTCTGGCGACGGGTGTAATGGATAAGCTGAAGTTTGCTGTTTTTTCCTGCGCTAATTATCCGGCCGGTTACTTTAATGCCTATAAAGCAGCCGCAGAAGATAATGAAGTTGATGTAGTGCTGCACCTTGGCGATTACATTTATGAATACCCGAAAGGCGGCTATGCCACGGCCAACGCAGAATCCATAGGCCGCGACTTTATGCCGGGTAACGAAGGGGAGCTGCTAACGCTCAAGGATTACCGGTTGCGCTATGCAACCTACCGACAGGACAACGGGTTGCAATTACTGCATCAGCGTAAGCCCTTTATCGCTATTTGGGATGATCACGAAATTGCCAACGATACCTATATGTCGGGTGCACAGAACCACTCGGCCGACGAAGGCGATTTTTTTGCCCGGCGCACCGCAGCTATTCAGGCCTATTACGAATGGTTACCGATTCGTCCGCCCATGGGCTATGATAACCCGCAGATTTATCGCAGCTTTGAATTTGGCAATCTGGTAAACCTGTACATGCTTGATACGCGGGTAATTGGTCGTGAAAAGCAGCTTAACATGGCCGATTATAAGCAGGCCGATGGTCAGTTTGATGGCAAAGCATTTATGCAGGCGCTACATAATCCGGATCGCACATTGTTGGGCAGGGCCCAGTTTAACTGGCTGGCCGATGAAGTTAAGCAAAGCAGTGCCCGCTGGCAGGTGCTGGGGCAGCAGATCCTGATGGGTAAGATGCATTATCCTGCTGAGGTACTAACCAGCGAGCGTGAAGCCGTGGCAGGTGCTATTGAAGGTCTGCTTGGTCTGCTCAAAAAGCAACAGGCGGGCGCTACCCTGAGCAAAGTAGAACAGGCCCGTTTAGCCACCAAACTCCCTTACAATCTTGATGCCTGGGATGGTTATGCCGCAGAGCGTGACAAAGTACTCAGCATGTTCTCGGATGCGCAAAAATCGTTACTGGTAATTGCCGGGGATACCCATAATGGCTGGGTGAATAAGCTTACTAACAACCGCGGCGAGACCGTGGCTATGGAGTATGCGACGCCAAGCGTTTCGTCACCCGGCATGGAAGATTATCTGGGGCTAAACACAGCACAGGCTAAACGACTGGCCGATGCTTTGCCCCTGTTAATTGACGATCTCAGTTACTGCAATCTTCATGAGCGGGGCTACATGACCATGACATTTACCCTCTCCATGGTCACCACCCAGTGGCACTATGTAAGTAACATCAGCAACGAAAACTACACCGTTTTCACCCGCCACACCGAGCGGTTTGTCAATTAAGCACTTTACGCAAAGGGCCTCAACCGGCCCTTTGTTGATATCATGACAGACTCAACGAATATACATCTGCGCAAAATCCGGGATCCGGTATTCTGCACAAATCTGTTCAAAGCCTACACTTAACACCGAATAAATTTCATCCAGCGCACTTTTATCATTGGTGGTTTTCGCCAGCATATTAAGCAGCTGTTTGGCTTTATCAGGCTCTCCATAACAACCAAACTCCGATGCCACATGGATCTTCGCATAAATATCGCCTTCGTCGGCGGCTTGCTGGATCAGGCTTAAGCCGTTCTCGTTATAGGTAAGCCGACCCAGAATAAACTTCGCCCTCACATTACCGCGCTCTTCGCTGAGGTAAGACAAGACGCGCTTTGCTTTGTAGTCAGACTTTGGATAACGGGTGTAGCGGTTGCCACTTTTGTTTGGCAGCTGGCCGGCAAAAAAAGCAAAAGCGTGACGCATTGCTTCGTCGGTCGGCAGCGTATCAAGGTGGGCAGATGTCACCTCAATTGCCCGTGCCTCAAAGGCTTCACGCTCAGCCATCCGGTTTTCGTGATGGGATTGCGTGGCGCGGAAAATCTCAAAACCGGTTAAAGCGAATAAAGAAACGGTGAGGGTCAGGCAACACCCTGAAAGCGCCAGCGGCGTAGTTATAAACCAACGATTTCTCAGCCGCCTGCTACTGTCGTGTGGGGCTTCTTCGGTGAGGACGTAAAATGCCCGGTGCTGCTCGAAGGGAATAGTTAATCTGCCGATGTAGGCTGCCGACCAGGCGCCAACGCCGTACAGGCCCGCTAAAATAAAAGCCCGGACCGATTGGCCCTCACCGAGGCTGAGGCCAAACATAAAAGCCGCCACTACCACAGCAAGATGGGCCATAAATGCCATTACAGCGAAGGAAAGTTGATAACCACGGCCGTAGAACCGCACCACAATTCCAATTGCCGCGCCACTGAGTGCCAGCATAATCGGTGCGAAGCGGTCGTCATACAAATAAAGCCCGTACCATAGTACCAGAATGGGTACCGACCAGAATGCCACGGCCAGCGCCGCTTTTAATCCATGTTGCCCATTAAGCTTTGCTTCAACGGCATCGATTTCCTGTTGGTTTACCTGCACTGCCCTATTCCAAATATCATTTAATCCTATGATTTTGTTGAAGTATACAGGAAACCAACTACACTGCGGCAGTTTCTTTTACTGGCTCAAACCGGCATCGGGATTACGAATCGAGGGGAGTTCGTGCGGCCCTCACTGCCCGGGGATGCATAAGCTTTTCAAGCTCTTTCAGATAGGTAGCAATAGTTTGATGAGTTTGCTTATCTGCCGTAACGGCGTTGTACAACCACTGATAAGCATCCTGATAATCATAGGGAGAGCCGTAACCGTCGATAAACAGTTCGGCCAGTTGCATCTGAGCTTTGAGGTTTCCCAGTGCTGAGGCTTCGCGCAGAAATATCACCGCCCTTTTGCGGTCTTGCTGCACCAGCGTGCCTTTGCTGTAATAGCGACCAAGTTGCTCAAGTGCGGCCGGCAGTCCCTGGTCGGCGGCCTGACGCATAAAGTCAACGCCCCTTTCCGGATCGGCTTCAACACAAACCCCCCAGGCCAGCATATCGCCCCATAAAAACTGATAAGCAGGTACTTTGAGCACTTCAGCCCGGGCTTCAATATCCTGGTTTAACTGGCAGCGATCCATCACCACCCGGTTGAGATGCTCGTTACGGTTGATCATGTTGATCAGCTCGTCCTGAGTATAAAGCTGTACCGCTTTAATCTCCTGCGCCTGCACTGCGCTACCGACTCCCAGCCACAGGACTGAGAGCATCAGTAATAAACCACCTTTGTTCTGCATATCACATTCTTCCAGCTAACTCGTCGCCTCTTGGCGTTTTATCGGCCGCGGTTCGAAAAACCTAATTAATTATACAAACCATAACACATAGGTCCTGTACCAATCAGATTAGCTTCTAGCAAAACACACAGAGCTACTCAGATAGATTTTAAAGCCAAGCAAGCTTTAAAGGAATTATTCCGAACCTTAAGTTCAGTATAGCAACTACGAGATAATAGAACAGAGATTGGGCCATGCACGAAGTTAAGGCTCGGAAGAGAGAAATCAGCTAATGTGTGAAAAAGGAAATTAGTATCTGCGCCAGGTTCGTCGCAATTCGATTCACACAAAAAATGCTTGATATGCTGAAGCGAAACGCGGTTAGCCTGGCGCATGATGCAACACTAAGGCTGCATGATTATTTTATGAACGCTTTGCTTTACGAACAGCAATTCCAGCAATAGCCAGCGCTAGTAATGCAAAGGCCTGAGGCGCGGGAACAGGACTTACATCACCGGAGAGTACAAAATTATCAATTCCAGCATTATTACCAGGACCAGTCCCAGAAGCTGTAATTCGTAAAGTATATTCGGTGTCTTGCTGCAACAACACAGCTAAATTGTCAAAGCTGATGTTTTTCACAGGCTGAGAATTTGAACCATTTGCAGCAAAAATATTATTTTGCGCATAAGAAAAAATCGGGCCCAATGCTAAATCGTCAAACAGCTCAACTGTAAAATCCAAATCACGCTGTACGCCTTGTACGTTACCGCTATTATTAAAAATAATGGAATCAAATGAGACACTTGAAAGACTTACAGAAGCAAAGTCATTAGCCATCATGAAAGTAATGTCAGTGAACCAGTTGCCTTCATTGTGCAAGTTACGGTCTACAGCGAAACGGTCTTGTGCTGCTGCAGTATCGAAAAGTGAAAACGAATCTGACCCTGAATTTGCGGCTAATACTCCAGGTGCTATAACACCATTTGTAGTCCATGTTAGATCACTGGCTGTGTTACCGCTGACTGTACGGCCGTCGAAATCGGTTGAGAGAATAACCGTTGCGCTTGCCGCAGAACTGGCCAGAATACCAGTGACCAACAACGCACTTTTGCATAATTTTTTGAAGTTCATTACTACAGTTCCTTAACTACGGAGACACAGCTTTATTTAGTCTCACTTCTTGAACACGAACAAAATAGATAGCCTGCTGATTTACCATCCATAATCATCTGCCCAGAATTTATAGCACAGAACATGCCAAAAAATAAATTCAATATTTACAACCACTTGAAATCCCACTCAATTCAAAGTGTAAAGCATGCTGACACCCTAGAGCGGCTTTTGCTGCCTTTAGTTAACCAATTGAAAGCATCTAATTCATAGGTAAAAGTACTGTAGTGAAATTAACTCAGTAGGAACTCATATCCCGCCGCAAAACGCCCGAGTGAAACCTAATTAAATTTGATATTCATGGCGCTGTTAATGCGCCGCGTGTGCTCTACCACATCAATACCAAGATCGGTGAGATAGCCCCCGTCCACCTGGGTTATCAGGCCTTTGGAATACAGACGGGCTGCCGCCTCAACAATGGATTGGGTGGCATCGTGGTGAATTTTTAAACCCTGCATCAGACTTTCAGCAGGAAACTTCAGTAACAGGTTTAGCTCTTCGATGACATCGTGTGAAAAAGCCATAAGGACTCCAGGCAACTATTCTCTTTTATTTGTATAGCCAGTATGCGCTTGTTTAGCCAACAAGTCATGACGATATTTAGCGCTCACCAACCGGTTTTTAAAACCTTTCACTCAATGTTTATATAATACCCTTATTAACAAAAACGCAACCAGCGTATACCGCCTATGGCAAGAATACGCAGAATCGACGCCCGGGAGTGATCGGCTCAGGGTCTTTAATGGTATACTCCTGAAAATAATCCTGTTTTGATGGGTATCATAAAAACCCAAAGCACGCTGCTGGGATAGCCACAAACTATGAAGTATAAAGATTTACGCGACTTTATCAGTCAGTTAGAAAAAAACGGCGATTTAGTGCGCATTACCAAGCCAATCAGTACCAAACTGGAAATGACCGAAATAGCCGACCGTACCCTGCGTGCCGGCGGCCCTGCTCTGTTGTTTGAAAACCCGGTGGATTTTGACATTCCGGTATTAATGAACCTGTTTGGTACACCAGAGCGAGTGGCTCTGGGAATGGGGCAAAGCTCGGTAACAGCCCTGCGTGAAGTCGGAAAGCTGCTGGCCTATTTAAAGGAGCCAGAGCCGCCTAAAGGACTCAAGGATCTGTGGGAAAAACTCCCGGTTTTTAAGCAGGTCCTGAATATGCCTGCCAAGGAAGTGCGCAAGGCGCCTTGTCAGGAAGTAGTGTTAAGTGGCGATGAGGTTGATCTCACCCGCCTGCCTGTACAGCACTGCTGGCCGGGCGATGCTGCGCCGCTGATCACCTGGGGACTCACTGTCACCCGTGGCCCGCACAAGAAACGCCAGAACCTGGGTATCTACCGTCAGCAGGTGCTGGGTAAAAACAAACTCATTATGCGCTGGTTGTCGCACCGCGGCGGCGCGCTGGATTTTCGCGAGTGGTGTCAGACCCATCCCGGCGAACCTTATCCTGTTTCTGTAGCTTTAGGCGCCGATCCGGCCACTATACTTGGTGCGGTTACGCCGGTACCGGATACCCTTTCTGAATATGCCTTTGCCGGACTGTTACGCGGCGATAAAACCGAAGTGGTTAAGTCGGTGAGCAATGATTTGCAGGTACCTGCCAGTGCCGAATTTGTACTGGAAGGTTACATCGCGCAGGACGAAACAGCGCCGGAAGGACCCTATGGCGATCACACCGGCTACTATAACGAGGTAGACGAATTCCCGGTATTTACGGTGACTCATATCACTCACCGTAAGGATCCGATTTATCACTCAACCTACACCGGCCGTCCGCCGGATGAACCTGCTGTGCTTGGTGTGGCATTGAATGAAGTTTTTGTGCCCATCCTGCAAAAACAGTTCCCTGAGATTGTTGATTTTTATCTACCGCCGGAAGGCTGTTCCTATCGTATGGCGGTAGTAACGATGAAAAAACAGTATCCCGGACACGCTAAACGGGTGATGATGGGCGTTTGGTCGTTCTTACGTCAGTTTATGTACACCAAGTTTGTTGTGGTGTGCGATGACGATGTTAATGCGCGCGACTGGCAGGATGTGATTTGGGCGATTACTACCCGAATGGATCCCGCCCGTGATACAGTAATGATAGAAAACACGCCCATCGATTATCTTGATTTCGCCTCGCCGGTATCAGGGCTGGGTTCCAAAATGGGCCTGGATGCCACCAATAAAATGCCTGGCGAGACTGACCGGGAATGGGGCGAACCCATCGTTATGGAGCAAGCGGTAAAAGACCGGGTGGATGCAATCTGGGATGAACTCGGTATCATGAACAGCGCAAATTCCGGACAATAAAGTAAACCTACAAACATTAAGAGATTCTGAATACATGTCACAAATTAGATGCCAGGTTGAAGGTATAGCACCACTGACCAAGACGGTTTATCGGGTTGATCTGACCCCTGATGTTTCTCTCGACTTCCAATCGGGACAGTACGTTTTGGTACACATGGCTGAAGACGATAAACGTCCTTTCTCTATTGCCAATGCGGCGCACGACAACAACCGCCTGGAACTGCACATTGGTGCCGAACCGGGTAACAGCTATGCTGGCGAAGTGCTCGAACGCATGCGTCAGGAAAAAGCCATTTTCATCTCCGGCGGGCATGGCCAGGCCACCCTGCAAGACGGCGATACGCCAATGATTCTGGTGGCTGGCGGAACCGGCTTTTCTTACACCTATTCAATTTTAATGCAATCACTGAAGGTCAATCCAAACCGTGAAATCACCCTGTACTGGGGCGGCAAGCACCTTGAGGATCTGTATTATCACAAGGAACTGATTTCACTGGCTGCACACCATCCGCACCTGACCTACATTCCGGTAGTCGAAAACGCTGCCGATGACTGGGACGGTCGTAAGGGTTGGGTACACCATGCCGTGCTGGCAGATTACGCCGACCTGTCCGGCGTACAGGTCTATATTGCCGGGCGCTTCGACATGGCCAAGGTAGCCCGCGACGATTTCTTTGAGCGTGGCCTGACTAAAGAAAACCTGTTTGGCGACGCCTACGCGTTTATTTAATTTCATGCACCGACGGTGGTTATAATGAAAATAATACGTCCACTTACTTTACTGGCATTTAGCGCCACTCTGTCATTGCAGGCTGCCCAGCCTGAGTATGTTGATCAGCCGCAATTACATGATATTGCAGCCAATGTTTCTGCCCAGCGGATAGAACAGGATATTGAGAAGCTGGTAAGCTTTGGCACCCGCCACACACTCTCTGAAACTGAGTCTGAGACACGCGGCATTGGTGCCGCACGCCGCTGGATCAAAGCCGAGTTTGAGCGCATTTCTGCCGCCTGTGGCAATTGCCTGGAAGTGTATTACAGCTCTGCTACCATCAGTGGTGAAAAACGCATTCCTGATCCGGTTGAGGTCGTCAGTGTGATTGCTGTACAACGCGGTGTCAGCGATCCGGACCGCTATGTATTGATGTCGGGAGACATTGATTCGCGGGTATCTGATGTGATGGATGCCACTTCAGACTCTCCCGGCGCGAACGACAATGCCTCAGGAGTAGCCGGCACGCTGGAAGCTGCCCGCGTACTCAGCCAGTATCGTTTTAACGGCAGCATTGTTTATGCCGCACTGTCTGGTGAAGAGCAGGGCTTATTTGGCGGTAAAATTCTGGCTGAACAAGCCGCTAAAGATGGCTGGCGGTTAAAAGCCGTGCTGAATAACGACATGATTGGCAACATTGAAGGGATCAATGGCGTTATAAACAACACCACTGCCCGGATTTTTGCCGAAGGCACGCGTCAGACTGAAACTGACCGCGAAGCCACCATTCGTCGCTTTACCGGCGGTGAGGTAGACTCACCGAGTCGCAACCTGGCCCGTTATATTGATTTAGTCGCTGACCGCTATATTCCTAATCTGGATACCATGGTGGTTTACCGCCTCGACAGATTCGGCCGCGGTGGGCACCACCGTCCGTTTAACGACCTCGGCTTTCCTGGCGTTCGAATAATGGAAACCAACGAAAACTACGTGCGCCAGCACCAGGACTTGCGCGAAGAGAACGGTATCAAATACGGCGATACCATTGACGGGGTTAACTTTGATTACGCTGCTAAACTTACTGCACTGAATGCGGTAAGCCTGGCCAGTATGGCGTGGGCTCCCAATCCGCCTGCCGAGGTGAGCATTAAAGGAGCGGTAGAACCTTCTACTACCCTGAGTTGGCAGGCTTTGGACAAAGCCCAAAATCCGCATCTGGCCGGCTATAAGATTTACTGGCGCTACACCGACGCCCCGCAGTGGCAGTTTAGTCGATTTGTCGGCGATGTGACCGAATTTACCCTGGAGAACGTAGTGATAGATAACTATTTCTTCGGCGTAGCCAGTGTCAGTAAAGATGGCTTTGAGAGCCCGGTTGTGTTTCCGGGTGCGGCCGGAGCGTTTGGCGAGTAATGATTAAAGAGGTGTGGTTAATATGCAATTAAACGGTGTGGTGATTGGCCTTTTGTCAGCGTGGTTAATGGTATTAACCTTCTCTGCTGCGGCGCAATCGTCCATCACCCTGGTTGCTAACCCCTTACCCACACTGGTTAGCGAAGAGACCGACAATGCCAGGCTCAATCAACTGGTTGAGCAGGCATTCAGCGAGCTCGGCGTAGAAGTCACACTGGCAGTAGACCGCCCTGCTTTTTCTGGCAGCGGTTTGCTCACTGGCAAATATGATGGCGAATTTGCTCACCTTACCCTGCAGGAACAGCGGGACAACCTGCTCTACAGCAAAGCCTATCTACCCGCCCTGCTGTATGTCGCCAGCCGTAAATATCCACTCGACGAAGTCACCCAGTTTTCTCACATTCGCAATAGTCGGGTGGCAACCACCAACCGAATCGCCAACACGCCGGCAATGCGCAATATCAAGGCAGTATCCTGGGTGCGTAATCCGGCCCTTTTCGACATGTTCAGTCAACTGTCAGAAAAACGTGCAGATTATGTTTTTGAAGACTGGCTGGTAATCGCCGAATTTAACCGGATGCTTACTAACAATGGTGAAAAGCCTTTATATGTCTCACCTTATCCGTTGGTCAAATCAGCGGTAGCAATCAGCCTGCGCAAGGATTATCCCAATGCCCGACAGCTGCTGGATAAATTTGATAGTTACATTCACGATATCCAGCGCGATGGCCGTTTTAACCTTGCTATGGCAGTAGGCTGGACCAGCATGGATATCAATGGTGACGGCACAGCAGACTGGATAACCAGCGCGCAAATGCACCATGACGATGTACCGCCGATGTCGCAGAAGGGCGTGCTGCCACTGGATAAAACCAAACCAGGCGAAGCCTCTTTGTTTGTAATAAATGGTGAGCAATTCACTAGCTGGCCTGATGCCCAGGCAAAGCTTAACGACCAACCGGTACTGCCCCGCACCACTCTACTGGATCGCGAAGTCTACAAGCGCATGCTACAGCGTTGGTAAACGTTAAATCAGCCAGTTTATTGATATCCGGCAAGTCCTTCTTCTCGCTGCAGCGAGCCTACGCACAAACCTTTTGATGTAACGTAAGCCGGCGCCTGGCAAGAAGCCGGGCGAGAGTTACCCGTAATTTCGGTCAGACAAAGTTTATAAGTATTCACACACCACCCTGCGGTTTTCGCTTTTCTATGCGGGCCTTTGAACGGATCTGTATATGACCCATCACCTTCTGATGGATCGGATGGATGGGGCTCCACTAAGGCACCTTTTGTCTCGATGAACGACCGCCAGCAGTTCGACATCAATGTGTCGTCAAGAGACATGACGCTGTTTGCTACCAGCAGGTCAGAAAACTGAACACCATCAATGCTGGAAAGCAAGGGATGTATCTTAAAATCTAACTCAGGATTATGGCTCGAAGCGTTAAACCCGCCCGCAGCAGAAACTTCAAAGGTAATAGCATTTCCTTCTCCATAGATTCTGGTGGCTCTTAGCGACTGTTTTGTTGGATCAGGACTAATAAAAAACGAGCCATCAGCCAGCGAAAGCTCAAATGACGGTTTGTTGGAAAAGGCTGTATTAACAAACCGGCTCCAACTCCTGCCATCCATTCTGACCAGAATGTCCTGAGTAATTTGCTGGAAAACGGTTTGCCGCCTTTCCAGTGAATTGAGTAACTCGGTAGGATGATGTCGGCATGCGCTCTCTTCGCTCTTTGCGTGCTCGCTGGTAAGCGAGGTAGCTTTAGCTACACTGCCTGTGGCCAGATACGCTGATAGGATAAATGCCCCTAATTTCTTCACAAGAATTCCTTTTTATTATGAAGTTTAAACGCCAGTATCGGCAAAAGGGGCTATTTGTCAATCGATTAGCAATTTGAAAGCAGTACCTCAAAAAAGTCAGAAAGAAGGTTTACCACTGCGAGCCACGCCACTGACCAACCCACTCGCCGTTTTGCAGGATTTCTTCAACACTGCTGAAGGGGTCTGTAGTAGTAGCCATAAACAGCCGGAACTCGCCGCGACTGTCTTCAAACACGTAGGTCCCTTTGGCGTCGGGACCGGCAATGAGTTTTAGTCGGGTTGATACGCTTTGTTGCACTGTACCTTGTGAGTACGTTTGTGACATGGTGCTTGCCTTTATGATTGGTTCATTTTAACAGACCGTGCCTACTGCCAATTTCTTTCAACGTTAAAAAAATGACTGTAAGCCGGTTTGCGCACGGCCGAGTATCAGGCCATGAATATCGTAAGTTCCTTCGTAAGTATTCACTGTTTCCAGATTCAGCATGTGCCGCATAATGTGGTATTCGTCAGAGATCCCATTACCACCGTGCATATCCCGCGCTTTTCTGGCAATTTCCAGCGCTTTACCACAGTTATTGCGCTTTATCAGGGATATCATAGCCGGATCAAACTGCCCTGTATCGATCAATTGACCGACTCTGAGTGCCGCCTGTAAACCAAGCGTAATTTCGGTTTGCATATCTGCCAGTTTAGTTTGAAACAACTGAGTTTGCGCCAGTGGCTTGCCAAATTGTTTACGATCCAGACCATACTGCCGGGCCGCATGCCAGCAAAACTCAGCCGCGCCCATGGAGCCCCAGGCGATACCATAACGGGCCATATTCAAACAGCTGAAAGGCCCTTTCAGACCGCTTACCCCGGGCAGCCTATTTTGCTCAGGTACAAACACCTCGTCCATGACTATTTCGCCGGTGATAGAGGCTTTAAGCGACAACTTACCGCTAATTTCTGGTGTAGACAGCCCTTGCATACCGCGCTCAAGAATAAAGCCACAGATCGCATTATCCTGCGCCGTATTTTTAGCCCACACCACACAAATATCAGCAATAGGTGAATTGGTGATCCACATTTTGCTCCCACTGATACGGTAGCCACCAGCAACCGGTTCAGCCCGGGTTTCCATACTGGCCGGATCCGAGCCGGCATTGGGTTCGGTTAAACCAAAGCAACCAATCATCTCGCCACTGGCGAGCTCAGGCAGGTATTTTTGTTTTTGTTCTTCGCTGCCAAACTGATAAATAGGATGCATAACCAGTGAAGACTGCACGCTCATTGCGCTGCGATAACCGCTGTCTACCCGCTCGACTTCACGGGCAATCAGCCCATAGGCCACATAGCTCACACCGGCACAATCATAACCATTGATGGTGGCGCCCAGTAATCCCATGTCGCCAAACCGGCGCATAATATCAGGGTCAAACCGGCCCTCCCTGTTAGCGCTTAAAATACCTGGCTGCAGGGTTTCCTGGCAAAACTGATGGGCCGAGTCACGCAGCATACGCTCCTCATCACTCAGTTGAGCATCCAGCATTAACATATCCTGCCAATAAGGGTTAACCGACATCCTCATCTCCTGTTTATCGTATTTGTAGGGTCGCTGTAGTTAAGCTTTTATAGTTAGCTTTTATGGGCAGCATTATACACTTTACGGCCTGTAGCCTGGCTAAATCCCGCTTAAAGGCAGCGCCGTTGTGTACTTTATTTGTTCCATCGCAAAACTCGAGGTGACATCTCCCATGGGCATATTTTTGATCAGACGCTTATAGAAGTGATCAAAGCTTTGCATATCCGCCACCATCACCTTGAGCATGTAATCATACTCGCCGGACATCCGGTAAAACTCTACCACTTCCTCAAAAGCGCTACAGTGCCGGGCGAATTCGTTTAACCATTGCTCATCATGCCGGGCAGCTTTTACCTGCACAAAGACGGTAAGCTTTAAACCCAGCGCTTCGGCATCAAGCAGGGCAACTTTGCGGCTGATTGGCCCTTGCTGCTGCAGGCGCTGAATGCGGCGCCAGCAGGGTGTGGTGGTAAGCCCGACCTGCTCAGCAATTTCCTGTACAGCTATTTCACTGTCCCGTTGCAACAGGGCGAGTATTTTTTTATCGGTGGCATCCATAGAATTATTTTCTAATAAAATTTAATTATTGAGTTTTAATATTCACCAACCATGACATTTATCGAAACTTTTAGCAACGCTTTGCTTAGCTAACAGAGCATACTTTTAGTCTCTTTTCATTGCTCTACCGGATATCTGATATGTTTGATTCACCAGCGGCGTACTCTCAGCCTAACGCTTTTCGCCAGTGTATTACTGAAACTATTGGCAATACACCACTGGTGCGGCTCAACCGCTTACCTGAAATGCGGGGTACCCGGGCTACTGTGCTGGCCAAGCTGGAATATTTCAATCCAGCGGGTTCGATAAAAGACCGGGCCGCGCTCTCTATGCTGGAAGATTTGTTACGCCAGCATAACGGCAATGTCAGGCATATTATTGAAGCCACCTCTGGCAACAGCGGGGTGGCCTGTGCCTGGTTAGGCGCTGTATACGACATCCCGGTTACCATTGTTATGCCAGAACATATGTCCAGCGAACGACAATTAATGATCCGGCATTATGGCGCCAGTTTAGTTACCACGCCCCGGGGCGATGGCATGCCCGGTGCCATTGCTTACGCGGATGCTCTGTTAGGTGACATAAAAGGTGCGGTATCCATGGACCAGTTTGCCAATCCTGCCAATGCCGCCGCGCACCAGAGCACCACGGCGCGTGAAGTATGGCAACAAGCTAACGGACACGTTGAGGCGCTCGTTGCCTGTATGGGTACCGGCGGCACGATCACTGGCATGGCGCGCTTTCTGAAAGTCCACAACCCGGCAATTAAAATCATTGCAGCGGAGCCCAGCGCCTGCCCGTTGTTAAGCAAAGGCGAAGGGGGCGAACATGCTATTCAGGGCGTTAATCCAGGGCATATTCCAAAGGGCCTGGATCGCAGCCTGATTGATGAGGTGCTGACTGTAGATTGTCAGCAGGCGATTGAAACCGCCCGGCTACTGGCCCGAAAAGAAGGTATGGCGGCAGGCATATCATCCGGCGCCACTATTGCCGCAGCTCTGGCACTGGCTAGCAGGAAACAATTTCAGGGCAAAACCATTGTCGCCATACTGGCGGATAGCGCTGAGCGGTATTTTTCTACCAACCTGTTTGCGTAAGATTACTAGCCCAGCTTGTGCCACCATGGCAGGCTAAAATCAACATCCCCAGCGGGGATTTCAACGGCGTTGGGCCTGACAAACCCAAGCCACCAGGTATTAGCGATTTCTTTATCGAAAAACACCAGTTGCTGTTTTTCGCTGTATGCCTTATACGCATTAAAATACGCTTCGATTGGTAACATAGGGTGACTATGGTCAAACACCACGCGACCGCCGTGTGTTTTATATAAATGAGCATCTACAGCAAATTGCAGGGCGGCAAACTCGGCCAGTTCGTCGAGTTTCTCACCGTTTAACGACTCACTGCCAAAAGCCTCTTTAAACGAAGCAACAAATTCCGGTGCGGCCGTCAGGTTGTTGTTGGCAGCATAGTCGCGCACAAAGTGGTGCTCAACAAACTCAACAATCTTAGTGAAGTTCTGCAACTCCCGGCGCTCTGCGCCCATGGGATCCTCTTGCAGACTGGCCAGTTCTTCTTCAGTAGGCTTAAAGTCGCTTTCTGTCAGGGTATGGGAACCAACAGACACCACGGGCTTATCATCTGCCAAAGAAGGAGATAACTGAAAACAACAAATGAATAATAAGAAAAACTGAAAAACGCGCTTCATGGCCACTATGCTCTTTACACACATTCGCCATGCAGGACGTAAGCGTACCGCTCACAGCTAGTGTGATTGGTTTACCGGTAAACCACCAGAGTGATGGTTCAGAATAGAGAAGGCCCCTACCTTTCGGTAGGGGCCTCACAAATTATTTAGATGGCTTGTACGTTAGCCGCCTGCAGACCTTTTTGTCCTTGTTCAACTTCAAATTGAACTTTCTGACCTTCTACCAGGGTTTTATACCCATCGGAGATGATTGCACGAAAATGAACAAATACGTCTTTACCGCCGTCGTCCTGCGTTAAAAAGCCATAACCTTTTTCAGCATTAAACCACTTAACGGTACCAGTTACTTTAGACATGAAAACCTCAAAAAAACTCTGTAAAACCTTTGTGCCATGTGACACGAACTTGCTTCTTTAACTAGGGGTGACTCACGGCAAAACTATCAAACAGGTCATACAGCGCTAACTTCCATTAGCGTTTATAACTGCGCGACGTTAGTAACGAACGAAAGCACAACTATTTAAAGAACAATACCACTATAACCACACCCTGAGTAAATTGATACTAAAATCACCCAAACTCTTATAAATTCATTAAAAATTAATTTTAAGGTCATATAGAAATAACTGATTCGCCTGCAAAATTTGGCCCTTCAGTGAGCTTAAGAACTCAGCGACGGCCCTTCCACCAGGCCACAAACCAGCACCCACCACCCAGTAAAGCCAGCCCGGCCGACAGGCTCCAGTGAGCCGGATACAAGGGCAGAATCGCCGCCACAATAATGAGCGTAGCGCCCACAATGCTAAAGTGCAGAGCCTTCTGTGCCCGCTTTTGTTGCTGCAATAATGCGGCATTGGCCTGTTGCTGTTTTTCCGGGAAGTGTTTCACCTGTTTAAGCGTGTCATACAGCAAATCCGGCATATCCGGCAGCTTTTCGCTCCAGTACGGCAAGTTAGACTTCACCTTGGAAAACATTGCTCTTACACCAATTTGCTCGCGCATCCAGTTTTCCAGGAAAGGTTTGGCAGTCTGCCATAAATCAAGCTGCGGATACAGCTGGCGGCCGAGGCCTTCTATATAAAGCAGTGTTTTTTGCAGCAACACCAGTTGCGGCTGCACCACCATATTAAAACGCCGTGCGGTATTAAATAGCTGAACCAGCACATTACCAAACGAGATTTCGGCCAGCGGCTTTTGAAAAATAGGTTCGCAAACTGTGCGGATAGCCACCTCGAATTCATCGATATTGGTATCCGAGGGTACCCAGCCAGAATCGGCATGTAACTGCGCAACTTTCCGGTAGTCCCGATTGAAAAACGCAATAAAGTTTTCGGCCAGGTAACGCTTGTCTTCCTGGTTGAGGGTGCCGACAATGCCAAAGTCGATGGCAATGTACTGCGGATTTTGCGGGTTTTCCCGCGATACAAAGATATTGCCCGGATGCATGTCTGCGTGGAAAAAGCTGTCGCGGAATACCTGGGTAAAGAACACCTCAACGCCGCGCTCGGCGAGAATTCGCAGATTGGTATCCTGCTCTATCAGCGCTTCGATATTAGAAATAGGAATGCCGTAGATGCGCTCCATCACCAACACGTTTTTAGTACAGTAATCACTGTAAATACTGGGCACGTATAAGGCTTCGGAACCTTCAAAATTACGTCCTAACTGCATACCGTTCGCCGCTTCGCGGTTAAGGTCGAGTTCGTCCACGATAGTTTTTTCGTACTCTTTAACCACTTCAACCGGGCGCAAACGCTTACCATCAGGTAACCACTTCTGCAGCACCTTGGCAAAGGTCAGCATCAGTTCGGTATCGGCTTTAATGGTTTTGCGAATATCGGGGCGCAGTACTTTCACTACCACGTCGGTGTTGCAGTCTTTCAGTTTCGCTGCGTGCACCTGGGCAATACTGGCCGAGGCAAGAGGTGCTTCGCTAAACTCGCTGAACACCTGATCGAGAGAAGAAATGTTCAGCGCTTTAAGAATAATGGCCGTGGCGCGCTCACTGTCAAACGGTTTTACCCGATCCTGCAGCATGGCCAGCTCGTTGGCAATTTCCGGCGGCAATAAATCACGCCGGGTCGACAACATCTGACCAAATTTAATAAACACCGGTCCCAAAGCCTGTAATGCCAGGGTTAATCGGGCACCGGCATTTTTCTCTTTGTGCTGGTTACGGATCCAAAAGATACTCATGCGCATCAAGCGCACATACCAGGGCAACCACTTGGCAGGGATCAGTTCGTCCAGACCATGCTCGAGCATGACCCGGTTAATATGGTAAATCCTCAGTAACTGCATAGTTCCTACTGTTTGCTCCGTTCCAGTCGCTCAAGACGCGCTTCGAAACGTTCGGCATCATCACGCAGACTGCTCACCTGATCGGAAAAATGCATCACCGCCAGTTTATGGGCCGCCAGTTGTTTTTCATCGGTAAGCGCGCTACCCAGAATGGCCTCGGCTTTGCGGCCAGCTTTCTGCAGCTGCGCCTGGGCTTTGGCTGCTAAACCAAATAACTCGTGAGCGATCACATCGTTGGTTCGAATGGCCAGTTGCTCTTCCAAATCAATATTCAGTGACTGTAGTAAACCAGAAAACGCCTGAGCAATTGCCAGCTCGCCATTCACTTCCAGCTCACCGCTTTTAATCAACCGGGTTAACTGACTGGTGTCTCGAAGGCTGGGTAGAACACTCAAACGGGTTTTGATAACGCATTCATCATCGCCAGCCGGGCCCGGCGCATCGGCCAGAGCCAGCACATCAACCTTGCAGGAAAACACCAATGCAAAGCGCTGCTTAAGGTCGTCAAGCTCAACTACCAGTCGCTTGCCTTGCAGTTGGCTTAGCTTTGCCGCAGCGTCAGGATCAAGCGACAGCACTTTATTCAGTGCTGTTTCAATAGTGGCAGTAAGCAGAGGTAGCGCGGGCATTAAAATTTATAACCCCGGTGCAAGGCTACAATTCCACCGGTCAGATTCTGGTAATCGCAGTGTTCAAAGCCCGCATTCTCAAACATGGATTTAAGCGTATCCTGATCCGGGTGCATGCGAATAGACTCAGCCAGATACTGGTAACTCTCGCGGTCGTTAGCAACCAGTTGTCCCATGGTGGGCAGAATATTAAATGAATACCAGTCGTAGGTTTTCGACAGCATTTCGTTGGTGGGTTTGGAAAACTCCAGCACCAACAGGCGGCCACCGGGTTTCAGAATCCGGAAGATGGAGGCCAGCGCTTTATCTTTATCGGTAACATTACGCAGGCCAAAAGCCATGGTTACCAAATCAAAATGATTGTCCGGAAATGGCAGGGCTTCAGCATTTGCCTGCACATAGTCGACATTGCCAACTACGCCTTTATCACGCAATTTGTCACGACCAACCGATAGCATGGAATGGTTAATATCAGCCAAAACCACCTGACCAGTCGGACCAACCAATCGGGAAAACTTAGCAGCCAGATCTCCGGTACCACCAGCCAGATCGAGCACCTTATGGCCACTCTTAATACCACTACAGTCTATAGTGTAGCGTTTCCATAAACGATGAATGCCCATCGACATAAAGTCGTTCATGACATCGTATTTAGCTGCAACGGAATCAAAGACACCGGCTACCATAGACGCCTTTTTAGTCCGGTCGACTGTTTTAAAGCCGAAGTGCGTCGATTGTTCAGATGAACTGGTTTCTTCACTGTTTGGTGTTTGTTGTTCTGACATGGGTAAGTTCTTCTTTTTAGAGTCCGGGATCTCAACACCCTGAAAGCGCGAGAAAGAATGTTGAGCCGGCTGATGCAATGCGGCAAGTGTAACCAAAACCGTGGGCGCTTACCATCCTGTTCATGATGACTTGCCCGATGTTATTGACCGGGCGCAACAATGGCAGGTAACTCGGCCAGCGAGTCTAGCACCTTGTCCGGGTAATAAAGCTGAATGTCCTCGCCATGATTATATCCGTAGGGTAACGCGAAGACCGCACAACCAGCGGCTCTCGCCGCATGAATATCGGATTTTGAATCACCAATCATCAGCGCTTGCGACGGCTTACCACCCAGTTTATCTAACGCAAACAGCAAAGGATCCGGGTGAGGCTTTTTATGCGCGCAGGTATCACCGCTTACCACTACCGAAAAATAATGGTTCAGCCCTTTCTCTGCCAGTAAAGGCAAGGTAAATGCTTCGGCTTTGTTCGTCACGCAGGCAAGTTTATAACCGTTTGCCGTTAACCAATCCAGGGCCGGTATCACGCCCTCATAAACCGTACTGCGCTTGGCGTTATGCGCTTTATAAGCAGCCAGAAATGCTTGGTAGGCAGGGGTAAACAAGCGCTCGTCGGGTTGCTCGTCCATAGTGCCTGATACCGCGCGCTGCATAAGCTTCTCGATACCATTGCCCACCCAGCAGCGCACTGCGTCTACGCCGCGGGGCGGCAAACCTACCGCCTGCATGGCTATATCCACGCAATAGGCGAGGTCCGGCACGCTGTCTACCAGCGTGCCGTCGAGATCAAACAATATAAAGGGGTATTGCTTTTCTTCCATGACAGACGACCTTGTTAATTTAAACGCGGTTATCGCCGCAGCTGTAGGCCAAAATCTGACTCAGCTCCTGCAGACTACGGCCACTTTGGGCCTGCCAGTCAGCAAAGATATTGGCGATGGTGGTAAGGCTTTGCTTTGATGTCAGGCCGCCGCTGATCAGATCATAAGCCCGAAAATAACCTTCCACATCGCGGCTTAGCAGAAATGTGTCAATTCCCAACGCACGAAGTGCATAAGGACCAGTGTTGCCGCCCAATCGCGCTCCGTGCTTTTTTAGGTGAGTCCACAGGTCGATAACAGCTGCACCGGTAAACTGGCTGGCAAATTTACCAAAGCTTCCGTGCGACAAACGAATGTCATTGAGCATGAGCGCGTTGTCGCGGATCGTCATAACTTTTTTAAGGTTACGAACGATCCGTTTATCCGTGGCCCGCTGTTCGAGCATTTCATCAGACATCAACAGCACTTTTTCAACCTCAAAGTTAAAAAACAGCGCTTCAAATTCCGGCCACTTTTGCTCAATCACGCGCCACACAAAGCCTGACTGAAAGACTTTTTTAGTAAAGGCCGACAGCACCCGATCATCGCTCAAAGCCTTAACGCCAGCCGGCGTCAAAGGCTGACTAACCAGCGCTTCCAGCCCCCGCTCGCCGCCCTTTCGTTCAGCCGCCCGGGCATAGATAGCGGCAAATGATTCCGCCGCCATCAGGCACCTGTCGCCACAATGCCGTTATGGCGTAGCAGTGCGTCTACTTTAGGCTCGCGCCCTCTGAAGGCCACAAATAAATCCATTGGCTCACGGCTGCCGCCCATTTCAAGAATATTGTGCAGAAAGTCGGCGCCCGTTTGCGGATTGAAGATACCTTCTTCCTCGAACCGGCTGAACGCATCGGCAGACAACACTTCTGCCCATTTGTAGCTGTAGTAACCAGCTGCATAACCACCGGCAAAGATATGCCCAAAGCTATGCTGGAAACGATTGAACGAGGGCGGCTGGAGCACAGCTACTTCGTTGCGAACCTGCGAGAGAACCTGCTGAACATCCACATGCTCGCCGTCTTCCATATGGAGCAGGAAGTCGAACAGGCTGAACTCCAGTTGACGGATCATTTGCATGGCGGCCTGATAATCCCGGGCGGCCAGCATTTTATCCAATAATTCTTTAGGTAGCGGCTCGCCAGTTTCGTAGTGACCGGAGATAAAGCCCAGAGCCTCTTCCTGCCAGCACCAGTTTTCCAGGAACTGACTGGGTAATTCAACCGCATCCCAGGGTACGCCATTAATGCCTGATACCCCGGGCACTGACATTTGCGTAAGCATGTGATGAATACCATGACCAAATTCGTGGAATAAGGTTACCACTTCATCATGGGTAAACAGGGCTGGCTTATCGCCGACCGGCCCGTTGAAGTTACAGGTGAGGTACGCCACCGGTGTTTGCAGCTCGCCGGAGGCCTGAAAGCGGCGCACACGGCATTCATCCATCCAGGCACCGCCACGCTTTTTCGGGCGAGCGTAGAGGTCGAGGTAGAACTGACCTCGCAGGGTGTCGTCTTTGTCGGTAATAGAGAACAGGCGCACATCTTTATGCCAGGTATCGGCATTTTCGACTTCCGTAATAGTCAGGCCATAAAGTTTCTCTACCACCGTAAATAAACCGGCCAGCGCTTTGTTCTCCGGGAAATATGGCCGCAGTATTTCATCTGAAATACTGTAACGCTCCTGCTTCAGCTTCTCGCTGTAATAGGGTACGTCCCAGGCTTCAAGCTCGTCCATCTGGTGCTTTTCAGCAGCATAAGCCCGCACTTCGGCCAGCTCTTTTTCGGCCTGAGGTTTGGATTTCGCCGCTAAGTCGCGTAGAAAGCCCACTACCTGCGAGGTTGAATTGGCCATTTTGGTAGCCAGAGAACGCTCTGCATAACTGGCAAAGCCTAATAGCGATGCGATTTCTGAACGCAGGGCGAGGGTTTCATTAATAATCGCAGTGTTATCCCATTCACCAGCATTTGGCCCCTGATCGGATGCGCGGGTTGCATAAGCACGGTACATTTCCTCGCGCAGCGCACGGTTATCGGCATACAACATCACCGGCAGGTAGCTGGGAATATCCAGCGTGAATAACCAGCCCTGCAGATCTTTCTGGTGTGCAGCCTGTTGCGCAGCAGCAAGTGCCGACTCTGGCAAACCAGCCAGTTCTGACTCGTCGGTAATGTGTTTGGTCCAGCCCATGGTGGCATCCATCACATTATTGCTGAAGGTTGACGATAACTCAGATAAGCGAGCCTGAATCTGCGCAAAGCGCTGTTTTTTCTCGGGCGGCAGCGCCACACCAGACAAGGTAAAGTCGCGTAATGTGTTATCAATAACCTTACGCTGCGATTCATCCAGTTGCAGATATTCATCACTGTCGCGCAGGGCCTTGTATGCCTGGAACAACCCTTCATGCTGGCCCACCCAGGTGCCGTATTCTGACAACAGTGGCAAACAGGCATCGTGAGCTTCACGCAGCTCATCGCTGCTGACTACCGAATTCATATGCGACACCGGCGACCAGACTTTGCCCAGCACATCGTCTGCTTCATCGATTTTGCTTACCACATTAGCATAAGAATAATCACCACTGGCAACCACCGCCTCGATGGTTTGCTTACAGTCTTCAATTGCTTTGGTAACCGCAGGCTTCACCTGATCCGGGGTAATTTGAGAAAAACGTGGCAGGCCATCTACCTGTTCGAGTGCAAGTGTAGTCATAGTCGTTATTAGGATCCGTTGCCAAATTAATATTGCTTTAGTGATGGGGTTCACAGGCTAAAAAAACAAGCCCCGCAGCGAGCGGGGCCTGGACTTTTTACGTGATGGATTCAATTTGGTTCAGTCAGTGGCATTTCAGGCATTAGCGCTGCAATCCGCGCGAAAATAAATGCACTGCAACCGGGCCTAACTGATACTGACACGCTGCGTATTATCAACCGGATTAGCCGGACGTGGGATAAGAACCCGTAACACACCGTTGTTATACCGTGCTACCACATCAGCATTGTCGTTAACGGCAAAGGGTAAGGCGACAACCCGCCTGAAGCTGCCACTGCGACGTTCTCTGACATGAAAGCCTTCGTCTGTTGTGGATTCCTGTTCCTGCTTACGCATACCTGAAAGCACTAAACGGTCTTGCTGAACTTCCAGATGAATATCTTCTTTCTTCATGTCCGGCAAGTCTGCGGTTAACTCAAGGCCTTCTTTGGTTTCTTTTAAATCCAACGCCGGCATATAAACGTTATCACCAGCGGCGAAACCTGTCATGGCCGGAAAACCAGCAAAGAAATCATCAAAAACACGATCAATTTCGCCTTTTAATGCACCAGGGTGATTACGACCAAACACACTTGGAAATAAACTCATAACCCCTCCTTAATCGATACCGATAGTTCGCTAACCTGTCCTCAGGTACTTTTCCTTCATCGTTTTACGATGAGTGAATTTATTGCTCCCTGCATCATAAATATGGTTGGTCGGTGTAGGGTTTTCAAGCTGCCGCATGGTCAACTATTGCGCTATATCAAGCTTTTTAAGCCGCCGGGTTAACGTCCCTGTTGTGCCTTAAATTTGGCATAAAAAGGTTGTCTTATCATGAGCTTTTCAAATTCCTGGCGGGAGACTGCCGGGCTAAATATGTAGCCCTGGATCTTGTCGCAACGCATGGCCTGAAGACAGCGCAAATCCGCCTCTTCCTCAACGCCTTCAGCAACCACCTCAATACCCAGTTTCTTACAACTCAGAATCAGATTGTGAATAAACTCCTGGCGGTGACTATCGGTATGCAGGTTATCAATCATTACCTTGTCGAGCTTCAGGGTATCGATGGGCAATTTAGACAGGTACGAAAACGACGTAAAGCCAGCGCCAAAATCATCAACGGCAAGTCTCACTCCGAGTAACTTAAGTTGCCAAAGAAGCTCTTCAAGGTAGTGAGAGTTTTCAGCCAGCGCGGTTTCGGTTAGTTCCAGTTCAATAAATGAAGGAGGCAGATAATAGTGCTGCAGGCGTTCACCGATAAATTCCACAATGCGCGAAGATTGCAATTGTTTGGCCGAAATATTAATGGCAATACTGTCGAGCTCAGCACTAAAGCGTCTTAGTTCGCTGGCAACTTTAAACCCCTGATCCAGTACCCATTCGCCAATGGCTTCTATCTGACCGTCCAGCTCCGCCAGACGGACAAATTCTGAAGGAGGAACCCATCCCAGGCTGTGATGTTGCCAGCGCAGCAGCACTTCAGCACTATTAATCATCCCCGAGCTCAGCTGCACTTTGGGCTGATAGGCCAGCTTAAACTCCTGATTCCGCAATCCACTTTGCACCTCTGCGCTGAGCTGCTGCTGTCGACGGTACTGCGTAATAGTGGAGTTATCCAACTGCGAAATACTGATGCGATGACTGTCGCGAACGATGGTATCAACCAGGCTGCTGATCAGAATATCGTGGTCAAGCTGCGAATCCCTGAGGTTTCTAAACCCCACGCCTATGTGACAGAATATCGATGTCCCTTTAATTAAAAAGGTACGCTGCAACTGCTGGCGAATCTGGCAACACAGAGAGCGCGTTATTTCGATGGTGGATTCTTTAAGATACAGCGCAAACACTCCAGCCTGAGTGCGTTGTAGCAAGTGTGGCTGCGTGACCATATATTCCAGACGCTGGCCAATATAGGCTTCGGTATCCAGCGATGCAGCTTCCCCATGGGCCAGGCTGATGTCTGAAACGTTCATAAGCTTAATCAGCACCACCGACTCATAATCACGCAGATTTGGCTTATCATTTTCGTGATCAAAGTCGGCCAGTTGTTGCGCCGATGTTTTTTGTCCTCCCTCGCTGCACTGATTAAGCACTTTTACCACTTCATTACGCAAATCCTGGCGATTCCAGGGCTTGGTGAGATACTTTGTCAGCATACGCTGATTGAGTAATTCTACTGCCGCCTGTAAATCGCCTTCACCGCTGAGCATAAAGATGTGCGTATCGGGAGAGTATTGTTTAGCAAATCGCACCAGATCGACGCCATTCACGTCAGGCATCTTATGATCGGTGATTAACAGAGCGACATCCTGCTCGCGCAATACAGACATAGCTTTGCGACCAGAAGTGGTTGTAGTGATGCAGCAGTTAAGATCTTTAAGTTCACGTTTGAGGGCGTTGACCACGCCTTTTTCGTCATCTACCAGCAGTAAATTAAGTGCTTTTTCTGGACTAGCACTCTGGGTATCACAAGCCATGCTATCTACCTCTTTTATGATAACAATAATCCGATGTGCGATTCCTTGCAGACAGATAATTCATGTTGTTATCACAAATTAGCACAATGTCACTAATGTCGCAAATTATACATATTGCTTAATTGCCATATTTGATTAACAATGCTATAAATGGGTCTCGATGAAAACTTAAGCAACGAGGATCAACTGTGAAAACACTGACATCCGGCGAAATTGCCGAATATTGTGACGTTAATCTCCGAACGGTTATCCGATGGCTGGAAAGCGGCAAGTTAAAGGGCTTTAAATTACCTGGCCGTGGCAACAACCGGGTTCTGATCAACGATTTTATCGATTTTCTGGAACGCCATAATATGCCGATACCGGATAGCCTCAAGCCCGAGGCTTCTCCGCTCATCCTGATTGTTGATGATGAACTACCAGTGGCTAAATCCATCCAGCGGGTGGCGCGTCGCGCTGGTTACGACACGCTGATTGCTACCGGTGGTTTTCAGGCAGGCATGATGCTGAGCCAGCACTCACCGCGGGTAATGACCCTTGATTTAAGCATGCCCGGTATGGACGGCTACAGTGTATTGCAATACACCCGTGAACAGGAGTCACAGCGTGGTCTGAGAATTATTGTGATTTCAGCGCTCGACGATGCGAGCCTGGAAAAAGCTAAGGAACTTGGCGCCGACGCCACCCTTACCAAACCGTTTTCAAATCACGATCTGACTCAACTGTTTGAAGAATTCATGCAGGTATAAACGGTAAATCAAAGCGGAGAGCAATATGAAATTTGTGCTTGTTATCCTGGCTATTCTGGGGGCGACCGACGTATTTGCCGACTCAGGCAATCAGGCACCTGCCGAGAAGCCAGCACAATACACCTTCGGTGTAGTGCCCCAGCAATCTGCTTATCGACTTGCTCAGATGTGGACTCCCCTGCTCCAGCACCTTGCGCAGGAGACCGGTCTGTCATTAAGCTTTATCACTGCCAAAGACATCCCCAGTTTCGAGGATGAGTTAACCGCGGCAAATTATGATTTGGCTTACATGAACCCTTATCATTACGTTGTATTTCACAACAGGTCAGATTATCAGCCACTGGTGCGGGACTCAGAAAAAGGTCTGCGGGGGATTATCGTGACCCGTAAAGACAGCAATATTACCAACATTGAGCAATTACAGGGGGCAACCCTTGCTTTTCCAGCCCCGGCCGCTTTTGCAGCCAGTATTATTCCACGTGCCGAACTCAATCGTGCAGGCATAAGTATTAGTCCGCGTTATGTAAATTCTCACGATTCGGTCTATCTTAATGTTATTAAAGAACTCTTTCCGGCAGGGGGCGGCATTATCCGATCACTGGAAAGTTTACCGGCAACACAACGCTCACAACTTAAAATATTATGGCAAAGTAAAGCCTATACCAGTCATGCGATTGCTGCGCACAGCAGGGTTCCGCTTGCCCACCAGAAACTACTGACTGCCGCACTTGAAAAACTGGTAACCACCGAAAAAGGCAGAGCCTTACTCAAACAGTTGAATTTTAATCGACTTGATGCCGCCGAAGATAAAGACTGGAACGACATCCGCGCGTTAGGCATTAATTCGCTATCGAGACCGGATATCTGAGCCAGCATCATGCGCCTGTCATTACGTACCAAAACCATCGCCGGTACGGCGTTAATTGAAGCAACGCTGCTGCTTGTTCTGATTATAACGAGCCTGACGTTTATTAACGCATTAATCGAAGACAACGTGGTAAAGCGTGCACAAACCACAGCTAACCTGTTTTCGTCGATCACCCGGGGTCCTTTGCTTTCTCTCGACCTGGCTTCGCTTGAGGCATCGGTAGAAGAACTCATGAATAACCCGGATATCGTCTACGCCAGGGTGATCGACAGTCAGCAACGGGTGCTTGCTCAGCGTAGTCGTGAAGGTATCCCCGATAAGCCGTTTAGTCTGGATACTTCGGTTCAGGGGATTGACGACTCGGTTTATGACACCCGGGAACCGATTACTGTTGCCAACGAATACTTTGGCGAAGTACAAATTGGTATCGACGTGACCTCAGTGCAATCTTCGCTGCTGCAAATTCGCAACTGGATCATCGCTCTGGCGCTGCTGGAAATGGTACTGGTAGCGCTTTTTTCTTTTGGCTTAGGCACTTATCTGACCTCCCAGTTGCACTCTCTGCGTCAGGGGGCCAAAGACATGCTAAAAGCCATCCCCACGCAGAGCTACAGAAGTGTTTCGATCCCAATCAAAGGCCGTGACGAGCTCTCCGAACTGGCCCTGTCGTTTAATACCCTGGTTAATACACTGGCCGAAGAATATGAAAACAGAAGCGGTGCACAGGACGAACTGAGAGAGTTAAACCGCTCACTGGAAAACAAAGTTAAAGAGCGCACCCAGGCGTTGAGTGATAAAAACGCGGAACTGGAAAATGCCAACAAACACCTGAAAGAAACACAACAGCAACTATTGCAGGCGGAAAAAATGGCCTCAGTGGGTCAGTTAGCCGCTGGTGTAGCCCATGAAATCAATAATCCCATAGGCTTTGTCAGCAGTAACTTAAGCACATTAAAAGACTATTTATCACTGTTCCAAATTATGCTGGATATGGCGAAGAAGCTTCACAGCGATGAATCCATCGAGGCATTAAAAGCCCGGGTGGATGAACTTCAGGCATTTTATGCGCAGCATGATCTGGACTTTATCGGCGAAGATGTGGAGCCCCTGATCGAAGAGTCAGCAGAGGGGTTACAGCGAGTCAGTGAGATCGTTAAGGACCTGAAAATATTTTCCCGAGTCGACTCAGAGGAGTCACAACGGTACGACCTGAATCATTGCCTCAATACCACGCTATCGATGGTTAATAACAAGCTCAAGTATATCTGCAAGGTAGAAAAGCAATTCGCGGATTTGCCCAAGGTGTACTTTAATTTGGGCAAGTTAACTCAGGTCTTTACTAACCTGCTTATCAATGCCGGCCAGGCAATCGAAGCCACCGGTAAGCAGGGTGTAATCAGTATCTCAACAAAGCAGGAAGGCGACTTTGTGAAAGTCCGTATCCAGGACACCGGCTGTGGGATTAGTCAGGAAAATCTCGACAAGCTGTTTAATCCGTTTTTTACCACTAAACCTGAAGGGCAAGGCACCGGGCTGGGCTTGTCTATTACCTATGGGATTATTCAGGAGCATGGCGGCCAGATTCAGGTCTCTAGTACGCCAGGCGAAGGGAGTATCTTTGAACTAGCCTTGCCTGTAAACGGTCTGGATGACCACCAGCATACCGTAGCGCAACATTAGCGGTCAGGATCATCGAGGAACTACTATGCCGAACACCGAAGCTGCAACGCCAAGATACTCAGTACTTTGTGTTGATGATGAACAAAATATTTTACGCTCCATCAAGCGAGCGCTGTTTTCATTGAAAATCGATCTGACCCTGGCAGAGAGCGGTGAAGAAGCCCTGGCGATTATGGAGCAGAAAACCATCCATGTGGTCATTTCGGATATGAAGATGCCGCACATGACCGGCGCTGAGTTGCTCGAAAAAGTAGCCGCAAAATATCCGGACACATTCCGGGTGGTGCTAACCGGCTTTGCAGATATCGACGCCACCATCAAAGCTGTTAATCAGGGCCGTATTCATCGTTATCTGCAAAAACCCTGGGACAATCAGGAGCTGATTAATACCATCGAAGAAGGGCTCGAACGAATTAAGCTCAAAGACGAGAACGCCCGCCTGCAAAAGCTGACTCGCCTGCAAAATGCCAAGTTAAAAGAAGTTAACAAAGATTTAGAAAAAACAGTGCAAAAGCGCACGCGGCAAATCAAAGCAGCGCTTAACCGCATTGAAACCCGTAACCGCGCTCTGGAGCAGGTATTGTTTAATGTGATTTCCATTAATCCGGATATCGACGGCAAGTTTGCCATTGAAGTAAGTGAACTCACTAAAATGCTTGCCGCAAAACTTGGCTGCAGCCCGGATGAAAGAAAACTCTATAGTTACGCGAGCCTGATTGGCGAACTGGGATTATTAGGCTTACAACCGGAAAACTTCCGCCCGCCGTTTGCCAAACTGACTTATCAGCAGCAAAAAGATTACCTGTCGCAGACTCATCTGGCGAAGATGATTCTGGCACCGGCCGAACATATGCAGCCTATCAGTGAAATCATCGAGTTTCAGTTTGAGCACTACAACGGCAGCGGTTTATACCACAAAGTGGCCAAGGAAATTCCGCTGGGCGCGCGCATTCATGCCATCGCCCGCGACTACTGGCGTCTGGTTAGCGGCCGTTTGAGCTCACAACGTATGGAGCCAAGAAACGCCAAAGCTGAGCTCAAAAAACACCGCAACACCCGCTACGACGGCGAGGTTCTTGATTTACTGCTTACCGACCATGATATCGATAAGCCCAGCTTTATCGAAAATCACCTAACCAGTGAAGAGCTGGCGGCCGGTATGGTACTGGGCAACAACCTGTACAATGATAATCATATTCTGCTGCTACCCGCCGGCCATGTATTTTCAGAGGCGACCATCGCCAAACTGAAACAATACGAGCGTGAACACAAGCGTCACTTTGAAATTGTGATTGAAAATGAACAAAGCGAAGAAACTATCTAAGCAGGATTTTCTAGCGTTGTTTGTTCGTCAGGCATAGCGACAGCCATAGTAGCGCTGTCGCATTGCTTAGTTTTAGGTGGTCGGCAACTGCTCTTCCGGACGCAGCGTTAACACTTCGTAACCATCGGCTGTAACGGCAATGGTATGTTCCCATTGTGCCGATAATTTTCGATCGCGGGTAATCACCGTCCAGCCATCTTTTTTCAGTTTGGTTTTATGGGTGCCCTGATTAATCATGGGTTCGATGGTAAACACCATGCCCTCCCGCAAAACCAGTCCGGTACCAGGTGTTCCCACATGCAATATTTGCGGTTCTTCATGCATTTCGCGGCCGATGCCATGACCGCAATACTCCCTGACCACGCTGTAACCATGTTGCTCCGCATGCCGCTGTACGGCGTCACCGATATCGCCAACACGGGCTCCGGGCTTAACCGATTCAATACCTTTCCACATGGCTTCGTAGGTGACTTTTACCAGCCGGTGGGCCAGCGGTGAAACTTCACCAATACAGTACATTTTGCTGCTATCAGCAATGTAGCCATTTTTCTCCAGGGTAATGTCCAGATTAACAATATCCCCTTTACGCAGGGCTTTAGCCGCCGACGGCACGCCGTAGCAAATAACCTCGTTCACCGACGTGTTTAAGGCATATTCATAGCCGTACTGCCCTTTGCTGGCAGGGCGACTATTTAAGGTTTCAATAATATAGTGCTCCACAAATTCGTTGATCGCCATGGTGGTTACACCGGCAGTAACAAATTCATCCAGTGCACCAAACACACGCGCCAGCAACTGACCGGCCTCGCGCATTAATGCCACTTCCTGTGGCGTTTTAATTATCACGTTACTCATTAACCAGTCGGACCTTATTCACTTTCTGCTGGCGCATCTCCTGCTCCAGAATTTGCTCGTAAGTAAGCGAAGGGTTTTGTTCTGCTAAGCGGCCTATTTTCATCCAGAACTCAGCCTGAGAATTAATTGAGCGCTCCATCACCACGCTGTTCTTGCGCACCTCTTCGTGCAATTGATCAGAGATTTTTACGATGCCCATCAAACTCACCTAAAATGCTACATAACACTACATATTGCTACACTATATACTTAACCAGGTAACCATGCAAAAAAAAGCCCGCGGCCGGGAGGCTGCGGGCAAAATGGGAAGTTACACACATGAAGAAAGAAATGTTACAAGCTACTGCTAGCTTTTAAGTTCACCGCTCGCTGATTCAATATGCGCGCGGACAAACCACTGGAACTGCTCGAGCTGGGCTAACTGTCCGGTTACCATATCTTCAGATACCGGGTCGAGTTCACTCAGAGTATCAATGGCCTTACGATGGTCTTCGTTGACACCGTTATACACTTTATCCAGCGCAGTCAGATGGTCTGTTACCAGGCCCTTACCTACTGAGTAATCGTCCCAGCGACGACGTTCTACAATCGATTTTGGCGTACCTACCGGTACACCGCCAAGGGTAGCAATACGCTCGGCAATGGTGTCGGTCATTTCACGAACTGCTTCAACCTGTGGGTCAAGCATTTCATGCACACCAATAAAGTTCGGACCTACCACATTCCAGTGGATGTGCTTCAGCGTAAGCTGTAAATCAATCAAGGCGACCATACGGTCATCAAGCACAGAGATAGCATCTTTTGCTGCATTGTTTTTAATGCCTGGGGCGGTAAATTCTGCAATTTTTACGTTGCTCATAATTCCTCCTGCTCGTTAAAAGTCGTAAAGGCTGACAAGATATCAACCTTTCAAATTCGTACGATTAAGAGATTGCATAGCCTGTGCCGGATTGTCACTATACGCGCGAAACCCCGCCATACCTGGCCTTCAAAGGATGAAGCCAAATTTTAAGGTCTTCGTAGCCATGCGCTGATAAAGGTAAATAATGCATGCGCCTGTAAATTCTTCAGAGCGCTAGCCCTGCTGAAAGTAAATAATCCGATTGCGGGTCTTTAAGGTAACCATGGCCGACAAACTCACTGCCTGTT
Source organism: Marisediminitalea oceani (assembly GCF_003731635.1). Classification (GTDB taxonomy): domain Bacteria; phylum Pseudomonadota; class Gammaproteobacteria; order Enterobacterales; family Alteromonadaceae; genus Alteromonas; species Alteromonas oceani. The sequence goes on along the minus strand of NZ_RCUA01000012.1, from coordinate 56,475 downwards.
ATGCACAGAGTAAGTTTGTCCGGCTATACGAAATCATGCACAATAGCAGCACTACAATGACGAGAGAATTTGCGATGCAAGAGTTTGACTATATCTGTATTGGCGGCGGCAGTGGCGGCATTGCCTCGGCCAACCGGGCAGCAAAACATGGCAAGAAAGTCCTGCTTATTGAAGCAAAAGCGGTGGGCGGTACCTGTGTAAATGTGGGCTGTGTGCCTAAAAAAGCTATGTGGTATGGCGCTCAGGTAGCAGAAGCCATTCATAAGTACGGTCCCGATTACGGCTTTGATATAACGGTAAATAAATTTGACTGGTCTACGCTGGTTAAGAATCGTCAGGCGTACATATCTCGCATTCATGCCTCTTACGACCGGGTGCTGGGCAACAATCAGGTAACCCTGCTCAAAGGTTATGCAAAATTCGTTAACAACACTACCGTGGAAGTCGACGGTGAACAGTACACTGCCCCGCATATTCTTATCGCAACCGGCGGTAAGCCTTTCCGCCCGGATATCCCCGGCGCAGAGTACGGTATTGATTCAGACGGCTTCTTCGAGCTCGACGAGCAGCCAAGACGTGTTGCCGTAGTAGGCGGTGGTTATATAGGTGTGGAACTGGCGGGCGTACTCAACGCATTAGGCAGTGAGACCCACTCTATTTTACGTCAGGAACTGCCATTACGCGGTTTTGATGCCATGTTGCAGGAAACGCTTAAGACCCTGATGCTCGAAGAAGGCATTGATATCCATGAAAAAACGGAAATCAAACAAGTTACTAAACTGGACAACGGCGATCTGGAACTGGCGTTAACCGATGGCAACACACTTACCGTTGACTGCCTGATCTGGGCCACCGGCCGCAAGCCAAATACCGCAACGATTGGCCTGGATAACACCGACGTTGAAATGCGCCACAATGGGCAGATAGTGGTCGATAAATTCCAGAATACCAACGTTGAGGGCATTTACGCGGTGGGCGATATTACCGGCCAGCCTGAATTAACCCCGGTAGCGGTTAAAGCCGGACGGATGTTAAGCGAGCGCCTGTTTAACGGCCAGACCAACGCTCACCTCGACTATGATCTGGTGCCTACAGTGGTCTTCAGCCACCCGCCAATTGGTACCATTGGGATGACTGAAAGCGAGGCTGAAGCCAAGTTTGGCAAAGATAACCTGACTATTTACCGTTCTAACTTTGCGGCTATGTATACGGCTGTCACCCATCATCGCCAGCTTACCAGTATGAAGCTTATCTGTGCCGGCGAAGACCAGAAGGTAGTGGGTTTACATGGCATTGGTTACGCCATGGATGAAATCCTACAGGGCTTCGGGGTCGCTATTAAAATGGGCGCAACCAAAGCAGATTTTGATGCCTGTATCGCCATTCACCCCACCAGCGCCGAAGAATACGTAACGATGTAATGCAAAGCACGGAGAGTAAAACGTCACGTTTACTCACTCATAAAATGAATAAAGCTGACCTTCAGTTCTGTTGGTCAGCTTTTTATTGGTAATTGTTGATTACGCGCTATCTGAATCAACACGTTACGCCACCTTTGGTGAGAAGTTCACATATCGGGCAAACAACACTAACACTGCAGGTAAGTTAGGTAAGTATCCTGCTGCCGATAAATATTAGTCACTTCAGTTCGTCCGTCCGGATAGTTTTTAGTGATCACTTCCTCAACGACCCAGTCTGTGCTATCAAATGTCGGCTGCTCGCATCTTTTAGGTATTTGTTGAGAAGTTGCAACCCGTTGAGCTTCCCTGAGACTCAGCTGAGACGATGTGCCGTAATCTTCAGCGTGAGTAAACGTTTTGCCCTCACTCGTTATTGACGCGTCTCTGTTGACTACGATTTCAACCACTCCCCCCTCTACGCGAACATCAAGCACTAGCTCAGATCCATCGACAAATTTATTGATAAGTCTGAACGACGAGCGGTTCTTCAGAGTAGAGAAATCACTATTTAAAGGGCTAATTATTTCCACTAAACCTGCAGATTTGTTCTCTGCTGACATCAATGCGCGAAAACCCGCTTCAGAGGCAACCGCATTATCAATGGCTGTATTTAGTGCCCCGGCACAATTGACGTCAATACTGGTATAGTCAAGTGCGGTTAGGCAAAGCTCAATGGCTTCAATTTTATGATTGGTAAAATCTTGCGGGCAGGCAGTAAAATCACTGCCAAGGTTTGTGGCACACACCACTCCTCTTTCCTCCCCCAGGGAATTGACTTGGGTATGCAGCGGATAAGCTGAAAAGGAAACCATGATAGCCGAGAGCAGGCCGGCTTTTGTGCAAGTTTGTAAATCCATTAATCCATTAATCCATTATCTTTAATGCCAGTCTCATTAACCTAACATTTTGAGTGAACTCCATCAAACATGCGGATTCATCAACCTCGTACTATAGTTAATTTGCAACCTCTTAAATCGTTAAGTGGTTGTCACAGTGGCAACGAGGTAACCGCATAATGCTCGGTGACGAATTACTTTTTACTAACGATGACGAAACCGATCTCGAAGAAGAGCTATTAGCGGCCTGGACGGTACTGGTAGTTGATGATGAGCCGGAAATCCACGCCGTTACCCGAATGGTGCTGGGTGATTTCGTATTCGAACAACGGCCACTGAATATCATTACCGCCAGCAGTGCCGCTGAAGCCCGCAACATTTTAGTTGCTGATACCCATAACGCAATTGCGGTTGCCATTATAGACGTAGTAATGGAAACCACCCAGGCCGGTCTTGAACTAGTGCGCTGGGTGCGTGAAACACGGAATAACCATGTGATTAGGCTTATCCTGCGTACAGGTCAACCCGGCGAGGCACCGGAAGAACGGGTGATCCGCGATTACGACATTAACGATTACAAAAACAAAACCGAACTTACCGCCATGCGCCTGAAAACCAGTATGTATGCTGCGCTGCGGGCTTACCGGGACATTCGCCTGATTGAGCGTCACCGACAAGGGCTGGAAAAAATTATCAGCGCCACCACCGAATTTATCGAGTGCGACACCCTTCCGCAATTTGCCTCTGCTATCTTAAATCAAATATCCGTTCTGCTGGCTATCGAGACGTCCGATATTATTTGCTGCGCCATAACCCGCGACGTTAAAAGTGGAAATCAGTATAAAATTCTGGCCACCAACTTACAGGGCAAGTCTTTATCAACCATCCCGGCGAAGGTGCAAACCCGCATCGAAGAGGCGTTAAACCAGCACAGTAACATTCAGGGCAACGATTACTTTGTGAGTTATTTTACTACCCGCCGGGGCATGGAAAATGTGCTTTACGTTGCTAAAAATGAGCCGCTGGAACCGGTCCAGCATCATTTGCTATCGTTTTTTGCCAACAATATCGCGGTATCCCACGAAAACCTCAAGCTACGTGAAGTGATTAGGGACTCGCAACGTGAACTCTCGTACATTATTGGTGAAGCGGTGGAGCTTAGGTCTAAGGAAACCGGTTCACACGTGCGCCGGGTAGCGCATATCAGTGCTTTACTGGCAAGGCATTACGGCTTGCCCGACAACGAAGCAGAAATGATAAAACTGGCATCGCCGCTACACGACGTAGGCAAAGTCGCCATCCCGGATTTAATTTTGAACAAACCCGGCCCTCACACTGATGAAGAGCGGCAGATTATGCAAACCCATGCCAAAGCCGGGTTCGATATGCTACGCAAAAGTGATAACCCGATTTTGCAGCTTGGCGCCACCATTGCCCATGAGCATCATGAATGCTGGGATGGCAGCGGTTACCCTAATGGGCTGAGTGAAAATGCCATTTCGGCGGCCGGACGCATTGTAGCAGTTGCCGATGTGTTTGACGCTCTGGGCAGTAAACGTTGCTACAAAGGCCCCTGGTCCGAAGCGCAAATTCGTGAATACTTCACTGAGCAACGTGGCAAACAATTTGATCCCAGACTGGTTGATTTGTTACTGACTAACTTTACCACCTTCGCCGCCATTCGCGGCCAATTCCCCGACCCACAATGATACAGTTTACCTTGCAAACTAATCCGATGAACTGCAACACCTCACACTAAACATACTTTATACTGACCATTAACAATCCAGGGAAGATTGATTTTGCTGCGGGCTCAGTCCCCGCCATGACAACAAAAAAGACGTAGAGAATAACAATGAAGCTAACGACAAACCTGCACACCCATAAGCAAAAATTAACCTTATTAAGTGCTTCGGTATTGACCTCACTTTGTCTGCTCAGCGCTCCGCTGGCAGCACAGGAAAGTGACACCGAGGACAAGTGGGAAGTGACTAACCCACCCTATCCTTTACACGATGTCACCATTAACACCACCGAAACTACCTGGTCGAGCCTGGACGTAGCGCCTGATGGCGAATACTTCCTGTTCGACATGCTCGGCGATATTTATAAAGCTGACCTCGACGGCGGCAACGCTCAGCCGTTAACCCAGGATTTCGCCTGGAATATTCACCCGGCCATATCGCCCGATGGTAGCAAGATTGCGTTTATCTCAGATCGCGGCGGCGTGTCGAACGTGTGGGTGATGGATGCCAACGGTGACAACCTGCGCCAGGTAACCAAAGAGAAAAATAACACTATCCACTCGCCTAAATGGAGCCCGGATGGCGAATATATTGTAGTGACCAAAGGCATTACCTCTACCCGCAGTATCCCGGCCGGCGAAATCTGGATTTATCACCATTCCGGCGGTAGCGGTCTGCCAATTAAAGAGCGGGTGTCCGGTAAGCGTGAGCAAAACAACATTACCGATCCGGTGTTCTCTCACGATGGCAACTATATTTACTATACCCAGAGTACCTCTGGCGGTTACCGCTTCGATTATAACCGCGATCCGCTGGAAGGCATTTTTGCCATTACCCGTTTTGATCGCACAACCGGTGAAGAAGACCGCGTTATCTCCGGTACTGGCGGCGCCGTGGTACCAACCCCTTCACCAGACGGTAAGTACATCGCTTTTTTACGTCGGGTGAAGTACGACACCGCGCTGTTTATTAAAGACCTTGCCACCGGTGAAGAGACCCTTCTCACTCGCGACATGGAGCGCGACATGCAGGAAGGCTTTGGCGTAGAAGGTTACTATGCCTATTTCGACTGGACACCAGACAGCAAAGCGATTGTGTACTGGGCCGGCGGAAAGTTTCATAAGCTCAATGTAAAAGACCAATCGGTAGACACCATCGATATCGCCGTTGAAGCCAAACTGCAATATGCCGATGCATTGCGTTTTGATGTAGATGTAGCGCCGGATACCTTTAACGTAAAAATGATCCGCTGGTCGCAGAAATCGCCCGACGGCAAATCGGTGCTGTTCCAGGCGCTGGGCAAACTGTACGTCAAGGATTTAAAAAGCGGCAAAGCCAGACGCCTTACCCGTCAGGATGAGCATGATGAATACTACCCACGCTATTCTGCCGACGGTAAGCGCATTATCTACACCACCTGGAACGACCAGAAGTTAGGCGATGTACGCATTGTCTCCGCCCGTGGTGGTAAGGGTAAAGTAATAACCCCTGAGCCCGGGCACTATGTAGAGCCGTCGTTTTCACCCGATGGCGAGTTAGTCACCTACCGTAAATTTACCGGCGGCTACCTGCTTGATCCCAAGTATTCGGTAGAGCCGGGCTTGTACGTGATGGACCTGGATAAAGGCGAGCCTAAAAAGGTCAGCAGCTCGGGAACTCAGCCCCACTTCGCTGGCGACAATGAGCGCTTGTTCTTTACCGAACGCAGTTACGATTCTCCTTATGGCGCTACCCAACTAGCCAGTGTAAACCTGCATGGCGACGACCACCGGGTGCACTTATACGGCGCCGATAAGGTAGCCGAATATCGCCTGTCTCCGGATCGTAAATGGGTTGCCTTTGTGCATCAGTTTAATACCTACGTTACGCCATACGTAGACAATGGTAAGAAAGTCACTATTGGCCCGAAAATGTCTTCTCTGCCGGTTACTCAACTATCTGATCGCGCTGGTGAGTACCTCACCTGGGCACCAGACAGCAGCAGTGTGGGCTGGTTCCATGGCCCCTATTATTTTGAACGTAAGCTGGAAGACGCATTTGCCTTTGCCGGTGGTAAATCGGCCGATGAACTGCCGGATCCGCTTTCTGAAGGCCTGGATTTGAGCTTTACTGCCACCAGCGACAAGCCCAGCGGTTACAAGGCGCTGGTAGGTGGTACGGTAGTCACCATGCGCGATGCCGACAATACCCGGGAAGTTATCGAGGATGGTGTGGTACTGATCCTGGATAACCGCATTGCCGCGGTAGGTAAGCGCGGCGAAGTGGATATCCCCGGCGACGCTATGCTGATTGATGCCTCAGGTAAAACCGTTCTGCCCGGCTTAGTGGATACCCACGCCCATGGCGGACAGGGCCGTAGCGAGATCATTCCGCAGCAAAACTGGATGCAGTATTCCAATCTGTCGTTCGGCGTGACCACCATTCACGATCCGTCTAACGATACTACTGAGATCTTTGCAGCTTCCGAGCTTCAACGTGCAGGTGAACGCGTAGCACCGCGCATCTACTCTACCGGTACTATTTTGTACGGTGCAGAAGGTATCGGCTATAAGGCACAAATTAACAACTACGACGATGCTTACTTCCATGTTCAGCGTCTGAAAGACAGCGGTGCTATCTCGGTGAAAAGCTATAACCAGCCGCGCCGGGATCAACGTCAGCAAGTGTTGTGGGCCGCCAATAATCAACAAATGATGGTGGTACCGGAAGGCGGTGGTAAGTTCCAGCAAAACCTGACCATGCTGGTTGACGGCCATACCGGCCTTGAGCATTCACTGCCCATTGCCCGTGGCTATGACGACCTCACCCAGTTATGGAAAGCCACCGACTTTGGTTACACACCAACCTTTGTGGTGTCTTACGGTGGCCTGATGGGAGAAGAATACTGGTACGATCGCACCGAAGTGTGGAAGAACGAACGTCTGCTACGTTATGTCCCTTCTACCAGACTGGATGCCCGTGCTATTCGCCGCCCTACCGCGCCGGATGATCAGTACAACCATGTAAATGTGGCTGAATACGCGAAAGAGCTGCGCGATAACGGCGTAAGTGTGCACATTGGTGCCCACGGTCAGCGTGAAGGATTGGCCGCTCACTGGGAAATGTGGCTGATGAATCAGGGCGGCTTTACGCCGTGGGAAGCCCTACGCGGTGCCACTATTGATGGGGCAACGCATCTGGGCATGGGCAAGGATCTCGGCAGCATTGAGCCGGGTAAACTGGCCGACCTGATGATCACCGACGGCAACGTGCTTAACGACATCCGCCGTAGTGAGTATGTCACCTACACCGTGATTAACGGCCGCGTGTATGACGTTGCCACTATGAACGAAATGGGTAGTAAGCAAAAACGCCAGCCGTTCTTCTTTGAAGGTAACAACAAAGCCTTTATGCCGCAGCAAACGGCGGCAGAAGTGGAGGCCAAGGCTCACCAGTATCACTGGAAGCATACCAACCACTAAACGCAAAAGCCGGAACCCATGTTCCGGCTTTTTTCTTTATAACGCCTGACAATCTATTGATAAGCACCACTGGCATAGTGAAGCTCGTAGCTATGGCTGTAAATCTCCAGGATATTGCCAAACGGATCTTCCATGTAAATCATCCGATAAGGCTTTTCTCCCGGATAATAATAACGTGGTGCTTTCATCCGCTTTTTACCACCGGCCGCGACTATTCTTTCCGCCAGTCCTTCCACATCAGGGTCCTGTACGCAGAAGTGGAAAATACCGGTTTTCCAGTACTCAAAGTTATTCTCCGGATCTTGCTGATCCTTAAATTCAAAGATCTCCACGCCAACCCGGTCACCCGTGGATAAATGCGCAATGCGAAACGTTTCCCACCCCGCACCAAACACATCGGTGCACATCTCACCTATGGCTGAGTTATCTTCAACAATTTCGGTTGGCTTCATAATGAGATACCAGCCGAGTACCTCGGTGTAGAATTTAACGGCAGCGTCCAGGTCTGGTACTGAAATACCGATATGCGAAAAAGTACGAGGGTAAGGTTTTTGACTATTGTCTGTCATGGTTAACTCCTGAGTAATTACATGGGGTCAGAGTAACTGGACATAACCAAAACATAAAATTATCATAATTTCTTAAATTGATAATTTTAATTTATAGCATGCTAAATCCCAAATACCTTAAAACCTTTACCACCCTGGCGGAAACCGGCAGCTTTACCAAAACTGCCGAGCAGTTGTTTATGACGCAACCCGGGGTTAGTCAACATGTTAAGAAGCTGGAGCAAAGCTGCGAGTGTGAACTACTCGTGCGGTTAGGAAAGGGCATTGAACTGACCGAACAGGGCCGACAGGTTTACCACTATGCCCGGGAAGACGAAACCAGGCAGCAGCAGTTTCTCGAACAATTAAAATTTGACGAGCCCCACCAGGGACGCTGCACCCTGGCTTGCTCTGGCGCAGTGGCCCTGCGAATATATCCCGGGCTGACGGCACTTCAGGCCAAGCACCCGGAACTGGCAATTCATCTGGAAGTAGCCCCTCGGCATCGCATTGTGGAAAGTTTGAAACAGGGTGTGATTGATATCGGCATTGTAACCAATACCCCAGCAGACGACTCTCTTAGTGCAGACTACCTGGCAGAAGAGGTATTACACTTATTCCTGCCAGCCACCATCACCGATTTTACCACTATTAACACCACACTTAATCAGCTGGGCTTAGTTGACCATCCGGATGCCGCGCATTACCTGCAGCTCTATTGCAATCATAGTGGCGAAGATAGCCTGGCCAGTCTTGAGGTAGCAAAACTAAAACGCAGCGGTTACGTAAATCAGCTATCGCAAATTTTGCTTCCGGTAAGTGCCGGGGTGGGATTTACCGTACTACCGGCCAGCGTTGAAAAGCACGCCGGACACGGCAGTAATATTGCTGTTTACCCGGCTGCCAGCACGGTATCAGAACCACTCTATCTGGTTCGTTCCCGACACCGCAATCTGCCGGCGAGGTTTGCCGGGGTATCAGAGGTGATTAAGGCGGCGTTTAACAGTGCGAAATCAATTAACGGTAAGCCACAATGGATTTGACCAGGCTTTTTTTCCTGCCTGATCATCCACTTCAATACTGACCCAGTCTTGTGCTTCGGCTGGTATAGGCAGAATCACCCGCTGGTGCTGTGATAACGGTTGATTATCGAAAGAAACAGTGTGTAACACCTTACCGCCCTGGCCGATCAAACGTACTTCATTAAGCCCGTTGACGGCCACCACATCAACCGGCCAGGTTTGCCCCGCATGAGTGGTATCACCAAAGTTTACGCGATGGGGGTAAATCAACGGTCCGGTGCTTGCGTAGCTATGCCCGGCCTTCAATGCCTGCGCATAGGACTGTGGTGTAAGTGACTCGCTGACATGCGCCAGCATACGAATAGCGCCCGAACGTTGGCTCCAGGCATCATGTGTATCGGTACCTGCAGTCATATAAACGGGCTTGCGGCCGTCCCAAAGGCGATGTAACTGCGCGAGAGTGGGTGCATTATTTGTTGCTATATTGATTTCCAGTAAACGAAAAGCATCGGTAGCGCCCCCCGTCACTTCATTTTTGGCCAGATTGGTATAATAGCCAAAATCATTGTACGGATGATTCATCGGAATAACCACGGCTCCCATGTCTTCCATGGCCTTCACCAATGTGTGTATGTCATCCGTCCCAGAGTCAACGTTAAAGGTTGCGTCAAGATCAATTGGAAACGGATTCATATGTCCCCACGAAGGAGACACCTCTATCGAGGGGATAAACGGCACCTTGCGCTGTGCGGATAACGCCGCGAATTCGGCAAAGTTAACGATAGAGTCGTGCTCACTGATAAAGGTCAAATCCAATCCGGCCGCGAGTTGAGAGCGTACCACCGTTTCAGGCGGTGTGGTGGCCTCCAGTACATTGCCGTGATGGTGTAAATCCGCACCATACCATTGGTGTTCTGCGGTATCCGTTAGCGATGCTATTTTAACCTTATATTCACTGACCTTACCGCTTGTCAGCGTTACCTCAAGGTGTTGCATCGGCCGCTCAAAACCTGCTCCGGCGTCGATATTAATGGTGTATTGACCGGGCGCCAGCGCCACCTTAGCCTGACCAACAGGCGTGAGCTCTGTAAAAAATGTCTGTCGTCCGAGGTAAGCTACCAGCGGTTCTTGTCCTTCGGCGATGCTGATTCGGGCATCAAGCGGTGCTGCAGTATCAGCATCTTCAACCTTTAACACCAGTTCACCAGGCAAGGCCAAATCAGTAAAGTGATATGACTGGTCGCTGTCGGCTGTGACGGTTATCTTTTGCACCGGACTATCTGCATGACCGGATGCCGTACCAAACACCTCATACTCCCCAACCGGCAAATCAATTTGATAGTTGCCATTAGTTGCTAAAGTCCAGGCATACAGATGGTTTTGCCGGCGGACAATGACCATGGCATTATCGGGTACGTTACCGTTCTGTGCGGTGACTCGTCCATGAAGAGCCCCTGTTGCCTCACCGCGGCGAGCCGCTTCCGCCTTAACAACTGGCGCGAGGTCTCCGTCAGGCACCACTTGTAATGCAGCTTCAAAGGTCTGCTGAGCTCCGGGCTTTAACGTGTGAGCCTTGTACATATCCCGCCCGCCATAGGTGTTGCGATCAAAGTAGGGTGCGTGCAAAGCAAATGCCCAGTCGCGATCGTAACCAACGATACGGTCACTTAAAGTCTTACTGTGCCGGAATTTCTCTTCATTAAGGCCAGGCACCTCAAACATCTGTCCGGCATCGGCCCACAACGTAAAGCCCGAGGTAAGGGATAAGGTGTTCTCACCGTTATTGCGCATAACAGTTTTCAGTGTTATCTGATCGTCACCAGCGGCCAGGCTATACCAGGTAGTAATGTCTACTGCGGCAAAATTGCGACGAATCTTAATGGTCGCCCGCTGGGGGGTATTTTCAATAATCTCAACCACCTTGCCGTCGTTTGGCCAGGCAGACCAGCTATTGGGAATAAAATCAGCGAAAGCAATTTTATCCCCTTCAATTCTTCCGTTAGTCACCACTGACAAGTCCACCAGCGCGCCACGCGGCACGCCCCATGGCGCAGCAGATTCGATAGCCAGCGCGAAGGCCAGTTTCTCGTTTTGAACTGTGAGGTCTTTAACATGGTTTGCCTCGCCATCAGGAATGAGGGTTTTCCCTTGGGTAATCGTTACCTCAGCGTTGGCAATACCTGACATCATTAGCGCCAGTCCGGCGCTGATAATGCCACGTTTTACAATCTCAATCATACCGACAATGTGTCCTTCATTAATGAAAAGCGTGCGCCTGCAATGCTGTCTTTCAGCGTACCCCAGGCGTAAAAATAATGACTTGTTTTATAGTTTCACGAGACTTTGTGCTGCAGGTAAGCGGCCTCGATGCGGGGAGCGACTAAGATAAATTACACAGCACAGACCAATGCCGATGACCAGCGCCCCTATCCATTGAATACGAATAAACTGAAGACCAAACAAGGTGGTCAGGCTCAGCATTAACACGCCATGCAATAACAGGTACTTTGCCTTACCATACCGCTCGACAGTAAGATTCAGGTTATCTGAGTACAGGCGTATCAACGAATCCAATGAGTTGAGTACAAATACAATTCCAACAGCCACCATGATCTGATTAATGAGTCCACTGGTATCCACGCCGTTAATGTAAATCAGGTACAACACCGCGAACCACAAACCAAGAGAAATGGAAGGCCATAACAGCATATGAATGAATAACGTTATAGCTTGCATATTGCCGACAAAACGAGCCGTAAACTGACCGATCATAATACTCCAGGCAAACCACCAGAACAGATAGAACGCATGGTAATCATTAATCGGTAATACAAATTTATATAAATGCGTGAAGTAGTCGGTTAGCAGCGGCAAGGTTGACAAATAATCGCTGGCAGCAATATTCGGTTGTTGTACCGCATAAATGCCCAATCCGATAGCCAGAGCAAAGAAAACCGCGCCGGAGGTAACACTGAGAATTTTGACGTACTTTAATTCCGTACTGGAATACACCGCGGCCATTATTGTCAGGCCAAGAATCGCAAAATACCCGTATGAGACGTCGTCGCCTGCCGACAGGGAAGGCAGATACCAACTTAGGTTGGCAAACAACAAATGCGCCGTAAAAGCACAAGTGCCAATGATAACGGCATTGTTCAGCCATTTCACCCAACGAATCCGGAAAAATTGAAGCCTTGGTTCCAGCGCACAAAAATAAAAACAGGTAACAAAGTAAATGGCCCAGACCATAAAGCCCCAGAACCCAAATTCGATAGCGAGCGGGTTGGCAAAGGCGTATTCACTGTTTTTCGCCAGGTTGTCATAAACCGGAAATTCGGTCAGCGGAAACATAACCAGCCCCACATCCAAACCGGAGGTGAACAAAATCGCGACAAATATCCATGAAGCCACCGGCGTCTTGCCGTGCAGGGGCAGTCGCCCCCAACGCAGTAAAATAAGCACCACAACGAGCAAGATACACAGCATTCCGCTTCCCACTAAGAACGACATTTCACTATCCTCGAAGTGGCGCGTGACAGCGCTGTTGCGATTGCCAGTGCTCAGCCAGGCCCACTGCTACGGACTCGCCAGACAAAGCAGTCTGTTGTTTAATGAGGTCTGCTGCCCGTTCAGCAACCATAATGGTGGGTGCATTGAGGTTGCCGTTAGGGATTGTAGGAAAGATGGAAGAGTCGACCACACGCAGTTGCCGCAAGCCAATTACGCGAGTATCGCTGTCTACCACGGCAGTTGGATCATCAATTGCACCCATTTTACAGGTGCCACAAGGATGATAAGCGCTTTCCACAGCGCTGCGCACAAAACTGTCTATTTGTTCATCCGTCACCACTGCTGCACCCGGCTGAATTTCGTTCCCGCGGTAAGGGTCCATCGCTGGCTGCGCAATGATTTCACGAGACAAACGCACACATGCCCGAAACGCTTCAATATCATCCGGGTGTTGCAGGTAATTAAACTGAATCTTCGGTGGGCAATCCAGATCGTCGGACTGGATTTTCACGCTCCCCCGACTTTTCGGTTTGTTATGCCCGATATGCAGTTGAAAACCATGTCCGGCAAAGGCAGAGCGCCCATCGTAGCGCATGGCTGCCGGCAAAAAGTGATACTGTAAATCGGGCCACTCGATACCGGCTTTTGAGCGGATAAAGCCACAGGACTCAAAGTGATTGGTGGCCCCCAACCCGGTTTTAAATAATATCCACCGTACCCCAATAGCCAGCTTGCTAAGCGGTCCAAGTTTACTATTAAGTGATAACGGCTCCTTGCACTCATACTGAAAGTAGAATTCCAGGTGATCCTGCAAATTGCTACCGACTCCCGGCAAGGCATGCTTTAGTTCAACTCCGGCTTCTTCCAACACCACTGGATCGCCTATGCCTGAAAGTTGCAAAATGTGCGGCGAACCAATGGAGCCGGCGCTCAGAATGACTTCACGGCGGGCCTGAAACTCCCGGAACTGACCATTTTGCCTTACGCGGACCCCGGTGGCCTTATTCCCATCCAAGAGTACCTTTTCAACCTGAACACCGGTTTGAACATGCAGATTTGCGCGTTGCATAGCCGGTCGCAGATAAGCATTCGCGGTAGACCAACGCACACCGTTTTTTACGGTCATATGCATGGCCCCAAAGCCTTCCTGTTGTTTACCGTTGTAATCGTCGGTATGCATGTAACCCGCTTGTTGTCCGGCTTCGACAAAAGCACCATAAAGCGGGTTTTGCATATTGTTGCCATTGTTAACCGCCAGAGGACCACCCTGACTACGATAGTCATCTTCACCAAACGCCCAGTCTTCCGCCTTTTTAAAGTACGGCAGACATTGCTGGTAATTCCAGCCTTCGGCCCCCTGGGCTTCCCACTCATCGAAGTCCCTCGCGTGACCGCGTACATACACCATTCCATTAATTGACGAAGAGCCTCCTAATACCTTGCCTCGGGGACAATGCATCCGACGGTTGTTCAAATAAGGCTCTGGCTCTGTATGGAACTGCCATGCATACTTCTTGGTATTCATGGGTATCGATAAAGCGGTGGGCATTTGAATAAAGATACTGCGATCAGACCCGCCGGTTTCGAGCAACAATACCTGACATTGCGGGTCTTCGGTGAGCCGGTTGGCCAGCACACAGCCGGCTGAACCCGCGCCAACAATAATATAATCAAAGCTTGATAACGGCACCATTAAAAAGGCCCCTCAAGGGGTTGCATCCCCACGTAAACAGACTTGGTCTGAGTGTAGGATTTCAGCGTTTGAACACCGTTTTCGCGCCCAATTCCAGATAGTTTATAGCCGCCAACCGGCATCTCAGCAGGAGAGTTTCCATAAGCATTAAGCCAGCAAATTCCCGCCTGAATCTGCGCTATAACGCGATGTGCGCGGCGAATATTCTGTGTAAAAACACCGGCGGCCAGGCCATAATCCGTATCATTTGCACGCCGTATGACATCGTCTTCATCACAAAATGTTAGAACCGACATAACCGGACCAAATATTTCCTCACGACATATAGTCATTTCATCCGTACAGTCGGTAAACACCGTTGGTGCTACGAAAAAGCCCTCCTCACATCCTTTGGGATGCACACGATGCCCGCCGCTTACTAACGTAGCGCCCTGTTTTTTTCCGGAGTCAATATAAGCAAGCACAGCTTCCAGATGCGAAGCGGAAATTAATGCCCCGACATTGGTTTTAGGGTCCATGGGATCAGCAATGACAATATTGTTATTGATACGGTCGAGTAATCGGCTTAAAAACGTTTCAGCCACCTCCTCGTGAACAAATACGCGAGTGCCATTGGTACAAACTTCGCCCTGGGTGTAAAAATTGCCCAGCATGGCTCCCGTTACCGCTTCATCAATATCAGCATCGTCGAAAATAATCAGCGGTGATTTACCGCCTAACTCCATGGTGACCTGTTTAAGTGAGGTAGCGGCTGAGGCCATCACCCGTTTTCCGGTTTCTACTTCGCCGGTTAACGATACTTTGGCAATTGCCGGGTGCTGAACC
Source organism: Marisediminitalea oceani (assembly GCF_003731635.1). GTDB lineage: Bacteria > Pseudomonadota > Gammaproteobacteria > Enterobacterales > Alteromonadaceae > Alteromonas > Alteromonas oceani. The sequence goes on along the minus strand of NZ_RCUA01000012.1, from coordinate 41,375 downwards.
AGGTATTTACCAACTTCCGCGTCGCCCTGTACCACGTTGAACACGCCCGCAGGAACACCAGCTTCAGTAAAAATTTCGGCTAACATTGCCGCCCCTCGTGGGGTTTCCTCAGATGGCTTGAAGATCATGCTGTTACCCGCCGCCAGCGCAGCGCCCGCTTTCCAGCAGGCAATTTGTAACGGATAATTCCATGCACCAATGCCCAGACAAACGCCTAATGGTTCCTGGCGGGTGTAGAAGAAATCCTCTCCTACGCTTTGTTGCTCGCCCATCAGTGATGGACAAAGATTGGCAAAATACTCAATCACATCAGCACCGGTTTGCACGTCAACCGCCACTGCTTCCTGCCAGGGTTTACCGGTATCCAGCACTTCTATTTCGGCCAGCGCATCATTTCGTTCGCGCAACAACCTGGCAGCTTGTTGTAAAATCCGCGCCCGCTCTACCGGAGGCATTTTTGCCCAGGTACTGAATCCCTCTCTGGCACTGTCTATGGCACTTTCCATCAGCGCTGTATCAGCTTGCTGAACCGAGTAAATACGGCTTCCCGTTGCCGGGTTCAGGACATCAAAGGTTGACCCGTGCGCCATTGTAGTAAATTGGCCATGCACATAGTTTTTGAGTATTTCAATTGACAAGACTAGCTCCCGTTAACTGTCTTTATTCATCAACGCCGTTATGCTCAAGTACCGCGCTGATATACTTTTTAATTCGCCGCTTGGCAGCTTCGAAACTGTCTGGCTGTGCGCCGCTGAGCGCACACCGTAGCCAGAAGCCATCAATTAAGGCAGCGGTTATCTCGGCTTCTTCGCAAGCCTGTTCGTTACTCAGTAATTGTTTGTAGCTGTACCTTAAATTACTGACCAGACGTTTTTTATTCACTTCCTGAAGTCGGTAAAGGTTGGCATCGTGCATAGACTGCCCCCAAAAACTTAACCAGGTCTTAGTGCTTGAGTCGGCCTGCTGCACCGCCGAAAAGTTAAGCTCAACAATCGCCATGAGCCTGTCTTTGGGGTTCGGTAATGGCGTTGTCATAGTCAATCTGGAAACCAGATAACGGACTGATGCTTCTATCAGCGCCTGCTTACCGCCAAAGTAGTGGCTAATGATCCCGGATGACATACCGGCTTTACGGCTAATCAAATTTATCGTTGCACTTTTAAGTCCGACCTCGGCAACCACTTCAATCGTGGCATCAATGAGTTGCTGACGGCGAACCGGCTCCATTCCAACTTTTGGCATCACACTCTCTGTTATTTAACGGGGCTTCACACTTGCAGAGGTATTGGCAAACTTAATAACATCTGCAAAATATCTGTATGACTATAGTTTGGCTATGAGTCATTTTTATGTCTGCTCCGGTCGTCAAAACATAGCGCCCTGACCTGGCATCGCCATCATCACAAAACAGACTGGTTTACCACTATAACACTCACAGCGCGTTTCTATTTAATGCCAGTGTATGATGCCATGCAAACAGCAAAGAATGCGTAAAATAAGTCGCCTCACCCAACCTTGAGGCGACTTAATTTACTGACGTTAAAATGCCAGTTTAACGTTTAACGCTGCAATGCGTGGCGCGCCAATCCAGCCCGCATTGGGGGCAATAGACCCCAGGTAGTCTTCGTCAAACAGATTATTTACCGTCAAACGCATTTCCAGACTATCGACACCGGGCCCCAGGTCATATACCGTTTTGCCGATATAGAAATCACTAATAATATAAGAATCTGTGCGTTGCGAATTAGCCTGGTTTAAGTAACGTGGTCCGACATACTTGGTGCTGATTCCGGCAAAATAATCATCGTGACTATAATCAAAACTCACAACCGCCATTTCTTTTGCAGACCCCAGAACCCGGTTACCGGCGATACTGTTTTCACTGCCCGCGTTCTGCACATCACCGTTGTAGGTCGAATCATTATAGGTATAAGAGCCATACACACTTAAACTGTCAGTGATTGCGTAATCCACTGAAGCTTCGATACCTTGTGAATCAATACCGCCAACATTGATATAAGCCCCTTCGGCGGACTCAAGGAAATCAATCCCATCGACTTCAGCAACGCTGAAAAAGGTGATTCGATTCTCGAAGCGAATATCGTAATAAGTTAAGCTGGCATTAAACCCAGGGCTTGAATAACGCAGACCCACATCAATGTTATCCGCCGTTTCCGGCTCAACATTGCTCACATCATTGTTATTGTCTTCAAGAATAACGTCTTTAATTGCCGCGTAGTTTTCGGTGTAACCAGCAAAGGCTTCCAGTCCGCGAACTGCAGGGATTGGTGCAACCACACCTACCGAGAGCAATACATCAGAATCAGAAGATACCGAGATATCATTGACGGCATCAATCTGGTCGTCTTTCTCCAGGTCGACCTTAAATTGTTTTACGCCCAGACGAAACTTTGCAAACCCGGCATCCAACTCATCTTCGGCATAATACATAAGGGTTTCGACCAGAAACTTACGGTCATACTGAACCCAGTAAGGCGTATTTTCGAAGCGCGGGCCTGTCGCAGCATCGATAGTTTTGTGCCAGTCACGTGCCATGTCCCGGGTGTAGTCTTCATACCAAATACCCGCGCGGACCACATTGGGCATATCCCCCAGCATGGTATTCCAGACAAAATCGGCATTAAATCCGTACCGCTCCTTTTGATAGTGAGTGTGTCGACGCGAACTTACCGGGATAGCCCCTTGCTCATAACAGTCGCCATCGACCTCAGCACCGCCGCCACCATAAGGATAAGCAATACTGCTTTGACAGCCCTCTACAGGTGACAGGGACTGGCCATCTCGATTCACAAAATAAATTAAATCAGAATAGCCACCACCGTATACCGTAGTGGAACCATCCAGTTCAGAATGGGCGTTGCCTTCCCCATCGTCAGTGACATCTGCCATATAGTAAGGGATCCAAATGCCTCTCCCTTCATTTTTATGGTAGTAAGTATTAGCACTGATGATGATGTCATCGAACTCTCGCTCAGCTTTCAGGTAAGCAAGCGTATTCTCACGCGCTGTGCCCCAGCCCTGACGCCATGCCTGATCCTGGTAGGGGTTACCCGTCCAATCCGCCAATAGGCCATCCCACTCAGGGTTTTGCTCATATTGCGCCAGGCCATAAACTCGCTGATAGGTATATTCCCGGGCATCATCGTGGCTGATGTAACCCACAACATCTGTCTCATTAATGCGACTGATAACCTTGGCTGCAATATGATCGCGGGTATTAGTCGCCGAGCCATCCATATAGTCATCGTTTTGTTGTGAGGATAGACTGATCCATGCAAAGGTATCTTTGGCCACTTCGCCAGTGTCATAGCGAGCGTAAAGTTTTTGCGCGTTGTATTCACCTAAGGTACTGCTAATGGTCAACCGTTCATCCAAAGCCGGATCGATACTGGTAAAATTGATGGTCCCCCCCAAAGCTTCATGGGAACGGGACGCGATATCTGCAGTCCCCTGTGATACTTCGCTGGTGGCCAGGTTTTCAGAATCAACAAACCGGTTGGCCTTAGTGCCGCCAGCATAGTTGGAGTTACCATTCGGGATCCCATCCATGGTCATACCGATTTGCTGAGACTCCAAATCTAACTGAAAACCACGCATAGAAATGCTGGTAGACCATTCATCCGATCCAAACGGGTCGCCTTCGTTAATTAACACCCCTGGCAGATTGTCTACCGATGCCAAAGCGCTGGTCATGCCGCTTTGCTGAAGCTTCATTGATTCAGTAGAAGAGTTGTTTGCATACGAAACGCTGCGCCCTGTCACTTCAATGGACTCGTACTTATCCTTGGTTACTTTCTTTTGCTCATTATCGTCCTGCGCCATAGCAGTGCCCGACAAAGCAGAAAAGGATGAGACTATAGAAATAGCCAGTAATCGTTTTTTTAACGGTAAGTTTGCAGTCATGTGTTTCCCAATTTGTTGTTTTTGAAAAAAGTGGCCCGTCCTTACAGCACGGCGACGATCTTATAGTTAATTGAACGTTCAATCAATAAAAATAAATTAGTACTGAAACAAAAATTTAAGGATGGATAGATTCACAAAGATCAATAACAAACACGCGAGTGTTGATTTAACTACTCTGCATACGCATCACAAAACATTGTAAGCTATTGTTTATTAAAAATTTTAAATTCTCCTTACGGCAACAAAATGATAGCGCCAAATCTGTGGGAAAAGGCTGCAATGCGATACGACCAGCAGGGGAAGATACATAGTTAGGGGGCGAATAATTTGAAGTGGATTCTTTGGAAGATAACTGAATAACACAGTGGCCACACCGCTTGGTACTGGCAGTCAGGCGGAACTAAACGGGCGCCACACTACACGACGCGAAGACTACAAAGGGATACCGATTCAGGATGAAGTAAATGGGGGCACTTCGGCCCCCAATAATTAACTTTTGGGGGTTACCATCCCATTGGCATCAAAGATTTCTATCCAGTAGCCGTCGGGATCCTTTATAAACGCCAGGTAGTTCATGCTGCCATCTTCCAGACGTTTCTGAAATTCGACGCCCAGCTCCTCAAAGCGCTTACACGCCCCTTGCAGATCCGGCACATGAAAACCAATATGACCAAAGCCGCGGGGATCGCTGTTACCGTTGTGATAACTGGTGGTTTCGGCGCTGTCGTCCCAATTGTGGGTGAGCTCCAGCATGGCCGGACGGCCAAAAGTTTGTGCTGTACGCTTACCTTCATCTTCGCTGATGTCAGAAAAGTCCTCGCCAGTAGTGAGAAAATATAAACTAAACTTCATTTCCGGGAAGTCGAGCTTGCGTAGCAGGGTCATGCCCATCACACGGGTATAAAAATCCAGCGAACGCACCGGATCGGCTATCCGTAACATAGTCTGGTTGAATACAAAGCCGTCGGTGGCCGGGTCTTTTTGTTCACACAAGCCTTCGGCTTGTTCAAAGTGGCGAGACATACGTTGCCCTCATCTGATTTTGAATTGATGTATAACACTGGGGACTAAACACACTTTCACAATCCCACTGACCGCGCGATTAAGACACTTCGTAGCTAGTTTGCGCGGTTAGCAGGAAAAGGCTCCAGCAGCGTTTCTACCAGTTCGGTTAACGCCTGTTGCACGGTAATGCTGTCACTGGCCTCTAACTCTGCGCTGCCCGCAGCGCTGTAGATAAACTCACCGTCCTGTACCACCTCAATTTGCAGATTCTGGTATTCGGTAACCTGCTCACCTACCGGCACACTAAAAATGCTTCCCAGTGAAATACCGCCAGAGCGGCCAAATACACCGGTGCCAAGCCCGATACTGACCGACGAGCCCCCCTCTTCCACCCGGCTGGAAGGGAAAAAGCCCACTTTAATATCGGCATCGCCTTTGCCTGCTGCGGTGAGCCCCTTGCCTTGCAACACGGTAGTGATGGTCGATGCCATATGCTGCTCAAGGGTGGGGTTAACTGAGTTGAGCGGTGGCTGAACATAAAAAGTTTTCAGCGCGGCGAAGTTCGTTTCTTCGCGCATTTTGATTTGTGGTTTATTGCTGGCACAGCCGGCTAGCCAGGCGCAAAATAAAAACACCAGCACTATGTGGTAAGGGAAAGACCTGCGAGCCTTATTGTTATTCATCGTGATAACCATTGAGTTTAGTTACCTTTTTAACGCCGAAGACGGGGTGTTCGGATCGTTTTAGCGGGGAAATAAGGCCAACCAGGAGGGCAAGCCCTCCTGATCAGCACCAGACAAATTACCGGTTACGGCCATACTGCTCGTGGGAAGATACCCAGTCGGAACTGGAGATCGCCGAGGCCAGTGAAATTTCACCTGCCAGTGCAACCGCGCCGACGATTTCGGCAAACTTATACACTTTATCCCGGCCATAACAGCCCAGTAACTCCAGACACTCGCGCTGGGTACCAATGCCAGTCCCACCACCATAGGTAGCCACAATCAGCGAAGGAATAGTCAGGGAGATATATAAATCGCCTTCCTCGGTCAGCTCAGAATACATGATACCAGCGGAGGACTCTGACACGTTGGCCACGTCCTGCCCGGTAGCAATAAACATGGCAGTAATGCCATTAGGCGAATGCAAGCCGGTATTATTCACGCCGGATAAAAACGAACCAACGCCCGCTACCCGGCCGTGATAATCAATCTGTTTAGGATCCACCCGCATAACCGACAGCAAATGCTCGCGCTTGATGGTCGCCTCGGCAATCACCCGTTTACCCCGGGTACGCATAATATTAATTTGCGAAGCTTTTTTATCGGTGGCGAAGTTGGACTCCAGATAAAAGTTTTCAATGCCTTCGTAGTGATCGAGGATCCAGCCGCAGGCAGCAAACGTAGCACGCCCCACCATGTTTTGCCCGGCGGCATCACCGGTACGGTAATTGAAGCGCAAAAACGCAAACTTGGTAGACAGGAAACTATCAATATAAGTGAGTTTGGCAATGGATGAAGTGGCTTCTGCTTCCTCGCGGATTTTATCGATATTCTCGTTTACCCAGGCAACGAAATCCCGCGCGCCGCGAGCATCAGAAAACACAAACACCGGGGCGCGCTGCATAGCATCATCCACCACAGTAGATTTAATCCCGCCACTCATATTAAGCAATTTCATACCGCGATTATAAGATGCGACCAGCGTGCCTTCGGTAGTGGCCATTGGGATCAGAAAATCGCCCTTGGCATACTCGCCGTCGATGGTTACAGGCCCGGCTACTCCAATGGGCACCTGCGCCACGCCAATGAAATGTTCTATGTTGCCGCGTAGGGTGTTGGGATCAATAGAGTACTGGCCAACATGGTGAATATTGGCACCGGAAAAGTTTTCAAAGAACTTCTGGCGTTTTTCAATAATTCCCGGTGAGTAATCATCGTGGGGGTCGCGGGGAATATGCCCTTCGGCGAGATTGGGCGCCGACACGTTATCTTCCACACTGAATTTAAGTTTGCCGAAAGGTGATGCCCTGAACACCAGCTCGATAGTATGTTTTTCCGGGCTCACCGGCAGGGTTTTATTTAAGTAAACCGTAATGGCCTGCTTAAGCTCAAAAGGCACTTCGCCGCTTTCATTCAGCTCTGTCATCGACATGATTTGCTCGGGGCCAACCTGCAGCGTGACATTTTCAGGTGCAATAACCTCCCCGTTAATGGAAATACTGTCTACCTGTTTGAGCACGGCATCTTTGAGCCGGTTTTTAAGCATAAACTGCAAACCATCTTCAGTTTGCGTCAGGCTCCCATGGGTGTACAACTGACGGAGCAAAATACTGGGTATAAACATAACTACGGCTTCCTTGGCAAAACATACATCAAGTGTAGAGCTTTCTTTGCTAACCACAATATATTAACAATCCGGTTTAGGAAAGCCGACGTCAGCCTGCCTTTGACCTGCAACAACTGTCAGACCAGTGTTTCTATGTCTAACACAAAAGCCTAACACAAATGAGACACGCACCTGCATTTTGAGACACCAGTCGGCGATCGTCCCCTCAAAAAGCGCACCGGGCCTGACCTTCACCGTCAATCATAGCTTTCAGGCATAAGGTTGAAACATCAACCCACAGCAGGAATGGACGCCATGCACAGCCAAACATTATTTCGCCAACAGGCCGTCGTTTCACAGCAACAAAAAATCGATGGAGCAATATTACTCAAACCCAGACTTCCCACACTTATGATTACCGTGCTGCTGTGTAGCTGGTTAATTGGTGTCATGAGCTGGCTACTGGCAGGCCGCTACACTTATACCCAAACTGTTACAGGCTGGCTGGAACCCGCTAGCGGGATTACGCCGGTTTACGGGCCCGCATCCGGTGCTATTATCAGCGAAGTGCTGGTTAGCGAAAACGCTCTGGTGCATAAAGGCACACCGCTCATCAGGCTGAGCCGTGACACTATTTTACATAACGGCCAGAGTATTAATGACGCCCTTATTAAAGAGCTCGACACCCAGATTGAACGTCTGCAAAGCCAGTACAGGCTTACCCAGAAAGGTTTCACAACCCAACAGCAACGCCTGAATAAAGCGGCCCAACGACTTACAGAGGATCGCTCACGCCTCGCCGCCATGCGACTGTTACTGGATGACAAAATGGCCTTACTGGACAAGCAAATTCAGTCGTTCACCGAATTAGCCCAGCAAGGGTTTTCCAGCCGCCAGCAATTACAAACCTTAGAAACCCAGCGAATCGACGAAACCTATCAGCGTCAGAATCTTGAGCGAGAATGGATTGCCACTTTACAGGCCATTGAAGACAACCAGTTTGCCAGCAATGAAGCGGAGCACTCACATCAGTTACAACTATTGAATATAGAAAACCAAATCAGTGAGCTGCAAAAAAGCCTCGATCAGCAATATAGTCAGCAGGAAATAGTTATTACCGCGTCGACAGACGGCCGGGTAACCAACCTCAATGCCAAACCTGGCCAGCGCGCCCAAAGCAATGTGCCTCTGCTTTCGCTGATGCCAGTTAACGCGGAGGTTTCTGCGCAACTGTTAATTCCGGTTGCCGCGGCGGGGCAGATATCCCCGGGGCAATCCATCAGTTTACGCTACGATGCCTTTCCGCATACCCAGTTTGGCACCTATCAGGCCACTATTGATTCGGTATCCGCTCACCTGTTACTACCACAGGAAGTAGCGCAGAAACCTTTAACTATAAACACCCCGGTGTATCTGGCAAAAGCGACTCTGCAAGCCACCAGCATTGAACATTTCAACAAACGTATTGCCCTGCGAGCCGGCATGACCTTTGCCGCTGAAATAGCCATTCGCGAACGCAATCTGATGCAATGGTTATTCGAGCCACTCTATGAACTGCATGGAGGTGTGTTATGAGCACCGCAACGCTGTTCAAGCTGCCCTTGCAGCTCGGCTGGCGCCGCTCCACGCCGCAGATATTGCAAGCCGAGAACGCCGAATGCGGACTGGCCTGTATCGCCATGGTAGCCGGCTATCACGGGCTCAATATAGACCTGGCCAGGCTACGCAGCTTACGCGCCTTCAGCCAGCAGGGCGCTAACCTCAAACAGTTGATTGATTTTGCTCACTCACTGAATCTCAACAGCCGGGCCTTAAAGCTGGAGCCAGAAGATATGGCCGACCTGCAGCTGCCCTGTATTCTGCACTGGAACATGCAACACTTTGTTGTGTTAACCAGAGTGACAAGCAAAGGCATTGAAATCCAGGATCCGGCATGTGGCAAACGCCACCTAAGCTGGCAACAGGTCAATGATGCTTTTACTGGTATTGCCCTGGAGCTTCAGCCGGGCAGTGACTTTACGCCACAAAACCTGCGCCAGCCATTAAAGCTTAGCCAGTTATGGCAGCGTATCGTGGGTATCAAGCGCTCCCTGCTGGTATTGTTTATTTTGTCTTTGCTGCTGCAGTGTTTTGCGTTGGCGTCGCCCTATTATATGCAACTGGTTATCGACTCAGTAATAGTCAATAACGATGCTTCGCTGCTCAATGTGCTGTTTCTGGGCTTCTTTCTGTTAATTGTAGTGGAAGCGATCACCAATCTTACTCGTCAGACAGCCGGCATCGCTATGTCCGGGCACCTCGCACAGCAACTCTCGGTGAATGTCTTTACCCATTTGATCCGCCTGCCATTCAGTTACTTTTCCCAGCGTCATATCGGCGACATGGTGGCTCGTTTTGGCAGCTTGCAGGAGGTCAGACGCTTTATCAGTCAGGGTATCGTCGCGCTCATTTTAGACTCGCTGATAATGCTGTGCACTCTGGTTTTAATGGCATTGTACAACCTCAAGCTCCTGTTGGTTGTAGTAGGCATTGCGGTGTTATTTCTTGCCCTGCGATTAATTTTGCTTGGCCCGGTGCAGCGTTTACAACAAGAAAGAATTGCCTGTGCTGCAAAGGAAAATAGCCACTTTATTGAAACACTGCGAGGCATTCAGTCAATCAGAATGCTCAGGCTCGAATCCTTCCGGTTACATGGCTGGCAGCATTTACTGACCGATACGTTAAACCGTGATATTCGCTTACGCCGCTGGGAAATGGGGTTCAGTATCGTACACCTGCTGTTGTTTGGTATTGAAAACCTGCTGGTGGTTTATCTGGCTGCCACACTGGTGATGGAGCAGGCCTTTACGGTTGGAATGCTCTACGCATTTACCAGCTACAAGAACCGTTTTAATTCAGCCATCAACGGGTTGCTGGAGCAGTTACTTCAGTGGCGCTTATTGCGCGTACACCTCGACAGACTGGCGGACATTGTGCAAACGCCGGTCGACTTTGCCTCACTGGCTCCTTCATCTGGCTGTGCGCCAGCCCATATTCCTGTGGCCCACAAACTGACGATTGAGGATTTAAGCTTTGCCTATCAGGGCCAGCCACCTCTGTTCGAAGGATTAAATCTTGAAGTGTTACCAGGCCGGATGGTGGTAATTACCGGTGTGAGCGGCAGCGGCAAGTCCAGCCTGGCTAAATGCCTGACCGGCCTACTTCCTGCCACTTCGGGGCAGATCCTGATTGACGATAAGCCGCTCAACAGTCGCGATCCAGCCCAGCGGATCAGTGCTGTAATGCAAGATGATGTGTGTTTGTCTGGCACCGTTATCGACAATGTAAGTGGCTTTCAGCAACACATCGACATGCCTCGGTTAATAGAGTGTTGCCAACTGGCCAATCTGCACGACACCATAACCAGGCTGCCAATGCAGTATTACACACTGCTCCAGGAAGGTGGTACCAATTTTAGTGGCGGCCAGCGCCAGCGCCTGTTTCTCGCCCGGGCGTTGTATCAGCGTCCGGCTCTGCTGTTACTCGATGAGGCCAGCAGCCATCTTGATGCCAACAGTGAAAAGCTCATCAATCAGCACCTTTCCCGATTACCCATGACCCGGGTGGTTATTGCCCATCGGCGCGAAACCATTCAAATGGCCCATCAGCGGTATCACCTGGCAGGCGGCCAGCTGACGGAAGTAGCCATCAATTATACGCCTGATTTACCAACCCCCACTCAACAAGGAGATCATTATGTTTGATCAAGAGTTATTAAGCCCTGAACATTTGGAACAGCTGTCTAAACGTGAACTTCAGGTGGCGCATAAAATTATCGAAGGCTTACCGAACAAAACCATTGCCTCGCAATTGTTTATCAGCGAGCGAACGGTAAAATTTCATTGCGCTAATATCTACCGCAAGCTGGAAATCCGTAACCGGGCAGCGTTGATGGCCCGCTATTTCAGAACCTTGTACACGCAAATCCCTACGGTGTAAGCGGGTATGTGGCAAGTAAAGCCTGGCCGGTACAGATGTACCGGCCAGTTTGTAAGTTTGGACTTAGAGGATAAAGCGGCTTAAGTCTTCGTTATCCACTAAGGTTTCAAGGTGCTGATTCACGTAATCGGCATCAATGATGTAGGTTTCGCCCTGTTTTTCAGAAGCATCGTAAGAAATATCTTCCATCAAACGTTCCAGCACAGTGTGCAGTCGGCGGGCGCCGATATTTTCGGTTTTCTCATTCACCTGCCAGGCCGCTTCGGCGATACGCTGAATACCACTTTCGGCAAACTCAACGGTTACGCCTTCGGTTTTCATCAGCTCAATATATTGCTCGGTAAGCGATGCATTAGGCTCTGTAAGAATACGTTTAAAGTCTTCTACTTTAAGCGCTGACAGTTCAACACGAATAGGCAGACGGCCCTGTAATTCAGGGATCAGATCCGACGGTTTGCTCATCTGGAAGGCACCGGATGCCACAAACAGAATATGGTCGGTTTTGATCATACCGTGCTTGGTAGACACCGTAGAACCTTCTACCAGTGGCAGTAAGTCACGTTGCACACCTTCGCGGGAAACATCGGCCGAGTTGGCACCTTCGCGTTTACAGATCTTATCGATTTCATCCACAAATACGATGCCGTGTTGCTCCACTGCTTCGAGGGCTTTTTCTTTAAGATCTTCTTTGTTAACCAAACGCGCGGCTTCTTCTTCGATCAGCACTTTCATGGCATCTTTGATGCGCATTTTCTTTTTCTTCTTCTGCGAGCCAGAAGAAGACAGGTTCTCAAACATTCCCTGCAACTGATTGGTCATTTCTTCCATGCCCGGCGGGGCCATAATTTCTACACCAATTTGCTGCTGGGCAACGTCGATTTCAATTTCTTTGTCATCCAAGGTGCCTTCGCGCAGCTTTTTGCGGAAAGACTGACGGGTACCGCGGTCTTCCGAGCGCTCTTTTTCACCCCAGGCATTTTCGGCAGGCGGGATCAGGATATCCAGAATACGCTCTTCGGCGGCTTCCTCGGCGCGATAGCGCACCTTTTCCATTTCCTGCTCTTTGGTCATTTTTACCGCAATATCAGCCAGGTCGCGAATGATGGTTTCGACTTCCTTACCTACATAACCTACTTCGGTAAATTTTGTCGCCTCAACCTTAATAAACGGTGCATTCGCCAGCTTGGCCAGACGACGGGCAATTTCGGTTTTCCCCACCCCCGTTGGACCAATCATTAAAATGTTTTTCGGGGTGACTTCCTGGCGCAGTTCTGGTGCTAACTGCATACGGCGCCAGCGGTTACGCAGTGCAATGGCAACCGCGCGCTTAGCGCTTTGCTGACCAATAATATGGCGGTCCAGTTCGTGGACAATTTCTCTTGGTGTCATTTCAGACATAATTAACCCTTATGTAAAACTGACGGTAGTCAGTATGGCAGCCGCGCTCAGGCCACTGCCAACACAATTCACTTTAGTAATCGAGTACTTCAACCGTTTGATTATGGTTGGTGAACACACAAATGTCGCCGGCAATCGATAAGCTTTGGGTGGCAATTTCGTGTGCCGTTAACTGCGTATTATTCAATAACGCTGTAGCCGCTGCCTGGGCATAGTTACCACCCGAACCGATGGCAATTAGATCCTGCTCTGGCTGCACCACATCGCCGTTACCGGTAATAATGAACGAAGCGGTTTCATCGGCGACGGCCAGCAAGGCTTCCAGACGCCGAAGCATGCGGTCGGTACGCCAGTCTTTAGCCAGCTCTACTGCCGCTTTGGTCAGGTGCCCTTGATGCAGTTCCAGTTTGGCTTCAAAGCGTTCAAACAAGGTAAATGCATCGGCGGTACCACCGGCAAAACCGGCTAATACTTTATTTTGATACAGGCGGCGTACTTTACGGGCATTGCCTTTCATTACGGTATTGCCCAATGACACCTGGCCATCACCGGCCATGACAACCTGATTATCTCGTCTGACTGATACTATTGTAGTCACGTTTACTCCACTGTAGTGGTTTGGCACAGCATTCCGCCGGGCGGTCTGTGCGTTGACAATGAGTAGTAGGTGGGGGAGCCTGACGATTTTTCAAGACTTAAAAGATGAATATACGCAGGCGTTTGCAGCGAACATTAAAAAAGCCGGCAACTGCCGGCTTCCGATTATTTACAAATTCCAGAACCAAATCTGACAGGTGGTGATATTCACTTTACGCAGTGCGTGTTTGGCACGCTCAGCGTCGCGCTTGGCGTCAAAGGGGCCAAGGATCACACGGAACCACTCGCCGTTGGCGCCATCGCTGTGCCGGATCTGCGCTTCCAGCCCCTGAAACGCAATTTTAGCGCGCATTTCATCGGCCTGGGCCCGGGTTCTGAACGAGGCACACTGCATCAGGTAACGCTTGTCGGATTTTTCCTGCTCGGCCACTTCAACTTCTACCTCGTAACCCGGCAGGGACTTAATGTATTCCCACTCTTCCTCGGGCAGTTCGGGTAGTTCATCTTCGATAGGCGCAGGCTCTGCCGTAAGCGGCTGAGCGGTATCCGGATCGGCATTATCTTTTATTGACCACAAGAACCAGGCAAAGCCCAGTAACAAAGCTACCACTACGGCCACCGTTACCCAGGGTACAGTTACCTGTGGCTCCTGCTGGTTGCGACCTCGTCTGGCAGTATTTTTGTTTTTTGTTTTCTTGGTATTTTTCTTTTGTGGCGCACGTCCACGAGAAACGTAATCGCGTTGAGACATAATGCTGTTTCGATTTCCCTGTGTGGATGATTATTATTATCTGCAGGCAGTGTACCTGCTCTTTGGCAAAAATGCTGCTTTAAAGTGTGGTTAACGCTGAAAGTTTACCAGTAACCACACTTAACTCAGATCGACCGGGTCAATATCCAGGCTCCAGCGTACCTTGCTTGCCAGAGGCAACGCTTCTACCTCCTGCAAGTGATGTTTTAGCCAGCTATGTAGCGCAGCACGCTGCTGACTCTGCAATACCAGCATGTAGCGAAAACGCCCCTGACGCTTCTCAATCAAACACGGCAACGGCCCGATAAACTGCCCTTTGGCGGCATTCACACTGGGGCGATAACAATCGCGTATTTGTTGTAACAGGTTGGCAGCGAGCCCTGCTTCGCCGGCTTCGGCGCGGAAAATGGCCTGACTGCTATACGGCGGCAGAGCGCCCAGCTTGCGTTCCTGCAATGCCTGACGAGCAAAGTGCGCAAAGCCGTTATTAATGAGATCCTGCAAAAGTGGGTGGCCGGGGTTATCGGTTTGCAGCCACATTTCGCCCGGTTTACTGGCGCGACCGGCGCGACCAGCCAGTTGCGTAATCAACTGCGCGAGTTTTTCCGCCGCCCGAAAGTCGGCTGAGAATAACGCCCCGTCACAGTCGAGTACCACTACTAAGGTTACATGCGGAAAATGATGCCCCTTCGACAGAATTTGCGTGCCCACCAGCAACTGATATTTGCGCGCATTGATTTCATCGAGACGGGTGATGAGCTTGTCTTTGCCTTTTACTGCATCACTGTCGATTCTGACCTGCTTTATATCCGGGAATAGCTGCCCCAGCCCCTGTTCGAGCTGTTCGGTACCAATGCCAGAGGTTTGCAGATCGTGGCTGTGGCACTCACTGCACTGCTCGGGCATTCTCCGGCTCGCACCACAATGATGGCACTGCAGCCGGCCCTGGGACTTATGGTAGGTAAACGGCCGCTCGCAACTTTTGCAATCCACCGTTTGGCCGCAATGATGACACAGCACTGCCGGAGCAAAGCCGCGACGGTTTAAAAACACCAACACCTGATTACCCTGCTGCAGATGGCTGCGCATAATGCTTATCAGGCCCTGCGCAATGCCGGCGTGCAGCGGTTGATCGCGAGAGTCGAGCACCTTTAACTGGGTGTGACTGGCACCGCCAGCGCGCTGACTCAGGGTTAAGTGGGTGTAACGCTTATTCAGCGCATTATTCAGGCTTTCCAGCGACGGCGTGGCACTGCCCAGAATCAAAGGTACGTTTTCGGTATGGGCACGTTTTACCGCCAGGTCGCGAGCGTGGTAACGCAAGCCATCCTGCTGCTTAAATGACTCATCATGCTCTTCATCCACAATGATCATGCCTGGTCGTTTGAGCGGCGTAAAAATAGCCGAGCGGGTGCCAATAATAATCCCCAGTTCTCCGCGGCGAGCCTGTTGCCAGACTTTTACCCGGGCCAGATCAGTCATTTGCGAGTGCAACACGCCAACACTAATGCCAAAGCGACGTTCAAAGCGCCCTACCGTTTGTGGTGTCAGACCTATTTCAGGCACCAGAATCAGCACCTGCCTGCCCTGTTTAAGCACCGGCTCAATCACCTGCAAGTACACTTCGGTTTTACCACTGCCGGTAACGCCGTCGAGTAAAAATGGCACAAAGTGGCTGGCTTGCTGGTTGATAGCAGCGATCGCCACGCCCTGCTCGGTAGAGGCAGTAGGCGGTGTTTGCTGCAGACTGAATGACGCCCAGTCCTGCTTTTCAGTCAGGCGGATGCTGGTTTGTGTGGTCAGTGCTTTCTCTTCCAGTGCCTTTAACACCACATTTGAGAATTTAGTTTTGATTTCTTCACTGGCCAGCGGCCCCTGCGCCAGTAACGCGATGCATTCGAGCTGCTTTTTGCCACGTAAAGTAGGCGTTTGCGCTTCGGCTTGTCCGGCTTCGGTTAAAGTTAATGCCGGAACGCTGTCACTCAACGCTCCGCCTTTGCGCAACCGCGTGGGCATAACCGTCGCCCAGACCTCACCAATCGGATGGTGATAATATGTGGCCAGCCACTGGGTTAACGCCTGCAGGGTTGCATCAAACAGCGGTTGCTCATCGAGGACTTCGGTTACCGCTTTTAGTTTAACCTCAGACTCGGTATCGTCGACCGGGTCGTCATAACTTGCCGTCACTACCCCAATTAACTGGCGGCGACCAAAGGGCACGCTCACCCGCACACCCGGCCGCAGCTTTTGCTCGCTGGTGTAACTAAAGGTTTGTCGCAGTGGTACCGGAACGGCTACATCAATGATTGGCATAGTGAATTTTGAACAACAGACATTATCAGGCTGATTTTAATTAGCGGTTATCCTAACATGCGGATAGCAAAGTATTGCACGAAAATACTTGATTGATTATTCGGCATCCATTAATATGCGCCGCTCTAAAAAGCAGGCGGTATGTCGCCTGTAGTGAAAATTAGTCACGTATGGTGGCCAACTTCGGGTTGGTTAGCGATGCGGCCTTATTTTGAGGTAATCCCATGAAACAAGATATCCACCCTAAATACGAAGAAATTACTGCTAACTGTTCTTGCGGTAATGAAATCAAAGTTCGTTCAACACTGGGCAAAGACATCAACCTGGACGTATGTTCAGCTTGTCACCCTTTCTACACTGGTAAGCAACGTAACGTTGACACCGGTGGTCGTGTTGACCGCTTCAAGAAGCGTTTTGGCGCACTGGGCAAAAAATAAGCCCAATCTTGAAGAAAAAGCGCCTTTACGGCGCTTTTTTTATGCCTGTTTTTTATCATTATGTTAATTGATTAGGGTAATGGTAAAGCCAATTTCCATAAGTAAAACAAATTACGATTATTTCTTCGGCAACGTGGCGTTCAAAGCCTGTTCGCGTTATGTTAGATAACATTCACAAGTTTGTAAGGTGCTATCACTTTTTCGGTTGATAGATACCATGCCATATGACATGCGCTGTGATACAGTTCGCCTACAATAACAATAACCTAGCGACTGGCTTACAAGATAAAAATTACAGGACTTACAAAAATGTCAGATTTTCGCCAACGTGCCCTCGACTACCACGCAAAACCTACGCCGGGCAAGATCCGCGTAGAGCTCTCCAAACCGGCAGAAAGTGTTGATGATCTCGCCCTGGCTTATAGCCCCGGCGTAGCGGAACCCTGCCGCGAAATAGCTGAAGATCCAAACGCTGCTTACACCTATACCGGCAAAGGCAATATGGTTGCTGTTATCAGTAACGGCACCGCAATCCTAGGCCTAGGTAACCTCGGTCCACTGGCCTCCAAGCCCGTAATGGAAGGTAAAGCGCTATTATTCAAACGCTTCGCCGGCCTTGATTCGATTGATATCGAGGTAAAACACCGTACCACTGAAGAATTCATTAATACGGTAGCCAATATCGCCGACACCTTTGGTGGCATTAATCTGGAAGATATTAAAGCGCCGGAATGCTTTGAGATTGAGCAGGAGCTGATCAAGCGCTGTAAGATCCCGGTTTTCCATGATGACCAACACGGCACCGCGATTGTAACAGCCGCCGGTATGCTTAACGCACTGGAAATTCAGGGCAAAGAAATCGGCGATGCTAAGATTGTTTGTATGGGTGCCGGCGCCGCTGCCGTTGCCTGTATGGAATTACTCATTAAATGTGGTGCCCAGCGTGAGCGCATTTATATGCTCGACCGTAAAGGGGTTATTCATACCCGCCGTGACGATCTCACGCCGCACAAGATGCTGTTTGCCAACAACACCGACAAACGCACCCTTGAAGACGTAATGGACGGCGCGGATATTTTTGTTGGGGTATCCGGCCCGGATTTACTGCCGCCTGAGGCACTGGAACTGATGGCGCCTAACCCGGTGGTATTTGCCTGCTCTAACCCGGATCCGGAAATTAAGCCTGAAGTGGCTTTAGCTACCCGTACTGATTTAATTATGGCTACCGGTCGCTCTGACTACCCTAACCAGGTAAATAACGTATTATGCTTCCCGTTTATTTTCCGTGGTGCACTGGATGTTCGGGCAACTGCCATTAACGATGAAATGAAAGTCGCTGCGGTAGAAGCGCTGCGTTCGGTATCCAAAGAGCCGGTACCTGAATCGGTATTAAAAGCCAGTAACGTGGACAGCCTGACTTTTGGTAAGGATTACATCATTCCAAAACCCATGGATCCGCGCCTGTGTAGCCGAATCGCCAGAGCCGTGGCTCAGGCCGCTATCGACTCAGGCGTAGCACGTCTTGAAGTGATGCCGGATTATCAGTAATCCCATTCCAATCGCATTATCAGGCCATCCTTCGGGGTGGCCTTCTTGTTTCAATTACTATTACGCTTCTCGAAGCTGACTGGGGGTCAGGCCGGTCCAGCGCTTAACAGCCCGGCGGAAGTTAGTGATATCCGTAAAAGCCATTTTTAACGCGCTCTGCTCGTTATTGAGCTTTTGCACCTGCAGGTAATAGATGGCCTGTTGGCGACGAATATCGTCGTGCAACAAACTAAAGGTGGTGTCGTGATCCGCCAGTTTGCGTTTTAGTGACGCCGGGCTTAAGCCGAGTTCTCCGGCAATAGCCGGCAAGGTAGCATTGCTGCTGCGGCGCAGATGATAGCGCACGGCATCAAGCAAGGTTACGCGATACTCCCGCAGCTCCAGAAAACGACGCAAGGCAAACTGCTTAAACATGCGGTTGGGCTGTAAACACGGCGTTGCCAGCTCTGCTCTAGCCACTTTGATGGTAAAGAAGGGCTGGTCGAAAGTCAGTCTGAATCCCAGTCCTTCTTCGTATTCCTGGATCTGCCGCGGGCTGGCGAAGGGAAAAGAAAAATGCAGCGCCAGCCGTTTACCGGTGCAGTGCCGGGCCAGCGCCACCAGCGCCGCGCAATAGGCTTCGGCCATAAAACGAAACTGCTTACCACTGCCCATGGCGTCCTGTAAAACCAGTAGTATATCGTCGCCCTCGTCATAGCGAAAAGCAGAAACAAAAGGGTAAAGGCGGGTCTGAAAAGACGGCAGTGTCCGCAGGCATTCGCCAAAATTCCGCGCATGGGTAAAGTATGGCAGCGCGTCGTTAACAAATGCCGACACTAGATGATGCCCAAACTGAAAGGCCAGGTCAAAGCCTTTGTAATGCTGGGTAGCGTTGCCGCACAAGCGTTGTAGCTGATTACAGCTTAGAGGCTTTGCAGTAAGTAAGTCTTCACTAAATATTCCCGTACCACGCAACAGCTTTTGCTCCGGGGCACCACGGGCCAGCGCAACCTGCACCAGGCTTTGGGCAAGCTGGCGGGCTGGCAGAGCTTTATCGGTGCGGGTAAGCAAAGCGTTGTGCGTCATCAGGCTGCCTGCCGGGAAGTCTCATCTAACTGACGATTAAGGCCAGCCATCATTTCAGCCAGCGTTACCTGCTGTTGTAACTGGGCACTGACACTGCGCACTGAGTGAAAAATCGCAGTAGTCTGGCCGCCACTTCTGAATGCCACGTTGCGAATGCTGCACTCTAACTGACGGGCAAACTCGCTGGCCTCCTCCGCGGCAATTTCTGGCATCAGGATAACAAACCGGTCGCCGGCATAGCGGCAAGCCAGGTCGACGGCTCTGAGGTTCATCACGATTAACTGCGAAATTTCTTTTAAGAACCGATCCCCTTCGGCATGGCCATAGCGCAGATTAAACTGCGAAAAATCATTTATATCCAGTACCACAACTGCGGCCTTAACGCCCTGTTCCTGCAACTCCATGGCTCTGGCTCGCCAGTAGTCGGCCCGGTAAAGCTGGGTGATGACATCGATTTGATCGTGGGCGCGATACCACATTTCGCGGCGTTGCAGCTGTTTATTAAGCGCCAGCTGTTCCTGATGCCACCAGTACAACGCAATGCTCATCACAATCATGCCCATTGCCGCCGGAATAGACTCCACCACACTGAGCCAATGAGCCGCGTCGCTGTAAAAGGTAAATTCATCAAACACATCGAGCATGGCCGAGAAGTTAAAAAAGGACAGGCCCGCCACCAGCAGCGCCGTGACCTTGCCCGGTGGGCGGCTGATCATCACTGCAGTTATCCAGCACAAAGTGAGCAGGCAAATACTGCCCTCGCCAACGACATCCAGCCATTCAACTTCTGCGATATCTTTTAACTGGCCATTGGTAACGCATAACGTTACTGCCAACCCCAACACCAGTACCACAAATGCCAGTAAGCCCCGGTGACGTGTTAATAAACTAAAATCCATCATCTTTTCCGCATGCAAAAACGTGTTTACCTGCGCCTATTGTTAATTGAGACGCCGGTAATCATAGGGGTCATTCTGGCTCAGGAATATGACACTGATGTGATGAAGCAGCCCTTTTCTTCCGTTTTATTTTGATTTTTTCGCTAATAAACAAAGGGTTGAACGGGGGTCATTTTGGCTCACCTAGTTTGAAAAAAGCGCTTTTTCGGCTGTTTCCGGCTATTTTTCAGGCAACTACGCCTGACGCCGTCATCGATTTGTCATTTTTGCTTTCTACGGTAGCCGCCAACACATACACACAACTTAAGAGAACACTCATGAAAAATCGTATTTCCAGCCTGGCGTTGGCTGTCAGTACCGTTTGTTGCTCATTTGCTTCGATAGCAGCGGATAATGCCGGCTTAATTGGCCAGTTGACCAACAGCAGTCAGGACCGCGTTTTTGCCGGGGCAAAAATTGAAATTACCGAGCTGGGTCAGGAAACCTTTTCCCGCCGTGATGGCACTTTTCGTTTTAATAACCTGCCGGCCGGTAACTACACCCTGGTAGTCACTTATTTAGGCGCAGAGCCGGTTTCTCGCCAGATTACTCTTACCGAAGGTGAAAACATTACGCCGATAATTACTCTGGAAGGTGCCACTGAATCACTGGAAGAGGTTATGGTTCGCGGTCAGCGTGGCGGCCAGGCCAGCGCTATCAATCAGCAACGCATGGCTGACAACATTAAATCTATTGTTTCAGCCGATGCCATTGGTCAGTTCCCTGATCAGAACGCCGCCGAATCACTGCAACGCCTGCCTGGTTTGTCTATCGAACGCGATCAGGGTGAAGGCCGCTTCGTGGGGATCCGTGGTATCGATCCTAACCTGAATAACGTGACCATCAACGGCCTTAACGTACCTTCTCCGGAGGGCGGAGTTCGCTCAGTTGCTCTGGACGTGATCCCATCTGAGCTCATCCAGACCCTGGAAGTGTCTAAGTCTGTAACGTCGGATATGGACGGCGACGCGATTGGTGGTTCGGTAGAAGTGAAATCAGTAAGTGCCTTTGACCGTAAAGGCCAGACTGCCAGTTTATCGGGTCAGTTGAGCCAGAACGAATTGCGCGATGAGATGAGCCCGAAACTTTCCGGTACCTACACCAATCTGTGGAACGATACTTTTGGTGTGGCGGCAGCCCTATCTTATTTCAAACGGGATTTTGGTTCAGACAACATTGAGTCCAACGCGGATGACGAAATTGAACAACGTCATTACACCATTACCCGTGAACGCTTAGGGGCAGCGGTGAACCTCGACTACCGCCCAGACTTCAACAACTCTTATTTTCTGCGCACTCTGTACAGTGAATTCTCTGACGAAGAGTATCGTCAGCGCAATACCTTTGTGTTTGACGGCGAAGACTCTGAGGTGGAGCGTGAGTCGAAAGATCGTTACGAAGCCCAGTCTATTCTTACCCTCGCTGCCGGCGGTGAGCACGTGCGCGGTGAGTGGACTTTCGATTATCAGCTTGGTTACGCTAAATCTGATGAAGATGAGCCGGATGCCCTTTACTACACCTTTATCACCGAAGACGACAGTATCGAGGGTGATATGGAGCGGGTAATCCCCAGCATTACCTACGCCGACTCGGTGAATGACTTCAATAACTACGAGGTCGACGAAATTAGCTTTGAGGATAACTACGCGAAGGATACTGAAAACAGCATTAAAGCGAACCTGAGCAAAACTTTTGCCGAAGACCCCTATCTCAGCGAAATCAAAGCCGGTGTGAAATACCGTACCCGTACTAAAACCGTCGACAGCAACATCTACATTTACGACGGTGACTTTGATGACATGGATCCCACGCAGTTTGCTGCCAGCGACGTAGACTGGGGGCTGGGTGACTTTGGACCAGGCCTTAACCGTGGCGAGATGCGCACCTATTTCAACCAAAACCGTGGTTCGCTGGAGCTGGCCGATCTGGACTCAGAGCTTGAGTCAAATGGCGCGTCTTACGAAACCAATGAAGATATCTTTGCTGCCTACTTTATGGGCACCTTTGATATTAACGATGTGCACATTGTGGCCGGTGTTCGTTATGAGAAAACCGACTTCGATACTTCCGGCATGCGCGTTGAGCTGATTGAAGATGAACAAAATGACGTTGAAGACGTAGTCAACACGCCATGGCAGTCAGAGCGCAGTTACGACCACTTCCTGCCAAGTATTAACGTTAAGTACAACATCTCAGAAAAACTGATTGTTCGTGGTGCTTATACCCAGACAATTTCACGCCCAGGCTTTGAAGAATCGGCCGCTTTCCAGATTATTGAAAGCAAAACCGAAGAAGACGATGGCGTGTTTGTGACCGAGCGTGAAGCCGAAGTAGGTAACCCGCAATTACTGCCCTACGAGTCAGAAAACTTCGACCTGTCGGTAGAATATTATCCGGGTCAGATTGGCGTGCTGTCTGCCGGTTTATTCTACAAGCAAATCGATAACTTCGTGATCTACGCCGATGTAGCAGGTATGCAGGGCTGGGAAGGTTACGACGAAGTCATTCAGCCGCGCAATGGTGAAACCGCCGATCTCACTGGTTTGGAACTGTCGTGGGTTAAAGCCTTTGATAACGGCTTGTTACTCTCTGCTAACGGCACCTTCTCATCCTCTGATGCCACCACGCTGCTGGACGGTGAAGAGTATAAAACCAGCCTGCCTAACCAGTCTGATACCGTTGGCAACCTGACCGTAGGTTACGAAGACAACGACTGGAGTCTGCGTCTGGCTATGACCTACAAGAGTAAGAACCTGGAAGAAATCGACGGTGACATGTTGCGCATGGAAGATGCCCACCAGCAGTTCGATTTTATGGGTAAATACTATATCAACCAGGATCTGACGGTGTATTTCAACGCCATCAATATTAACGACGAGCCTTACTATCACTACTTCGACCGTCGTAGTCAGAATGCCCAGTACGAAGAGTACGGCCGTACCTTCGAAATTGGTTTTAACTGGCAGCTCTAAGCTCTATCGGTAATAAGGCGGGCTAATGCCCGCCTGAATCTTAAGGTTTTCAATGAAACTCATACAATTACTTACACTCACCACGATGCTTTGCGCGCCACTGACCCAGGCTCAGTCTGCTCAGCAGGAAGTCTTGGGTGAGCACTATTACCAGACCAATCAGATCCAGTCTTCATTAACCGAAAGCGGTGATAACTATACGTTTCTGGTGGTCGGCGACTGGGGCCGCAATGGCCATTTCGCCCAGCGAAGCGTTGCCAAATGGATGGATATAGCTGCGTATCAGTTTGATGCCGAAATGATCATTTCCACCGGCGATAATTTTTACGATAACGGCATTGCTTCGGTTAATGACCCCTACTGGCAGACTTCCTACGAGAATATTTATCATGGCCCGCACCTGTTTATCGACTGGTACGTGGTGTTAGGCAATCACGACTACCGCGGAAACTGGCAGGCACAAATCGATTACTCGGCTGTCAGCCGCCGCTGGAATATGCCGGCACAGTACTTTGATAAGCTCATTAGCCTGGAAGAAGGTGGTTCGGTTCACCTGGTGTTTTTAGATACCAGCCCGCTTAATCCCGATTACCAGCACGAAGCCAAATATCAGGAAACCCAGCGTCAGGATAGCAAGGCCCAACTGGCGTGGTTTGAGCAAACCCTGAAGCGGCATAAAAACGCCGACTGGACCATTGTGATTGGTCATCACCCACTTTATTCCAGTGGTAAACGGTACGGTAAAACCAGCGCTGTGCGCGGCGTTATAGAGCCACTTCTGGAACAGTACGAGGTGGATGCCTATATCGCCGGACATGAGCATGATCTGCAACATAATAAACCTGCCGGCAGCAGTGTAGAACACTTTGTTTCCGGTGGCGGCTCTGAGATCCGCCCGGTGGGTCAGCGCGAGTTTACCGCGTTTGCCAAATCATCCGCCGGCTTTGCTTTAGTGCGGGTTAATCAACAACAGTTCACCCTTGAATTCATTGATGATAAGGGCGAAGTCATCTACCAGTATGCACTGGATAAAAACAGGGAGTCAGCCCAATGAAAACCCTTAAATTTACTCTGGGGCTGATTGCCAGCCTCACCCTGGGCGCCTGTACCGCCAGTGATCCAGGTAGTACTCAGCCAGCTGAACCTGAGTCAGCTTTAACTCTGCGTGCCCTCCCCGTGGCCGGTGAGAGCCTTAAACCAGTGGTCACCAACACACTCAAAGGGTACCTGGTCACCAGTGAAGCTGAGGGGCTTATCTGGGTGTCGCCACAAGGTCAGCAGATTAGCCAGTTTACCGACCACATAGCTCAGGCAGACTGGCGTTTCTTGCCCGGCTCAGACAACCTCATTGCCATTGCCGCCATTGATCAGAATACTTCAGAACTGCATTTACTGACGCTCGATATTGCAACCGGAGAGTTTTACTTAAAGGCATCGGTACCCTCAGATATTGCCGACCGTGAAACCCTGTGTCTGAGCCGTCAGGACGATACGCTACACCTGTTCAGCTCCGATGCCCGGGGACTGATGTCGCACTACCTGCTGAACACCGGGCAGAACTGGCAGCTCACGCCAATCCGGAAAATGATGGTAGGGCCGGATCTGTCATCCTGCGCAGTAACAGATGAAAGCAACACGCTGTTAATAGCCGAAGAAGGCACCGGAATCTGGCACTACAGTGGCGACGCTGAAGGCGAAAATGCCCGTACTCTGGATTACTTCTCCAGCGGCCCGGAACTGGAATCGGTAGCCGCCCTGACAGATGGCCGCTATTTTGCAGTGGCTACCGACCAACCGCTAATTTATGAACGTGGTCAGCGTAACCGCCAATGGCCTCTGGCTGCAGAACGTGAGCTTAAATCAGTCAGTGCCGCCGTGGCCGGCGATACCCTTTATCTTGGCGCTTTTGATGAAGCCAGCGGCGAATTACTCGCTGCTACGCTTAATAATACTGCCCCCGCCACCAGCACTAACAATAAGGTATATACCTTAAGCGCCGACGTGCAAACCACACCCGTCAACCGCTATGGCGATGCCGCTGATGATCCGGCTATCTGGGTAAACCGTCTCAATCCTTCTGCGAGCCTGGTGTTGGGCACCGATAAAAAATACGGACTCAATGTCTATTCACTAACAGGTGAGCAGTTACAATCATTGCCTACCGGCCGGGTCAATAATGTGGATGTGCGTTATCAGATTGATACGCCGGCCGGCAAGCAGGATATCGCCGTTGCCAGCAACCGTTCATCACAAACGTTATCGGTATATTACATCTCCGCTACCGGTGAGGTAACTCACGCCGCTGAACTCCCAACAACCTTGTCGGATGTTTACGGCTTATGCAATGGGGTTATCGATGGTCGGTTGCATACGTTTATTAACGATACCGACGGTCGCTATCAGCAATATGCCTTCACTTTTAGCGGGGACGGCCCTGCAGCAGAGCTCGTTAGTGAGTTTACCCTGCCCAGCCAGCCGGAGGGATGTGTAGTTGATGATGCCAGACAAGTACTCTACATGGGAGAGGAAGCCGCAGGCATATGGCAAAAGGCGCTATCACAGCCGCTCAGCGCACCACGTCTGATTGCCACTGTGGGAGCGGATGTTGAAGCCGATATTGAAGGCATGGGTATTTATACACTGGAAGATGAGCGCTATCTGGTAGCCTCCAGTCAGGGCAACAGCCGGTTTACGGTGTATGCGCTTGATGATGGTAACCGTTTGCTGGGAACCTTCCGGGTCGGTATCAACGGTGCCAGACAAATTGATGGCGTATCCGAAACCGACGGTCTGGAAGTCACCTCAACTGCTCTCGGACCGCAGTTCCCGGACGGACTTATGGTGGTTCAGGATGGCCGCAACGTAATGCCAACCGCCCCTCAAAACTTTAAACTGATTAGCGGCAGCAAGCTCGCTGAGTTTATTCGCCAGAAACGTTAACCTCCCTCGATCCGGCTCCCTCTGGTGGGCCGGATCGCACGCTTAAAGCGCCGTTCACTTCGCCGGGCCGTCACTTATCACCCTGAATACTCAGGTATAAGATCACATAAACATAATGCCCGAGCACCCCATAAAATAACCAATAGTCACATTTGTCACCATTTTCATATCCTGAGATGATAACTAGCTGGTCAGATAAATAACCGCATCCAACTTGCAGGATTGTAAAAATGGCAAATACTTATATGAAACCGGAAGTCGGAGTCCTTTATGAGTTTAACAGTGTTGGTGGCAGATGATTCAAAGCTATCCCGACGCAGCGTTATCAGAGCGTTGCCGCCGGAGCTTGAAACAACAGTCATAGAAGCTACCAATGGAAAAGAGGCCATCGAAACCTTGTCCGGTAATGCCGTACAACTGGTTTTGCTTGACTTAACCATGCCTGAAATTGATGGTGTGGGCGTGCTTGAATACCTTTCTGAGCAACCTTCATCACCTGATGTAATTGTTATCAGTGCCGATTTCCAGCCGGAGAAACAGCGCATAGTGATGTCGCTGGGCGCCAAACGGTTTTTACGCAAACCACTGGATAAGGAAGAACTGGCAATGACCTTATTTGAGTTGGGTTATCTATGAACGATACCATTGCCCTGTCTGAAGACCAGCGGGATGCCTTACAGGAATTAATGAACATTTCCATGGGTCAGGCTGCTAACAGCCTGGCCCATCTAATCGAAACTAAAATTGGCATTTCGATACCTAAAATCACCGCAGTTACCCCGGACGGGCTGTATGAGTTAGTCAGTCACCATCAGCAAGCCTATTACACCCGCCAGTCTTTTATGGGCGACATTCACGGCGAAGTGATGTCGATTCTTACCCAACACGGACTAACAGAAGTGGCAGAGCTACTCGAGTATGAGCAGCCACTGTCCGAAAACGACATCAATGAAACCATTCTGGAGCTGTCTAACATCCTTGCCGGTGCTTGTCTGGCCGGGTTGTCTGAACAACTCGAGCTGGCTACCAACCTGCAGATGCCAACGTTATTTGCGCCACAAAAAAGTGACTTTTCACAATATGACTGGCAACACAGCCTGGTAATGGAAGTAAAATTCGACATTCAAATTTCATCGTTCACCATGCGTGTGGTGTTTTGCCTGGACGATGCTTCATTGACGCGGCTCAAATCGACGATCGACGAGCTACTGGGCTAGTCCTTTATGAATAACCCGTTGCTGGATAAACTGCCAGTCGGAATTTGTCTGGTAAATGAAGCCTATGAAATTGTTTACCTGAATGCTTTTTTTCTCGACCGGATGCCGGTTGAGCTGCGAGGTGATGCATTAGGCAAACCCCTGGCCGATGTTTTTCCTGAGCAAATCAAGTTTCTGAAGCGACGCATAAAATCGGTTTTTGTTCTTAAACATCCCAGTTTCAGCTATTGGGAACAACGCCCGCACATCTTTCCTTTTAAAAGCAGCCGCCCCATCACTGGCGAAGAAACCCAGATGGTACAGAATATGGAAATTGTACCTCACAAGGATACCGAAACCGGCGAACAGTATGCCTGCATTCTAATCCAGGATGTCACCGCTCAGGCCAGTTATTTTAAAGCTCAGGCCCAGCTCGCCGAGGAATTAAAAGCAGAACACGAAGCCCAGCGCAAACTGATCCGCAAACTCGACAGAGCCCAGTCACAGCTCATTCAGGCAGAAAAAATGGCCTCAACAGGTCAGCTTGCCGCTGGCATTGCACACGAAATTAATAACCCCATGGGCTTTGTTACGGCCAACTTAAATACGCTGGAGCAGTACGCACAGAATTTGCTGGAAACCTGTCAGGCCACCAAAAAACTGGTTGCCAGTCATGCACCTGAGCATATTGAGGCACTGGAGGATCTCTTTGACGCCACCCATGTCGAGCTTATCGAAGAAGATATGGGCCCACTGATTCAGGAGTCTAAGGATGGTCTTAAGCGGGTCAGCGAAATTGTCTCTACGTTACGCTCTTTTGCCGAAGAGCCGCAGCACACCTGGGGTTACCTGAACTTACACGACACGGCAAATCAACTGGTACAACTTATCAGCACCCAGTTTAAACGACCGCGCTTCAAAGTCACCTGTGAGCCTGACCAGCTAAAATGGTATTGTGAATCCGCCAGCTTAAAACAGGCCCTCACTAATCTGATGATGAACGCCGCTCAGTCGATTGACGAAAATGGCCTGGTGATGCTCGATATCAAACAAACCAGCAGCGGCGGTGTTGCGATAAAAATAGTTGATACCGGCTGCGGTATCAGTGAAGCCAATCTGAAACGTGTTTTTGAACCGTTTTTTACTACCCGGCCAGAAGGCAAAGGTCAGGGGCTCGGCCTCTCTGTGGCCTATTCCGCTATTGAAAAACATAAAGGCAAACTGGCGATTAACAGCCGCGAGGGTAAAGGCACCGTGATTGAGGTACGCTTACCCGTATTAAAAGAGCAAGAAGAGGAAAAATCTGCATCCAATCCAAGCACTGAATCGTTATAAGCCAGACAGGCTCATCAAAAATTGAGGAAACAATGGAACAGGAAACCTTATTACCCTTGTTGTGCGGCACAGCGCAGGGAAAAAAACAGGACTTTGCCAGGCTCTATCAAATTACCAGCGGGCAGGTATATGCGGTAGTGTTGAAGATGCTACAAAACACGGCACTTGCAGAAGAAGCCACCCAGGATGCCTACATTAAAGTGTGGCATAACGCCGGCAGCTATCAGCGGGGGAAAGGCACGGTCTTAACCTGGATCATCAGTATTGCCCGCTACCGGGCACTGGATCTGATGCGCCACCACAAGGTACGAAAAGAAACCCCGCTGGATGACGATGATCACCATCCTGATGAAAACAGCAATATTGCTGCCAGTGAATTAGCCCACCCGAAGTTAAATGAATGCATGGATGAACTGGATAATCAGCAGCGCCAGGCCATTCATCTGGCCTACTTTAACGGCCTGTCTCACCAGGAAGTGGTCGATCACTTATCCTCGCCATTAGGTACGATTAAAAGCTGGATCCGACGGGGCCTGCAAAGTTTGCAGAGGTGTCTGTCAGTATGAATTATAAGAACGAAACTTTACGCAATGCACTGGCCGCTGAATACGTTTTAGGTACTTTACGCGGCGGAGCACGCCGGCGCTATCAACAACTGATGATGGAAAGCCAGCTGATTACCGAGACCACCTGGATGTGGGAGCAGTATCTCAACGGATTGGGTCAGAACGTCCAGCCGGTTGAGCCACCAGCATCAGTATGGCAGGCCATTGAACGCCAGCTGGGACTTGCTGATGACTCAGCAGACAGCAATGTGGTGACAATGCCGGCCGCCAAATCCTCAAGACCTGTGGTATGGCAGGCTATCGCCGGACTGGCAACGGCAGCAGCAATTATTCTGGCGGTAGTACTGATGCCAGCTACACCACCAGTCAAGGCACCGGTAACGGATATAGCCGTTGTCACCGATGCTGAAGCAAAACCGCTGTGGCTGATTGAGATCAGCACCTCTACCCTGGCAGTCAGAACTACTGCCAATCTCACAGCCAGAACCGATAAAGACTTCGAGCTCTGGATGGTCCCCGCCGATGGCGGTGCGCCAATTTCGCTGGGTCTTTTACCGGAAGGCGGCCAACTGGCTATCAGCCGCCCGGACTGGTTTGATTTAGCCGATATTGCCGCCCTGGCGGTAAGTCTTGAACCGAATGGTGGTTCACCATCCGGTGCGCCAACCGAGGTCCTCTATATCGCGCCAATCAGCGCAGTTTAACCTGCCTTTGTAATAGCCCCCGCCCGGGGGCTATTTTTATTTTTCTCTTGCCCCAAAGCCGCCTCAATAAAATAAAAAACAACTTTTATTTATTTTTTTAAATTATTTTGCATCCACTGCCCTGAGTTAGTCGTTTGGCTTAATACACCAACAAAAAGGGGTAACACCATGCAAAAACTACTACTCTCTGTCATGATCGGCAGCGCACTTGCAGCAACGGCTGTGCAGGCATCCAGTCACCGTGAAGCACCGGGTATCGCCCGCGCGCCGGCTCTGGACAGTACCGATTTTTATGCCTTTAACAGCTACGAAAGTGGCCGTGAAGGCTATGTAACACTTATTGCTAATTACATTCCATTACAGGACGCCTACGGCGGTCCGAATTACTTTGCCATGGATCCGGCAGCCGAGTACGCCATTCACATTGATAACGATGGCGACGCCATGGAAGACATCAGCTTTGCCTTAAAATTTACGCCCATGCTGGCGGCAGATAATCAGGGCGTGGCGCTGACGGTAGGCCCTGAAGGTAATCAGCGCAGTGTCAAAGTCCCGCTCAAAAATGTTGGCCCGGTGAGCGCCGAAGATATGAGCGCGGTTAACTTTTCTGAGCAGTACTCGCTGATGATGGTCGAAGGCGACATGCGCAGCGGCGCCCGCACCGAAATAATGCCAATGGATGCCATGTATTTTGCCAAGCCACTCGATTACATTGGCAACAAAACATTTTCCAGCACCGCTGAATACCAGCGCTATGCCGACCAGTATGTTTATAATGTGATGCTGCCCGGCTGCGAAATGCCAGCCAGAGTGTTTGTAGGCCAGCGCAAGGATCCGTTTGTAGTCAACCTGGGCAAAACCTTCGATTTGGTTAACTATGTGCCAGTGGAGGGCGACAGTATGCCCGGCGCAGGCGATGGTAATGGCTTCCCTGGCGGCATTACTCAGTCAGACAGCAATGACGATCTGGCCGATAAAAACGTTACCAGTATTGCCCTTGAAGTACCGGCCAGCTGCGTAACCGGCGACGGTAACGGCACTATCGGTGCGTGGACCACTGCCAGCCTGCCACAGGCCAGAATACTCAACCCTAACGCCACCTTCAGTAAACCCGAGGTGCAGGGCGGCGCGATGACTCAGGTGTCACGTTTGGGTAACCCACTGGTCAACGAGCTGGTTATTGGTATTGGTGATAAAGATAAGTTCTCTACGTCACACCCTGCCGACGATGGCCAGTTTGCCGACTATGTCACCCACCCTGCTCTGCCAGAGCTGCTGAACATCCTGTTTCGTGATGCAGTGAATTCCACACTGGGCACCGACATAGACACTCTGGCACCGACTAACTTTCCGCGTACCGATCTGGTCACGGCGTTTTTAACAGGTTTCCCGGGCGTTAATCAACTTGCCACGGTCACACCGTCTGAAATGCTACGCCTGAATACGGCCATACCGGCAACGCCGGCTGCTGAGCAATCCTGGGCCGGGGTAGCAGGCGACGACCTGGCGGGTTTTCCTAACGGCCGTCGTCCTGGCGATGACGTTGTCGATATCGCTTTGCGCGTAGTCATGGGGCGGCTGTGTTACCCCATCCCGGTGAATGGTGAGGAAACCGATCTGGGCTTATGCGACAGCAGTGATGCCAGTGTGGGCAATGTGCCCTTTACCGATGGTGCTCCGCTGGATGCCAGCATGATGGACAGCAGCTTTCCGTACCTGACAACCCCACTGCCTGGTTCAGAATAAAGGAGGCTGTAATGAATAAGCTCATACCAATATGCGCCCTGAGTATCGCGCTGACTGGCTGCTTTGACAGCGATGATAAAGACAGTTACGACGATATTAACCGGGCGCCGGTAGCCAACGATTTGGATATCACTACCCAGACCGAAACACCGGTTACCGACATGCTGACGGCCACCGATGCCGATGGTGATGGCCTGACTTACGCGCTTTCCGGCGAGCCTGCTTTTGGCAGCGTTACCGTATCAGGTAGCGGGGAGTTTACTTACACCCCTAATGCGGAAGTCACTGGCACCGATAGCTTTTCGTTTACGGTTTCCGACGGCACCGCTTTTGCGGTGACCGGTAACGTAACCATTACCATTGAAGCACTTGAGGTACCGGTATCTACAGCGGTGCGATCGGCATTCAACCAAAACGCCGATGACACGCCACTGGCGGTAAATGGCCGACTCTATATTCAGGATACAACCAATCCTGCTGAGTTTGACGATTTACTCAACAATTAAACCGCAAGCCAGGGACGGCGACCTTTAAGGAGCAGTGATATGAAACGTATTTTCCCCATCAGCCTGACACTCACCGGATTACTCACCGCCTCGCTAGTCACGTTTATAGCGCTGGCGCTGATTGGTGTAAAACAAGCAGTAGCCCACACTTATCATAGCCACAAGCCGGTAAAACCGGTGACCATGACCGCCGATCAAATGAGTGAGCTGGTAAACCAAAGCACTCGCCCCGACTTTAATGAGCAAGACTTAGCGCCGATAATGGCAACGCTTGTAAAACTGGCAGAAGGTGATCGCATTACTCATCAGGAGCGCCTGGTTTATGCCCGCCTGCTGCAACATCAACACAAGTTTGCTGATGCGCTGGTAGAGCTTGAGACACTGCTGTCAGAGCGTCCCGACCAGCCATCGGCTCTATTATTACAGGCAAATGTTCAGCTTAATCAGGGGCAGCCTGCACTGGCAAGGCAAACCTGCTTGCAGCTCATGGGCAAAACTTCAGAACTGGTTATGGCGACCTGTTTGTTGGAAGCCAACATGCAGCTGTCGCCGTCGACTCAGTATTATTCGCAGTTACACAACATCAGCGAGAAGTTTCCGGCGGCATCAACAGAGATAGCTTTATGGGTTAACGAGGTCCTGGCCGACATGGCACTGTTTGCTAATCAGCCTGCTACCGCGATTAAGCATATAGAGCAGCATCCCGACAGCAAATGGCCAATCAGTAGCTGGGTTGCCTGGTCGAAAGCCAAGCTGGCCCTGCAGCAAGGCAATGACATACTGGCAAGGCTGGCACCTGAAATAGCCGACAATCCGGCCCCAAACGACAGCGCGCTACTTTATCTGGCGCTTGCTGAACAGCAAACCGGCGAGGGGCTAAAATGGACAACGGCCATGGCCCAGCGGGTATTTATTCGCGAGCAACGTGGTGATACCACCCATGCCGCTGAAGTGGCGCTTTATTACCTGCACCTCGCGGCCGAGCCACAGCAGGCACTGCACTGGGCCAATATTAACTGGCAACAGGCTAAATCATTTAATGATGAACAGCTGCTCAGCAAAATTCGCCAGCTCGCAGCAGCAGAGGGCTAACCGTTTTCACAGGTCTGGTAACGATAAACGCCATGCTCATCGCACTGGCGGGTTACCAGCCCTGTTTTTAACAGATGATTGAGGTGAGCCAGGCCTTCTGCCAGGGCAAAAAATAACATCTGCCCGCTTAACTTTCGTTTATAGAGTACCGGCAGGCATGCCACTAGTGACCGCGGCGTTTTACAATGGGCCAGCAATCTGTCGAGCAATGCCTGGTGATGCTCTGCTAATTCATCGCAGCGAGTATGTAAGCCAGTATAAGGTTGGTTGTGAGCAGGGAGAACCAGCGTATCTGGCGGTAACTGTTTGAGCTGATCCAGACTACGCAGGTATTCGGTTAAGGGCTGTGCTTCGGGCTCGCGACTATAGACACCAATATTAGGCGAAATATAGGGCAGGATCTGGTCACCGCCAATTAACAGATTGGCCTCGGCATCAAACAGGCAAACGTGCTCCGGCGAGTGCCCGCCATAACTCAGGATCTGCCATTGCCGGTTACCGATACGCAATGATTTACCCGCCTGTAGGCGCCGGTACGCCAAAGGGATAGGCGCCACAGAGTCAACGTATTTACTATGATCGCTGACATAGCTTTGGGCCTCGGTCTGGCTTAAGCCTGCCTTAACGAAATAATCCACTTCCACGGAGGTATCAGCGCCCGGGTTGGGCGAGAAATAAGCAATCGCCCCGTAATATTCCAGCGCGCTCATATACAGCGGCACTTTATACGTCTGACACAGCCAGCCCACTAACCCGCAATGGTCAGGATGCATATGGGTAGCTATTACGCCTGCTACCGGCTTATCCAGGGCGACCAGCACCTGCTGCCAGATAGCCTTACTGCGCTCACTTTGTACCCCGGTATCCACCACATACAGGCCTTCATCGGCTTCCAGTATGTACAGATTGATATGATCGAGGGCAAAAGGCAGCGGCATACGAAGCCAGTAGACGCCGGCGGCGACCTCGCAAAAGCTGCCCGAGGCTGGTATCGAATGGGTACTTGGCGTTATCATTAGGACTACAACATTAATCAAATCTGCGTTTACTATACCATTGCCATTTCATGACTTCTGCCACTGTGCGTTAGATTTACCGGGCTATACTATAAAATGACGACCACGTTAACCGGTCAGGGCATGGTGCTAACCGCCAGAGTGCTACCAAAGGGCGCTCAACAAGCCCTCGAAATCTGGCTTGCCACTGAACAGGGGCCGGTCAAGCTCATTACACCGGTGCAACCGGCCACCTGTTTTGTGACGCAAGATGCGGCCGCAAAGGTTGCTGCGATTAGTCAGGCCCAACAGTTAAAAGCCAGCCTTAAAAATCTGCCGCTTAATACCTTCGCGCATGAGCCGGTAAGCGTAATAAAATGCCAGCAGGACCGTCAGTTACATATTCTCAGACGCCACTGTGAAGAACAAGGCGTGACGCTCTTTGAGGCGGATATCAAAACCCCGGATCGCTTTTTTATGGAGCGCTTCATCACCAGCGGTGTGCACTATCAGGGCGTTGCTCAACAGCACGACAATACGGTGGTCCAGGCACGCTTAAAACCGTCGGAGTATCGCTGCGATCTGAACGCCTTTTCCTTTGATATAGAATGCGATGAGCATGGCCATTTATATTCCATCGGCATTGCCTCCCCTACGTTAAATGTTGTGCTGATGATCGGCGAGCCTGAAGATGCTGAGGTGCCTTTTGAAATTATCTGGTGCGCAAACGAAACCGCGTTGTTAACCGATTTTATCAGGCTCATCCAGCACCACGACCCGGACTTACTGATTGGCTGGAACATTAAGCAATTCGACCTGCCGGTATTACATGATGCAGCGACCCGCTGCGGCCTTAAACTTGCGCTCGGACGGCAACACAGCAATGTGGATATTAAAGTGTTTGATGATAACCGGGCTTTGGTGGATGTCCCCGGGCGGGCCATAATTGATGGCATTGAGGGACTGAAAACTATGACCTTTCAGTTTGATTCTTTTGCCCTGGATAACGTTGCCAGCGAATTACTCGGTAAACGTAAACTCATTGACGATCCCGACAAGCTCGGCGCCATAAAAAAGCTCTTCACTCACGACAAATTAGCACTGGCAAAATATAACTTTGAAGACTGCGTGCTGGTTAATGACATCGCTGAACAGGTGCGGCTGATTGATTTTTTGATTTTGCGCAGTGAATTAACCGGCCTGCGCCTGGGCCGCCCCGGTGGCTCGGTAGCCTCATTTATCAATTTATACCTGCCCAAGTTACACCGGGCAGGCTACATATCGCCCAATCGTCCGGCGGATGGCGGCCTGGCCAGCCCTGGCGGTTATGTGATGAGCTCCAAGCCCGGACTCTATCAGAATGTGCTGGTACTGGACTTTAAGAGCCTGTACCCCTCGATTATTCGGACCTTCAAAATCGATCCTTTAGGGTTAGTGGAAGGGCTTAAATCACCCGAAACCGCCATTCCCGGCTTTAAAGGTGCCAGCTTTCACCGTAGCCAGCACTTTTTACCGGATATAATCACCAACCTCTGGCAGCAACGCGACGAAGCCAAGCGCCAGCAGGATAAACCCCGTTCCCAGGCCATTAAAATTCTTATGAATTCCTTTTACGGGGTGCTTGGCAGTGGTGGCTGCCCTTTTTACGATCCCCGACTGGCCAGCTCCATTACCATGCGTGGCCACGAAATTATGCAACTTACAGCTGAGTGGATCAAAGCGTCGGGCTATGACGTGATCTACGGCGATACCGACTCTACCTTTGTACATATTGCTGATGACATAACCGCTGAGCAGGCATGGGAGATTGGCAAGCGATTAGAGCAAGACATTAACCAGCGTTGGCAACAACGTATTCGCGAGGAGTTTGATTTAACCTGCGAACTGGAAATTGAGTTTGAAACCCATTATGAGCGCTTTTTTATGCCCACGATTCGCGGCTCCGAAGCGGGCAGTAAAAAGCGCTACGCTGGTTTGATTCGCCGTGAGGGTAACACCGAACTGGTGTTTAAGGGGCTGGAAAACGTGCGCTCAGACTGGACCCAGCTGGCCAAGGATTTTCAGCTCGAGCTCTACACCCGGATCTTCAACGACCAGCCGGTTGATGATTATGTGATGACGATCATCAGTGGTATTAAGCAGGGCGAATTTGACGATGGCCTGGTGTATACCAAACAGTTACGCAAACCCTTAAAGGAATACACCAAAACGGCACCGCCTCATGTTAAAGCCGCGCGCCATGCCGATGAAGAAAATGCCCGAACAGGCAAGCCATTGCGCTACCAGAAGCGCACGAAAATTCGTTATGTAATGACCACCACGGGCCCGCAGGTGGTTGAATATTGCAGTCAGCCGCTGGATTACGATCACTATATAGAAAAGCAAATCCGGCCAATCGCCGACAGTATCCTGCCAGCCATTGGCGGTGATTTTGAGTCGCTGGCCAGCCAGCAACTGGGGCTTTTTTAATCCTGACGCATGGTGCCGGTTTGTTCAAACCGCTCGTGCCAGCTCAGTGCTTCATTGAGTAGATGAGGAGTGTGCATGCCTCTGCCACTAGCGCAGGCCCGCTCATAATAATCGAGCAGCTGATCCTTGAAGTCGGGATGGGCGCAATTGTTGATAATCACCCGGGCGCGCTGACGAGGCGACAGTCCGCGTAGGTCGGCCAGTCCCTGCTCCGTAACCACTACTTTTACGTCATGCTCGGTATGATCCACATGGGAGACCATGGGCACTATGGCTGAGATGGCGCCATTTTTAGCGGTGGATGGGGTCATGAAGATAGACAGGTAACCGTTGCGGGCAAAGTCACCCGAGCCACCAATCCCGTTCATCATGCGCGTGCCCATCACATGGGTAGAGTTAACGTTACCGTAAATATCCGCTTCAATCAGGCCGTTCATGGCGATAATCCCTAAGCGGCGGGCAATCTCCGGATGATTACTGATGTCCTGCTGGCGCAGAATGATTTTTTCACGATAAAAGTCGATGTTCTCATTCAACTCAACCAGCGCATCCGGACTTAGCGAAAATGCGGTTGCTGAAGCCACGGATAAAGTGCCACTTTTAAGCATTTGTAGCATGCCGTCCTGAATCACTTCGGTGTAAGCCGATAGATTTTTATAGCCGCCGTTATCCAGACCGCTTAGTACTGCGTTAGGGATATTACCTACGCCAGACTGCAGTGGTAGCAGGTTAGCCGGTAAGCGGCCTTTGTTAATCTCGTGCTCAAAAAATTCCAGAATATTGGCGGCAATTTGCTCTGACACCGCATCTGGTGGTGAAAACGGGCTGTTGCGATCGGGCGCGGAGGTTTCAACCACGGCAACAATTTTCTCCCGGGGAATATCCAGATACTGGCTGCCAATGCGATCGGCCGGCTCATTCAGTAAAATGGGTTTGCGCTGTGGCGGTAGAGCCGTGCCGTAATAAATATCATGCATGCCTTCAAGCTTTAGGCTCTGCTGACTGTTAACCTCAAGAATGATCTTGTCGGCCTGCTCTACCCAGGTTTTATTATTGCCCACGGAGGACGACGGAATAATACGACCGTCTTCGTGGATCCCCGCCACTTCAATGACCGCCACATCCAGATCGCCTAAAAAGCCTGACCAGGCATATTGCGAAACTTCAGAAAGATGCAGATCGATATAGTGCATCTGACCGCTGTTAATCTGCTGACGGCAGATGGGATCAGACTGATAAGGTAAGCGTAAATTAATGCCATCGGCGTCGGCCAGCACGCCATCGAGTTCCGGCGCAGTTGATGCACCTGTCCACAGATTAATTTTAAACGGTTTTTTAAGATCGCGCTGGATTTGCGCTTTATTTACCAAAGCGCCGGGCAAGGCCTTAGGATAACCAGCGCCGGTAAAACCACTCATACCAACAGTATCACCGTCGCGGATAAAGTCGGCGGCCTGCTCGGCGGTCATGATTTTTTGTTGTAATTCAGGGCACAGAATTCTGGAATGAGAAAACATGAAAGCTCCATACTTAGCAGAAAAGGAAAAGAACGCACCTGAGTGTGAAAAAGGTGCGTTTAAGTGCGGCAGGAAAGCCACAAAAACTGACACTTTATAGACTTATCCAAAAGTATATATAAGACCTAAGTGGTAGATGTGGCGGGAGTTGTAGCAATTTGGTTAAAGGCAAAAACAGCGCGCGAGTTTATTGTGAATAATTGGTAAAACCATAAAATAACAATTTGATTTATATTCTTATTAATTTTTGATCTATATTATGCACTGTTTTTAGATAGGTATTGGGTGGCTGTTTAAGCCACCCAACCGTGGGGTTTATAAGCCGCAGGATAAACAGACTTTCCCGTCATTTTTTCCAACCAGAGAGCATGCGGGGGTAAGCCCTGGCGAGCCGCTTTTAAGCTTGGCAGCTCAGGCAGAGTTTTATATAGTTTTAGTAGAACTATTAGCCAAAAACGAGAAGCTAAGTTTCTCAGTTCGCAGGCTTAATGACAAAATCCAGGCTCATACCGATAAATTAAAAAAAACAGGAAGCAACTTGCAGATTACTTTTCACCCCGAAATCAACTTTGAAGCAATTAGTGCTGAATACCAGCATGATAAACGCGTAAGAGTGCAAAGTTTGATCCCTATGGATCAGGCTGAACAGGTTTACAACAGTCTGAGCAAAGAAGCGCCCTATAAGCTGGCATTGCTCCGCGATGGCAGGCCAACCACGCTAGCAGACAATGAGTGGAAGCAACTGCCTGATAATCAAAAGCAGAGTCTTCATACTGAAACCATGCAAAATGCTGCTAAAGGGATCGGATTTATTTATGGCAGGTATCAGCTATCTAATCAAAAAGAACCTATTGCTAATCTGGCCGCACTACATCAATGGTTAAACAGTGAAGAGGTGCTGAGCTGGGTTCGGGAAATGAGTGGCCATCAGGATATTGTTGCGGCGAGTGCCCAGGCCACCCGTTACACTGCAGGCCAGTTTTTAACCCGCCATATGGATACACACAGCACCGAACAACGTCGCCTGGCCTATGTGCTCAGCTTTTCGCCAAACTGGCATCCGGACTGGGGTGGTCTGTTACAGTTCTACGAGAAAAATGGTACGCCAAGAGATGCCTGGGCGCCGGGCTTTAATACCCTGAGTATTTTCGATGTAGAGCACATCCACAGTGTTACTTACATCACGCCTTTTTCATTAACACCCAGGCTCTCTGTTACAGGTTGGTTCAGGGCTACACCTCTCTGATTTCGCCCGTGCCTGATATCACTACCCGGTAAATCTGATCAATGACCGGGTTACTTATTCAGCGGCGTTAGTTTCAATCGTTATTGAGCTGCTGATAATCAGCAAGAGCCTGACACGCTTCTTCAAGCGTGACGTTTCTTAATATTTTATGTATTACACCGGCTTCTGCCAGAGGTGCACTACGGATATTGTTGAGTACCTTATAAAAACGTTGTTTAACGCCATCTCTGGCACGTTCGAGTATTTCCTCTGCTTCGTAGTTCGTCAGGCTGGTATTCACGGCTTTTTGGTACGCGGCCAGGGCCGATTTAGAAAACTCTATCGTTTCGAATGCTTTTTTATTCTCAAAACCAGCACGGTTACTTTTAAATATAGAAACAACACTTTTGCCCCTTCCAACAACGCCTCTATCGAGACTGGCGATATACTCGATCTGACTCCGGTATTTACGGTGTAACACAAATGCCCTTGGCGGCAGGGTGTCTGTGGCGGCGAGGGAATGATAGCGATTAGATGGTACAAACGGGCTGAACGATGATTCGAGTTTGATAAGTGAGTTATCCAGTATATTGTGCGGGTTTAGTAAACCTGGCGTAATAAAGGACTTATAGACAGACTTTAACTGCCTTGCAGGTTGTACCCGTATACTTTCGTCGAGTGCGGTTGAAAAAGGTGTATAGTCAGACACCTTGTTTGCCCACTGAAAGCTCAGCACATCAAAGTAAGGGGCAGACTGTATGAAATCTGCTATGGAAGTGCTCAGATCATAGGGCACCCAGAACTCATCGATATCCAAAAACATCACATGATCGAAGCCTTGCTTTTTGGCAGCGCTGAAAGCATGACGATATATTTCAATTTGAGGTTTCGCCTTAGATCTTTCAAATACAGCGTCGGCATTAATAAATTGAACAGACTCTGATGAAAAAGCGCGGGCAACTTCAGGGGTGTTATCACTACAACCGTTGTAGTGAATTTCAATTGCAGCAAAGCCAAAGTGTAAATGGTGACAGATCCATTCTGGTAAATAAGCCGCTTCATTTTTAGCTATGGCAACCAGCTTAACCTTTGGAGCTGAATTGTTTTGTTTATAAGCCCGACGATAACGCGGATAAGTCAGTGCTGCGAGCTTCGACTGAATGACATAGTAAATCGTACTTAGCTTCATATTACTTGTACAAATATCCCTTTTTCATTATGACCGCACTATACTTTTTATTAGTTGTCTGTGGTAGTGGTGCTGATATTCTAGGTTTTATTTAGCACCGTATGAGGCGCTCTTTTTTACTCTACGGTTGTACGATGGGGGTCCCGGTCTTCGCTGAGCGAAACCGGGATGACGGTTCTTTTTATATTTAATTAATAAAGCTCTCACATGGGGGTGAAGAACGGTGCTTCGTAGAAGTATGACGAATGCCGGTGGCATTCGACAAGTGATGAACGCGAGGCATGGATGCCGAGCTGGATGCCCCCTACAGGGAAGTATCACTAAAGGACACTGTTCGAAGAGCGTCTATGGATATGACTCTCGATGGTTGGGTCTTCATAGGAGTGGCACGTCAGTGCCTTTCTAAGCAAAAGGGCTATCCAGATAATGTTGTTAGCAATGATGATGTTTCACTGAACGCCGCATACAAAAAAAGGCTACCCAAATGGATAGCCTTTTTTCTTAGAATGGGAGCCCCGTAGCCGGCGCGGGACAGTGTTCTACTCTCACATGGGGGCGGAGAACGGTTTCAAGCAAGCAAACCGTTTTGCTTGCTCCGTTCGGAGCGGCTTCGCCTCTGGCGAAGACTGGGGGCCCCCTTC
>NZ_RCUA01000011.1:62291-123447 GCF_003731635.1 Marisediminitalea oceani | reverse complement strand
GGGACTATTTTACGGGGTAGCTCCGCCGGGAAAAGACGGTCTAAATTGATCGCTTACATTGTAAATGAGCTCATTTCGCTAATGCGTGGATCTTTAAAAGTTGATAGTGAACCAGGTATTGGTACAACCATTACCGTTGAATTACCGCTAGTAAAGCTTGCAATTACAGGTCAATCTCATCGACAAGAAGTCAAACTAGACGTTCCCCTTTTTACCGGTAAAACAATATTAGTCGCGGAAGATAATGACATTAATAGAATGGTAGTGGAGGAACTGCTGAAACCAACCAACGCAATATTGGTATTAGTAACAGATGGTGCGCAGGTCTTAGATTTTTGTCGCGACTCCTATGCTGATATTGTGTTAACAGATATAAATATGCCCGTCATGGGTGGAGAAGAATCATTAAAAAAATTAAGGGCTTCTGGCTTCAGAAAACCAGTAGTTGCGCTTACTGCCAATGCCGCAACACAACAAGTGGAACAGTACCTCTCACTAGGATTCGATGATGTGTTGTCCAAGCCTGTCTACGCGGAGTCATTATACCGAACGCTGCGCAAACACCTGATTTAAATGACTCTCCAGTTCAATGAATGAGATTGCCTTTCGCAAACCATTCTAGAGCTAAACTAAAAATAGTGTTGTTACAGGTAATTGTGCATAACAAATTATTCCTTTTGATTAACCGCTGACAACCCTGTACAAAATTCAATAACGTCGATTATCTTTTCGATAGTTAAAGGTTTTAAAATGACCTTATCCATTCCAGCTTCTTCACACCGAGCCTGGTTATCCTGAGTAACATCAGCTGTCATCGCAATTATAATAACGTTGTCGTTATTGGTTTCCCTTATCTTTTGAGTTGCTTCAAACCCATCCATTACCGGCATGTGGCAATCCATAAAAATAATATCGTAGTGACTTCGTTTTAAAGCAGATAGCGCTTCTTCACCATTAACCGCATGGTCTGACTTTAAACCAAGCTCATTCAAAAACACCTCTGCAACAAGTCGATTAGTGTCTACGTCATCTACCAGGAGAACGTTAAATCTAGCATTGATTTCGCTAAATGATTTTTGTTCAGGCTCGGCCGGTTGTTCTGATGGCTCAACTGCCTTTAAAGATACCTCAAAGAAAAACTCACTTCCTTTGCCAAACTCACTCTTTACAGCGCAATGACCGTTCATTTTTTCGCAAAGCTGTTTGACGATAGAGAGCCCAAGCCCCCTGCCCGGCGTAATGAGGTTATTAAAACTGTTTGTTTGAGAAAACGGTAAGAAAAGTTCAGGAATGTCCTTTTCAGAAATGCCAATGCCAGTATCAATAACACTACCTTGCAATATAACAACGCTGTCATTACGATGAGTAGTCACACGTAAACTTACTTTGCCTGAATGGGTAAACTTTAAAGCATTATCGAGTAAATTAGTCAGAATTTGGCGCAAACGAACTTCATCACCTTTTACACTATCCTCACTTATATTAAATGAATGAGATAATCGTATTCCTTTTTCATTAAAAGGTTGTTGGTAATGAAGCATTACGCCAGATAGTAAGGATGACACCAGAAACTTCGTTGAATATAACCTAAACTCTTCGTGATTGACCTGGTTAAAATCGGTAATGTCGTTTATCAGGCGAATCAACGTGCGAGCATTCGCTTTAGCGATGGATAGCTTCTCTTTGGCACTTCCCTCCGGTACCCCGGCGTCAATGGTGTGGAGCATTCCATTTACGGCGTTAACCGGTGTACGTAACTCATGACTAATTCGCGATAAAAGCCGATTTCTGGAATTTAGCAATAGTTCCAGCTCATTACGCTGTTTTTCAACATCCAGCTTTGCTCGTTTCCGCTCATCAATATCCTGAAATGCGCCGAACAGTCTCACGCACTGACCATTTACCATTTCTGCCGTACCCAGTGCGGCAACCCATTTTTCATCACCATGGTATGTCAGGATCCTAACTTCCAGGTCCCAGGACTCTCCATGATAAATACCATTAAAAACCCCGTTGGAAATTTTCTCTCTGTCCTCTCCATCTTTATAAAACTCAATTGCCGTGTTTAAATCCGGTTCGAAATCAGCGGGCACTTCATGAATAGCTCTGGTTTGCGGGCTCCAGTAAATTGTATTTTCGACTAAGTCCACTTCCCACCACCCAATAGTGGCCAGTCTCTCCATAGAACGCATGGAATCGGACTTTTTCTGAGACACACGCTTGGTTTCGCTCAAAGCAACTTGCGTTGCTAAAAGCTGTGTCACAACTTCAATTTGATGTTGAATGTTCTTAGTGAGCATTTCATCAGGAAGTAAATTTCTATTTAAAAAATATAACGCTCCATGAAACCCACAAGCAGCAGAGATAGGAGAGCATAAATAGTTGATGGTCTTGTTCTTGAACTGTGTTTGGCTGACGAAAAGCTCCACTAACGGAAGTGGAAGCGTTGTAATTAACTCCTGGACGCTTTCATCATCGCCAAAACCCTCCTCTCCCACACTGGCTAAAAGCGTTAATAGTTTGCCGTCATCTCGACCTAAAATCAGACAATCAACCGAAAAGTAGTTAGCCAATACTTTAAGCATTTGTTCAGAAATACCATCTGGTTCATTTGCGTGGTAGGAAAACAGTGCCGAGATGGCTTTAGTTAAACTCATCTATGTTCCATACTTTTGATAATCCACTGAAACTACGCGCCTTGTTGTGAGCATATTGATGAACAATGTAACGTACTGGTTATACAATTGTTGACTATGTTTGGAAAAACGCAAGGTACTTATCAAACGTGGGAGCAAAATAACAGGAGGTAATTTTTCTCGCACTGAAGCTGATGGTCATATTAAAGGATATAAGCTTGATTTAGAAAATAACTCCCAGCTGATGTTAATTATTTCAATCTAAAACCACTGATTTATAACTAAGTGGTGTCATTCAGTTCAGATGTTCCCGCTTTTTGTTACTATCTGACACTTCAGGCCAATTACCAAAAAAACGCTCTTCCAATGAAATGACACACTCTTTCTTAGCTTAGCCTATCCCTTAATAGCTAAAGACGATGACCAACGCCTTGGTTTTTACCCGCCATCTTGGCTTCAAACAGGGCAAGATCGGCTTCGTTAACCAATCCAGCTAATGACGTTTGATAGTCAGGCTTTGACACTACAAAACCAAGGCTAATGGTGATTACACCACTACCACAGTTTGAGTTTTCAATGTTCAGGCTCTCCACTTTTTCACACATCGCTTTTGCCAACTGACCCACCCCTTCTCTATCGGTATTGGGCAAAAATACTGCGAACTCCTCACCCCCGTACCTTAGTATTTTATCTTGTGGCCGTCGTAATGTGTTT
The DNA here is from genome assembly GCF_003731635.1 of Marisediminitalea oceani. Classification (GTDB taxonomy): domain Bacteria; phylum Pseudomonadota; class Gammaproteobacteria; order Enterobacterales; family Alteromonadaceae; genus Alteromonas; species Alteromonas oceani. The sequence goes on along the minus strand of NZ_RCUA01000011.1, from coordinate 120,097 downwards.
TTTAGCGCCGATGCCACTTGAGCCAGGCAATTGTCGCCTTCCAGGTGACCATAGGTGTCATTAAAAGATTTAAAATTATCAATATCAATCATCATAACGCCAAAGTTAACCTGCTCTCTAACACAATGCTTAAAAATAGCTGGAATCTCGGCATTCATGTAATAACGATTGTATAACCCGGTGAGTGGATCTCTGAAGGTTTGTTCAGTAAGCAGATCTAAATGAAGCTTGCTCAATACGATATTTTTTACCCGATGCTGTAAGGTTGATGCCACTACTGGTTTAACTATAAAGTCAGAGGCTCCAGCTTCCCAACATCTATCCTGGTCTTCGGGTTTACCTGAACCGGTAATGAAGATCACGGGTATATTGGCAGTAAATTTGTTCGCTTTGAGCTCCCGGCAAACTGTAATACCGTCTTTACCTGGCATATTTAGATCAAGCAAAACCACATCTGGTTTTGACTCCAGGCAAAACTCCACCATATTCAAACTATTATCACTGCACTCAGTAATAATAATGTCTTGCAAGATAGCAGCCAATACCAACTGACTGGACTTATCATCATCGACTATCACTGCCTTGCACTCTGTCAGGGCTTTGGTTTGAAACTGAGGCTCTTTGAATGTCGTATACTCGCCTAGTAAATTCATAGTATCTCTGAGTCTGTGGAATTCATAGAATAATGGGCTTCCAGGCATTTGTCAGTTCATCGACAGGCAATGGTTTACTAAAATAATAACCTTGCGCTTCGGTACAGCCCATCTCTTTTAATATATTCAGTTGCGCTTCATTCTCAACCCCTTCACACACAACATTTAAATTCAGTGAGTCTGCGAGATGTTTAATGGCCTTAAACAAATTCCTGGCTTGTTCTTCAAGTGCGATGTCATTGATAAAGGAACGGTCAACCTTGAGCACATTAAAATTAAAGCTACGAAGGTAGGATAAACTGGAATAACCCGTACCAAAATCGTCCAGGGCGATACTGATACCAATCTTTTGCAAAGATGTAATGGCTTGCTTGGCGGCGTTGATATTTTCAACCAAAGCTGATTCCGTTATCTCAAGCTCAAGATACTTAGCAGGTAAATCGCACTTTAACAGCGTATCAGCAACGGTTTTAGTAAAGCCAAACTTATTGAACTGCGCGGCCCCTATATTTACTGCAACCTTGGTTGGCCGCCCTTCGTCCAGCCACATTTTCGCTTGTCGGCAACTTTTTTCAAGGACTTGTTTGCCCAACTGAATAATAAGATCAGATTCTTCCGCAACGGGAATAAACACTATGGGTGGGAGTAACTGCCCGGTCTGATTGAACATTCTCACCAACGCTTCCATACCTGTTAACTCGCCATTAATGAGGCTATATTTGGGTTGAAAATATACCTCTAAGGCATCTTCTTTTATTCGTTGGTGCAACAACTTTTCAATACTTAATCGCTCTTCCAACTCGTGAGAAAGTGAATTGGAATAAAACGCGATATTGTTCTTCCCCTCGCTTTTTACTTTATACATGGCAGTGTCAGCATGACGCATCAGCTCTTCCGGCGTATTTGCATCTTTTGGGTAAATCGATATGCCCATGCTGACAGACAAGCGATGTTCTTCGCCATTAAGCACAAAGGGTTCATTTATGGCATCCAGTATTTGAGACGAAACACGATTGATACAATTCATACTTTTACAATCGCTTATCATTACCACAAATTCGTCACCACCAATGCGTGAAACCGTATCCCTGGAGTCAACAACACCATCAAGACGCCTCGCCACATGTTGGATGATATTATCCCCGAGGTGATGCCCTACCGCATCATTAATGTATTTGAAATTATCCAGGTCAATTAGCAGTGTTGCGACCATGTGGCCTGTACTTTCTGCCAACGTTATAGACTGTAGCATACGGTCGTGGAGTAATACGCGGTTCGGAAGCCCGGTTAGCTGGTCATGATTGGTAAGGTGTGTCATCTGAATAGCCATGGCAATGGCATCAGTAACATCCTGAAATACAATCACACCACCACTCAAGTGCCCTGCCATATCCACTATCGGGCTCGCTGTATCTTCAACCCGATAGCGTTCTCCATCCTTTGCAACCAGTTCTGCATTAAGTGCCATTGCAACAGTGCGTCTCTGCCTGAGCGCTACTTTAAGTGGGTTCTCCATTTTCTTACCACTGCTGGCATCCTGTAAGTTCATTACCGTGTCTATCGACTCCCCTTGCGCTTGTTTATCCGTCCAACCAGTTAAGCGCTGTCCAACAGGGTTAATATAGGTAATTTTTGCATCTTTATCGGTGGCGATTACGGCATCGCCGATACAATGCAAAATTGTGTTCAGGTGGGTCTTTTCCCGGTGCATGGCTGAATAGGCCTGATGAAGAGAGCGAGCTTGCTGTTTTATAGTAATCTGGCTTTTTACGCGTAAACGGCATACTTCCATATGAATGGGCTTTGATATGAAATCTACCGCGCCAATTTCTAATGCCTGCGCTTCCGACTGCACGTCTTTATGTGAAGTAATAAAAATAAAACTAGTGTTAACCAACGTTGGGATGGCCTGCAGAGCTTTACAAAGGGTAAATCCATCCATATCCGGCATTTCGATATCCAGAAGAATAACATCGGGCGAGTGTTTTTCAGCGAGTTTAAGCGCCTCGAATGGAGATGTGGTTTTGATGACAGAGTAATAATCTTTTAGCGCATTTTCCACAATCAACAAGTCGGCTTCCTGGTCATCCACGGCAAGAACCACGCCTTTTTGAAAATCTAGCTTCATCAACAATCCTTCGTACACAATAATACAAATAATGACTTCTCCATAAATCTTAGTAGACTTTTGGATTTCAGTCATTTTTTATTGCTATTCTTATAGTTATCGTCTATTCATTATAGCAATATTGATATTTTTTTCGTGCTAATCGACACACCATCCATTTCGCCACATGGGAAAATCTTAATGGATTCAAGGTTCTCTTTTTCTTTGTATGCAGCAGTCACCACAATCGTGTCATTGCTTATTGGTTTCACTGGTAACCAACAGATTGTTACGAGTTATAACGAAAATTTACTGACTGATTTGCAAATCAACCTGAAAGAAGCGGAAGTACATCTAAGTAATGAATTCGCTAGCTACAGAGAAGACATCGGCTTTTTGTACACCACGCCACCAATAAGTGGTCTTACACGCTCAAGTGTAACAGGCGTGGATCCGCTGGACGGTACTACAACGGCCTTATGGAAATCGCAACTTGAAAAAATTTTTATGGGCTTTATGCAGCACAATCGAGCCTACTTCCAATTACGCATTCTGGATAATCAGGGGCAAGAACTCATTCGGGTGGAACGGTTGGACAACCTGATTACGGCTCGCGCCAGCAACGACCTTCAGGATAAAAGTGACCGCTATTATTTTACTGAAACGTCGAAGCTTTCCGAAGAGCAGTTATTCGTCTCCATCATCGACCTGAACCGTGAAAATGGAAAGCTCTCATTTCCATACCGTCCCACACTCCGACTTGCCCGGCCAATATATGGAGAAGATAACGCCTTTTTTGGTATCTTAATTGCCAATATCGATGTCAGTTACCTAATAGCAGAGCTGGACCTTCTCGTCACTAACAAATATGACTTGCTCCTAACTGATGTTGAGGGCTTTTTTATTAAACACCCTGATAGTAAGTTGCGTTATAGCCGCGATTTGGCTCCTTCACTTGAGTTTTCCAGTTATTACAAGGTCACACCTACCTCTCTTTCAAACCTCTTGCACTACTCGACGACAGACCAGCTTTATTGGGGAATTGATGATGAGCTAACTGTTTCTGGTTACTCTCAGGGGAGTGAATTACACCCTTATATTCTGTTTCCAGACGACATTTATCAGGATGAATTAAATAATATCAGGCTTCAGTTTTTCCTGGCTCTCACTGGCATTTGGGCAGCCGCACTATTCGGACTTTTCTTTTTGAGTAACAACAATAAGCGGCTATCAAACCTTCTAAAAGTGGCAGAAGAAGCGCAATCAGCAGTTAATGTGGCAGACGATGCTATCATCACGGTAAATGAGTATGGCAACATTAATACTGTCAATAATGCATTTGAAAACATATTTTTAGTTCACCGTAATGAGTGCTTAGGCGAGTCTGTGTCTGATGTGTTTTCTCGGTTTGGGTGCGAAGTATTCAAAAACAGCTTTGAAACCGGCAAAGTTAATGCATTACAAAATTTCGAGTGGCAACTGGTGCGTCAAGGTGTTCCTGGTAAATGGTTAAAGACAAAAATTCAGCCAGTCGAAAACTCAAAATCGGAAGCCGCCTTTGCGATCGTTACCTGTGATATCACTGCGGAAAAACAGGCTACTTCAGAAATTGAAAAGAATAACCAACAATTAGAAGCGACGGTAAATGAAAGAACGTTAGAGCTTAAATCTGCAATGGATAAAGCTCTTGAAGTCAGCGTTCTGAAGTCAAATTTTATTTCCACTATCAGCCATGAAATGCGTACCCCGTTAAATGGGATTGTCGGCGCAGTGAGCCTGTTGAAAAATCAACCACTAAACGCTCAGCAGATCGAGCTTACACAAATGGCTGAAAACAGCGTTGATGCGCTGCGTCGCTTAATCAACGACGTTTTAGATCTATCAAAAATCGAGGCTGGAAAACTGGAATTACAGCATCGTCATTTTAATGCCGAAGCATTAATAGAAAGCATTGCCAGTACTATGTCAGTTGTGGCCCATGAAAAGTCACTGGACTTTTATATTGATACTGTTGATCTCGAATTATCAATGATAAATAGCGATCCACATCGTCTCACCCAGGTGCTAACCAACCTACTCAACAATGCTATTAAATTTACCGATGGCGGTTTTATTTTGCTTAAAGCCTGGAGTGCTGTAGCTAATGGCAACGCTTGTCTTCATATAGATATAACAGACACAGGCACCGGGATTGCAGCGCAAAACCTGGACAAATTATTTAAACCTTTTTCTCAGGCTGATGAAGGCATTTCGGCCAAATATGGTGGAACCGGCCTGGGGCTTTCCATCTGTAAGCAAATTCTCGATTTACTTGGCGGCATGATCACTGTGGAGTCAACCGAGGGTAAAGGTTCAACGTTCCACGTTGAGTTACCGGTAGATCTTTGGGAAGAAAAATCCCTGGAAGGTAAAGAGCGGTTGAGCGGCCAGACTATGGGTATTTTAGTCAACAAAAGCCCTTTAAACTCACTAGTTGAGCGGTTAGTGAATAGCCATGGTGGCGATTCACTTATTATGAGTAATTACCAGAACGAAGATGAGTGGGCGCAGTTATCAATGCTCGTGGTTAATCAGTCGCGAGAAGACTTCAATAAAATAAAAGCTATGTTCAAATCGGTAGTCTCGAAACTTGGCCGAGGCATTAAATTCATCGTAATTTCCGCTATGCCCATAAACAAGGATGATTTACCGGAAGGCTCAGTTAACCTAATTGAGCCTCTCTACCGCTCTTCGTTTTTATCCTCTTTATTGGACAGTCGGCAAAAGACCTGGAGCAGCCCCTTAGACTCAGAAACTTATGTTGAGCGACGAAGTACCGACATCCATTCATCTGATAAAACTGAGCCGCCCCGCTTACTCAACTGCAGGGCACTCGTTGTTGATGATAATGAAATCAACACCCAGGTGGCTCGCTTCATATTAGAACCCCACAACGTGAAGGTTGCCGTGGTCGAAAATGGCAAAAAAGCGATTAAACATTTGGCAAACTCTAAAGAAACCTACAACGTTGTCCTGATGGATTGCAACATGCCCGTTATGAACGGTTACGATGCAACGCGGGCAATTCGGGCCGGCCGTGCCGGTGAACACTATAAAGACATACCCATTATCGCCATGACAGCGAATGCTATGAAAGGTGAAAATGAGAAATGTAGGGCTGCAGGCATGGATGACTACATTACGAAACCCGTTGAGCCCTCTTTGCTTATAAGAAAACTTTCTCAACATATTGATACAGCAGTTTCAACCACGGATGAACCAAAACCGGCTAAGGCTGATGATGTTGTTATGGATGAAAATGAGTCTGCTACTGTGCCACTCTGGAAAAAAGACGATGCGTTAATACGGTTAGGTGGTAGAGAGCCTCTGCTGGCACAATTGTTATCATTATTTGTAAAAGGCGCTGAACAAAAGTTTGAAGCTATACAAGATGCTCTTTCAGCTCAGGATAGGGAGAAGCTTCGTTTTTCAGCTCATGCCCTTAAAGGCAATTCAGGGGATGTTGGTGCAGAGGCGCTGCATAAAACGCTGGCTGAGCTAGAACAGCAGGCACCTGATGCTCCATTTGATACTCTGAAGTTACTCGTTGAATCTGCCCAAACACTGTTAAATGAGACGCTACAGATATTTGATGATTATCTTCGTTCGCAAGGATAAGAAAGCACTTAGGCCTGTAGATAGGGATTAATTATCAAAATACTGCTTTAAACTATGAGAGCAGACCAACCAGACGCTTTAAATGTATTAACATCGATAAATACAGTGGAGTTGGTCGTTGTCAGTGCATCTAATTAAACACCCCCTAATCTTAGTTATAGATAACAAGCAATCGTCCCGGCAGTTATTGTTAGGCGTACTTGAAGAGCTTGGTGAGTGTGCTTCAGTTATCAACACCGACGATGCATTGCGGTTCCTGGGGAATAACTCAGTGGATCTGATTGTAGTGACTATTTCCCCTTCGGATCTCACCGGCATTGATTTTTGCAAATCGATTAAACAAGAGTACCGATTTTCAAATATCCCGGTTATTTTCGTAGCCCCCCTCCTTGGGCCTGACACAGAGCATGCTTGTTGGATGGCGGGAGGAAGCGATATTATAACAAATCCAACTGCAATAGATTCATTACGGATACGAATTGAGAGACTCCTCCAACAACAACTCTCAATGCAGCATGTTCGAAAAAACAGCTTCTATGATTCTGTTTCAGGGTTATTCACCGAAGAATATTTTGCGCAAGAGGTAGATGAGTTATACCAATTTGTCTCATCTACTGGCATACCGTTTTCTCTGGTCGTTATTGAAGTCTCTGGCATCGCACTGGTTCAAGCATTAAGCGGTTTTATAAAAGGAAACCGGGTTGTACAGGAGTTAGCGTCAATACTTTTAAGTATTGTGATAAAACCACTTAACAAGTGCATGTGTATCAAAGGATCGGTTTTTATTATCTCGTTGCCTGGCGTTAACAAAGAAGCAGCAAAACTCTACAAACTTCGCGCCGAGAAAGCATTGGCCTCCCACATGTTCAGCTCTGAATCATCACTCCCGCTGTCATTACAATTTAAATTTGGTATAGCCTGCTCAGAGGGCCGGACTTATAAAAATGTTCATGAGGTTCTTGAAGATTATCTACAGCACGGTTCGCAGCAAAAGGCTTGGCAGTATCTAAAACGATAAATCACCAAAGCTGCATTATTAATCGGATACTCAAACTACGCCACTGACTCTCTAGCTATTCATACTTTAGGATAAATCTGCTTTTTTCCTCACAGAAAAATTTGTCTGAAAATTGTTCTTCAACTATCAACTATATATGGGTGATTTTGAGAACTATGAAATTACTATGGCATTAACCATGATGCAGTCTGGTAAAAAGGATATGAATATGACTGATGAAGTAACAACCGAAATAATCACATCATCTTCGTGCCACGTGTTGAGCAAGAATGCCGGGGATTGTTACTTTATTGCTAAGCAGGTGGATGAAGATGTTGTACTTTGCAACAAATGTTTAATTGGTCAATTAATCGGAGGCAATACACTCCTGCTTCCGCCTGTTTTGGTAGGTAAAAATGCGCAACAGGTATTTTCTGCGCTGGGGTGTTTAAACTTCAATTCATATCAAAATAGTTTGTTTTATGTTGACTTCTCTCGGGTGGAGCGAGTCGACTCAGGCGGCATAGGCGCGCTCATACTGCTGCGAAAAAAAATCGTCCCCCGAAAAATAGAAATATGTCTTACCAACATTAAATCAGACATTTACAGAACTTTTTCGATGTGTAATTTTAATAAAATTTTTATGTTAAAAAGGTAGCTAACATAGCGGGTGATCCCGCTAGGTTTTTATCATTCACAATATCTTAAGATGCCTGTTTATTCATCTCCACATTGTCGGATCAATTTCAACTACTTTATTTATCATCTTGTATCTACAAGTTTGAATTAATTGGATATTTCTCTTCTAAGCCAATACACATTTAAGAATGTCTAAATCTATCTGGATGGTAATCCGATATAGCACTTAATAATGCATGCTCAGAAAGTGGTTTAGTTAAAACAAAGTCCATACCCTCGGACAAAAAGAGCGCATGTCGTTCCTTGAAAGCTTCTGCTGTCAAACCAATAATTGGCGTGTTGGTATATTTATCCAACTGACGAATTGCTTGCGTACTTCGAATGCCATCCATTTCTGGCATATGAATATCCATAAATATCATTTCAAATGATTGCTGCTCCGCTACTTCCAATGCTTCCCTGCCATTGATGACGCGCGTAACGTTATGGCCAAAGTCCTCAAGCATGGTTGTTGCAACCAGCGCATTAATGTCATTGTCTTCTGCTAACAATACAGTCAAATGTCGCTCTGGCGTGCATTTTTGTTCGGTGTAAGGCTCGTTGATGACCTGACGTTCTGTCATCAGTGTTACGGGAACTGAAAGCGTGAACTCTGTTCCCTTATTAAGTTCACTATCAAGGTTTATAGACCCATTCAGCAAATCCACAAGATTCTTAACTATGGCAAGTCCGAGTCCACTGCCACCATGCTTTCTGGTTATTGAGTAATCTGCCTGGGTAAACCTGTCGAATATTTTGGTTTGCGCTGTCTTATCAATACCGATACCTGTATCTGTTACGGTAAATGTGAGCTCAGTGCCTTGTGGTTCATCCTGTGGAGCCTTATTCGCTTGTGCTGACAGCGTAATGGAGCCACCTTCGGTAAATTTAACCGCATTATTGACAAGATTGTTCAGGATTTGACGAAGTTTAGCCCGATCACTTCGCACAACCAGGTTCGTAGCACAATTAATCTCTATGATTGTGTTTTTGGCATTTGCACTTGCCTCATAAAGCGTTTTTACGCCGCTGAGTAAGTCATTCACTTCTAATTCAGACTCGTCTACCTCTACACTACCAGCCTCTATTTTTGCCAAATCAAGTACATCAGAGACTAGCGTTGTAAGACTGTCTGCTGATTTAATAAGATTTCTTGTCAGTTCACGCTGATGATCATCCAGCTCTGTTTTTTCAAGTATAGATGCAATGCCAATAACACCATTCAACGGTGTACGGATCTCATGGCTCATGACTGAAAGAAACTCTGATTTAGCTTTATTTGCTGCCTGAGCCTTAACCAGGCTCGTTTCTATTGTTGTTGACATTGTTTCAATGGATTTTGCCAACCTGCCGATTTCATCTTTATTTTCAATGTTAATTTTAACAGTTTGTTTAGACTCAGCTATTTGTGAGGTTGCCTTTTCTAGTAGGTGTAATCGATTTAAAATTATATTTTTAATCACTAGTTTTACACATAAATAAACTACGCATGCGGACAATAAGGAGGCAAGAAACGTGAGCCAGGTGATTCGCCAAAGCTCAGCGCGAAGGCTGGAAATATCTTCAGAAACAACGATTGTCCACTCCCATGGCAGATAATCGATGTTCGCAAAAAGCGTTGAATCGTCAAGGATGCCTACCAATACGCCATTGCCAGCTCTATTTAGCGTATCCATTTCATCGATGTTTTTTTGTATCAGCGGTAATTCGCTTTTATGATAAACGGCGAATTGTTTACCTGTGCTTAAGGAAAGTGCCTCAAGCTCTTCTAGCACTTCATTTTGATAGGCTTTTTCAAATGATGCTATGCCTTTCAGACCACTTGAAACCAGAACTTGCTCTCTGCTATCAGCAATTTCATACGCCATCTGAGATGCGAATACTGCCAGTGTTTCAAACTCACGCTGTTTAAGCGTTTGGTAAGCTGTGAGATAAGACGTGTAGCCAAGTACTGCGACTCCAGTTACTACAGCGGGTATCAGCCAAAGTCCAATTTTAGCAGTTAATTTCATCGAGTTGTTCCTACTACCCTAGCATTACGCAAGATGTCTGATGGAATAACGATATTGTGTTGTAGAGCTGCGCTCAAATTAATAATTATTTGAAATGAAGTGATTCGGCTAATCGGCATTGAACGGACTTCTGCTTCGTCCGTCAACACTTGTATAGCCTTAGCTGCAAGTGACCGCCCGATTTGCTCCGGTTCTACTATCATGCCCATAATTGCACCATCTTTGACTTTCTGACTGTCCTCGGCAAAGAGTATTGGTACCCCCACTGTTTGTGCTATCGCGCCTGCTGCCGTAGGGTGGTGTAAAATAGGACCTGTGGTAAACCATAATGCGTCAAACTGTTTTTCAGAACTCTCTATTTTCTGCACAATACTCTTTATCATTTCATCTGCGCCACCTGCCTCTGAAAGATAAGGAGTAGAAACGTGCGTCAGTGAGAATGGATGTCGGTTAGTTATTGCAGCCTGTAGTGCTTTCACCTCACTTACTGATGATGGGTAATCTGAACTCACCAGCGCAATTTCCCATTTCTCTTTAAGGGAGGACTGTGAGAGTGAGCGAGACACCAGGTTTAATTTATTACTTGCGGTAATAACGTGTGATTCGCCACTTAATTTTGAACTGCTTACTTCACCAAAGCGCTTTGTAAAACCTTCGCCAATAGGATCTGCTACCACCATGAAAAGTTTGGGAATATGCTTCCACTCCTCAGTAGCGGCTGCTAATCGGCTTGCCAGCGTAGCCACAGTGACGATGAGGTCTGGCTCTGATGTTTCACTAATTGTATCGACAATCCGCTTACTGTCTGCGGTATTCCCCTTCATGTTATAAACCTCTATTTGAATACCTTCGTTAAAGTGTTGTTTTAACGTCGACTGAAAGGACTGACTGGACAGGGTTACTATCGGAACGTCCATGGTTTCTATCACAACAACTTTTGTTGAAGCACAAGCGATAAATGGTGCAACTGTGAAAAGTAGAAACAAGCGGGTAAGCATGGCACGAGATTTAAATTTAATTTTCATTAAGCTGCTGACTTTTCATAGAAATAGACGTGTTTTCCCTAAAGAGTAGTCCTTTTCGAAAAATAGACAAATGTAACTTTAGATTAAATTTAAAATCGCCGATCAGTGTGAGCGACTTGAGATAATCGTATAGGCAGCTAATCAAGGGGCTACATTAATTCTGGGTACACAAGTAGCCGCAGCCGTTGCTATTTCTCCCGTTATTTTTCAGGCGTTTTAATGATGAGTAACTTATCAAGAACTGCCTGAACAGAGGTCACCTCGCCTTTTAACTGAATGCACGGTGAATTTGATTTCTCTGATCAAAGTTTAATGGATACACACGAATTTGCCCTTAACAAAATGTAAGGCCCTAATCTCTTTAAATTTCTTTAGGGTCTTAACCCCCCTACTCTGGTAGCTATTAAATCTAATAAGCTCACGACCGGAATGTATACTTTTAACAAATTGTTTTTATTAAATATTTATCAAATCTATGCGCTTATTCCATAAAATGTTGATGAAAACCCTAAGAGCCAACTCTTCCAGGTTATCAATCTCCATAGCGAGATATGAGTCAATATAGGCAGAACTTTGGTCGTAAAGCTCGTCCCCATAACCAACATCAGGTGTATAAGCCGGTGCAATCCCTTGTATTAGTTAACTCGTCGGTTTGCTTGATTACTTAAGCGATAATACGCCTAATTTGTAAGGTTCGCCGCCATAACCACCATTAAGTGATGGCCCTGACTCTCCCTGGAATACAAACTGTAAGTTACACGGATCAATGGTGAGATATTCATCGTAGCCGGAGCGGATCATTTCACCGTGGCTGATCCCGTCTGCCCATTTGCCTTCAACCCAGTCTACGTTGGCATTTCCGGCAAAAGGGTTTTGTTCGGTGTCAGCCTGTGGCGTCCATGGCCCATCTAAATCTGTGGCCGTCCAGGAACGGAAGTATCTGGGGCCATAGGCCCCCTTTTCACTGTTATAAGCTTCCACCAATAACAGGTACTGATCAGTGCCGTCCACTTTGTAAACATTGGCCGCTTCAAATAAGAAGCTATTGCCGTTACCACGGTGGTCTTCCATTACGACTTCGTAGCCCACAAAGTTTGGAAAGTTTTCTCTGGACGTTTTGGATTTGTAGAGCACGCCATCGTCTCGGGAGAAAAATAAATGGCAATTCACATCGTCACAAATTACCCAGTAATCAAGTTCTGGCTTGCCTTGCTCAATAGGAGGCCCGTCTTGCAGAAAGTCTTTCCTGGCGGTCCAGCTGTTTACATCCGTTATATCGCTGGTTGTTGAATAGCCCCGCCCCCACTGCGTAAAGTTGTACCACTTGTTATGCGGGCGGTAATAGAACACCTGCGGTGCAACCGTGTTGCCCACCTTAGTGCCATTCATAGGTTGTTGAACAGCCTTCGACGCGTTTTGCCAGTCAGCAAAGCTGAAATACACCGATTTCCAGTTTCCGTCATTTATCGTAGCCCAAATATGATACTCGTCCTCGTAATAAACCACGGATGGATCTTTAATACCGAATATTCCTTCGTTAGGCGAAACCAACGCAGAACTGGCTTCCCACTGAAACTCAGACGGTAATGGACAGGTTTTAGCAATCTCGCGGTTATCTGAACTGCTTGTTCCTGTGCATCCTGCCAGCCACACGGAAGTGAGCACCGCACCTAAAACCTTCTTATTAAACTTCATCTCATTATTCCTGCTGATTTACCTTTAATGGAAATCTCCCGAAAGAGACAGTACCACTGTTAAAGGAATGTAAATTTATCAGCCATAGTATGAGTATCGCGGCGAGATGAAATTATTTTATAAAGGATCCACTTTGCGTTATTTGGCAAATTGCGCAACGCTCTCCTAGCGTAACAACTTGCGTATATAGGCACCGATGAACACAGTGATAAAAACAATGCCCACAACGGATTCAAATACGGTTAGTGCCGCAATGTTGCCGCTGGGCTCATAGTCTGGCCACTTGCCAAAGAAGTTGCCGGTAAAACCCTGAACGCTAAGCGCAAGTGAGGCATGCCAGCTCATATCGGGCTGGCAGAACCTGAATAGGAACATAAACAGCAAAATGATCAGTGTCGAAGATATGGCAATATTTCTAAGCCTCACGCCCCAACCAAAAACATGCCCAAACAATAATCGGGTTATTGCGAAGTGAGGTTGCTTCTGACGCATAAAAAAATACGCGTCGTCTTCAGCGTCCAGTTGACCCGTATCACTAAACCAGTTCTTTAATGAACAGTAGAGTTCGGCCGTTTTATCATTAGCTTCCTGCTCCTGAACGATAAACTGCCGGGGTTCTAATGAAAGCGGGAAATGCCGCTTTTGGACATAGATATCGTTAATGGGCAGAAATACCAGTCTTGCTGCACTGAGCCGGTTAAGCTGCAGATTACAGGCCTCAAGTTGGTTGTCTTCAATATAGGCATTGCCGTCAATGGTTGAATTTTGCAGTGCAAGGTTGCCAACAAAGCAATTATTAAACAGTCTCAGGTGACGTTCTATAGAAGTGCGTTGCATGGATATAGCTGGCAACTCAGGCGCGATAAAGGTTGTTTGAGAAATGCTTAAGTCTTTAACTATTGTTGCATCGGTAAGGTGAATGGTAGCTATTTCGGTCTGACTGATGGAGCAGTATTGAACAGTGGTGTTATTAAGGAATAAAGTATTGATATCACAATCTTTAATTTTTAACTTACCGTTTAAGATTGTGGTATTTGCGGTCTCAGAATCATAGAGTTCACGACCAGCATAAAATGCCTTAATCACTCCCCTGCTCGTTTCAGTTTCCTGGTCCTGATTACCGATGACTTCAATATCATTGTGAAAAGTACCACCTATTGACACCACGCCGGAAATTGCCACTTCATTAAGCCAGATAATGTCTTCACAGCCCATCACACCAAAATCAAGATAAACATTAGAAGCTATCAGGCCGCGCAACGATACGCCTCCCGGTCCGCTAAAATTGCAGGATTCCATATGCAGGTTATGTTGGATACCTGATGATTTTAAACTGAAATGTTTGTTAAATCTGCTGCTACAAAACCACAGATTACCCGGAAAATCGCAGGCAATTAGTCTGAAATCATCAGCAAATTCACAGTCGAAAAATGCGCATTGGCTGGTCAGCGATAGCCCTTCGATATTCACTAACCCGAAAGTGCACTGTCTGAATACAATTAATGGTACGTCCTTTTGCAGGAGGGACGATAACTGCTCCTGACTGAAAGTTTCCCCGATGTAATACTCAAAATCGGGAAATTCGCTGGGTTGCTCAAAACAAACTGCCGACTCCAGCGCCAAACCCCGCTCGATAGTCTTTTGGGGCTTAGGAGAAAATTGAGCACATAGTTCTTCACTTGCTCCAAGGTGCCTTATACCCAGTTTTTTGAGTTCCAGCCAGTACACAAAGTAAAGCGTTTTGTTTTCATTAATAAGAACCGAAAATCTAGAATGTTTCGGTTCGGTAAAAACACAATGAAACGACTTATAATTCAATGCTCATTCCCTGTTTGGCAAAACCCATAAAATGTTCTGTTACGACACCTTCGAAGGATAGCCAGTCATCGCCATAACTCATTAAAAGTATCTTTTGTTTTACGTTATCGGGATAGTCCAATAACGAACTCAGGTTTGCATGCACCGGGTTACCTTCATGTAATGACACATCGTGAAAGCAAAAATCGTAGTCGTACTGTTTTACTATATCCGGAATGGCCAGGGTATCTGCGGTATAGAGTATTTTCTTATTGATACAAATGCCATAGCACGGTTTCCCAGGGGTATGGGCTACTTCGAAGACCTCATAATTGACGCCCTCAAAGCTAAACTGGTTCTGCTCAATAAACCGCACATCAAAAAAGTCTTCCAGTGTGGCGTCGCCCTCACCAATTCTGCCCATAGAGCCTTTTAGGGTCTGATGCCACAACTCATCATAAATTTCACGCTTTAAATAAAGTGGCACTTTTCGTTGTAGACGAAACAGATATTCGTAGCCCACTCGCTCTAAACCGAATACATGATCACCATGTACATGACTGATAAAAATACCGGAAATGTTATCGAACCCAATGCCACATGTGTTTAAAGCACTTTTAATAGTGAATCCACAATCAATCAAAAAGGCCCCGGATGCGCTAACAATTGCAGCCCCCGTATTAAACATCGTGTCGGAATCTGAACTCCCTGTTCCCACCATTTTAAAAACAACATCCATAAACTTTGTACCTTCACTGGCAATAACAATCATTGATCTGCAACCTGGTAAAATACAAACTGCAGATCTAAGCATTGCACAAACCTACTATATAGCAGCCTCAATTGCATAGTTATCAATGACATTTGCGTAAATTTAGTAGTTAAAATATCCTTACATAAGATGAGAGGTTCAGTCGTCCAGGCTCACCTTCTTAATTATAAGAACATGCCAGGCATCAGGGAGGCAGCCAGTCATGCACGTTATTATTAAAGATAAATTCACCTTACTCACTGATCAGCACGACGGTACAAAAGTTAAATTTGGTCTTGGCTTAGGCATTTTGCTGTCTGTGCTTATTGCCTGGTTGGCCCTGAACCTACTCTTTCCTAAAGAAATCAAATCTAACCCACCGGCGATTATGTACGAGCTGGAAGCATCTAACCGCCCTGCTACAGATTCAGAACTTAATGAGATTTTCAATTATTACCGCAGTATCTGGCAGTTTGATTATGAATATATTCAGGCTAATAAGGATGTGATTTTTCAGAATAACTTAGTGTCCGATGCCCCCCATAAACGCCAGTATTTTCATGCCAGGGCTATTGCAGTTGCACCATTGCTGGATAAGCCCCTCAATGACTGGCTTGAGTATCTGAAGAACGAACCGGCACCAGCCAGTTCTCAGGTGTTTTTTGCTTTGCAGGAAACCTACAGCCGGGCGAATCATTGCGAAAGCTTGCTAACCCTGGAAACATTAAAAGCATGGTACTTTGCCAACGGTTACCGGGAACGACAGTTATCCTGTGGTACGGCCGAACAAAGAAGCCTGTTTGAATTTTTATCGCTATTTAACTTTGAAACCCGCCGCCAGCCTGATTTGATTTTTGCCGCTATAGCGAAGATAGAAAACCCCTCGGTAAGAGAGAAAATTTTAGCGAGCTATGAAGCGCACCTCACCACGTTAAGTGAGCTTTTTAACCGCTATGATGGCGCTGAGCGCCTGCAGGCAGCGCTGGAAAGTGACAGGTCACCCCAATTAGAAATCAACTGGTATCAATATCTTCAACAAAAGTGATCAGTTAACAAAAGTAGCTGGCCTTATCAAACATAAGGCCAGTAATTGAGGGCGTCTAAAAACAAAACAAAACAATACACCAATGCCCGGTGGATTAACTAATCGCGTTGGCATCTTCGTAAAAACGCTTTTCCAGTTCTTCGTACTCTTCGTTTAAAGCTTCAAACTGTCCGTTTATCTTATTGCTAACATAGGCGGCCATTAGCTTTCTGCCACCCAGAATAACAACCAGCGTCGCAACGCAGAATGAAATAGCTAATGATGATACTTCGAGCCCCATATTGGCAATCACCGACAGCACCACAAGCCAGGTGATAAGAGTAATAACAATACCCACACTTCGCAGAAAAGAAGGCTGCTTACCCAGTACCAGCAGTAAACTTCTGATAGAGGGATTTTTCGGCTTAATCGATGTCAGCCGATTTGCATAGTCTTCAATGGTAATCTGATTATTATGTTCTATCCCTTCTGCTTCCAGAAAGTCCTTTAGTCCCTGGCTAAGGTTAAATGCCACTCCCTTCTCCCGCGATTTCTGTATTCTGAAGTCAACGAAATCAGCCGCCTTTTCGCCATAACAGGCCATGACATCCTGGTAGATACGGTTTTGCACCTGTTTGTCGGCATATTCCCGGTAAGCAAAGTCAGTTGAACCGTCATTTTGTACCCAGTACACCACAGTTTCTGTGGCAATCAAGGCGCCAAAGTCACTGATAAGCTCATCCACCATCTTCTTACGGAAACTACGCATTCTTACCAAGTTACCAATCGCGTTACCAATCGCGTTACCCATCGCGGCGCCGACTGCTGCGCCCCCTGCTGCCATCGCAATACCTGAATTTCGACTCATAATAAGATCCTCATTATTTTTGTATGCACAAACAGGTGAGTCACTGAGCACGCGCTCAGTCAGTGGTGTGCCGGCCTACAGCAAACGGCCCTTTTTATTCGATTTTATTGGGCTTACTGGCTACAAACATCAGGTTGACCACACCCTGGTTCACCTTACAGACGAAAATTGCCTGCACCATTACCTTAATGAGGCTGCCGAATGATGTGTTATCGCTGCAGCGACAACAATTATCAAAGACACGACAAGCGTGCGACGCTTCGGTTATCTACTACTGCCGCGTGTAATAAACCAAATTACTGACTGTGTCAGACATATAGGCAAGGATCCCAGAGTTTCCTTCAAGTCCAAATTCTGGCCTTATCAGAACAAATAAGTACACATGGTGACTTAGCATTTTTGATTAGCTGATTCACCGCTTTTATACGTGTCAGCAAGAGTCACACTGCGCGTCTAAATTTTGGATACGAAAACAAGGAGACGATAATGTTGAACGAATACTATACATTGGCAAATAATGTACTGATCCCCAAAATTGGCCTGGGTACCTGGATGGTAGAGGATGAAGATGCTGAATAGGTGGTAGCCAGTGCAATTGAAGCCGGCTACCGTCACATAGACACCGCGCAGGCGTACGAAAATGAAGCCGGTGTAGGTCGTGGTATCAAGGCAGGCAACGTACCTCGTGACCAACTCTTTATTACAACTAAGCTGGCGGCCGAAGCTAAGTCTTATGACGAGGCGAAAAAGGCTATTGATGAGTCATTGGCTAAACTGGACCTCGACTACATTGATATGATGATCATCCACAGTCCGCAGCCATGGGCAAACTTTGGCGATGATGATCGTTACTTTGAAGGAAACCTGGAGGCGTGGAAAGCGCTGGAAGAAGCTTACAAAGATGGCAAACTGCGTGCTATTGGCCTGTCTAACTTTAAGCAGCAGGATATTCAGAACATCCTCGAGAACTGCACAGTGAAACCACTGGTAAACCAGGTATTGGCGCATGCCAGTAATACCCCTTTTGAGCTAATTGAGTTTGTTCAGAAGCAGGAAATGCTGATAGAAGCCTACTCTCCGGTGGGCCATGGCGAACTGTTTAAAAATGACGAAATTAAAGCATTAGCAGATAAGTACGGGGTTTCTGTACCGCAGTTAGCTATTCGTTATGATTTACAGCTTGGCTTATTGCCATTACCTAAGTCGACCAACCCGGAGCATATGAAAAATAACGCGGACGTGGACTTTGTCATCAGTGATGAAGACATGGAGACACTGAAAAATCTGCCCACCATAGAAGACTATGGTGATGCCAGCGATATGCCTGTGTTCCAGTAAGCATTAGGGTAAGTAAAAAGCCGCCTCGGAGCGGCTTTTCTTTTGCCTGATTTATGAAGTTCCACGCGCTAAGGTGGTGCTTATTGATAGGTATTATGCGCCAATATAGGTCATACGTGGTGTGCAACGGATAATCGGTACAACTTATCCATTTGAAAAATATGGAATTATTAACATGGCATCGTTAATGCTTCCATTTTATGAACAAATTGATTCATAAACACGGTCTATGTGTTTGAGCAAAGACGCTCATGCTGTGCCAGCTTGCTGGTAATGGCATGGGCGTTTTTTTGTGCCCAAAACTTAATATCGTTTAACCCAATACAGGAAGCTAACATCATGATTACCGATCGTACCCAGGTTACCGCAATGATCCAGTCTGCCAAAATTACCAAAGGAATTAAGTGGTCTGAAATTGCTGAAGTTGTAGGTCAGTCAAAAGAATGGAGTACCGCCGCGTGTTTAGGTCAGATGGCCATGACCAAAGAGCAGGCTGAAGGTGTAGGTTCACTGCTAGGGCTCAGTGATGAAGCCGTTGCCTGGCTACAAATTGCCCCTTATAAAGGTTCTTTACCTACTGAAGTGCCAACCGATCCGTTAATTTATCGCTGGTACGAACTGGTAAATGTATATGGCACCACGCTCAAAGAGCTTATCCACGAAGAGTTTGGTGACGGCATTATGAGCGCTATCGATTTCTCCATGGACTTACAGCGCGAGGAAGATCCCAAAGGCGACAGAGTTCACGTTGTCATGTCAGGTAAATTCCTGCCTTACAAGATGTATTAAAGGTTTCATTGGCTGTTCCCGGCCGGTTTCGCAACCTAACACCGTTTAGGTTGCGCCTTTTTTAGTTACTGTTATATCAATTTTAACCGAAATTCTGTTTGCCCTGTCCAAACTTACGCCACAGAGCCGTGGTGATCTGGTAGCATAGCACTATTGTTTAAATGGCTCTTACGCCCTGCCCCCAAATGTAATTCCAATAATGACGCAATCTTCGGTATTTACCTCCCGCTTTGTCTGGTTTTTGTTCGGACGAGGTATTTTTAGTGCCATCGAGTCTATTATGGCAGTGGCGTTTGCCTGGCATTTGTACGAACGCACCGGCGATCCTTTCGATTTAGCGTTAGTAGGTTTGTTCCAGATTGTGCCGGTGTATTTATTATTTCCTATCACCGGTTGGGCAGTAGACCACATCTCCCGCAGCAAAATTTTGCTAGCTGGTGCCACCATGCAGTTGGCGGTGCTTAGCGGTTTTGCGCTATTAATGATGACACCGGATTTTAATAAGTGGTTCCTGTTGGCGCTAATCAGCTTGCACGGATGTGGCAAAGCGTTTATGTCGCCGGCACTGCAGGCAACGTTACCGAATCTGGTCCCGCCACACCATTTAAATCAGGCCGTGGCTATCACCAGTACGGTGTGGAATATTGCTCTTACCGTAGGCCCATTTGTGGCGGGTATTCTGATTGCGCTGTTAGATCGAAATATCTACTGGCTATTGGTCGCCGCGGCCATTGCCACCCTCACCTGCTTTTATCAGATCCCAACCATGGGGGCAGCCAATACCGGTAAAGGTAAGCGGGATTTGCTCGGCGGCTTGCGTTATGTCTGGCAAAATCAAATTGTGCTGGGTAGCCTGAGCCTGGATTTGCTGATTGTGTTGTCAGGTAGTGTCGTAGCTCTGCTACCGGTATATGCCGCAGACATCTTAAATGTGGGGCCTGAGGGGCTGGGATTCCTGCGAGCCATGCCGGCAGCAGGCGCGGTACTAATGGGTATTTACTTATCTCGTTTCAAAACAGAATTCGAAAACACCGGTACAACCTTGTTTATTTCGCTTGGCGTGTTTGCCCTATCAATTATTACTTTTGCGCTTTCAGAAACGCTATGGCTTGCGGCCTGCGCGCTGTTTGTTTATGGCGCATCTGACATGATAAGCGTGGTCATTCGTGGCGCTGTAGTGCAATTAAATACCCCGGATGCATTGCGTGGCCGGGTGAGTGCTGCCAATTCTATATTTATCGCTTCTTCAAACCAACTGGGTGATTTTCGCGCAGGCGCCGTTGCTGCGGCAGTAGGGCCTGTTGGAGCGACTTTGCTTGGCGGTGCCTGTGCTATGGCAGTGGCAGCAGGCGGTGCCTTTTGGTTCAAAGACCTGCGCCGCTTAAAAAAGATCGAGAATTAACGGATACAAAATAGTAGCCCAGCAAAATAGCGCCAGCATGATTGCCACAAAAACAGCCGCAGAGCCAATATCTTTGGCTTTACCGCTGAGTTCATGAATTTCCGGCCCTATTCTGTCAACCACAGCTTCTATAGCACTATTGAGCAGTTCTACAATAATAATTAATAGCAGGCTACTAACCATCAGTACTCGTTCAACCGCGGTCACATCCAGCCAGAAGCTTATTGCTACACCGAACACCAGCAAGGCCAGTTCCTGACGAACCGCGGGTTCACTCAAAAACGCGGCTTTCAGTCCTTTGAGTGAATACCAGGTTGCATAATATAACCGTTTAATGCCGGTAACTTTGGTAACAAACATTACTGCTCCATAACTGCTCTGCACATGACGCCGGACCTATTTATACCATAATCTCAGGCCACCACTATGAATGTATGGTGTATAGATTGCAGGATAATTAATCGGCTCATTTTCTATAGTGTCGCGCATTTCGATTAAGGGAATCTTAAGTCATGGAATTCATTGATGTTTTGACAAGAAAGCAAAGTATGATCGCCGGCGGTTGCCTTGCTATTATAATCATTTTATATATCGCAAAACGCCTTTTTCTGGTGCGTTTGCGCGCTCAGATGCAGCAACAGGATAGCGAGCACAGTCACTTTTATCAGGTTCTCATTCTTGCCCTCAACGCCCCTCTCAACCTGACAATATTAACCATTCTGCTATGGCTGATTCGCTACGGGGTAACGATCACCGGCGCATTAGCAAAAGAAGATACCGAAATCTTCGGTCATGTGATCCAGGCGATGGTCATCATTACGCTTATTTTGTTTATAGAACGCTGGATCACCTATGCTATCAAGGTTTATGCTTCCCGCTCGCCGTTGCTGAATAATACCCGCAGCATTGCCAGTGGGGCTATCCGTGCTCTGCTTATTGGCCTGTGTGTATTGTTGGTGCTGGGATCCTTAGGTATTTCGGTAACGCCACTCATTGCCTCACTGGGTATCACTTCTTTGGCCGTGGCGCTGGCCCTGCAACCTACCCTGGAAAACTTCTTCTCCGGCGTGCAAATCATTATCGATAAACCTTTCCGTATCGGCGACTTCATCGAGCTGGAAAGCGGCGAACAGGGTTTTGTAGATAAAATTGGCTGGCGGTCAACCTGGATAAAAATGCTGCCAAACAATATCGTCATAGTGCCCAACAGCAAAGTATCGCAGTCCAAAATCATCAATTATTATTATCCTGAAAAGGAGCTGTCGGTGCCCGTAGAGGTCGGCGTTCACTATAATTCTGATTTGGAATTTGTTGAAAAGGTCACTCTGGAGGTGGCAAATCAGATACTGCTCGAGCACGAATGGGGAGTAGAGTCTTACGATCCCTTTGTGGTGTATCACACCTTTGATAATTCCAGCATTAATTTCACCGTCATGCTAAGAACCAAAGAGTATTTCAATCGTTTCTTTGTGAAGTCGACGTTTATCAAGGCACTACACAAGAGATTTAATGAAGAAAATATTGTTATCCCGTTCCCTATCACCGCACTCAATTTACAGCAGGAAGGCGCGGAATCAGTAATGGCAGGCCGTTACGCTGAACAACTCGACGCCGGTCAATCAGCGGGTGCTGAAACCAAATAAATAACGTGCGCACAGCACAAACGGCTGTGCGCTCCCTGTTTATACCTTAACGGCCAGCAAATCACACTCGATGCCGTGCAGCACAGAGTTGGCTGTAGAGCCAAGCAGCAATTGCACACCGCTTTGGCCATGTGTGCCCATAACGATTAAGTCGGCATTGAGCTTTTTGGCCATTTCATGGATCTCTTCGGCAGCAGAACCAATCGCTACGTGCAGATGAGTTCTGGGGATGCTGTGTCCGTCGGCAATGCCCTGCAATTTCTTAAGCGCCTGCTCGCGCACCTCTTCTGAAAAGTCCCGCTCTAAAAACAAGCCATAGGGCTCAAAATTAGTTTGCGGATAGGCAACGTATATCAGGTTTATTTTGCCCGGAGAGCCGGCCAGCTCCAGGGCTTTTTCCACCACTTTGCTGTGCTCATTAGCAAATACATCAATTGCAACTAAAACGCTGTTATAACCACTCATTGTCAGCCTCCTTATTTGGCTGTTTTGTTTACCTTAGTGTAGTACATCTGCGCGATGACTATTTGATGTTTATCAATATATTAAGTTATCGGTAAAACCGTTTTATACATCGTGGCTAAACCGACTGGGTTTCATGATTCACCTCAGCCAGGGTATTCGCCGGCTTGAAGGTTGAGGCGCAGGCCTCTTTTAAATGTAACTGATAAGCCTTGGGGGCATCGTCTTCATCCATAAAACTACCCGGGTGAATTAATGGGAAAATTTCGTCGTAGCGTAATACGGTGTGCTGGTCGACCCGGCGGAAAATATGCGTACGATTTAAGTGTTCAGTGCTGCTATGACCGGTAGACGACAAAATATCCACCATGGCCAGGATGGTTTTCTTATGGAACATGGCCACCCTGGTACTCTTGTGATTTACATCCAGGCCTTTATATAACTTTGGATCCTGAGTCGCGACACCGGTTGGACAAGTATTGGTATTACACGACAAAGACTGTACACAACCAATCGCAAACATCATTCCCCGGGCACTGTTACACAAATCAGCACCCAGTGAGAGGTTTTTAACAATCTGAAAAGCAGTAATGATTTTACCTGAAGCAATGATTTTTATCCGGTCTCTGAGGTCAAATCCTACCAGGGCATCATCCACAAATGCCAACGCTTCTCTGAGCGGAAAACCTATGGAATTAGAGTATTCCAGTGGTGCCGCTCCGGTGCCGCCTTCCCCGCCATCCACGGTAATAAAATCCGGTGTGATTCCGGTTTGCTTCATGGCTTTACAAATGGCAAGAAACTCACTTTTGCGCCCCAATGCCAGTTTAAAACCGATTGGCTTGCCACCGGATAACTCTCGCAGCTTCTTAATAAACTCAAGCATTTCAAGCGGCGTATTAAAAGCATTGTGGGTAGGCGGTGAAATAACGTCTTCGCCAGCAGTAACACCGCGGATATCGGCAATCTCCTGGCTGTTTTTATGGGCCGGTAAAATCCCTCCATGGCCGGGCTTAGCCCCTTGGGAGAGTTTTATTTCTATCATTTTTACCGCGGGTAGTTTGGCTTTTTCCTCAAACTGCAATTCATTAAAACGGCCATCCTTGGTACGACAGCCAAAATAGCCCGTACCAATCTGCCACACAATATCACCACCATTTTCAAGGTGGTAAGGTGTAAGCCCACCCTCGCCGGTGTTTTGGTAAAAACCACCCAGCGCTGCACCTTTATTTAACGCCAGCACGGCGTTTTTACTCAACGCGCCAAAGCTCATAGCTGAAATGTTGAGAATACTGGCCGCATAGGGCTGTTTACAATCCGGCCCGCCAATAACTACACGGGGATCGTCATCGAGTTCGTCAACGCTTAAGGCAGACAGTGAATGTCCAATCCATTCATAGCCCGACTTGTAAGTGTCAATTTGAGTACCGAAAGGCACGCTGTCCATACTGCCTTTGGCGCGCTGATACACAATTGAGCGAAACATCCGGCTGATGGGCCGGCCGCTGGTTTCCGTTTCCAATAGGTATTGTTGAAAGAACGGCCGGAAATCTTCGATTATCCAGCGCATACGGCCTATCAGGGGAAAGTTAACCAACAAGGAATGTTTGTGCTGACGAGCATCGTAAATTGCCACGCCCAGCAGGCCACCGCTGAGCACAACTAACCACCACAGCACCGGTAACCAAAGGCTTAACACAATACTGATAACCAACGCTGCAATCAGGTAGGTAAAAATTAACTGTCGCACATCAACTCCTTGATTATGTTGATTTAGCAGGTTCTATATGAATGATGACATCATACAGATCAAACTCCTCTTTGAGGCGGTCCTCGAACGCATGAGACAGGGCATGCGCCGCAGTGAGCGAGAGCTGAGGATCAATACATAGGGTAAGATCGCAGATCACCTGCTCACCCATCGCCCGGCTACGAATATCAGTCACTTGCTCAATAGGCTTAAACTCATTCACAATTGACTCAAGCTGCGCCGACGTAAACATCTCGTCGGTTACATCGGCGTCAACAAGTACCGGTAAGGCCTGCTGAAAAAGCTCCCAGGCCAGTTTGCCAACAAACACCGCCACCAGTAAACAAAACAGCGTATCCAGCCAGTAATAGCCGAGTGCAGCTAGTTGCCAGCCAACCAACACGGCAATGGAGGTCAGCACGTCGCTGAAGGTATGCTTGGCATCGGCTGCAAGCAGTTTTGAACGCAGTTTCTTAGCCTGTGCCCCTTCCCATTGGCTAAGCGTAAAATTAACCACTATGGCCAGAATGAGAATAGCCAGCCCGGCATAACTTTGCTGTACCACCTGACCGTGATTTTCGATAGCATAGGCTACTAATTCGAACGCCACTACACTCAGCAGTACCGCTAATATAAAGATAGCCAGGTATTCAAATTTCTGATGACCATAGGGATGGGAATTATCAGGCGGCTTATGACTAATACGCATGGCCACTACTGCGATAATATTATTGGTTAAGTCGGTCAGGGAGTGCAATGCATCGGCCAGTATCACCGAAGACTGGGTAATCAACCCGATGACCAGCTTTACCACGCACAACAGTAGGTTTACAGCCCCTTCAATAACGAGTACGCGGGTGATAGCACGGTTTTTTGACGTTTCCTTACTTACTGCCGACAACTGATTTTTACCTTCTAGCGTCAAGTAAATTTACAGCACGAATCATACAGTTAAACGCAATGAAAGTGCAAAAAACGGTTAAAAACACGTCAAATATTTGACTTTCGTAGCATTGCGTGCTCAATTAATCACCTGTAACATCGACCTTTGAAATCGGTAAGTTTACGATTCTTAACATCATAATAATCCATAACTATAAATTCTGGCATTAAATCAGTCAGATAAAATAATAAGTGCGCAAAAATGGAAAAATTAGAAACCGTAAAACGATTAGTTCGTCAGAACAATTACAGAGACAACGACATTACCTATAAGCAATGCCAGGAACTCGGCGTTACTGTTAATCGTGTTGGTCTGGAAATATTTGCCCGTAAACTGCGAGCAATGGACAGAGCAGACGAAGTCAACGCGTACAAAGAGCAGTCCATGGCAGCTCAGGCTGAACAAAATGGCTCACCTGCTACGGGGCTGTCTTTTGAGAAGTCATCCTATATCCCCGGTACGTTTGAGCAGAATTACTCATCGTCTACGCAGTACTCTAACGTTACCCCGTTAAATAAGGCGGAAGTTCGCCGCAAGCCTTTGCCGAACGACCCTACCGAACGTAAACGGGAAATCACCTTCGAACTGGGTACTATCAAGGTACGTGAATACGAGTTGCTGCAGGAGCTGAATTTTCTGGAGCATAACGAGAGAATGGCCGAAGCTCACTAAAGCTGAACTTCGGTCTTTTCATTTCCCCACGACCACTTCCGCTGCGCCACGACTGGTTGGTAAATCGGCGTAGAGTACTCTCTGTCGACTAAGACATTGGTATACCAGCCTGGTTTTCGCCATATTTTTTGCGTAAGTAACTTTGCCAGTTATTGAACTATCGTGATATTTTGTAGAAAACCGGTAATTCGATAGCATTTAATGGAATATATATTTTTACTCTTCGCTTTTGTATGTGGCCTGGGCGTAAAACTTGTAGGCATCCCACCGTTGGTTGGCTATCTGGTTGCCGGATTTCTGCTTAACGCATTTGGCTTTTCAGCCACCCCTGCTATTACTACATTTGCCAATCTGGGCATTACCATAATGCTCTTTACGATTGGCCTTAAGCTGAATTTAAAAGATTTATCCAAACGGGAAGTCTGGGCCGGCAGTATTGCGCATACTGTGCTTTGGGTAGTTGTTATTACCGCGTTACTGATTGGTGCAGGCGCGGTTCTGAGTGCTTTAACCGGCCAGATAGACTGGCAATCCGCAGCCCTTATCGCTTTTGCCTTTTCGTTCAGCAGTACGGTGTGCGTTGTAAAAGTACTTGAAGAAGCGGGTGAATCAAAAACCCGCCATGGCAAACTGGCCATTGGTGTGCTGGTTATGCAGGATATTTTTGCGGTGGTTTTTCTGGTTGTCGCCACCGGTAAAATACCCAGTTTGTGGGCACCGCTACTGTTGCTAATTATTCCATTAATGCCTGTTTTAAAGCGTGTACTCAATCAGTCCGGGCACGGTGAGTTACTCCCTCTTACCGGGTTTATATTTGCCCTGGGTGGATATCACTTATTCGAACTGGTCAATATCAAAGGCGATCTCGGCGCGCTTATTTTCGGATTATTATTTGCTCCCCATCCAAAAGCCTCAGAGATGGCGAAGTCTCTGCTGGCGTTTAAAGATCTCTTCCTGATTGGCTTCTTCTTATCCATCGGGCTAACCGCCCTGCCGGATATCAACATGTTGATGATGTCAGGCCTGCTGGTACTGATCATTCCAATTAAATTTATGCTGTTCTTCTGGCTGTTTACCCGCCTGCAGCTGCGTGGTCGTACTGCCTACCTCGGTGGTTTGGTGTTGTCTAACTACAGTGAATTTGGCCTTATTGTCGGGGCGTTAGCCGTGAGCCTGGGTATGCTGGGTGAAAAATGGCTGGTGGTACTGGCAGTCACCACTTCAATTTCGTTTATTTTTACCAGTATTATTTACCGCTACTCTCACAGCATTTATCAGCGCATTAAAGAGCCGGTTAAAAAGCTGGAGAGTCCGGTTCGACTCAAAGAAGACATCTACCCCGAAATTACTCGCGCCAAGATCCTTGTGGTTGGCCTTGGTCGTGTTGGTATCGGTGCATTTACCTCGTTAAATAAGATTGCAGACTCCCGCGTATGGGGAATGGATGCCGACCGAGCAAAAATTCAGCGTATGCGCAAGGACGGCATGAATGTGATCAACGGCGACGGTGAAGACGTTGACCTGTGGGAAAACCTTGATATCCGCCATGTTCAGCTGGTTCTGCTGGCCCTGCCGTCTATTGAGGATGCCATCAACATTACCAAACAGCTTAAAAACGCCGGTTACAGCGGTAAGATAGCGGCAATTGCCCGCTATGAGGATGAAGTATCTGCCCTGGCCGATAACGGCGTTGATAAAGTGTTTAACTTCTTTACCGAGGCCGGACTGGGTTTTGCTGAGGAAAGTTTGTCTTTAGTCGAGTAATCAGGGTGTTACGCCAAATACTAACAAAGGACAAACCGATAATCGTTATCATTTGTATGTGACTGTTTTTTATAGAAAAACTTGATATGTCGTACAATACCGCCTACACTTAAGCCATTAAACGCTCAGGAATCAGATTATGCAAGGCGATAAATCGGTAATTGCCATACTAAACGAAGTGTTAACCAGTGAGTTGACCTCGATCAATCAATACTTCCTTCATGCCCGTATGTTTAAAAACTGGGGCCTGGAAGAGCTCAACGAGAAAGACTACAAAAAGTCCATCAAAGACATGAAACAAGCTGATGAACTCATCGAGCGCATTTTGTTTCTGGAAGGTCTGCCTAATCTTCAGGCGCTGGGTAAGCTTTATATTGGTGAGCACACCGAAGAAATGCTTCAGTGCGATAAGAAGTTTCAGGAAGAGCAACTTCCCCTGCTCCGCAAGGCGATCGCGCTGTGTGAGGAAAAGCAGGATTATGTAAGTCGCGATATTCTTGAATCGTTACTCGAATATGAAGAAGAACACTTAGACTGGCTCGAAACCCAGGAATACCAGATTGAAAACATGGGTATCGAGAACTATCTGCAAGCACAAGTAATGGGAGACGACTAATGCAGGGTAATCAAAAAGTCCTTGAGGGCCTCAACGAACTGCTCTCATACGAGCTCGCGGCGATGGATCAGTATTTCATTCATGCACAAATGTACCTCGATTGGGGGTTCAACAAATTGTATGAGCGCATCAATCACGAGTTCGACGATGAGAAAGGTCATGCCACCAAGCTTATCGATCGTATGCTGATGCTTGAGTACGCACCGGATATGACTCAGCGTACTGGCTTTAAAGTGGGTAAAGACGTTCCGGAAATGCTCGAAAGCGATTTGCGTGTAGAGTACGAAGTCGGTGCTAAATTGAAAGAAGTTATCGCTGTGTGCGAAGAAGCCCAGGATTACGTTACGCGTGACTTTTTAGTCGAACTGCTCGACGACACCGAAGTAGACCACGCGCACTGGCTTGAACAACAGCTTAAGCTGATTAAAATCCTCGGCTTACCTAATTACCTGCAATCTCAGATGTAAGCTACATCTGGGTGGTAAAGAATATCCAAACCGGCTCCGGCCGGTTTTTTATTGTTATCACCATTTGCCATTGCATGGTGGATTCTGAGCAAGCCCCCAGCATAAACCACCCCTGCCACTGCTGGTTATCCTCAGGCTCAAGTGGTACCGGAATTTTACCCATAAACATATTCACGCCTTCAATATAGGCTGAGTCTATTTGCAGCCCCTCAGGCAATGTCACGGTTAGCGGGATTTGTTCTTCGATTGTCGGCAAACGGTCCATCACCACCGTAAATGTGCCTTCTGGTAGTCCAATTTCGCAAGAATTACCAGCCAGCCAACATGACGTTTTATTATCAGGCTTATAGTTATTATTCTCGCTAAGAATATTCACCATTCCGACCACTACCGCAGTTAGCAGAATTACCGCAAAAACAATGACATGTTTAACCTTGTGTAACCGCTCAAATGTTAAATTTTTGATCATTAATATCACTATTTTGTAAATGTCAGTTTTTCTTTATTGACTAGGATCAAGCGCTCCTAGTTTATGGTATCTTTTTATTATTAAAAACTTTATTATCCGCGGTACCAACTGGCCTGTAGACAATAAACCATAAACTATAGGCTTCAGGGGATGTCCGCAACCTCACCTGAAATACGTTAGTATCACGGTTGGAAACCCTTTTTTAAAAGAAGTGGAAGATTCATTACAATGAGTGAAATAAGCCAAGCACAGCCAGATTACAACTATAAAGTTGTACGGCAATTTACCATTATGACCGTTATTTGGGGTATTGTGGGAATGAGCCTTGGGGTATTTATTGCAGCGCAATTATTTGCCCCGGCCCTGAACTTCGACATTCCATGGTTAACCTATTCTCGCCTACGTCCTTTGCACACCAACGCCGTAATTTTTGCTTTCGGTGGCTGTGCATTGTTCGCAACCTCTTACTACATCGTTCAGCGTACATCTCAGGTTCGCTTGTTCAGCGATAAGCTCGCCGCCTTTACCTTCTGGGGATGGCAGGCCGTTATCGTTGCAGCAGTTCTGACCCTGCCTTTCGGTTATACAACCAGTAAAGAATACGCAGAGCTGGAATGGCCAATCGATATCCTGATTGCCCTGGTGTGGGTTGCTTACATCATTAACTTCTTTGGAACCCTTGCTATTCGTAAGGTTTCGCACATTTATGTAGCGAACTGGTTCCTGGGTGCCTTTATGCTGACGGTTGCGGTGTTACATATTGGTAATAGTATGGCGCTTCCTGTTTCATTCATGAAATCCTATTCAATGTATGCTGGTGCCGTAGATGCCATGATGCAATGGTGGTACGGTCACAACGCGGTAGGATTCTTCCTGACTGCGGGCTTCTTAGGCATGATGTACTACTTCGTACCTAAGCAGGCCGGACGTCCGGTTTACTCGTACCGTCTGTCAGTTGTTCACTTCTGGGCGCTGATTTCACTGTACATCTGGGCTGGTCCTCACCACTTACATTACACTGCCCTGCCTGACTGGACTCAGTCTTTAGGTATGGTTATGTCGGTGATCCTGTTCGTACCGTCCTGGGGTGGCATGATCAACGGTATCATGACGCTGTCAGGCGCATGGCACAAACTGCGTACCGACCCTGTTCTGCGTTTCCTGATTGTTTCTCTGTCTTTCTACGGTATGTCTACCTTCGAAGGCCCGATGATGGCAATCAAAACCGTAAACGCGCTGTCACACTACACTGACTGGACCGTAGGTCACGTACACTCTGGTGCACTGGGCTGGGTTGCCATGGTATCAATTGGTTCAATCTACCACCTGATCCCGCACCTGTTCGGTCAAAAAGCAATGTACTCAACCAAACTGGTTAACGTTCACTTCTGGTTCGCTACCATTGGTGTGGTGCTGTACATCGTAGCAATGTGGATGTCTGGTGTTCTGCAAGGTCTGATGTGGCGTGCAGTTAACGCTGACGGTACCCTGACTTACAGCTTTGTTGAGTCTCTGGAAGCGTCTAAACCATTCTATGTTGTACGTTTCGTGGGTGGCTGCTTCGTTGTTGCCGGTATGTTAATCATGGCTTACAACACTTACAGAACAGTAAGTGCACCGAAAGGTAGCCTGGTTCCAGAACCAGCCGCAGCATAAGGAGTAGTAGAAATGCGTAATCCACATGAATTAGTTGAAAAGAACGTTGGTCTGCTAACAGTTCTTATCTTAATTGCAATCAGCTTCGGTGCTCTGGTTCAGATCACGCCGCTGATGTTCCAACAGCAGGTAATGGAGCCGGTAAAAGGTCTTAAGCCTTACACTGCCCTGCAATTAGAAGGTCGTGATATCTACATCCGTGAAGGTTGTGTAGGTTGTCACAGCCAGATGATTCGCCCATTCCGTGCTGAAACAGAACGTTATGGTCACTATTCAGTAGCTGGTGAGTCAGTATGGGAACATCCGTTCCTGTGGGGCTCTAAGCGTACTGGTCCTGATCTGGCCCGTGTTGGTGGCCGTTACAGTGATGAGTGGCACCGCGTTCATTTGATTAACCCTCGTGATGTTGTACCTGAGTCAAACATGCCAGGCTTCCCATGGTTAGCAGAAAACACGCTGACCGGTGAAGACACCGCTAAGAAGATGGAAGTATTCCAGACTCTGGGCGTGCCTTACACAGAGGAAGACATCGCAGGTGCACAGGCGGCAGTAAAAGGCAAAACCGAAATGGAAGCCCTTATTGCTTATCTACAATCTCTTGGCACATACCTGAAATAGTATGGACCAGGGTACTGTAGGCAGCATTTTTACTGTCATCGTCTTCGTCATATTTATGGGCATTGTGTGGTGGGCATTTAGCGGTCGTAACAAGAAAAAGTTCGACGAGGCCGCTAACCTCCCCTTTGCCGACGAAGACAAAGAAGAATCAAAGAAAGAATAGCGGGAGTTAACACTCATGAGCATGTTTTGGACAATTTGGATCTCTGTGATCACACTGGGAACCATAGTCGGAAGTTACTTGCTGTTACGTTGGAACCTGACCAACTACACCGGCCATCCGGAAGGCGAGTCAATGGGACACGAGTTTGACGGGATTGTTGAAATCAACAATCCGCTGCCAAGATGGTGGACCATTCTGTTTTACATCACAATCGTATGGAGTTTCTTCTACTTAGCTCTGTATCCTGGTTTAGGTTCCTGGGAAGGTTTCTGGGGCTGGAAGAGTTCTAACCAGAATGTACAGTCTTTAGAAGAATCAGCTCAGGCACGTATTGAAGCGAAAGAAGAAGGTTATCTGGTTCAGTATGACCGTGAGTTAGACTTCGCTGCTGAAAAGTTTGACCCAATCTTCGAAGCGTACGCTCAGGTACCAGTAGAAGAACTGGTTAAAAACGAAGAAGCGGTTAAAGTGGGTCAGCGTCTGTTTATGCAGAACTGTTCACAGTGTCACGGTTCAGATGCCCGCGGTAACATGGGCTTCCCTAACCTGACTGATGATGACTGGCTGTACGGCGGTTCTGGTGCCAAGATTAAAGAAACCCTGACTAACGGTCGTATTGCAGCAATGCCTGCATGGATCGACGCCATGGGTGAGCAAGGCATCAAAGAAACTGTTGCTTACGTGTTGAGCCTGAGTGGTCGTGAAATGGAAGAAAATCACGATACACTGGCCGAAGCTGGTAAAGCCCGCTTCATGGCATGTGCGGCCTGTCACGGTATGGACGGTAAAGGTAACCAAATGCTTGGCGCACCTAACCTGACAGACAACATCTGGCTGTACGGTGGCTCTGAGCGCGCTATCACCGAAACTCTGACCTACGGTCGTAACGGTGTAATGCCTTCGTTCAAGAAAACACTGGGTGACAACAAGATCCACGTAGTAGCTACTTACGTGTACAGCTTGTCTAACTAAGATTTTAAAATATAATGCAAAAGCCTCGTTTTTTACGGGGCTTTTTTATTCGACACAACCGTAATACCAATTCGCATAAAAACCTGATCAGGTGTTATCCGAATTCGTATTAACAGTTCCATAAAGTTCATCGGGAATGCAGTAATGGAAAAAACCGATACCAAACCCTGGTATAAATACTTCTGGCCGTGGTTTTTGATAGCCGTGCCGGTTTCATCATTTGTTATGGCCTATTTCTTAGTAAATTTTGCCGCCAACACCGAAGATTCGTTGGTGGTTGACGATTATTACAAGGAAGGTAAAGCCATCAACGCCAGCATGGCGAAGGTTGAAGAAGCCCAGAGGCTGCGGATCATGACCGATTTAACCGTTAATGATGGTCAGATTGCGCTGGAATTTCACAGCGGTATTCCCAGCACTGGTAACGCCCTTAAACTTAACTTTTATCACGTAACATTGCAGGAAAAGGACTTTTCGCTGCTGTTAACCCGTGATGCCAAAGGGATTTATCGTGGCTTTACCGAGCAGGACACCAACGGTAAATGGCGCGTATCACTAACGCCTATCGATGACAGCTGGAAAGTACAGCAGGAAATCTCTCTGCATCGTAAAGATAAGATTCGCTTCGTTCCCTAATGAACGTTACCGCCATCGAATGCTACCACTGCGGGTTGCCCGCAGAAGCTGACAGCCCCTATCATGCCACTATACTCGGTAAAGACCGGGTTATGTGCTGTCCCGGTTGTCAGGCGGTAGCCGAAGCCATTGTTGACAATGGTCTGGAAGATTATTATCAGTTTCGTACCGAACCGGCTGCCCGCGGTGATACCGAATTTCAGGCCACGCTGGGTAAACTGGCAATGTATGATGACCCTGCCCTACAGGAAGACTTCGTTATAGATGAAGGCAATAACAAGCAAATTCAGCTCACAGTAGAGGGGATCACCTGCGCGGCCTGCGGCTGGCTAATAGAAAAGCAACTGGCCAGGGTAAACGGTATCAATCAGGTTTCCGTGAATGTTTCGGAGCGCCGGGCTGCAGTAACCTGGTCTGACGAAGTTATTCATCTTAGCGGTATCTTAAAAGCGCTTAAGAAAATAGGCTATGCGGCACTGCCTTTCCAGCCAGATCAACACGAAGCCTCATATCAGAACGAACAAAAGCAGTTTCTTAAAAAACTGGGGCTTGCCGGGCTGATGACCATGCAGGTCATGATGTTAATGACCGGCCTGTATTTTGATTTGTTTGGGGCTATCGAAGCCGAAACCCGCCAGTATTTTTACTGGGTAGCATTGGTACTTACTACGCCAGTGGTTTTCTACTCCGGCAGTACCTTTTACCTGGGGGCGATTAAAGCTATCAGTGCCCGCACGGTAAATATGGATGTACCGGTGACTATTGCCGTTTTCGGCACCTATATTGCGGGGATAAAATCGACGTTACTGGAAACCGGTGATGTGTACTTTGAATCCATCTGCATGTTTATCTTTTTGCTGCTGTTAAGCCGCTACCTGGAGCACCGCTCCCGTCATCGGGCAACGCAGATATCCGCCAATATGATGCAATACATCCCGGTTACTGCTCACCGGCTGAGCGACGATGGCAAAGTTGAACCCTGCCTGGCAAAACACCTCGCTGTGGGCGATAAGGTACTGGTAAAAGCGGGCGAAACCATCCCGGTCGACGGCCGCATTATTGAAGGCGCTTCAGCCATTGATGAGTCTATGCTCACCGGTGAATTTGAGCCGGTTCTGAAAGAAACCGGTGCAGCGGTATTTGGTGGTACGGTGAATCAACAAAATACCCTTACCATAGAGGTTCATCAGCAACTCAAATATGCGCTGGTAAATCAGATTATACGCCTGCAATCTACCGCGATGGCCAACAAGCCCAAGGCGGCGCAAATGGCAGATTCGTTTTCTCGTTATTTTGTTATGGCGGTGTTAGCGATTAGTGCCCTCACCTTCGCTTATTGGACTGTACAAGGTAACAACGAGGCATTCTGGATAGCTATTGCGGTACTGGTAGCAACCTGCCCCTGCGCACTGGGACTGGCTACGCCATCGGCGCTTACCTGCGCCATGGCCAGGCTCAACAAGCAGGGAATATTACTCAAGCGCGCCGATGCTCTGGAGCAAATCACCGGTATTGATACCATTGCCCTGGATAAAACCGGTACCCTTACCGAAGGTAAATTCGGTATTGCCGACCGCTGGTTCGCCAATCCTGCACAGGCAGATTATCTCTTTAATGTGACGGCAAGCCTTGAGTCTCGTTCTGAACATCCTATCAGTAAGGCATTTTCTGCCAGCGAGTCGTTTAAGGTGAGTGATTTTGAGGTCACTGCCGGCGGCGGAATTCGCGGCACAGTAGACGGTGAGCAATATCTGCTCGGCTCAGCCACGTTTACCCAGGCAGACCCGTCTGCTGTGCCGGTAAGCGCCAATGTGTACCTGGTTTGCAATGGCGAGTGCCTGGCAGCCTATGAAGTTACCGACAGTCTCAAGAGCGATACGGCTGAAACCCTCGCCGGGTTAGACAGCTTTCAGTTGGTGCTATTAAGTGGGGATACCCAGCAAAACGTTGATAAGCTGGCCGCTAAGCTGCCCCTGGCAGTGGCCACCGGTGAATTAACACCAGAACAAAAATATCAGGCGGTACAGAAACTGCAGGATCAGGGTCATAAAGTAATGATGCTGGGTGACGGTATTAACGATGCGCCGGTACTGGCCAGTGCAGATGTGTCGGTAGCTGTTGGCAATGCCACCGACATTGCCCGCAACGCGGCGGACGTTGTGTTGTTGAGCGAATCACTCAGCACAGTACCGGCACTGGTGGATATTGCTGCGAAAACCCGCCGCAAAATCCGCCAGAATATTCTCTGGGCACTTGGCTACAACCTGCTTATTTTACCTTTTGCGGTTTCCGGCCTGCTGTTGCCGTGGATGGCCGTGATCGGTATGTCATTAAGTAGTATCATAGTGGTGTCAAACTCGACCCGATTATTAAAGTAAGGCGGTATTGTGAGTATTATTTATGTGCTGATCCCGTTGGCTATTATTCTGGTCGCAGTGGCGCTGGGAATTTTCTTCTGGGCGGTAAAATCCGATCAGTTTCAGGACCTTGAGCGCCAGGGCTACAGCATTCTGTTCGACGACGATTTACCCGAAGAAGAACGTAACCAACAAGCCAAAGCCCAGGATAAAGCTAACAACGATAATGAGTGATTTCAGCTTTATTTCGGCCTTTGTCGTAGGCCTCGCCGGTTCGCTGCATTGCGTAGGCATGTGTGGTGGCATTGCGGGAGCCTTGCGGGCAGCGGTACCAGGTGGTCAGCCACCCCTTGCCTATATATTCAGTTATAATCTCGGGCGCATTACCAGCTATGCTATTGCCGGAGCCGTAACCGGGGTACTTGGTCAGGTGGCGCGTGCTTCGGTGAGCCATGGCCTGATGATATTTCAGCTACTCAGCGCCGCGATGCTGATTGCTATGGGTTTATATCTGGCCCAGTGGTGGCGTGGTCTTGCCCGGCTGGAAAAGCTGGGTAACGGCCTTTGGCAACGCATTCGCCCGTGGTCGAAACGTTTTATACCCTTTAAGTCACCCTTATCGGCGTTTCCTTATGGTTTTATCTGGGGCTGGTTACCCTGTGGACTGGTCTATTCAACTCTTACCTGGGCATTAGTCAGTGGTGATGGTTTGTATGGGGCTGTTACAATGGCCGCCTTTGGACTGGGTACTTTTCCGGCGCTTATTGCCGTGAGCCTGGGGGCTGGCTGGTTATTAAAGCTCCTACAACACCCGAAGACTAAGTCATTAGTCGCAATTTGCCTGATAATATATGCGGTTTTCTTGATTTACCGCACCCTAAACGGTAATAATTAAACGACGCCCACACGGAGACGTAATCTATGTCAAAAGGCTCAGAATTTTCGATTCATTGTCAAAGCTGTAGTTTCAGCCATTTGTGCCTGCCGGTTTCGTTAAATAAAACCGAACTCGATTCGCTGGATGATATCATCGAGCGTAAAAAGCCGCTTCACAAGCACGATAAACTGGTTAAAGCCGGTGATAAATTTAACTCGCTTTACGCAGTGCGTGCTGGTTCATTTAAATCTTTTGTAAGTAGTAAAGACGGCGAAGAGCAAATCATTGGCTTTCATTTTCCCGGTGATATTATCGGCTTTGATGCGCTGCGCGAAAATGCTCACCAGAGCTACACCCAGGCGCTCGAAACCGCTATGGTTTGTGAGTTACCTTATGAAACGCTGGATAAAATGGCGGTTCAGTTCCCTAAACTGCGTCACCAGATCATGAGCTTTATGAGTGCCGAAATTAAGCAGGATCACGATCTGATGATGTTGCTTAACAAGCGTACTGCCGAAGAACGCCTGATATATTTTCTTGCGCATCTGTCCAAACGCTTTGAAGACCGTGGCTTTTCGCCGCGTCAGTATAACCTGAGTATGACCCGTAATGAGATTGGTAATTACCTGGGTCTGACCGTAGAAACCATCTCCCGCCTGTTAACTCGCTTCCAGAAGGAAGGCATTATCAAGGTTGATGGCAAACTTATCACTATCCTCGATTTTGAAGCGATGGATAATAAACTGCATAGCATGGATATTCCTTCCACCACTATTAGTTAGTCCGTTAAAAAGCTGTTTTTCTCTGGTTTTGTAGCATTACTTGATCCCAGACAAGTCTGAAACTGGAGAAACAGCTGTTCACGTCGTACACTCATAATGAATACTTCCCAGGGAGAGTCGTTATGATTGAGTACAGCAATATTCTGGCCGTGGTAGAACCTGAAAGGGAAAACCAGCCCGCTATCTCCAGAGCCATCGAACTGGCCGAAAAAACCGGCGCGTCTATTACCGCCCTGATGACCATCTACGATTTCTCATACGAAATGACCACCATGCTATCCGGTGAAGAGCGTGAGGCCATGCGTCAGGCCGTTGTGAACGAGAGAACAGCCTGGCTTAAGGAACAACTGGCAGAGTACGGCCAGCCCATAGAGGCTGTCGTGGAATGGAATAACCGCCCTTACGAAGCCATTATTAAATACGCTCTTGCCAGCAGCGCCGACATTGTGGTGAAAGCGACCCGCTCTCACGATGATTTACGCTCAGTGATCTTTACCCCTACCGACTGGCACCTTGTACGTAAGTGCCCTGCACCGGTACTGCTGGTTAAAGAGCACGACTGGCCCCAGGATGGCAAAATTGTAGCGGCGGTTAACGTGGGAACGGAAGACCGTGAACATGCCCAGCTCAATGATCGCCTAACGAATATTGCACTCGACTACGCCAAATTGCTGAGTGGTCATGTCCATCTGGCCAACTGCTACCCTGGCACACCGCTCAACATTGCTATTGAGGTGCCTGAGTTTGATCCGGAATCTTATAATGCTTCGGTGAAAATCCATCACCTTGAAGAAATGGAAAAACACAGTAATCAGTACAATATCCCGCTGGATAGCTGCCATGTGAGAGAAGGATTACCCGAAAAAGTCATCCCGCAGGTTGCCAAAGAGCTGGATGCCGAGCTGGTAATCATCGGTACCGTGGGCCGTGTAGGCATTTCAGCAGCACTCATTGGCAATACCGCCGAACATGTTATCGATGAACTCAACTGTGATGTGCTGGCCATTAAACCCGAGGGCTTTGAAAGCCCTGTTAGCTAATGCAGGCTGCCGTGGCAGGATTTAGTTACTGCCACGGGTTATCACTGGATTATTCAGGGATGCAGCCTACCCTGGCTTCACGTATAATGGCGCCCATTGCAACATGGGTCTTTCTTTATCATGAGTTTACACATCAACAGTGCCGCGCCGGCAACGCAAACCAAGCAAAAATACAGCTTCAATAAGCTACAAAAACGCATACGCCGTAATGTCGGCAAAGCCATAGACGATTTTGGCATGATTGAAGATGGCGACAAGGTAATGGTGTGCTTATCCGGCGGTAAAGACAGCTACACCATGCTGGATGTGCTGATGTATCTGCAGCGTATTGCACCGATCAGCTTTGACATAGTGGCGGTTAACCTCGACCAGAAACAGCCCGGTTTTCCAGAGCATATCTTGCCAGAATATCTGCAAAGCCTGGGCGTGGATTTCCGTATTGTTGAGGAAGACACTTACTCCATCGTGAAAGATAAGATCCCCGAGGGAAAAACCACCTGCTCGTTATGCTCACGGTTACGCCGCGGCATTTTGTACCGCACGGCTACAGAGCTGGGCGCCACTAAGATCGCCCTTGGCCATCACCGCGACGATATGCTTGAGACCCTGTTTCTTAACATGTTCCATGGCGGCAAATTAAAATCTATGCCACCTAAACTGGTCAGCGATGACGGCAAACATGTGGTGATCCGCCCGTTAGCCTACTGTACCGAGCGGGATATTGAAAAATACGCCACTGCGGTTGAATTTCCCATCATTCCCTGTAACTTATGTGGTTCACAGGAGAATTTGCAGCGACAGAACATCAAAATGATGTTGCAGGACTGGAACAAACGGTTCCCGGGCCGCATCGAATCAATGTTCAGGGCGATGCAAAATGTTACCCCTTCGCATTTGGTTGATAAAAATCTTCATGACTTCAAAGCCATAAAAGCAACAGGTGAAGCACAACCAGAGGGTGACATCGCATTCGATGCCCCCGAGTTTGAACCCGAGAGCCGCCCTGACACTGCAGACTCCATCAATATCGTAAACTTGACGGAATAAGGTTGCTATGAAAATAGGCATCGCCCTGGGCTCAGGTGCAGCCCGTGGATGGGCTCACATTGGCGTCATCCAGGCACTGGAAAAACTTGGCGTTAAAATCGACGTGGTTGCAGGCTGTTCCATTGGCGCTTATGTAGGTGCAGCCTACGCCAGCGGTCGACTCGAAGAATTAAAAGCCTGGGCGTCCTCGTTAACCGAATGGCAAACCCTGAGTTTAATGGGGATCGGTATTCGCCGTGGCGGCCTGGCGAGCGGTCAGAAGGTCTTTGACAAGCTGTCAGCTGACTTTTGCGCCGCTACATTTGAAGCAATGGATAAACCCTTCGCCTGTGTTGCCACCGACCTGTATTCAGGTCGTGAAGTGGTTTTTAATAAGGGAGAAGTGGGCAATTCAGTCCAGGCATCCTGTGCCATTCCGGCGTTATTTTCGCCCATTGCCTACCATGACAGATGGCTGGTAGACGGCGCCGTTGTCAACCCGGTCCCGGTAAACCTGTGCCGCCAGTTAGGCGCTGATTTTGTGATAGCGGTTAACCTGAATGCCGACTTCAGACCATTGCAGATAGCCCGGGAAACCGCCAAGCATGAAGAAACTCAGGAAAAAAACGAGCATTTCTTCAAGAAAAGTCAGGATGTTGTACGTCAGTGGTTCTCACCCGAGCCCAAGGACAACAACAAACAGGCGCCGGGCATATTAAGTGTGATGAGCAGCTCTCTGGAAATTCTGCAGGCCAGGGTTACCCGCTCCCGCCTTGCCGGAGAGCCGCCGGATATCTTAATCGAGCCAACGTTAACCGATGTTGGCCTGATGGAGTTTCACCGCTGTGCAGAGCTCTGTGAAACCGGTGAGCAGGTAGTAAAACGTCTGGCAGAACAAATTCGTTATCAACTGGTGCTCGATGAAGTCTTACCGCCATCACAAGTGGATCCTGATGCACTGGAAGCGCCTAAGGCGCCGGACGAAGCAAATGAAGAAATCAGCTAATCACAAAAAAGGGGCTGAATAAGCCCCTTTTCGTTGTGACATACCGCGCGTTTAGCTTTTAGCCAGCGCGGTAATACGCAACGGTTCAACCGGCAGTTTTAATGGCTTGCCCTGCTCTAACCAGTTATTATCCAGCATTAACATCCCATTAGTAATGTCCGGTGCACCGGGTACCGGTGCGTCGAGTTCGTCGTCACCAAAGCGGAAGGTCAGGCCTTTTACCGAAGGCATCATAAACGACAGGAATCCGCCCATCTCGTTAAAGAAGGCTTCATATTGTTGTTTGATGAAAGCAAGGTCTTCTGCGGTATATTCAGTTTTTACGTAATCAGCGGTAGTTTCTATCTGCACTGACATATCACATAAATTAGCGGCTTCACCAAGGTCAATTACAATGTATGCATCGGCTAACTTAAGCGCCCGTTCATTGGGAACTAAAAAGCGGTTTTCAGGTGTAACCGTTAAGGGAATATCCTGTTTTTGAGTAACAATGGTGGCCTGATTAATGGGGCATAAATTACTGGTGCCTACTCTTAAAAAGCCAAAGGCAAACTGCAGTGCAGAGGTACTTTCGTCGCCTATTTTATTAATGTGGCTGTAAAAGCGCTTGTATTCCACTTCAATTTGTTCGGCGCCGGCACTAAAGGCAGAGGCAAGCAGGCTCAGTGCTACTAAGGTACGTTTCATTCGGTGATAAACCCTTTGTTGTATCGGATCATATTCTGAAGTTCATTAACATAGGCGGCACCACGCTCAGAATAGTTCATTAACCCTTCTGCCAGTGCCAGACCTGTTACCGGTAATTGTGCCCGACGTAAAGAGGCTCTGATATGACGTAGCTCACGATAAGCGTCATGACGGTTAATATTTCGCATATAGGTGTAGGTAGCGCGCGATAAATTTTCAAATTTTGCCACTTCATGACTGGCACCGCTGTTTCGTCGAGCTGGTACAAAACCGCAGCCTTTTTGGTAACACCAAAGACCAAAGAAATTATAACCCTGTTGAGCAAACCGCGACGTCCCCCAGGCAGACTCATTCGCCGCCTGCATCAAAACCAGCTCTACGGGTAAAATATCCACTTTATTTAGCAGTTTAGGAATTTGCGCGTCGGCCGGTAGATCCTGATCTACACGATATTCACCAGCCAGCCATTCCAGGCGCTCATCGTCGTCTTCTGTCAGGCTGTTACCTGCCGCAAGCTGGCGCTGTAAGGTTTGCAGATAATGCCGCAAACTCAGTAAGTAATCATTTTGCTTTTCCACCTCAGGTCTTAAGTAGGCAAAGAACGCTTTTTTCTTTTCTGTGGTGTCTTCTATCGCTTTAAAATCAGGAACAGGTTGCTCGGCCTGCTCGGTTTCCGGTACATCCAGAATATCGGGTTCACTGGTACCGGTCATCCACGCAAGCACCACCATCAGTGCCATAATGGCAATTGCGATAAGGATGATCTTACTGGTTTCCCGTTTATGCATCGAGTATCGAATCCTCTTTGGTTGGATGTATTTGTTGAGGCGCGTCATCAAGGCCAAACAGGTCCACGTATAGACGGCCCATTACCAGCGAATAAACCGGCCCCACCCACAAAATAGCCAGCCCCATGGTAAACAGAACCAATACAAACATCATGATAAAGGCGAGCAATAACAGTGTGAAGGGTAATAAATAGCGGTTAGTGACACGTGCTGAAAGGATAATTGACTGCATCAGGCCAAGGCGCTTTTTAACCAGTAACACTACTGTAAACTGGGTGACCAGGTAGACATACAATCCCGGCAGGATAAGCAGATTAAGACCAACCTGCATGACCAGGCTGATTAGCAAATTTGCAGTAACCAACACCAGAATGTAAGAGAAATACTGAAACAGCTCATTAATACTGGCTGCCTTGTGACTAACCAGTTTTATGCCAAGCATGCGAAAGCCAACAATCATCGGCGTCATCAGCACCAGCATAGCTATGTCGAGCAGACCGGCGTTCCCCGACTGCATACTTTCCACCGATGTCATGTCCAGCGCCAACAGATTAATCATTATCACCATGGCACCAAGGCCAATGGCCATCAGCAAACCGGTGGCTTTTAACAATAAGCCCAGATGCTGCTTATACAAGCTTTGCGCCTCGACAAACAGTTGGCGGATATTAAACTGATATTCACCGGCCAGAGCACGTTCCAGAGCGGAGCTGTTAGCAGGCGGTTGATTATTGTCGGTCAAAATGTCGTCTCATCGGGTAATCTCGGCGGGGAGTATATCATTGCCATCAGGCTGGCCCAAACTACAAACCACCGACTCAGAGTGTTACCAGTCGTATTGCCAGCGCTACTAACACGACGCCCATTAAACGGTCCAGCCAGTAACCCTTGTCACCAATCAGCTTAGCCACTCTTGAGGTACTTAACAGATAGGATAAAAAGCAAAACCAGACCCCGGTTGCGACCGCCAGATAAACACCATACATAGCCTTTACGGCAAAGGGCGTTTCAATATCAATGATGGCGGTAAATAATGATAAGAAGAACAAGGTCGCCTTTGGGTTAAGGCCATTAGTAAGAAACCCGCTTACCAGTGCCTTTTTAGGACTTATTGCCGCGGTTTGACCCGAGGTAGAAACCGTTGCAGCTGAATCTGACGGGCCGGCGCGCAGTGCTCCCCAGGCAAGGTAAAGTAAATAAGCCGCCGACAAATAGCTGATGGCGGAGTATAGCCATGGGGTGGTTTTGATGACAACACTCAGGCCAATTAACGAATACGCTACGTGCAGCAATATTCCGAAACCAACGCCCACACTGGTATACATCGCAATACGCCGGCCGTAGCTGATGCTGTAACGAACAACGATTGCAAAGTCAGGTCCGGGGCTTGCGACCGCTACCAAATGCACCAACGCAATGGTGATAAACTCACTCAGATAATCCATAGGTAACGATTCGCCTAGCAATAATCCTGGATAAACCGGGCAACAAATTCCGGCAGGGTTTTCCCCGCCTGCCCGACAATTTTTTCTTCAAACAGACTGTTTTGTTGACTCGGTTCCAGGTTTATTTCGATGGTTCGCGCACCGCTATCGGCTGCCATCGCGACAAAATTAGCCGCCGGATACACCTGACCGGAAGTGCCAACAGCAATAAACACATCGGCCTGGGCCAGCGCCATAATGATGTCATCCATGTGCATGGGCACTTCACCGAACCACACAATATCCGGGCGCATTTGCTCACCAGGCAGACAACAACGACACTCTGTTGTGTCATCAAAGTCATCTTGCCAGGGAATTGCCCTGCCGGTGCTACAGCAACGCGCTGAGAGTAATTTGCCGTGCATGTGCAGTACTCGTTTACTGCCTGCGCGCTCATGCAAATCGTCGACATTCTGGGTGACCAGCAAAAACTGTTCGCCCAGTGCCTGCTCTAATTCAGCCAACGCTTTGTGTGCAGGATTGGGCTGCACATCGGGTTGCTGTAATTGGGCCCGGCGTTCATTGTAAAAGCGATAAACCAGCGCGGGATTGGCCGCAAAGCCCTCCGGCGTGGCAACGTCTTCTACCCGATGGTTTTCCCACAAGCCGTTGTTATCACGAAAGGTTTTAAGGCCCGACTCTGCCGATACGCCAGCTCCGGTTAACACGACGACCCGGGGTTTATACGTATTAGTCATGGTTAACCTCAACCGGTAATGATGAATTACCTCCCCATTCAGACCAGGAGCCGTCATATACAGTTACCTGTTCTGCACCGGCTTCCAGCGCTGCGAGTCCAATTACGCAGGCAGTAACGCCTGAACCACAGGAACAAATAATCGGTTTGGTTAAATCGATACCGTGTTCGGTAAAATAGGCTTTTAATGCCGCAGGGGATTTAAGGGTTGTACCGTTATCCAGTAATTCAGTGAAAGGGACATTAACTGCCCCGGGCATATGACCACTGCGTAATCCGGCGCGGGGTTCAGGAGCACTACCCTCAAAGCGCGGGCGACTTCTGGCATCCCAGATAGTAACTGACGGCTCTTCGATAGCGGCAAGAACTCTGTCAGTGTTACAGAACCATTCATCTGCTGTACAACCGCTAAACACTTGGGGAAAGGGGTCGGCAGGTTTGCTGACCACTTCATGACCCGCGGCTTTCCAGGCCGGTAGACCACCATTTAACACTGCGGCATTACTATGGCCCATCGCAGTTAGCATCCACCACACGCGGGGCGCGCAAAACATGCCCGAGTTATCGTAAATCAGCACCGGTTTGTCTGTGGTGATACCGAGTTTGCCAAACAAT
Organism: Marisediminitalea oceani; assembly: GCF_003731635.1. GTDB lineage: Bacteria > Pseudomonadota > Gammaproteobacteria > Enterobacterales > Alteromonadaceae > Alteromonas > Alteromonas oceani. The sequence goes on along the minus strand of NZ_RCUA01000011.1, from coordinate 75,114 downwards.
GCGCTAAGCGCTGCCTGCTCTGGTATTGTATGCGGGAGTGACGAGGTATGATCGCTGCCCTCGCCGTCCAAATCGAACTTAACGGCACCAGGAATAAATCCATCGGCCGGATCATCAGCCTGGCCTGACACCGGGTTGGTCATGGAAGCAAACAACACAACGTAGTCAGTTAAGTTGCTTGCGCTAATATCGTTTACCGAAATAAGTCGCGGCAATGCTATCTCCCCAAGGTGCAACAAATAATGACTGCATCACCCCGTGTGAACAGCACAAGGGTGATATGAGATATTGCTTGGGATGATTATGCCAAAATTCTGCTGATATTTTAAATTATTTGCTTAATAACAGCAGGATATGGGACTGAGCTTGATGATAAGGCACCTCAGGGTAAAAGCTGAGTCGTTCTACGATCACCGGAAAATCACCGGCTTGTTCATTATGCTGAGCGAGAAAGTCGGTGGCTATGAAGTTAACCGCTGCTTCCAGTACCTTCTCACCTCCGGTTATTTCCAGGCTGGCGTAGCGCCCAGTTGGGATAGTATCGAAACGCATGTCTTCTTCCAGAGCTACCTGTTTTGCAGGCCTTTCGCAGGCCAGGTCGAAACAAAACGCTTCTGGCGCAACGGTAGTAGGATCGTTATGCAAAAAGTTAAACGTACGGTATTGGTCGGGCGGGAGCTTATGTTCCCGACGCCAGCCGATAAAATGTTGAATACTGCCATTCAGCCCGGCCGGATGACCGTTATGCCGAAGTACGCAGACCTCCAATGCAGGCAAAGAAATTATGGAGACTTGGGCGTTAAAATCGTCTTGTGAAGGTACTGGCATAGTACTAGGTTCCTCATTCCATTGGTGTAAGTAAGGCTGTAACGGTGGCGTTATAGTGACTTGTTGCGCTTTAAACTGAGTTGGCGTGTAGCCGGTTACCCGTTTGAACGCCCGGCTGAAACTGTCCGGGGATTCATAACCACAGTCAAAAGCAATGTCGGTAACCGATAACCAGGTTCGGTAAGACAGCAAAAAGTAGCCACGCTGAAGGCGGATAAGTTCGTTTAACTTCCCCGGACCCAGTCCAAGCTTTCGCTGGCACAAGCGTTGAAAATGGCACGGACTATAGCCGGCGACTTTAGCCAGTCGATTGAGCGAAATACTCTGATCATGATGGGTTTGGAGATAATCCAGTACGTGTTGCACAGCTGCGTACCTGCCTTAACTAACTGTTGGTAGAGCTAGCCTATCAAAGCTCAGAGCGCCCTGCCCGACAGATATTGCGATAGCAAGCTTAAAGCATTCTGACTTCCCGCTGCGGGAAGGGAATATCGACATCAGCTCGCTGTAACGCTGCAAAGATGGCTGCATTTAAGGCATAACGAATTTCAAAATGACGATTTGGATCGGCCCACACCCGTACCCCAAAATTAATGCTACTGTCGCCAAAGCTGTCTACGCCGATGGCCGGAGCCTTCTCCTCCGACAAACCATCTACAGTATTAACTGCTTCGGCAATTACGCGGGTAACGGTTTCGATATCACTGGAATACGCCACGCCAATCTCCAGCTCTATAAGCATTTGGGTTGCTGAGTTATGCAGGATCTCGCCGACTATTAGTTTGTTGGGGATTTGAATAGAAACGTTATCTTCGTTGATCAGAATAGTGTAAGGCAGCATTACCTTATCCACCACGCCGGCCACACCACATACCTGGATGGTATCACCAACGACAAACGGCCGGGTAATAATGATGGTAAAGCCTGCTGCATAGTTAGCCAGCATGCCCTGAATGGCCAGGCCAGCGCCTAAACCTACCGCACCAACGGCCGCAATGAGCGGTGTTACGCTTATACCAATATTGCCCAGCGCGATTATAATCACCAGGCCCAGAACAATCAGCTTACTCGCACCACCGGTAAAGCGGCTCAGCGTAATATCAATATTACGCCCCACCATCATGTTCTCAACGACATTGCCAATTTTGGCGGCTATCCACCAACCAACCAGCAATATAACCAGCGCACCAGCTATCTGAAAGCTGTAGGTAACGGCATATTCAATGAGAGTATCGTAAAGGGCCTGGGCTTGTTGTAATTCTTCTTGCATGAGAGCAGATTCAGCAGGGTTAATATATTTCAGAGCATAAACAACAATCTGGTGCTTCACAAGCTCGCAAGTAATGGCCAATTTTTAAATAAGAAATGTGTTAGAAAACTCGTGCAATTACTTTAATCAGGTGGAAATAGAGAATATCCATTCCTTCCGAATAACACTACTTTGGGGCAAGATTGACCATTATCGGTGCATTTTGCCAGCTCAACTCACTTACCCCCTTCATTTTCATCACTTCTTTTGGCTTAAAATGCTGGTCTTTAGTTTGCAAGTTATTATTTTGTAATAATGAAAAGTAGCTACACTGTAATAGTAGCAAATCAGCTATTTTTACTAGCGACTACGCGCCAAGCGAATGGATTGATGACCAGAAGGATTAGGCATGAAAACACTGATTGAATCACCGGCTTTAGTGCTGATCAAAGCATTTGGCTTAAAGCAGGCGGCTTTTTTAATAGTGTTATGTAATCTCGCCGGGTACGGGTATGTTGCCCTGACACCCGCGGCTAGTGTACCGGTAACCCTGGTTTGCGGGCTATTGATGACCTGGCTGGTTGCCTCGATGCTGACCTGTTTACTTGATGAACTGTTTATCATTGATGCCCTGCTAGCCGACGCCAGTAGAAGCCATAATGAATTTGAGCTGATCACCAGAGCACCACGCATCCTGACCAATCACATGAAATCGGTCTTCGATTTAACTAAAGAAATTTCACGGGAGCGGGACAAGCTGGAAGAATATTTCTCCGAAATGAAATATTCCTCACTACAAATGATAGATTCAGCTAACAAGGTATCGGTAAATGCTACCGAACAATCGGCCGCTACCGAAACTACCGCGGCTGCAGTCAATGAGCTCACGGTATCGCTGGGAGAAATTGTAGAAAAATTCACCCTGGTAAACCAAGCGGCCGAACGAGCCAGCGATTTTGCACATCAGGGCTCACAGAATATTGCCGACCTGGTTAGTGAGTTTGCCCTAGTGCAACAAGAGGTCGCGCAAACACAGCAAGCGATAATAGAGTTAGGTCAATCCGTGGAAGCAGTTCTGAGCCTGACCAGCGCGATTCAGAGTATTGCAGAACAAACTAATTTATTGGCACTGAACGCCTCCATTGAAGCCGCCAGGGCCGGCGATATGGGCCGCGGCTTCGCAGTCGTTGCCGATGAAGTGCGCAACCTCGCTGAAGACAGCCGTAAAACGGCCGACAGCATTAGTCAGCGAATGGCGGAGCTAGATAGTCAGCGCATTGAGGTGGCCGAAAAAATGCAAAGTGTCACCAGCCACTCGTAAATATGCTCAGACAAAGCAAACAACGCGGCCGATATGCTGGCACAGATTGAAAACGAATCTGAGAATTCAAAATCACAGGTCATCGAAGTCTCAGCCTTCGCCACTCAACAAAGTAAAGCAACTGAGGAAATTTCAAAAAGTATTGAACGTGTAGTAGAAGGCGCCATGGAAAATGCCATCATTGCTCGTCAGACTTCCACCGTTGCCGATTATCTGCGTACCCTTACAACCCGCTAGGAGAAGCCAATCATCGCTGTTATTTCAGGGATGATTATCTTGTTGTTTGTGTTGGTGGGTATTCAGCTATCCATTTCCAGAACACAACAAAAAGCAAACTTCAGAGCGACATTGAAACTGGTCGCCATTATTAAGCGCATCATTGGCCTGAGTCAGAAGCACCGGGGGTTAACCGCCACTTACCTGCAAGGCAATCAAGCAGTAGCGGGTGAGCTTCACGAAATCAGGCGCAACATTGAGTTGCTCATCAGTGACGCTAACCAGATTGGCCTGACAACCAGTGAAGCGCGCTGGGAAGCCTACCTGGATCACTGGCGACGCCTCGAATCGACCAGTATGCAACTTAACCCACCAGAGAGCTTTAAACAGCATACCAGCCTGATTGAAACCTTGTTGTACCTGTTACAGGACGTGGCCGAACACATAGAGTTTGCCGAGACCGATCAGTCTGTGAATGAGGCGCACTTTTTATGGCGGGAATTTCCTCAATTGGTGGAATATATCGGCCAGGCCAGAGCTGTTGGTGTAGCTACCGCAACCAAAGGGGAGTCCACCCAAATCGATAAGGTAAAGCTGGGCTATCTGTGCGAAAAGATAAATCTGATGAGTGAGACCGTGTTTAATAAATTAAACCAAGTGGCTAAGGTATCTGAAAGCGGCCAGTTAATTCAGGCCAGACAAGCCTGCCTGCAACTGGTAAGCCTGATCAATGAACAGCTGATTCAACCCGGTAAAGTGAGCATTGCTAATCAGGACTACTTCGCCAAAGCCAGTCATACCATGGACCAATGCAACACCCTGTTGGATAACGAGCTGTCAGCGATTGTTACCCGGTTTAGTGACTAACTGCCAGCTCACACCGGCTGCATAGCCCCCTGGGGTAGAATTGTACGCCCTCTACCCTGATTTTTGGCGGTGTAGAGTAATGTATCGCAATGGGCGATTGCCTTATCGATATCTTCATAAGTGCTGAGCTCAACTAGTCCGCAAGAAAAAGACACGGCAAATTCCTCTTCCGTGCTCTGCCAGGAGGTAACAGCATGCAATGCACTACGAATATCATCAATCACTTCTTGTGCCTGGTGCACAGTGGTGTCTTTTAACAATAGCAGGAATTCTTCTCCGCCGTAGCGGCAATACTGGTCGGTACTGCGTAATCGTTGGCGGATAAGCTGGCTACACTTAACCAGCACTTCATCACCGGTTTGATGGCCGTAGGTATCGTTAACTTTTTTGAAGTGATCGATATCTAGTAATGCAATACAGTTACCTTTACGAGCTTTAGTAAATACCTTGGTCAGCAAATTAAACATAAAACGTCGGTTTGGCGCGTTGGTAAGCGGATCGATATAAGCTAACTGATGGATCCGTCGTCGCTGCACAAACAACCAGGCTGCCAGAGTGCCAACTAATAGCGCTACCAGTAGCACTATGATCGTTTTGAGGTTAGCGGTTTCTATGGCTTGCTGCTGAGCAATATTATTTGCTTTTAATTTTTCGAAATTGACCAACTCGATGTCGGCCTGCATGCCTCGGCTCAGTTTATCCAGCCGGTTATTTAAGGCGTTTAATAGCTTATCGCGCTCTTGCCTGACCAATTGATAACTGGCCTTAATTGCCAGCTCTGTATCACTGTTAAATTCGGCTAAAAAGCGTTCCAACTCAGTAACGTGTTTAAAATCGGTCAGATTAAAGTGGCGTTTATTTTCAGCCATTACCTGTTTTAGTTGCGTTAGTAATGCCTTTGCAGCTGGCATATCCCTGCGCAAACCGGCTTCCATGGTATTGACGGCGAGCATTCTGGCTTCATCAACCACATCCCAGTCTTTCGGTTTTGACGACAATTTGGCCATACCGAGTAATTCAAAGGCTTGTTGCAAATCGCCCGGTTCCCCGCGGCGCGCATAGACCGACACTTTGGCCAGCAACGCATAGAGCTGCGCCGATGGATGCTCTTGCTGAGCTACAATCTGTAGTTCATCAGCATAATCAAGCGCCTCGTTATATTTCCCCAGATGACTGGCTAACTGGACCATTAAAAAATAATCGCTGCTGTGCATCATTTGCGGAGACGTTTTCGATGCCAGATCAAAATAGGCCTTGCCATATTGGTAAGATGACTCATAAGCCCCTAAGTCATAAAGGATGGCAAACAGATGAAAGAGGACAAACTCCTTATCGAATAACAGGCCATACATGTCATTACCGTTATTGACCTGTATTTCAGGTAGCGCGTACATCAACTCTTCCAGCGCGTTTAATGAATCCTGTTTAAAATCCAGATATAAAACCGCCAGCATACTGGCAACCTGAGCAACAGCAACCTTGTTGCCGGTAATTAATAGTTCCTGCTTAAGCGCCTTTAGCTTGGCTTCATCCTGTTCAATAAAGCCCGTCATGAGTGAGCGTGCAGCCGCGTAATAAATCTCATCAGTGGCTTTTAGTGTTTGCCAGTCTGCTTCAGATGGAGACTCAATAGACTGCCACGGGGTATATTGCGCCAAATCCGGCTGCCCCTGAACATAAATATAACGAAACACGCGGGCAACTGGCGTATTCGCAGTCAAAAGATCGGTTTGACGGGCTGCATCAATAAATTCTGCAGTATCTTTATTTCGATACTGAAAGAGACCGGAATACTGGTAAAGCGACGGCTCAGCCTCTGCGGCCTGAACAGGAGGAAGGGTTAACAACAAAAAACAACACGCGAAAACCTTAGCTTTAAACACAAAAATCCCTTTAGTGCGTTAACGACAAACTAATAGGGTTAATTTACCTTTAAGACCAGATAGATGCAATTACCAAAAAATCATTATTGCGCTGGTCGTCAGCAAGAAAACCTGACGATAACTTTTAAAATAACAGCTGAACCACGATGCCCGTTGCTACGAACATCGTGGAGATATTTGAAGTGTTATGAGGGTTTGCTATCTGGCAACCAGCACAACACCGCCCTGACCTTTTAATGACAGCATCATACGGCCATTTTCAGGTACGGTGACTGTTTTGCTTTGCGTTTTATTGTTTGCGTTATCAAATAATAGATGCACTGATTTTCCGGCCAGCATAGGCAGATTCACAGACACTTCTTTGGCATCTTTCTCGCCATTTACCGCTACTACATACCAATTGCTGCCCTGCCGTCTGGCAAGTACAACGTGCTTACCTGGATAACCATCGACAAACTGGGTTTCATCCCATGTCGCTGGGACTTCGCGAATAAAGTCGAGCACATGCTCAGGTTGCTCATTGAGGTTATTAGGCGTTAAGCCAAAATGCTGCACCGGCGACTGATACAGCACACTGGTTGCCAGTTCGAAGGTATCGGTGGTAGAACGAATAGTGCCTCGTTCCTGATCGCGGGATAAACGGTCATTTAAAAACACCGGCGCAAAATCCATGGCGGCAACGGTATTACGCGTGAACGGCAGCATGGTGGCGTTATAGGCATGCATATCCAGCGAGTTTTGGTTAAACACCAGATTTTCCGACGCTAACACAGCTTCTGAGGTAACGAAGTTGGGGAACATGCGCTCCCATCCACGGGGTAACGTACACCCATGAAAGGTAACACCAATGCCGTAATCGTTAGCGTCTGACAGGATCCCTTCGTAAAGGGCCATGGTGGCTTGCTTATCACCACCAAAGAAATCAACTTTAATCCCTTTTACGCCAATTTTTTGCAGCCAGGCCATTTCCTGTTTTCGGGCGATAGACGTATTCATTTTGTCCTGAGGCGTTTGTGGCGCATCGTTCCACCAACCGTTTGAGTTATACCACAGGATCACCGCTACGTTTTTATCCGCAGCATACTGCACCAGCTCTTCCATTTTATCCCGGCCGATACGGGCATCCCACCAGTTATCAATCAGCACATATTCAAAATTAAGTTCGGCGGCCATATCAATGTATTTGATCTGGTCCTCGTAGTTAATGCTGTTATCCTGCCAGACAATCCAGCTCCAGGTTGCCCTACCCATCTTGTAGTCTTCAGATGGCTCATATAATGGCTTTACCACATCATAGCTCACTGTTGTCTCAACAATGGGCTCTAAATCCTGCCCCACTGTAATGGTGCGCCAGGGAGTGGTTGCCGGTAATGCCATAGAAGCATAGGTATCGCCAATACCTGCATTTTCACCGGGTTGCGGAAAAGCAATCTTATAGATCCCTTCAGCATTGCCCTCACTAAGTCGAGAGCCTACATAATGGCTGTCTACCCCTGTTTCAGACAGTAATACCCAACCCTTATCGTCATTTTTAAACAGCGCCGGAAAAGTATAACCAACACCATTTGGAGAGGCTTTGGCCATCGACTCATCGTAGGTATACCCTTCTTCGTAACTGGGTTTAGTGCCATTCCAGCCTGTCATAGGCAGGGCCTGGTGAGTGATAAAAGTCGTTGCATTGTTTGGCAGGTTAAAGCTGGTGGCTTCACTGAGTACCTTAAAGCGGGTCGCTTCATTATTGGATACCACGTGGAAACGCAGTGCGATGTCGTTATCAGACACCTGGAATATGATGCTTATCTCATCCCCTTTTGCGTTAAGAAAGCGACTGGTTAAACCGTTGGCCTCATAAGTGACCTGGCTGACTTTTGCTCTGTCGAGCTCATACTGTTCCAGAATGGTGTTACGTTTGCTGTCGATATAAGTAAGGTTCTGACTAAAATCACCAATAGAACTGTTCAGACCCAGCGGTGAGCTTTCCAGAAATACTTCACCCTTATAGGTAACAGAATAATGGGGTTTACCTTTTGATAGTGACAATGAAACGGCGAGTTGATTATCCGGCCCTTTAATTGTTTCCAGTAGTTCAGCCAACGCCGTCTTGGGCGCAATAACGGTTGCCAGGCAAATCGGCAATATCATTCCGTAGCGTTTCATTGTGTATCCTGTATTAGTTAGCAATTCATCCTTATAAAGCTATCATAATACAATACTACATTAACAATTTAATAACTAATCAGATCTGATTTTACCTGTTATGAAAAACAGTATTTGGAGGCGTCTTAAGCAAACGAAAAGAATAGAATCAAAACACTACAATCCAAACACGATGCTGAATAACAAGGTCTGCTTAATTTGTAAGTCAGGGAGAAGAAAAACTTTGAAATGGTGCCCGGGGCCGGACTTGAACCGGCACGCTGTTACCAGCGAGGGATTTTAAATCCCTTGTGTCTACCAATTTCACCACCCGGGCTTGGGTTGCACTGCTGTGCTGGTGCGGGCTGGTTGCCCTTAAAAAATGGAGGCGGAACCCGGAGTCGAACCGAGATCCACGGATTTGCAATCCGCTGCATAGCCATTCTGCCATTCCGCCTTTGATTGCGTTGTGACGAGAGGCCGTCTACTGCAAACGCAACATTCGAGAAATTGGAGCGGGAAACGAGATTCGAACTCGCGACCCCAACCTTGGCAAGGTTGTGCTCTACCAACTGAGCTATTCCCGCTTTGTTTTCTTGCTGGTTACTTACCGGAAGGTTCACTTACCTGTTGGTGCAAACTCTGCTGAGTTGCTGTGTTCCGTTCTAGTCAGTATGTCCTGCTTCGAATGTGGGAGGCATTTTACTTGCCCAAGCGAATGTGTCAACAACTAAAAAACTCATTCGCCGCTATTTTCGCCAAAAACGAATTGTTTGGTCATAAATCCGTCATTTAGCTCAAAAAATACTAATTCTTCAGGCCAGACAGATGCGGCCACGCTGCTTTTGTGTAGCTAATCATTGACCACACCGACAGCCAGGTAGCGATATACAGTAAAATGTAACCCAGGGTTACCCAGTAAATCGGGAAGCCCATAAACTCTTCCAGGCCCGACAATAAACCAATTAAGGCCAACATTTGAGCGGTGGTCTTGGCTTTACCGATAAAGGATACCTGTACTGTATCGCGCACGCCCTGGGAACCCATCCACTCTCTTAGCGCTGAAACGTAAATTTCACGCACTAACAGTAAAATAGCCGGCACGGTAATCCACACCGAATCGTAAGAATGAGTAATCATTAATAACGCGGCAGCCACAATGAGTTTGTCGGCGACCGGATCTAAAAATGCACCAAAAGGAGTTGATTGTTGTAACTTGCGAGCCAGATAGCCATCAAACCAATCGGTAATTGCCGCAAACCAGAAAATGAACGCTGCGGTTTCTTTTGCCCAGCGCCAGTCCAGAAAATACACACATACAAAAATTGGAATAAGAACTACCCGGATTAAGGTAATTACGTTTGGGATCGTCCACATAAACTACTCGGAAGGGTTTTCCTTTATATTGCGACTATTGTCACACGATATAACCTATTAAGAAACTGCCAATTGGATTTAATATAAGGGCATTCTTATTAATTATGCAAATGGTCGTAAATCGTTTCGGCCAGTTCGTCACTGATCCCCGGCACACTGGCAATTTCATTACGGCTGGCTTTTTTAAGCCCCTGCAGGCCACCCATGTATTTAAGCAGTGACTGTCGGCGCTTGGCCCCTACTCCGGGAATAGATTCCAGGGAGCTGGTTGTTTTAACCTTTTGGCGACGGTTACGGTGGCCGCTGATAGCAAATCGGTGCGACTCATCACGAATATGCTGAATTAAATGCAACGCCGGTCGGTCGGCATTAAGCGGGATAGTGTCGTGAGTATCAGCCAGAATCAAGGTTTCCAGACCTGGCTTACGGGTAGTCCCTTTAGCCACACCAATCAGCAATGGTTTTTTGTCGTGTGGCCAGTCGGCAAAGAAATCTTCGGCCTGCCCTAACTGCCCTTTACCACCATCGATAAACAGAATGTCGGGAATTTTTTCGGCATCCTGCACGTTTTTATACCGGCGTTTTAAGGCCTGAGCCATGGCGGCATAGTCATCACCTGGCGTGATCCCTTCAATATTATACCGGCGATAATCACTCTTTAGTGGGCCTTCACGGTTGAATACCACACAGGACGCCACGGTTTGCTGACCAGAAGTGTGGCTGATATCAAAACATTCCATACGCTGGATTGGGTCGTCCCATTCAAGGGCTGACTCTAAATCAATATAACGAGCAAATACCGACTTTTGCTGGCCATACTGGGCATCCAGTGCATTTTGAGCATTAGCCTGCGCCAATTGAAGGTATTGCTTTTTCTCTTCTCTGGCGCCGCGGTAAAACCGCACTTTATGCTTCGCTTCCTGACTCAGCAGATCGGCTATGGCCGCTTCATCTGAAAGCCCCTGAGGAAGCACGATTTGTTTTGGAATAATCTTATTACCGGCCAGATAAAACTGCAGCAGGAATGCTTCGAAAATCTCGGACTCGGTAGTAGTTGAAGGTATCTTTGGGAAAAATGCTTTACTGCCCAGCAATTGGCTATCGCGAATAAACATCACCTGGATACAGGCCATTCCGCCCCGATAGGCAAAACCAAAAATATCCATTTCGTCCTGGGTACCAGCCACCCACTGGCGCTCCTGCACTTTGCGCAGTGCACCTATCTGGTCGCGATACCGGGCCGCCGCCTCAAAGTTCAGCTGCTCACTGGCGGCTTCCATCTTATCGGCCAGAGAATTAATCACCTGCTGGTTCTTCCCTTTCAGAAACAGCCGCACCAGTTGCACCTGTTCGGCATACTCTTCATCACTCACATAGCCTTTTACACAAGGAGCTGAACAACGTTGCATCTGATATTGCAAACACGGGCGGCTGCGAGCACGGTAGTAGCTGTCTTCACACTGACGCACCGGAAACAGTTTCTGCATGGTACGCAGGCTTTCTCTTACCGCCCAGGCACTGGGATAAGGTCCGAAGTATTCGCCCTTACGCTTTTGTGGTCCGCGGTGAAAATCCAGTCTGGGATGTTCATGAGCTGAGAGAAAGATAAAAGGATAGGACTTATCGTCACGTAACAGTACGTTATAGCGTGGGCGATATTTTTTGATGAAGTTATTTTCGAGCAGAAACGCTTCGGTTTCGCTGTTAACCACCGTTACATCCATGCGGGCGATCTGACTGACCAGGGCGATGGTTTTGGGATTATCCAGGTTCGCTTTAAAGTAGCTGGAAACCCGGTTTTTCAGGTTTTTGGCCTTGCCCACATAAATAACTTCATCAGCGGCGTTGTACATACGGTACACGCCGGGCTGATGAGTTAACGATTTGAGAAAAGCGTTAGAATCAAATTCTGTCATTGAATCCTGTCAGCAACTACGACAGTTCAATAAGCTTATGGCGTAATGCCAGGTGGGTTAGCTCAACGTCGGTGCTGATTTCTAGTTTATCGAACAAGCGATAACGATACGTGTTTACGGTCTTCGCGGCAATATGCAATTGCTCGGCGATATCCGGCACCTTCTGGCCACGAGTTATGCGAATGGCAATATCCAGCTCACGCCCGGATAAATCGCTGAAAGGATTATCGTTATCCGGCGACAATTTGCTCATTGCAATGCGTTGGGCAATTTCCGGGCTCAGGTACTTCTGACCAGAGGCCACTTTGTATATCGCATTTATCATCTCTTCCGGCTCGGCGTCTTTAGTTAAAAAACCAAAGGCTCCCGCCTGTATTACCTGAGATGGGATAGGATCTTCTTTTTGCATGGAGAGGCCAATTACTTTAATGCTCTCACCAATGCGTAAAATTTGGCGTGTGGCTTCAAGACCACCAATGCCCGGCATATTTAAATCCATTAATACAACGTCAGGCGCAAGCTTCCTGCAGTTCTTTACGGCTGATTCACCATCTTTTGCTTCACATACTACAGAAAAGTCGGCGACATCCTCAAGAATACGTCTGATACCCGTTCTCACCAGGTCATGATCATCTACTAGCGCTATCTTGATCATGTATTACTCACTTCGGCTATTTTAGTCATTATTACTGAAAGGTGTCCTGTACCCCGCTCGTCTCTCACTTACTTCGCGAGCAATTGCACCTTTTCCTGTGCCAATACAGCGCATATTAATCAAAAACACCGGTAAAGGTAAGCCTAAATAGATGTTAATTTCGCTGTATGGGTATAAATCAGACGATAAAACCGAGACATTAATTATGGGAAGACGTCTTAGGCTATATTTAACACAGCGAAGACCGTTGGGAGCAGATTCGTTTAGTTATTTTTTGTTTCAGGCAATAAAAAACCCGCAACGTGTGCGGGTTTCTCAAATATGGCGGAGAGTGAGGGATTCATTCGCGCCGTCCATGGCGCTCACCCTTAATAA
>NZ_RCUA01000011.1:0-62241 GCF_003731635.1 Marisediminitalea oceani | reverse complement strand
GTCCATGGCGCTCACCCTTAATAAATTAAGGGCAGCCTGAAGGCTGTGCAAATCGACTGTCCTGTCGATTTGTCAAACCCCTGCCGGGGGTTCTCACCCTCACGTTTAGCTTAGCTTTTTGTTTCAGGCAATAAAAAACCCGCAATGTGTGCGGGTTTCTCAAATATGGCGGAGAGTGAGGGATTCGAACCCCCGGAAGGTTTGACCCTTCGCCTGATTTCAAGTCAGGTGCATTCAACCGGACTCTGCCAACTCTCCTGAAGTGATGCGTATCATAATGATATTTTTGTGTCTGTAAAGGGAAACTTTAGCTAACTAAACCATTTGCTTAGAAAAGCGCCACTGACGGTGAATTTTTGTATGTTTTGTCGGTAATTTTGACTTCGCAAGCTATTTTATCGTTCGCTTCCTCTAACCGGTTATACAAATTGCACCTTTGGTAAGTGAGCGCTTGAACCATAACTCTTACGAGCGTATAAACTTTATAAGTACTTCTGCTTGATGCTAAACCCAAAGGATCATTTGTATTGCCACACACGGAAGCGTCTCCCAGACTCATTATTCTTATTATCGTTTGTCTTTATCTGCCTTTTATTGAAAGCATGCATGGCGCAACGCTTTGGGGCTTAAACTGGCAATCACCTACCCTGATGGATGCGCTAAGAGACTATCTGATCTTTATCAAACTAGGCATGGTTTTATTAGCGGGCTATTTAATGGCCTTCAAATATCAGATTATGCAGAACACCATCAGGCACGGCGTTTTACGAGCTGCTTTTGTTATTTCAACCTGGTTATTAGTGGCAGTGCAGATCCCAATGTTGCTACTGGGCATTATATTTGGCGGAGTGCTCAGTTCTCCGGCTGATTATATTCACCGTGAACAAACATTTGGTAATGATACTGTGTATGTCTATAGCTTTGATCCCGGCGCTATGGGGAAAGCCTATCACTATTTTTATATGAAATGCCCTGAGCCTCTGGGGCGCTATCAGTTAAATGAGGTGGCGAGGTTAAACTGGATGCGTGATTTCAGTTTTGCGCTGGATGGCGAGCAGTTGGTAGTTAAAGAAGAAGGTGGCGAAATTTTTGAGTTTAGTATTACTGAACACCGCTGTGAAAATTAACACCGTCTTTGTTTCAGGCAATAAAAAACCCGCAGCGTGTGCGGGTTTCTTAAATATGGCGGAGAGTGAGGGATTCATTCGCGCCGTCCATGGCGCTCACCCTTAATAAATTAAGGGCAGCCTGAAAGCTGTGCAAATCGACTATCCTGTCGATTTGTCAAACCCCTGCCGGGGGTTCTCACCCTCACAATAAGGGTTATCACTTTTCTACAGGCAATAAAGAACCCGCAACGTGTGCGGGTTTCTTTAATATGGCGGAGGGTGAGGGATTCACTCGCGCCGTCCATGGCGCTCACCCTTAATAAATTAAGGGCAGCCTGAAGGCTGTGCAAATCGACTATCCTGTCGATTTGTCAAACCCCTGCCGGGGGTTCTCACCCTCACAATAAGGGTTATCACTTTTCTACAGGCAATAAAAAACCCGCAGCGTATGCGGGTTTCTTAAATATGGCGGAGAGTGAGGGATTCGAACCCCCGGAAGGTTTGACCCTTCGCCTGATTTCAAGTCAGGTGCATTCAACCGGACTCTGCCAACTCTCCTGAAGTGATGCGAATCTTAATGAAATTTTTATGACTGTAAAGGGTTAATTTTAAAAAACGAATTGTTTGGCTGAGTTTTAAGCAAAAATGCGATTATTTGCCTACTGCCAACAAAAAAACCATAAATTCCCGCCGGTGATAGCTTTTACCTATTGAAAAACGGAACTAAAACCCATACAAATGCACTAAACTATAACGTAATATGGTTTTGTTTAATTTTGCCTGTCCTATTGGAGGAAACAATGGATAATCGTTCGGTGTATACTAGTGCATCAAGGCCTTCGGTTTTAGAAACCAATAAGGTTTTGCGTAATACTTACATGTTGTTAGCCATGACACTGTTATTCAGTGCCGTGTGTGCTGGTGTCACTATGGCTATTGGCATTTCACCTATCACGTCACTGATTATGACAATCGGTGCGTTCATCACGCTTTTTGTTGTACACAAGAAAGCAGATTCTGCCTCAGGTATTTACTGGATCTTTGCTTTCACCGGCCTGCTGGGTGGCTCTCTGGGCTACATGCTTAGCTTTTATGCCTCTATCCCCGGTGGCCCTGCCCTGATTGCTCAGGCGCTTGGCGGTACTGCATTAATTTTCTTTGCACTGTCGGCTTACGTACTGACCACTAAGAAAGACTTTTCTTTCATGGGTGGCTTCCTGTTCGTGGGTATGATGGTGGTAGTCGTTGCAGCGATTGCAAACATTTTCTTCTCTGTTCCGGCGGTACACCTGGCCATTAACGCGGCTATCGTGTTCCTGATGTCTGGTTTCATTCTGTTTGATACCAGCCGTATCATTCACGGCGGTGAAACTAACTACATCCGTGCCACAGTGGGTCTGTACCTGAACATCTACAACCTGTTTGTATCCCTGCTGCAACTGCTGGGTGCATTCGGTGGCGATGATTAATCGGCACAGCACGTTCTGAGAAAACACCCCGTTAAGGGGTGTTTTTGTTTTATGCAACGAATTTCAGTTTTAATCACCAGTTCCCCCGAATCGTTAACTGCTTGTCTGGATGCAGTGGCATTTTGCCGTGCCGCCATCAACGAAGGCCAGAGTATCGATCAAATCTTCTTTTACCAGGCCGGTGTTTATCATGCCAACGGTCTTATGGATGCCTCTGCCAGTGAAGTTGATTTAACTAAAGCATGGCAAAGTCTTGCTACAGAGCATGCTATTCCATTATTGGTTTGTGTAGGAGCGGCCAGTAAGCGTGGGATAGTAGATGCCGAACAGGCCGAACAAGCAGGCTTAGCCCAGCACAATTTGTTTGAGCCGTTTAAACAAGTGGGCCTGGGCGAATTTTTTACCTTACTGCACAATTCAACAAAGCTGGTGCAATTTTAATGGCGACTATCACAGTATTACTAACCCAGGCACCCTACGCTTCCCAACAAGCGTCAGATGGTATTGAGTTTGCTCTGGCGTCAACCAACTACGGTCATGAATGCCAGGTGGTATTCAGCGGTAAAGGTGTTTTGCAGTTATTGGCAAATCAACAACCGGCAGCGCGCAAGAGTCAATTAAAGCAGGCCCGGGTATTACCTTTTTACGATATCGAGCCGGTATACGTATGTCAGGCGTCTTTAACCGCATTACAACTGACCGTTGCCGATTTGGGTATTGATGAGGAAGATTTGGAATTACTTGATGCCAGCGCATTACGCCAGTTATTAACGCAATCTGATCACACGGTAACTTTTTAATGCTTGTACGTTACGCTTCTTTTCATCTTGATAGCAGCGCAGAGGCGTTGTTAAAAAGCCTCACAGCAACCGATGTGGTAGTGTGTTGTGGCGACGGTGTATATGCGTTTAATGCACTTCGCAGCGCTTTTCCGGAGTTTACAGTTATGGCAATGGAAAACGATTGTGCCGAACGAGGCGTGGCTGTGGAAGCTATCGTATCATCTGATAAACTCTGCCAACTTCATCAACAACACCAGCAGTGGATTAATATCTTACCATGAGCGACAACTTTCAGTTTGAATGGCAGGGGCATACATACCCAACTGATAAACTCGGTTACCTTCTGGATTACCGGCAGTGGCAGCAAGATATGGTGCCGTTTTTAGCCGAACAGGAAGGTATTGAGCTTACCGAGGCGCACTGGGAGGTAGTGCTGTTTGTCCGTGAATTCTATCTGGAATATGAAACAAGCCCGGCGATACGAGCTCTGGTAAAGGCGATGGCTGCCAAGTACGGGCCGGATAAAGGCAATAGCCGCTATCTGCAGCGCCTGTTTCCAAAAGGCCCTGCCAAACAGGCCACAAAGCTGGCTGGCTTGCCCAAACCGAAAAAATGCTTATAAAAAAAGCCGCTAACTTAGCGGCCTTTGCAGTTTAGTAATAGTTACTTAATTTCGGTAACGCCACCCATATAACTCACCAGCGCTTCTGGGATTTTTACCGAGCCATCGGCTTGTTGATAGTTCTCCAGGATAGCAACCAGTGTACGCCCTACGGCTAAGCCAGAACCATTCAGAGTATGCAGCAACTCAGGCTTGTTAGTGTCCGGGTTACGGAAACGAGCCTGCATACGGCGCGCCTGGAAGTCGAGCATATTAGAGCAAGACGAGATCTCACGGTAAGTATCCTGTGCTGGCAGCCATACTTCCAAATCATAGGTTTTGCAAGAGCCAAAGCCCATGTCACCGGTACACAGTAGTACTTTACGGTACGGTAAACCCAGCTTCTGTAGGATCACTTCGGCGTGACCGGTGAGTTCTTCCAATGCGTTAAAGCTGTCTTCCGGTTTTACCAGTTGCACCATCTCTACTTTATCAAACTGGTGTTGGCGAATTAGGCCACGAGTATCACGGCCATAGCTGCCTGCTTCACTGCGAAAACAAGGCGTGTGCGCAGTCATTTTAATCGGCAGATCTTTAGCCGCGAAAATTTCATCACGAGCAAGGTTGGTTAACGGTACCTCTGCAGTAGGGATCAAAGACAGGCCCTGGCCCTCTTCTGTGGCTGGCTGGGTGTGAAATAAATCCTCACCAAATTTAGGTAGCTGACCGGTGCCGTAAAGGCTGTCTGCATTCACCAGGTACGGCACATACATTTCGGTATAGCCGTGTTCCGCAGTATGTGTATCCAGCATGAACTGAGCCAGAGCACGGTGTAAGCGAGCAAACTTGTCGCGCATCACCACAAAGCGGCTGCCAGTTAATTTAACTGAAGCTTCAAAATCCAGCCCTTTATTAAGGCTTTCGGCAATATCAACATGATCTTTCACTTGAAAATCAAAGCTTGGGATCTCGCCCCAGGTGCTGATCTCAACGTTTTCGTCTTCGTCTTTACCTACCGGCACACTTTCGTGCGGCAGGTTAGGAATACCTTGCATGAGCGCGGTAACTTCAGCCAGTACTTCATCTAATTCAGCTTTTGCAGCATCCAGCTTGTCACCCAGATCAGAGACTTCGGCCAGTAGAGGCGCAATATCTTCACCTTGTGCTTTGGCTTTACCAATGGATTTACTTCGCGTGTTGCGTTCATTTTGCAAATCTTGGGTTTTGATTTGTAATGCCTTACGTTTTTCTTCGAGGGCATTAAAAGCGTCAACATCCAGAGAAAAACCCCGGCTGGCCAGTCGTTCAGCCGTTGTTTCGATGTCGCTTCGCAAACACTTTGGATCTAACATGTTATTTTCTTTATCCTTTGGTTAATTCCACTGCCAGCCATGCTGCAAGCAGGCAGGCACACACATTCAATAAAATATTGGCCAGCGCCTTTATCCACAAACCGTTTTCCAGCAGTGTTAAGGTTTCTATGGTAAAGGTTGAAAAGGTTGTCAGCGCCCCTAGCATACCTACCCCAATCAGCGCCCGGTATGGCTGTTCGGCTATCTCGCCCCGCTCAATAAAGCCGTATAACACCGCCAGTAAAAACGAGCCGATAATATTGACGGCAAGTGTACCAAAGGGCAACGCTTTTCCAAACCAGGAATCCACTAATCCGGTACAGAAAAAGCGCAAGCAGGCCCCTACGGCGCCGCCGGAGGCAATAAACAGGTAAATTGAGAGCGTGTGTGACATTAGCCGTTCCGTTTTTGTTGGCTTTGATTATTTAACTGGTCAAGGTAGTCGCGTTTGGCTTTAAGCTGTTTTTCCAGGCCCCGTTCACTGGGCTCATAATAACGGGCATCAGCAATTTCCGGAGGTAAATAGCATTCTCCGGCGGCAAACGCATTTGGTTCATTATGGGCATAACGGTATTCAGCTCCGTGGCCCATTTCTCTTAATAACTTGGTCGGTGCATTCCGCAGGTGTACCGGTACCGGATAATCGGGTTTATCCCGTGCATCCTGCTTAGCCTGGCTAAAGGCCATATACACAGCGTTACTTTTGGCTGCCAGCGCGCAATAGACTGCCGCCTGAGCAATCGCACGTTCACCTTCTGCTGGCCCTACACGATGATATACGTCCCAGGCATTCACACACAACTGCATGGCCCGTGGGTCGGCATTGCCGATGTCTTCAGAAGATATTGCCAGAAGACGGCGTGCCACGTAAAGCGCATCACCGCCACCATTTAAAATTCGTGCATACCAATAAAGGGCTGCATCGGGATCAGAGCCCCGAACGGATTTATGGAACGCCGAAATGAGATCGTAAAATGTATCGCCCTGCTTATCATAACTGGCAACCTTTTCACCCACCGCCTGCTCAACATCATTAAGGCTTATCTGCGATGCATTGGTAAAATCACTGGCCAGTTCAAGATAGGTTAACAACCGTCGTCCGTCGCCGCCGGATAAACCAATCAGCGCATTTCTGGCATCGTCAGCCAGGGTCAGGTTACGTTCGCCGAGTCCACGCTCAGTATCGGCCAGAGCTCGGTCGAGCAACGCATCGAGAGCTTCATCATCAATGCCTTTTAGTACATAAACCCGAACCCGGGATAACAATGCATTGTTAAGCTCAAAAGACGGGTTTTCAGTGGTAGCGCCAACAAAGGTTACCACCCCGGACTCCACAAAAGGTAAAAAGGCATCCTGCTGCGATTTATTAAAACGATGTACTTCATCAACAAACAACAGCGTGCGCTCGCCCATGGATTTATTTTGCTCGGCCTCATCCATGGCTGCACGTATTTCCTTCACCCCGGAAGTAACCGCAGAGAGCTTTATCACCTGCGCATTGGTATACACCGCAATCAGTTCTGCCATGGTGGTTTTACCGGTGCCCGGTGGCCCCCATAACACCATGGAATGACAATGAGACGACTCGAGCATTTTGCGTAACGGTTTGCCCGGCCCCACCAGGTGGCTCTGGCCTACGTATTCATCCAGAGTAACCGGCCGCATACGGGCCGCCAGCGGCGCGTAGGTTTGCTGACTAAACAAACTCATGGGCGCTGGTCATCTACCATAAAGCTTTCCGGCACGTCAGCAATAAATGCGGAAGGGAAAATCGGCGTATTAAATTCGCGCTCACTAAAGTTAATGGCACTTTGCTGGCCCTGACTGTCGAGCATGATCAGGTTGGCCAGGCCTTTATCATCAAAACTTAAACTCAGCGTACGGATCTGACCGCCCTCGGCTTTTGCCGAAACGGTATAGCTGTTGGGTTGGGTTGCATTAACCGTATATTGTTGCCAGGTAGCGTCGTCGTTACTGGTTAACAACACCATAGGATTATTATCAATCGCCTGGGCCTGTGACATCACCGTGACCTGCTCTACCCACTCATCGATATGCCAGACGGCCGAACCATCGGCTATCAGCACGGTTTCATCCGGCGACAGTGTTTCCCAGCGCAGTTTATCCGGCCGGGCCATGGTTAGATTACCTGTAGCTTCATGAACGACTTCACCGTTTTCATCGGTGACTGACTGAGTAAATGCAGCCTTGAAGGACTCCAGTCCGGCTAACTTTGTTTTTAACGCGTCGGCATCATCGGCCAGCGCAGATACAGAGAAAAATGACAGAGCGACTAAAGCTCCGCTAAACAATGATTTCATAAACGACTTCCTGTTAGTCTCTCGGTGGCGGTGGTGCCAGCACTTCACGGTTACCGTTATGGCCCGCGGGGGTAACGACACCACTTTGTTCCATTTGTTCAACCAGACGCGCTGCGCGGTTGTAACCAATACGGAATTTACGCTGAACACTGGACACCGATGCACGGCGGGTTTCGGTAACAAACGCCACGGCTTCATCGTAAAATGCATCCACTTCCTGATCGCCGCCTTCCGGTTGTTCACCAGGTAACAGTACTTCAGCGGTGGACTCAGGGTTAAGGATCTCATCGATGTATTCCGGTTCACCGCGTTTCTTCCAGTCGGCAACTACGGCGTGTACCTCATGGTCGTCGACAAACGCACCGTGCACACGGGTAGGTACCGGACTACCCGGTGGTAAATACAACATATCACCCATACCCAACAGCGTTTCAGCGCCCTGCTGGTCGAGGATGGTGCGCGAGTCAATTTTACTCGACACCTGAAAAGCAATTCGCGTGGGGATGTTAGCTTTAATTAAGCCGGTAATAACATCAACCGACGGGCGCTGGGTAGCCAGCACCAGGTGAATACCCGCAGCCCGGGCTTTCTGTGCAATCCGGGCAATAAGCTCTTCTACTTTTTTGCCCACAATCATCATCATGTCGGCAAATTCGTCAACCACCACCACAATAGATGGCAGTTTTTCCAGATCCGGCGCTTCTTCCAGCATGCTGTCTTCAGTACGCCATAGCGGATCCTTAATTGGCTCACCGTCGGCAATAGCCTGCTTGATTTTAGCGTTATAGCCTTTGAGGTTTCTTACACCTAAAGCCGACATCAGCTTATAGCGACGTTCCATTTCTCCCACACACCAACGCAGGGCATTGGCGGCTTCTTTCATATCGGTGACCACTTCGGCCAACAGGTGCGGGATCCCTTCGTACACCGATAATTCAAGCATTTTCGGGTCAATCATGATCATCCGCACGTCTTCCGGCGTGGACTTGTACAATAAGCTGAGGATCATTACGTTAACCCCCACCGACTTACCCGAACCGGTGGTACCGGCTACCAGCAAGTGCGGCATTTTGGCAAGATCCACCACGACCGGGTCGCCGCTGATATCGGCACCCAGTACCATAGTAAGTGCCGAGGCATTCGACTGAAAAGCTTCGCACTCAATGACTTCACTCATGCGCACCATTTCGCGCTTTTTATTCGGTAATTCAAGGCCGATCACCGACTTACCCGGGATAACTTCTACCACACGAACAGACGTGGCCGACATTTCACGGGCTAAATCTTTAGAAAGGCTGGTGATTTTGCTTACCTTCACACCCGGTGCCAGGTCAATTTCAAAACGGGTGATCACCGGGCCGGGATAAACCCCAACAACAGCGGCATCAATATTAAAGTTTGCCAGCTTTTCTTCTACCAGACGGGACACAATATCCAGTTCTTCCTGGGTGATAGGGTTTTCCTTTTTGTCTGGTCGGTCGAGCAACTCAAACGATGGCATCGGGCCAATGTCTTCATCACCATCTGACTCACCACGTGGCGGCCGGATTTGTTTCGCCCCTCTGGCAGCAGGCTGTTGCGGCAGTGGTGGCATTGGCGAGGACGTTTTATTCGGCTCAGTGGTAGTCGCCTGCTCAGCGGCCGGATCAGCTACCGCTTCATTTACAAACCGGGGCCCATCGGCACTAAAGGACTCCCCTGCCCCATCGTCGGTATCCACAATAAAGGGTGGTAAATCGTCTTCTTCGTCGTCATCCGTGGCGAATATTTCATCAGGGATTGAAAATGTTGGTTCGCTGCGTTCAGTTTTAACCTGTTGGCTTTGCTTAGGCGGCGTTTTCTCCGCCGGTTTTTCCGAAGGTGGCTCGGCACGTAAACTGGTAATGTTCAGCTCATCACTGTCTTTCTCTTTATCAGCCGATTTATTAGGTAACGATAAGGCAGGCATATTCAGCGCCAGCAGCTTTTGCGGCGCAGCAATGGATTTACGGCCTATCCACAGCGTACTTTCACCGAGTTTATCAACAATAAGCAGCCAGGAAATGCCGGTCAGCAACGTAAAGCCCACGCAACAGAAGCACAGCAGTAACAGTACTGTGCCAGCTACATTAAAGTAAGGGATTAGCGCTGAGCTGATTACATCGCCAATCAGGCCGCCAGCGGTGAAGCTGAACAGGTCGTCAAAATTTATACTGAAGATGCCGGTAAGGCCCAGCAATATCAGGATCGCGCCAATCAGGCGCAAACCTATGGTCAGGTAGTCAAGCTCCCGCCAGGTTTTAATATTATGGAAAACAAACCAGCCAATAAACGCACAGCAAAATGGTGTGGCATAGGCCAAATAGCCGAAGGTAAAGAAGAACAGATCGGCAGTCCAGGCACCCGTTGGGCCAACCCAGTTATGGACATCGTTCTGCAGGCCAGCCTGACTCCAGCCCGGATCGCCCGGGTGAAAAGAGGCTAACGCCAATAATAAAAAGAACGCCAGAGCACAGGCAATAATAATACCTGTCTCCCATATGCGTTGAACGCCAGAAAGTCGCACCATATCCCTAAATATCTCTCTTTGCCGCTGTTATTAATACACCGGTCATTGGTTTTATTTTTGCGCACGTACCCGGGTCACAGAAGCGGCTGGCTTCAGCGGGTGACCCAAAAGTTTATCATACCATCCTGACCTTATTTTGTATTAATTCGCAGGCTATTGGTACTTTTAACTTCTTCCATTACCACGTAAGTGCGTGACGCACTGACGCCAGGCAGCCGCAATAAGGTATCACCCAACAATTTGCGGTAGCTCGACATATCAGCCACCCGGGCTTTAAGCAGAAAATCAAAGTTGCCCGATACCAGGTGACACTCTTGTATATCATCGTGCTGCTGAACCGCAGCTGAAAATTCGGCAAAAATATCTACCGAAGTTTTAGTTAAGGTAATCTCGACAAACACCAGCATGGCCGCGCCTAGCTGATGCGGATCCAGATGCGCATGATAGCCTTTTATATAGCCCTGGGTTTCTAGCCGCTTTACCCTTTCCAAACAGGGACTTGGACTTAATCCCACCTGTTTTGCCAGCTCAACGTTAGAAATCCGCCCGTCTTTTTGCAGCATCGAAAGTATGTTGCGGTCTATTCTGTCAAGGTGTTTGGGCGTTTTTACCAGCATATTAAATTCTCCAAAAGGCCATTTTAGAAGAATATTACACTGGCATTGAAAAAACTACAGCAGATATATTTTAAAACCTTCCGATATACTAGCATCATTAGTAACTCAATTATTTAAACAGGCAGAGATAACTATGTTAGTGGGTGTACCAAAAGAAATTAAAAACCACGAGTACCGTGTAGGCTTAACCCCGGCAGCGGTTAAAGAGTTCGTGATGCACGGTCATAAGGTAATGGTAGAAACCAATGCCGGTACCGCCATTGGCTTTACCGATGAAATGTATGTTGAGGCTGGCGCCAGCATTGCTGCCAGTGCTGAACAGGTTTTCGCCGAAGCGGAAATGATTGTAAAGGTAAAAGAGCCACAGCCACAGGAATGTAAGCAACTGAGCCGTGGTCAGACACTTTATACCTACCTGCACCTGGCACCCGATCCAACTCAGACTGAGTTACTGATTGAATCCGGCGCTACCTGTATCGCATATGAAACGGTTACCGATGCTCGTGGTGGCTTGCCATTACTGGCACCAATGAGTGAAGTGGCTGGCCGCATGTCGGTTCAGGCCGGTACGCATTATCTTGAAAAAGCCCACGGCGGTAGCGGCACCCTGCTTGGTGGCGTACCTGGTGTTGCACCGGGTAAAGTGCTGGTTATTGGTGGCGGTGTGGTTGGTACTCAGGCTGCTAAAATGGCATTAGGCCTTGGCGCGGATGTAACTATTCTGGACCGTTCACTACCACGTTTACGCCAGTTAGACGATATCTTTAACGGTCAGGTAAAAACCGTGTACTCAACGGTTGATGCTATTGAGCATTATTCAGCGTCTGCTGATTTGGTGGTTGGTGCTGTACTTATCCCGGGTGCGGCAGCGCCAAAACTGCTTAATGAGCAACATATTGCCAATATGAAAAAAGGCTCTGTAGTTGTAGACGTAGCTATCGACCAGGGCGGTTGTTTTGCTACCTCAAAAGCTACCACTCACCAGGATCCGGTTTATATCGTCGACGGCGTGGTTCACTATTGTGTTGCGAACATGCCTGGCGGCGTGGCCCGTACCTCTACCATGGCACTGAACAATGCAACATTGCCATTTGGCTTGGCGCTGGCCAACAAAGGACCTAAACAAGCCATGATGGAAGATATCCACCTGTTGAACGGCCTGAATGTTCATGAAGGTAAAGTCACCTATAAAGCGGTTGTTGAAGCTTTGGGTGATCAGTTGGGTATTCAGTACACCCCTGCTATGGATGCACTGGCTTAAGTCGCTAAATTTATGGGGTCAGAGTTAATTAATTTACTCTGACCCCATGATTGACGTAAATAAACGGGACCAGATGGTCCCGTTTTTATTGAAACAAAGACTAACAATTGCTCGCTTGCAAGCACCCTGCTTTGCCCTACCATAAGATCATCTTTTATTGTTAACACACTCCTTGTGTGGCCTGCTTATGTGGCTTAATTACGCTTATTACGTACTTTTGTTTTGCACTCTAACCGTGATGCTGGCGCAGCTAAGTTTCAGACCGGTTCGGGTGGAGCACATTCTTACCGCTATTTTCAGTGGCTCCCTCGCCATGGTAGCGCTGCAGGTGTTAACTGCTCAGGCAGATAGTCCCTATCAGTATGTGTTTGCATTAGGCACCTGCGCTACCTGTAATGTGATCTGGCTCATCTCCCGTGCGTTGTTCCGCGGTGGCGAGTCACTTGCTATTCAGCATTATGCGCTGGCCGCCTCTATTGCTTTGCTGGTTATGACAAGCCGTAGTCTGGAGCTGATGGAATCGGTTAACTGGTTAACAGCTGATAACACTGGTTGGATTAAAGGCGCAGTTTCAGAAATCACTCAGTTGCTGTCCTCCACTATTCTGGCACTGGCCTTTTGGGAAGCTGTGCGCGGTTTTACTCAGGCAAGCAAAACCTCACAGTACCAGCGATTATTGTTTGCCGGCAGTTTTTTTACCGGTGTATTTAGTTGCACCGTAGTGGCCGAAGGTATTTTGGCCAGCGATGTCAGCCGTCAGGTTAAACCCTGGCTTGTGGTGAGTTCCGCACTGCTTAATACCCTGGTAACTTTTATTATTTTACTCTGGCAACATCACTCACGCAGGCATACCAGTAATATATCCCAAATCAGTTCTGGCACCGAAAACTTAGCCGGGACAATCCTCGCAGATGATGAGAAGGTGTTTAAGCAAATCAGGCAGTTGATGGAGCAGGACCAACGCTTTTTACAGCACGACTTAAAAACCATTGATATTGCCAATGTCCTACAGGTATCTGAATACAGAATAAGCCGGGCAATAAGGGCTATGAGCGCTGCGGCCAATGTGAATCAGTTTATCAATAGCTACCGAATTAGTTACGCCAAGCAACTGCTCACCTCCAGGCACAGTGAACAATGGACAATACTGGTTATAAGCATGGAGTCCGGGTTTGCCTCACTGGCACCGTTTAACCGAGCATTTAAAGCCAGTGAGGGCTGTACGCCAAATCAGTATCGTCTGCGTTATCTGAATAAAGAAGCCGTTACCAGCAACCCGGTTGTGCCAAATTAATAGCCAACAATCCGTGGCCCCCACATCATCATAGTAGCCGCGGCGGTACCAATCAAAGTGATTAGTATGGCAATGCACACTGCAATGGTGGCAGTAACGCGGCTGCCTACCGTATCACGTGCGCGGGCCCTGAAAATAAGCTCTGCAATAAACATGGGCAACAGGTAAGAAGCAAACGACAGAATAACATCAGCCGGCCCATCCAAATTTGCACTGTTCCCCTGTGGTCCCTGATTGAGCATAAACCAGCCCATCAGAAGCAATCGAAAGGTCCAGACTCCGTTAATTAAAATAAACGCATGCACGGCAAAACGCTGATGACGCGAGAAATCCCGTTGCACTGCATAGCGCCAGGCAAAATAAACCATTACCGGAATAAGCAGACCATTCACGGTAACCCCCAGCGCGCCTAAATCACTAAGGCGACTGCCTGTTACCCAGGTAAGATACAGGCCACCAATGGCGCCCAACATGCCAAAGGTCAGATATACACGGCCATTGATACGGTGGAACCGCGGGAAATGCTGCCTGATTGCGGGAAATAGCTGGAAGGTGCCGCTCAGACTAATCAGCATCACGGGTATCACATGGAGCAAAAGAATGGCGTTATTAATGGTGTCGCCATTTACGTATCCCCTGATCATATAAGCGTAACGAGACTCATCCAACTGCCCGGTTATCAGCGGCAGCGTAAATTGTACGAGGATGTATAATGCAAATATCCACTGCCCGGTGAGAATAATCCCCACCCAGGCTTTTACCATTAAATCGAACTTATCATTTAGCCTCAATTGGTATGATGGCTGTGAGTTCAAATCAGAAGAGATAACTCGTGACATATAAAGCCCTTTCAACATTAAACAGGCTTTAAGCATGCCAATTTCGACATAAATCGCTTATTGAATTTGGAATCTGATCGTCAAAAGTTAAAAAATGGATGAATAAATATTTAAGTTCAAGGGTCAGAGTAAGTTTACTCTGACCCCTTGAAGATTTATTGATTTGTTCTTAGGTGATTCAGGCCAGGCTCTGATTTACCGCCTGCAAAGCGGCTAATGGGTTTTCGGCCTGGGTAATTGGCCGGCCCATTACCAGGTAGCTTACACCGGCGTCGATGGCATCAACCGGTGTCATCACCCTTTTCTGATCGCCCACATCTGCCCCGGCAGGACGAATTCCAGGTGTTACTAACAGAAACTCGTCATTATGCGTTTCGCGTAACATTACGGCTTCTTTGGCAGAGCAAACAACACCATCCAGGCCACTGTCTGCGGTTAACTGCGCAAGCTTTTTAACCTGCCCGGCTGGTGACACCTCTGGTACCACATCATTTAACTGCGCCTGGTCCATACTGGTCAGCACCGTTACCGCAATCAGCTTGGTTTGCGGATGAGAAGAGCCGGCAATAGCACTTTTAGCCGCCTTCATCATTTCCATTCCGCCACTGGCGTGAACGTTTACCATCCACACGCCCATTTCCGCGGCCGCTTTACAAGCTTTGGCTACGGTGTTGGGAATATCATGAAATTTTAAATCCAGAAAAATATCAAACCCTTTGGCGATGAGCGATTTTACAAACTCAGGCCCGAACAGGGTAAACATCTCTTTGCCGACTTTAAGCTTACAGGCAGCAGGATCCAGTTGATCTACCAGGGCCATAGCCTTATCGGCATCATCGAAATCCAATGCGACTATCACACGGGCTTCTTGGTTCATTCTCTTTACTCTCCGTCTAGACCTCTAATGGGGTTAACAACCCCCCACTTTTTACAGGATGGGCACAGCCAATATAATTTACGACCAGAAAAACCGCAGCTTTTACAGCGGTATCTTGGTCGCTGCTCAATTTGTTTGGCAACCAGCTGTCTTAACTGCTGGTAAGTCGCTTTGGCATTGGCATCATCACTTAACTCACAGTACAACTGCATCAGGCGATGGAAGCCACGCATAGTAGGCGTTTTTTGCAGTTGCTCAAACAGATAATCGGCGGCATGCTGCACTTCTCCTTTATTGGAAAGTACATCCACCATAGCCAGGTACAAGGTGGCACTTTGCACCCAGTTATCATTTAACAGTTGTTCGAAATTCTGCCAGTCACCGGTTTCACTGGCAATTTGCTCGAGTAGCGGTACCGCTTCGATAAACCAGTTTTTATCGCGATTAGCGACCTGCACCAGGTATTCACCAGCCTCTTTTAAGCGACCCTGATCAAAGGTGACTTCACCCAACATTAACCATGGTCTGACGGCCTGTTCATCTACATTTACCGCCTTTTGTAACACCTTAAGCGCAGCGGGTATATCATCATTATCCAGCTCAAGCTGTGCTTGTTCACAATAGAAATGGGCCAGCTTGCTACGAATGCTGTCGTTCTCGGCCAGCATTTTTTCAGCCAGCTCGATAGCACGGCCCCACTCTTTGGTAGTTTGATAAATAGCAAACAGCTGCTGCTGAGCAAATTCGAAATGCTTGTCGGAATTTAGCAAACTAACAAACGCGCCTTCTGCACGCTCAAGAAAACCCGCCTGCATATAGTCCCTGCCCAGCTCTTTAAGCGCCAGTTCGCGCTGGGTAGACTGGATTTCATCGCGGCTTACCAGGTTCTGGTGAACGCGGATGGCGCGGTCTATTTCGCCACGCTGACGGTAAAAGTTGCCCATGGCGATATGGGTTTCCACCGTATCGCTATTGACGTTAATCATTTTAATTAACGTATCAACGGCTCGGTCGGGCTGATCAGAAAGCAGGAAATTTAAACCACGAAAATAATGTTTGGAAAGAATACTGGATTGTTTGCGCTGGGCCTGACGAACACTGTTGCGGCCCATTATGTAACCATAACCGGCTGCTACTGGCAGCAGTAAGAATAACAGCTCCAGCATAGGCTTATTCTTTCTGCAGCTTGTTAAGCTTAGCCTGTGCCCGCATGAGCTTAACTCTGAGCGTAAGCCAGCTGCTCAGAATAGCCAGAACGCCAACGACAACGCCAAGTCCTAATGCAATAGCAATCAGAGTGGCGACCGTCATATCAGCCTTAGCAATCAGGTAATTTACTGATATTACAGCATCATTTTGAGAACCAACGGCAATCGCCAGTACCAGAATCGCAATAATGCAGAGTAAAAATGCCAAGCCTTTCAAATGCGTGATCCTAAATGAAGAAATTAAAATCAGGATAACAAAATGTGGATAGTGTTACAGCATTCACATACAAAAAAAGCACTGATAACAGTGCTTTTTATTTCTATCTGTGCAGATAATAATCAGGCGATTGATTCATTCACCCGGTCACGTAACTCTTTGCCAGGCTTAAAGTGCGGAACGTATTTACCGTCCAACTCCACCGTTTCGCCGGTTTTAGGGTTACGACCCACGCGAGGCGCGCGGTAATGCAAAGAAAAACTACCAAATCCGCGGATTTCGATACGGTCACCTTTTTGTAAGGTTTGCGCCATCTGCTCCAACATTTCTTTGATAGCTGTTTCTAATTCTTTTGCCGGGATGTGGCGTGCCTGATCAGCGAGCCGCTCAATTAATTCAGACTTGGTCATGTGTAAACCTCTTTGTCATTCAATCCATCAAACAGCTACATCAACAGGTATACGGCATTTACCGTATACCTGTTGTATCAAAAAGCTTATTCGCCTTTTGCTGCTTTGAAAGCTTCAGCCATCGCGTTAGCAAAACCACCATCATCCTGTTGGTTTACTTTCTCAATCGCTTCTTTCTCGTCAGCCTGGTCTTTCGCTTTAACAGACAGGTTTACGATGCGGTTCTTACGGTCAACACCGGTGTACTTCGCTTCGATGCTGTCGCCAACGTTAGCAACTTCAGACGCGTCTTCGATACGGTCGCGAGAAAGATCAGCTACACGGATGTAACCGTCAACTTCTTCAGCCAGGTTTACAGTAACGCCTTTGGCATCAACTGCTGTAACTGTACCAGTAACGATAGCACCTTTCTTGGTATCTGTCAGATACTTGTTGAACGGATCTTCTTCGATTTGCTTAACGCCTAAAGAAATACGCTCACGCTCTGGGTCGACTTGCAGAACAACCGCTGAGATCTCGTCGCCTTTCTTATAATCACGAACTGCGTCTTCACCAGACTTGTTCCATGAAATGTCAGAAAGGTGAACCAGACCGTCGATGCCGCCGTCAAGGCCGATGAAGATACCGAAGTCAGTGATTGACTTGATCTTACCAGACACTTTGTCACCTTTTTCGTGTGACTTAGCGAAAGTTTCCCAAGGGTTATCGATGCACTGCTTAAGACCCAGAGAAATACGACGACGTTCTTCGTCGATTTCCAGAACCATAACTTCAACAGAATCGCCCAGGTTAACAACCTTAGATGGGTGAATGTTCTTGTTAGTCCAATCCATTTCAGAAACGTGAACCAGACCTTCAACACCGTCTTCGATCTCTACGAAACAACCGTAGTCAGTCAGGTTAGTTACCTGGCCAGTGATCTTAGTGCCTTCCGGGTAACGCTGTGCAATTTCTTGCCATGGATCGTTGCCCATTTGCTTCATGCCCAGAGATACACGTTGCTTTTCTTTGTCGAACTTCAGAACTTTAACGTTGATTTCGTCACCAACATTCACGATTTCACTTGGGTGCTTAACGCGCTTCCAAGCCATGTCAGTGATGTGCAGCAGGCCGTCAACACCGCCCAGATCTACGAACGCACCATAGTCTGTCAGGTTCTTAACAATACCTTTAACTTCGTGACCTTCTTCCAGGTTAGCCAGAAGAGTTTCACGCTCTGCACTGCTTTCTGCTTCGATAACAGCACGACGAGAAACAACAACGTTGTTACGCTTGGCGTCTAACTTGATTACCTTAAACTCAAGCTCTTTGCCTTCCAGGTGAGTGGTGTCGCGTACAGGGCGTACGTCAACCAGTGAACCTGGCAGGAATGCGCGAACACTGTTAACTTCAACAGTGAAACCGCCTTTAACTTTACCGTTGATAACGCCTTTGATAGTGGCTTTATCGTCGTAAGCTTTTTCCAGCTCAACCCACGCTTCGTGACGCTTAGCTTTTTCACGAGACAGGATAGTTTCACCAAAGCCGTCTTCTACAGCGTCTAACGCTACGTCGACTTCGTCACCGATTGCGATTTCTAATTCGCCTT
Source organism: Marisediminitalea oceani (assembly GCF_003731635.1). Taxonomy (GTDB): domain Bacteria; phylum Pseudomonadota; class Gammaproteobacteria; order Enterobacterales; family Alteromonadaceae; genus Alteromonas; species Alteromonas oceani. The sequence continues at coordinate 43,748 of NZ_RCUA01000011.1, read as the reverse complement.
CAGCATTTTTAAATTGTTCAGCTGGGATAGCACTTTCTGATTTGAGACCTGCGTCAACAAGAACGATGTCTTTATCAATTGAAACTACGGTACCCTTTACAATTGAACCTGGACGAGTTTCAAGTTCTTGTAAGCTCTCTTCAAAAAGTTGTGCAAAATTTTCAGTCATATGATTTAGTAAATAATTTAAGTTGACATCCACATTTCTATCCGGATAACGTGGGGTTATTAAACAAAGTCGTCACTCCCTGTGACAACGATTGCGATGGTGAAACCGACTCCGGCCTTACAGCCTGGAATTGATAATTTCCATTGCACTTTCAAAGACTTGGTTAATATCCAAATCTGTTGAATCGATCACTACAGCGTCTTCTGCCGGTACCAATGGCGCAATGGAACGATTCGCATCGCGATCATCCCGGGCTTTGATATCGGTTAAAAGGCGCGCAATATTAACATCCAGACCTTTATCTTTCAACTGATTATAGCGACGCTCCGCGCGGGCTTCAGCGCTGGCGGTCAGGAATAATTTTACGTTGGCATCAGGGAACACTACGGTGCCCATATCACGACCGTCGGCCACCAGGCCGGGATCTTGCTGAAACGCACGCTGGCGGCGTAACAGCGCCTCGCGAACCCTGGCAAGGGACGCAATTTGTGACGCTACAGCGCCGACCTCTTCGGTGCGAATATCGTCAGTGACGTCTTCACCTTCCAGCACTACACGGCGCTGCTCGTTGTCAATTTCAAAACTGACGTCAAGGCCTGAGGCCAGCGGAACAACAGCACTTTCATCGTCGATCGGAAGATCATGATGCATGGCGGCAACGGCCAGTACGCGGTAAATCGCGCCACTGTCCAGTAAGTGCCAGCCGAGCTTTTCTGCGATTAATGCGCTTAGTGTGCCTTTCCCTGCCCCACTAGGACCATCTACCGTTACTACGGGTATTGGATGCATACCTGCTCCAGTTATTTAATAAAATGTTAATAAGAACTCGAAAACGGCGGCAATTATACCCGTGTAGGCTCAATTGGCAATGATACACGTCAATAAATACCCGGGCATAATACCTAAGTCTGTAGCTAATGCGCGCTGGTCCTGAGACCAGCGCGATTGATAGTAGAGGATAAATCTGTCTTATCGATGACAGATTGTGGCAAAGCGGGTGAAATAATCAGGGAATGTTTTAGCGGTACAACCCGGATCGTTAATCGTTACCGGTGTATCACTCAGAGATACCAGTGAAAAACACATGGCAATGCGGTGATCATTATAGGTATCAATGGCAGCGTGTTGTAATGCAGCGCCTGGCGTTACCCGAATATAATCGTGCCCTTCTTCTACTTCCACACCCAGTTTACGCAGCTCAGTGGCCATTGCAAATAACCGGTCGGTTTCTTTAACCCGCCAGTTATAAATGTTGCGGATGCAGGTTTCACCCTCGGCAAATAATGCCGTGGTAGCAATGGTCATGGCAGCATCAGGGATATGGTTCATATCCATGTCCACGCCTTTAAGCGGCGCACCATGAATCACGATACAATCGTCAAACCATTCCACTTTAGCGCCCATGGCTTCCAGCACATCAGCAAAGCGAATGTCGCCCTGGATGCTTTGCTTGCCAATACCCGTTACTTTTACCGTACCGCCTTTAATTGCGCCAGCCGCCAGGAAATAAGACGCAGATGAAGCATCCCCTTCCACCATAAAGGTTTCAGGTGCCACATACTGCTGCCCGGCTTTGATCACAAAGCGCTGATAATCCTGATTTTCTACCGGCACGCCAAATTTGGCCATGGTATCCAGGGTAATATCGATATAAGGCTTCGACACTAACTCGCCTTTAATGGCGATAGTGGTGTCTTCCGCAAATAACGGTGCGGCCATTAACAGCGCCGTAAGAAACTGGCTCGATACACTGCCATCCACAGACAGCTCGCCGCCCTTTAACTGACTACCGTTAATTTTTAGCGGTGGATAACCGGCATTTTTTAAATACTCAATATCCGCACCCGCTTCCAGCAGCGCATCGACTAAATCGCCAATTGGACGCTCTTCCATGCGGGGTTCGCCGGTCAGTTCAACGGTGACATTTGATGCGGCCAGTGCTGCACATAACGGGCGCATGGCGGTACCGGCATTGCCTAAAAACAGGCTAAGCGGTGTATCAACCGAGAAAGCGCCGCCTAAGCCGGTGACCCTACACTCAGTTTTGTCATCACTTAAGCTGTACTCAACACCCAGTAATTTAAGGGCATCCAGCATGTGGCGGATATCGTCACTGTCGAGCAGATTGGTCAGGCGGGTTTCGCCCTTTGCCAGTGCCGCCAGTAATAAAGCCCGGTTAGACAGACTCTTCGAGCCCGGCACGTTGACGGTACCGTCGATTTTGTTGACCGGCTGTAACGTTAACTGCTCTGCACTCATGCGTGATGCTCCTCGAAGTCCTTCATAAAGCTCACCAGGGCTTCTACCCCATCAATGGACATAGCGTTATAAATACTGGCACGCATACCGCCTACCGAGCGGTGACCTTTAAGGGCCATTAAACCGGCTTCTTTGGACTTTTCCAGGAACACTTTATCCAGTGCCGGATCGGCCAGATGGAAAGGTACGTTCATAATCGAACGGTTTTCCGGATGCACGTTATTACGGTAGAACGACGAGTCATCAATGGCTTTATACAATGTATCTGCTTTGTGCTGATTGAGGCTGGCCATGGCTTCTACACCGCCCTGGGCTTTCAGCCATTTAAATACCAGCCCCGCCAGGTACCATGAAAAGGTTGGCGGAGTGTTATACATGGAGTCATTTTTGGCCATCAGTTCGTAATCGAAAATCGACGGCGTGCTTTGGCGGGCCTTACCGACCAGATCTTCACGAACAATCACTACCGATAAGCCAGACGGGCCAATGTTCTTCTGCGCACCGGCATAGATAATACCGTACTTGCTCACGTCTACCGGGCCAGACAGAATGTTTGACGACATATCGGCAACCAGCGGCACATCGCCAGCTTCTGGTAACCATTTATAGGCAATGCCATCCACGGTTTCATTAGGACAGAAATGCAGATAAGCGGCGCTTTGATCGATGTCGGCAGCGGCTGGCTTTGGCATAAACTGATAACCGTTGTGATCAACTACTTCGCCAATCACTTTGGCATTATTATATTTTGAAGCTTCTGCAACCGCGCCTTTCGACCAGGAACCACTCACCAGATGCAGTGAGGTATCGTCCTGATTTGAAATATTCAGCGGTACCGCAGCAAACTGCCCACGACCGCCGCCTTGCAGAAACAGTACCTTGTAGTTATCCGGTACGTTCATCAGGTCGCGCAGGTCCTGTTCGGCCGTTGCGGCAATTTCGATAAAGTCTGCACCGCGGTGGCTAACTTCCATCACCGAGCAGCCACTGTCACGCCAGTTAATAAATTCCTGTTGTGCCTGCGCCATCACTGCGGGAGGCAGCATGGCCGGGCCAGCACTAAAATTGAATACGTTTTTCATGAGCTTCTTAAATACTGTCAGGAAGCATTATCACCTGCCTGCAAGGTTGTTACAGGTGGCATAATGCTTACATACACTAAAAAACAAGCGGCACTAAGAGCCGCTTGCGATGCTTGTTGTATCCTTTAACGCAGGATTATTCGTCTGTCGTTGACTCGTCTGCGCCGTCTTGTGCGGCGTTTGTATCGACGGCTTCGGCTTCATCGCCTTCAGCTTCTATTAATTCGGCGTCTTCGATCTCTTCGATGCGTTGTAATGCTACCAGTTGCTCGTTTTCACCAGTACGGATCAGCCTAACACCCTGGGTATTTCGCCCAACGGTAGACACTTCACTCACACGGGTTCTTACCAGCGTACCGGCATTACTGATCAGCATGATTTCGTCGTTTTCATCTACCTGTACCGCGCCAACAACCTTGCCGTTACGATCAGAGACTTTAATCGACACAACACCCTGAGTTGCTCGGCTCTTGGCCGGGTAATCTTCCAGCGGTGTGCGTTTACCGTAGCCGTTTTCGGTAGCGGTCAGTACCGCTCCTTCACCACGAGGTACGATTAACGACACGACTTTCTGGCCATCTGGCATCTTAATACCACGAACACCTGTTGCAGTACGGCCCATTGGACGCAGTGCCAGTAGCTCTTCACCAGTTTCCGGATCCAGTTTAACGGCGCCGGTTTCAGAATCACGCAGCTTCTCGTTAAAACGAACCACCTTACCGGCATCAGAGAACAGCATGATGTCATCATCGCCATGGGTAATCGCAACACCAATCAGCTCGTCACCCTCATTCAGGTTCACTGCGATGATACCGCTTGAGCGAGGACGTGAGTACATGGTCAGGCTGGTTTTCTTCACCACACCATTGGCCGTAGCCATCAGTACGAACTTGTCTTCCTCAAATTCCTTAATCGGCAGGATAGCGGTGATACGCTCATCATCTTCCAGCGGCAGAATGTTTACAATCGGACGACCACGGGCATTACGGCTGGCCAGTGGTAATTGATAAACCTTAAGCCAGTACAGACGGCCTCGGGTTGAGAAACACAGGATATGATCGTGGGTATTGGCAACCAGCAGCTTCTCAATGAAATCTTCATCTTTCATCTTGGTAGCTGACTTACCGCGACCACCACGACGCTGCGCTTCGTACTCAGACAATTTCTGGTACTTCACGTAACCTTCGTGAGACAACGTGACAACCACTTCTTCACGTTCAATCAGATCTTCTAAATCAATATCGTGGCTGGCTGCGGTGATTTCTGTACGGCGCTCATCGCCAAACTCATCACGCACTTTTTCCAGCTCTTCGCGAATTACTTCCATCAGGCGCTCAGGGCTACCCAGAATGTGCAGTAACTCGGCAATCAGCTCGAGCAGTTGCTTGTATTCGTCGAGGATTTTTTCGTGTTCAAGACCGGTTAACTTGTGTAAACGCAGGTCCAGAATCGCCTGAGCCTGTTGCTCAGTCAGGTAGTATTTACCGTCGCGGATACCAAATTCCGGCTCCAGCCAATCAGGGCGCGCCGCATCATTACCAGCACGTTGCAGCATTTCCGCTACATCACCCAGCTCCCAGCCAGACGCCACTAACGCTTGTTTGGCTTCTGAAGGACTTGGTGAGGCTTTGATCAGTTCAATGACCGGGTCGATATTAACCAGTGCAATGGCCAGGCCTTCAAGGATATGCGCGCGGTCACGGGCTTTACGCAGTTCGTAGACTGTTCTGCGGGTAACCACCTCACGGCGGTGTAAGATAAACGCCTGCAGAATTTCCTTAAGGTTAAACACTTTTGGCTGGTTGTTATCCAGCGCCACCATGTTAATACCAAATACGGTTTGCATCTGAGTATTAGCATACAGGTGGTTAAGCAGCACTTCGGCCGACTCGTTACGTTTCACTTCAACCACAATACGCATACCGTCTTTATCAGACTCGTCACGCAGTGCAGAAACGCCTTCGATACGTTTTTCTTTTACCAGCTCGGCAATCTTCTCGATTAAGCGGGCTTTGTTTACCTGATACGGAATTTCCGTAACGATAATGGTTTCTTTACCGTTGTCTTCGGTTTCGATTTCGGCACGGGCACGCATATAGATTTTGCCACGCCCGGTACGATAGGCATCCACGATACCTTTACGGCCACTAATTAAAGCGGCGGTTGGAAAATCCGGACCCGGGATGTGCTCCATTAACTGATCGACATCCAGTGATGGCTCGTCAATTAATGCAATACAGCCGTTTACAATTTCGGTGAGGTTATGCGGTGGAATGTTGGTTGCCATCCCTACGGCAATACCTGAAGACCCGTTTACCAGCAGGTTGGGAATTTTGGTGGGTAACACATCCGGAATGTGCTCGGTGCCATCATAGTTTGGCACGAAGTCCACGGTTTCTTTGTCTAAATCAGCAAGCAGTTCGTGGGCAATTTTTGCCATACGCACTTCGGTGTAACGCATTGCTGCGGCGGAGTCGCCGTCGACCGAACCAAAGTTACCCTGTCCGTCAACCAGCATGTAGCGCAAGGAGAAAGGCTGCGCCATCCGAACGATGGTATCGTATACGGCAGAATCACCGTGGGGGTGATATTTACCGATGACGTCACCCACTACACGGGCAGACTTTTTATAAGGTTTGTTAAAGTCATTCTTCAACTCATTCATGGCAAACAGTACACGGCGGTGTACCGGTTTTAAGCCATCACGTACGTCGGGCAGCGCGCGCCCAACGATAACGCTCATCGCATAATCCAGATACGACGTTTTGAGCTCTTCCTCTATATTAACGGGGAGAATTTCTTTGGCGTTATCAGTCATAAACTGCTTGGTCCCTTATTATAAGTTTGTCGCAATCCTGCAGATACCTGACGATCCTGCGTCCGGATCCCCTTGGATCACGCATTGGGGGTCTTCTAAATAACCAATGAGTTTATCACCCAAATCAGCATTTATGTAGTGATTAATGCATCCTTACCATCAGTTATCTCCTAAGCGTTTAAATTTTGCGCGATTGCTAAACCCGGCTGCAAATAAGCCATGTGCAGATTGCCGATTTGCGGTAATGTAAAGCGGATTTTTAACTTCAGGTAAGATGAAAACTCACGCTCATGACAGAAACACAGCAAAATGTAGATCAAACGGAAATCGACAAGTTTTCTGAAATCGCTGCCCATTGGTGGGACCCACAAGGCCAGTTTAAACCCTTGCATGCTATCAACCCGCTACGCCTTTCCTTTATAGAGGAAAAGTGCGCAGGCGTATTTGGCAAGAAAATCCTCGATGTAGGCTGTGGCGGCGGCATTCTTGCTGAATCGCTGGCTGTTCGAGGTGCCGAGGTTACCGGCATCGACATGGCCAGTGCCTCACTGGAAATTGCTCAGCTACACAGTCTGGAAACAGGTGTTAAAGTAGATTATCGCTGCGTGAGTGTTGAAACCCTGGCAGACGAACAGCCTGAATCCTATGACGTAGTAACCTGTATGGAGATGCTTGAGCACGTGCCCGACCCGGCCTCGGTGATTAGTGCCTGTGCCAAACTGGTTAAGCCTGGCGGTAAGGTGTTTTTCTCTACCTTAAATCGCAATCTTAAAGCCTATCTTATGGGCATTGTGGCAGCTGAATATGTATTACAATGGGTGCCTAAGGGCACGCACCAGTATCAACGTTTTCTCAAACCATCTGAGCTAATGAAAATTGCCGATCAGGCGGGCCTGTTTACCCGATCTGCCACCGGTTTGCATTTTGATCCCTTCAATCAGGCGTTCGTATTATCGGATCGTAACGTTGACGTCAACTACATATTGCAATGTGAAAAATCTTGACGACACACAATATATAGTGTCCATGTTTATAGCTTGGCACTATATATCGCATATTTATAAAAATTAAATATTCGGAATAAATTGTTTTAAGCGATCGCAAAAAAAATCTAAAGTGCTTGCATTCAGTCAAATCTTGCTTTGTTCAAACCTAAAAGGTTAGTCAATACTAACCTTTTGCCAGCCTTGATTTGATCGTTGATTTAAGCACCAGATATTGGGTTGCATTAAAGCCAAAACCTCACTATCTTGTGGTTATCCGATAGCAGTCTTGTTTAAAAAACCGACTGATGCAGGTATTTCTCAGGCGGATTAAACATTCACGGATCGAAGCGATCGCCGATGGATCCCTTCGAAATTAATAATTTAAAACAAATTGGGCAGTGCAAACTTGCCCCGCGAACAGCGCTAACTGACAAACGGCCACTAAAATGAATAACAATTTATCTGTCACCAAACGCAATGGTGAAAAAGAGCCCATTGATCTGGAGAAAATTCACAAAGTAATTACCTGGGCAGCAAAGGGACTCAACAATGTCTCGGTATCACAGGTAGAAATTAAAGCCCACATTCAGTTTTACGACGGTATCAAAACCGCCGAGATCCATGAAACCCTCATTAAATCAGCAGCAGATCTGATCTCAACTGATGCACCGGATTACCAGTATCTGGCAGCTCGTCTGGCGATTTTCCACCTACGTAAAAAGGCGTTTGGTGAATTCGAGCCACCTAAGTTGTTTAATCATGTGGCCCGTATGGTTGATATGGGTAAGTATGATACTCACCTGTTAGAAGACTACACGCCGGAAGAATTCGCCGAGATGGATAGCTATATCGATCACTGGCGTGACATGAACTTCAGCTATGCGGCCGTTAAACAGCTGGAAGGTAAATACCTGGTTCAGAACCGTGTAACGGGTGAGATCTACGAAAGTGCTCAGTTCCTGTATATTCTGGTAGCGGCCTGTTTGTTTGCCAACTACCCGAAAGAGACCCGTTTACAATACGTTCGTCGTTTTTACGATGCAACGTCTACGTTTAAGCTATCTCTGCCAACCCCGATCATGTCGGGCGTGCGGACCCCTACCCGTCAGTTCAGCTCTTGTGTATTAATTGAAACCGGCGACAGCCTTGATTCAATTAACGCCACAGCCAGTGCCATTGTTAAGTACGTGAGTCAGCGTGCCGGTATCGGTGTTAATGCTGGTCGTATCCGTGCACTGGGCAGCCCTATCCGCGGCGGTGAAGCGTTCCACACAGGTTGTATTCCTTTTTATAAGTACTTCCAGACGGCGGTTAAGAGCTGCTCTCAGGGTGGCGTCCGTGGTGGTGCAGCAACGCTGTTCTATCCGTTGTGGCATATGGAAGTTGAATCACTGCTGGTACTGAAAAATAACCGTGGTGTAGAAGAAAACCGTGTACGTCACCTCGACTACGGCGTGCAGTTTAACAAGCTGATGTATCAGCGCATGATGAAAGATGACTACATCACGCTGTTCAGCCCGTCAGACGTACCCGGCCTGTACGATGCATTCTTCGCCGACCAGCCTAAGTTTGAAGAACTGTACGTTAAGTACGAGCAGGACGAGTCAATCCGCAAAAAACGCATTAAAGCCATGGAACTGTTTGGCTTGTTTATGCAGGAACGTGCCAGCACTGGCCGTATTTATCTGCAAAACGTGGATCACTGTAATACCCACAGCCCGTTCGATCCAAAAGTGGCACCGGTTCGTCAGAGCAACCTGTGTCTGGAAATCGCGTTACCTACCAAGCCACTTGAGCATGTTAACGACGAAAACGGTGAAATCGCCCTATGTACGCTGTCTGCCTTTAACTTAGGCGCCATTAAGTCTCTGGATGAGTTTGAGGAACTGTCTGACCTGGCCGTTCGCGCACTCGACAGCCTGCTGGATTATCAGGACTACCCGGTACCTGCTGCTTACAACGCCACCATGAACCGCCGTACCCTGGGTATAGGGGTAATTAACTTTGCTTATTACCTGGCGAAGAACGGCGTTAAATATTCTGATTTCAGTGCTAACAGCCTGGTACATAAAACCTTTGAAGCCATGCAGTATCACCTGCTTAAAGCCTCAAACAATCTGGCTAAAGAAAAAGGCGCATGTCCTAAGTTTAACGAAACCACGTATTCACAAGGCATTCTGCCGATTGATACGTACAAAAAGGACCTCGACGCTATTTGCAATGAACCACTGCATCTTGACTGGGAAAGTCTGCGCAAAGACATCGTAGAGCACGGCTTACGTAACTCTACCCTGTCGGCACTGATGCCATCAGAGACCTCATCGCAGATCTCTAACGCCACCAATGGTATTGAGCCACCACGCGGCCATATCAGCGTTAAGTCCAGCAAAGATGGCGTACTTAAACAGGTAGTACCGGAATATGAGCGTTTTAAAGACCAGTACGAACTGCTGTGGGATATCCCCTCTAACGATGGTTATCTGCAACTGTGCGGCATTATGCAAAAGTTTGTTGATCAGACGATTTCTGCCAATACCAGCTACAACCCGTCTATGTACGAAAACGGCAAAGTGCCAATGCGCTTACTGTTAAAAGACTTATTAACCGCGTACAAGCTGGGCGTTAAAACCCTGTACTACCATAACACCCGTGATGGTGCAGCGGACGCGCCGGTTGAGTCGACAACCGCAACAGCGTCTAAACCAGCAGCCCAGGAAGTGGTTATCGAAGAAGATGACGACTGTGCCGGCGGCGCTTGTAAAATATAATAATTGTTCATTTGCCCGGCTTATGCCGGGCGTCTTATTGCGCTAGTGAAGTGATAATAAAATATGAAATACACCACGTTTAATCAGCAAAATGTGAATCAGCTCGACGAGCCGATGTTTTTTGGTAATCCGGTTAACGTAGCCCGTTACGACCAACAAAAACACTCGATCTTTGAAAAGCTCATCGAAAAGCAAATTAGTTTTTTCTGGCGTCCGGAAGAAGTGGATGTCACCCGTGACCGGGTCGACTTTCAAAAGCTGACCGAGCCGGAAAAGCACATTTTTATTTCTAACCTGAAATATCAGACGCTGCTTGATTCTGTGCAGGGCCGCAGCCCGAATATCGCATTCCTGCCGATTATCTCGTTGCCGGAACTGGAAACCTGGGTAGAGACATGGTCTTTCTTTGAAACCATCCACTCTCGCTCTTACACGCATATTCTGCGTAACCTGTTTACCGATCCGAGCAGTATCTTTGAAGATATCGTGGTGAACGACGAAATTAAACGTCGTGCAACAGACATCTCCAAGTATTACGACGACCTGATCTATGCCACTCAGCTTTGGCAAACTCAGGGCGAAGGCATGTACACCAACGAAGGTCAGCCCTACCCGGTTAACATGCGCGAGCTGAAGAAAAAGCTCTACCTGTGTATGAACTCAGTAAATGCACTGGAAGCGATTCGTTTTTATGTATCCTTTGCCTGTACTTTCGCGTTTGCAGAGCGTGAGCTGATGGAAGGTAACTCCAAGATTATCCGTCTGATTGCCCGCGATGAAAACCTGCATCTGACCTCCACTCAGCATATCCTGAACCTGTGGGCCAAAGGCAAGGACGACCCGGAGATGGCAGAAATCGCCGAGGAATGCGCCGAGGAAGCCAAATCTATCTTTATGAAAGCGGTAGAGCAGGAAAAGCAATGGGCAGAGTACCTGTTCCAGCATGGCTCTATGATTGGCCTGAATAAAGAAATTCTGTGTCAGTATGTTGAATACATTGCTAACCAGCGTATGGCCGTTATCGGCATGGGTCAGCCCTATGACGTTACCTCTAACCCGCTGCCATGGATGAATAACTACCTGATCTCCGACAATGTTCAGGTGGCACCACAGGAATCTGAAATCAGCTCATACCTGGTAGGTCAGATTGATTCAGCCGTTAGCGAAGACGACTTTGCCGATTTCGAACTCTAAATAACCGGCAATGACCGACCGCGACAACACCTACCGTATCGACATTGTCGATACGGTAACGGTGACCGCTTCTCCCGATAAAACGCTGCTGGAAAGCCTTGAATCTCAACAGATTGACGTGCAATACCATTGCCGCGAGGGATTTTGTGGTGCCTGCCGCACCACCTTGCTGGAAGGCGAAGTGGAATACACTACAGATCCCCTCGCCTTTATTGACGACGATGAAATCCTGCCCTGCTGCTGCAAACCAACAAGCCATTTAAAAATTAAACTGGGTTTCTAGCACCTAGCCATTCAATAACGTTAAGGCTATTTCCGGTTGCTGGTTAGCCTGACTCAGTAGTGACTGACTGGCCTGCTGAATGATTTGATTTCTCGCCAGGCTGGCCGTTTCGTTGGCGTAGTCTGTATCTCTTATTTGTGATTGTGCCGCACGAGTGTTTTCGGCATGAATCGACAGATTCCGTAAATTGGATTGCATGGCATTCTGCACAGCACCATAACCAGCCCGCTTTTCACCAATATCATCAATAGCGCCGGACAGCGCATTCAGAGCAATTTCTGCCTGCTGTTGGGTACTTAACGATAAGCCGGTAAGCCCCAAATCGGCTGCTGTAGCCGGTGTTTTGGCAATTTCATGGTAATCCTGGGGCCTGTTTATTGCTGCAGATGTGGTAATTTTAACGTCTTCTTCGGGATTTTCATCAGCCAGTTCAGCCTCCTGAATGGCAGCACTGGCCACACCGCCCAACCGATCCCAGGATATTCTGCCCTGATAAGAACTCCCTGAACTCTGCCCAGAGACTGCCAGAATGATATCCTGATTAGTTGTACCGGTTAACGTAATGATTTCTACATCAGTCTCGCCGGTGAAAATACGGCCGTCATTATCCAGATCTCCGTCGCCACTATAAGTCACTGTGGTACCCACAGCATTCGCAGCATTAATGTTACTGGCGTCATAAGTGGCTCCGGCATCAAATCCATTACCGGTAGTTAAAAACGTCGAATCAATATTGCTTAAATCAACACCGAGATCCTGCCAGTTGAAATCAGCCAGCGGATCACCGACTGCCGATACTTCTACTCCGGCTAAATGCTCGCCGCCGGTGGTGAACAGGTGAATATCATCATCCAGACTATAAGAATCAAAGGTAAAGCGGATATTTTCGGAATCTGCCGGAATAAAGTAAAAATCATTGCCGCTGCCACTAAAAGGCAGATTATTCACTATTTGCTGACCAGAGCCCAATGTCACATTGTCTGGTGAGTTATCTGCAAATAACAATGTAGTGGGTGATAATAATGGATGACGACCAAACGCTTCTGTCTCGTAAGCTATGCGATCTCGCTTTTTAATTGCTGAAACTCTTTGTCTAATGCCAGGCGATCGCTATCAGAGTGAATACCATTTTGCGCCTGCACGGCAAGTTGGCGCATGCGCTGCGCAGCCATATTGACCTCGTCTAATGCCCCTTCTGCAATCTGCGCGTAGCTAATACCATCATTAAGATTACGCACCACCTGACGGGTTGATATCACATCACTTTGCAACCGATCAGCTATTTGTAACCCGGCCGCGTCATCGGCCGCGCTGTTGATGCGAAAGCCGGAGGAAAGGCGTTCAAAAGACTGGTTCAGTCGGTTTGTTACCGACAACAACTGACGCTGAATATTGAGCGCCGACGAATTGTGACCAACAACTAGAGACATCTTACATGATTACTTCACGACTTCCTGATATCCATATCGGCCAGCCGTCTTTATACTTTAGTGTTAGTTTTATTTAACTTGTTGATAAAAATAACAAAGCTAACAAGTTTCTTAATATTCAGAATTAAAACGTATCACCACTAGCCGTTGAAAGTCATATTGTTAAGTTAGTTTGGAAGTACAACTGACTTTCTGTGCTAGCAGTTAGCCAGAGGAACAATGGGTTTTTAGTATAAAAAGTTATCAATTAGCTATCTTTTTCACCCAAATAACCATGGCAACCCCACCAATAACGGCCAGAGAGCTTAAGATGATCCTCAGCGTGACCGGTTCATCTAAGAACAACCATCCGGCAAAAACCGCCAGCACTGGCACGGATAATTGTAATGTTGCGGCTTTAATCGCCGCTATGTGCACCAGAATGCTGTACCACAAGGCATAACCTAATGCCGAGGCAATAGCACCCGAGGCAACGGCGTAAGCCATGCCTTCAGCATGAAACTCCCCGCCCGGCCAGAATATTACCAGCAATACCAGCGCCAGCGGCGTGGCGCGGATGAAATTACCGGCGGTAGCTTCAATGGGAAATTTGGCGCCCTTACCCTTTAACGAATAAACACCCCAGGCTATGCCTGCCGCCAGCATCATCAGTGCGCTGGAAAGCTGTGGTACTGCCGCATTAGGTAGCAGGAGCAGTATCAGTCCAATCAGGGCGAGCAGAAATCCGCCCCATTGCAACGCGCTCATTCTTTCGCCTTTAAACAACCCCCAACTGATCATAGTCACCTGCACTGCGCCAAAGAGCAGCAAAGCACCGGCTCCTGTAGTCATGCTGACATAGGCAAACGAAAAGCCGGCAGCATACACAAACAGCGCTATCGCCGAAGCCATATTACCTTCCTGTAGCGGTTTTTGGTTACGCATAACCACCAGAAGGGTTAACATCAGCGCACCACTGGTTAATCGCCAGAAGGTAAAGGATGCCGGGTCGATATCGGTTTCTACCAGCGCCATCCGGCAAAGCAGCGAATTAGCGGCAAAGGCTGTCATTGCCAGCGCAGCGAGTAATACCAGTTTAATCAGTGCCATAGGATGTCCTGCTCAGCATTTTTACTCATAGTTACATATTGTTAACTAAATTCAATACCACTTTGCGCCTATTCTGCACCCGGGTAATTTTATGGTTATTAGAGACCATGCCCGGCGCACGACAAAAAAATACCCGCACACTGGCGGGTTTTTAAAATAGCTAGGGTGTCAGAACACGCTTAAAGCTTTAAGCCTAAGCGTTCTGCCACTTCTATATAGGTTTCAACCACTGAGCCGAGGCCCTGGCGGAAACGGTCTTTATCCATCTTCTTGCGGGTTTCTTTATCCCACAAACGGCAACCGTCTGGCGTAAACTCATCACCCAGTACAATGTTACCAGCGATGTCCACACCAAATTCCAGTTTATAATCCACTAAAATCATACCGCCCTGGTCGAACAATGCTTTAAGTACATCGTTTACGGCGAATGTCAGCTCTTTCATGCGGGCTACCTGAGCGGCAGTGGCCCAGCCAAATGACTCAATATGGTAATCATTCACCATTGGGTCGTGCAGCGCGTCATTCTTAAGGAAGAATTCAAACACCGGTGGATTCAGTAACTGACCTTCTTCCACACCCAGACGGCGAACCAGAGAACCTGCGGCTACGTTACGCACAACGCACTCTACCGGGATCATATCCAGCTTTTTAACCAGTGACTCGGTGTCTGATAGCAGTGATTCTACCTGCGTAGCAATACCGGCCTCTTCCAGCTTGGTCATGATAAAGTGGTTAAACTTATTATTGACCTCGCCTTTACGATCTAACTGTTCGATTTTTTCACCATCGAAGGCCGAAGTATCGTTGCGAAACAATAAAATTAACTTTTCACTGTCGTCTGTGTGATAAACAGTTTTCGCTTTACCTCGATAAAGCTCGTCGCGTTTTTCCATTATAGGTCTCGTATTAAATGTCTAAGCCGTCTTCGGTCATTACCTGTTCAAAAGGTTTGAACAGATCAGCAACCTGTTTGGCATCAAATGGTGTGCTTTCATTATCCATAAAGGTGATAGACGTTTTAGGGCCTAATTTTGTCACCTTCAGGCGATAGTCTTCATAATCCAGCAACTGTGCATCGTCTGACGAAAACAGGTCACGCCACCAACTCACCTGCTCATCAGTATACTGCACAAAAATCAATCCGTTCGACTTATCTAAATCTTTTACGTTGAAACCCAGTTTACGCAATACCAGTTGGATACGCGGCCAGGCAATGTCGTAGTTAGCATCTAACACGAAAGCCGGGTTACCGTCGTCATCAAAGCCCATTTCCATATCCAGACCCTGGCGGATTTGGGCAATACGGCGGTTGGTTTCAAGTTGGTTCAGGTATTCGTAGTGGCTGATTACCCGGTTTAACACCATGACTTCATCACGGCGCTTTTCCATGGCATTTAAGTCTTCCACAGACTTATCGCCACGCTCATAATCCATCAGTGCAACGCTCAGCTGCGCAGTACGACCATGGGGCTTTAACTCAACATCAAACTTATAGCGCCCTTTGCCAGCTACTTCACCTTCATCCGAAGACCAGTCGAACCAGCCGCCATTACCTTCTTCGGTGCTGGCCGGGGCAACGTTCATCCAGCCGGTGATTAACTCACCCTGCTCCGGGCTGAAGTTTTCAACACTGATGCCTCGTTCTTCCAGATAACCAATCAGCGAGTTCCAGATTGTTTTATCCAGTGTTTCTGTATCTCTTACCTGATCCAGCAGCACAGTGGCGCCTTTAGAGCCCTCTTCTACGTGTGAACCCTGTACCAGCGGGATCACCAGTGCTGGCGGTACTACTTCAAGGTTACGTCCCACCAGAGTGGAGTCGGCAGACTGTTGTAAAGCCGGAATATTGTAGTCGCTGGTAAATTCCGGCGCATCAAGTTCGGTCGGCACTTGCAACTGCGTGCGTTCTTTAGATTTTAAGTATTCGTAACTACCAGAGGCGGTCACGCGTTCTTGTTGTGAAGCACAAGCAGTAAGAACAAGGCTGGCAATACCGCTGACCAAAGCCAGTTTTTTATTCATAGTTATCTCTTATTCTGAAATTAAAGCGTATTCATGTAACAACGCTTCGATGCTTTTTTGGCTCGCAAGTTCCGGTAAAACCATCGGTAAACGTAAAAATGGGCTTTTCATCATACCCATTTTATACAATGCCCACTTTGGGATCACCGGGTTTGGTTCAATAAACAGTGCAGAATGCAGCTTTTCGATGCTGGCGTTAAGCTCGCGGCAACGGGCGTTATCGCCGGCCAGCGCTGCTTCACACATTTGAGCAATAGCTGCCGGCACCACATTGGCCGTAACAGAAATCACGCCGTGACCGCCTTCGCATAAAAATTCACATGAAGTGCCGTCATCGCCGCTCAGCAACACAAAGTCATCGTCTACCAATGCCCGGGTGGCTTTTAAACGGGCAATATCGCCGGTAGCGTCTTTGAGGCCAACAATTTTAGGGTGTTTGGCCAGTTCTGCTACGGTCTCAGGTAACATATCGGCAACGGTGCGGCCTGGTACGTTATATAGAAGTACCGGTAAGTCAGTGGCGTCGGCTACTGCCTCAAAATGGGCAATCATGCCTTTTTGCTGAGGCTTGTTGTAATAAGGTACAACACTCAGGAAACCATCAATTCCTAGGCCAGCCATCTGCTCGCTCAGAAAAATCGCTTCAGAGGTGGAGTTTGCCCCACTTCCGGCAATAATTTTGGTTCTGCCCGCAGCGGCTTCTACCGTTTGTCTGACAACTTCAATATGTTCATCAAAAGGCAGCGTGGCGGATTCGCCGGTAGTGCCTACCGACACAATACCATGAGTGCCCTGTTGGATATGAAACTCAACCAATTCCCGCAGCGCAGGATAATCAATTTGGCCGTCATCAAACATTGGGGTGACAAGCGCAACGTAACTACCGGTAAACATATTCTCTCCACTTTTTGCGAGCGCACATGGTAATTGCCGCACTGGTTAAAAACAAGCATTTGAACGCGCGGATCGCATATTATTACCAGAAACTGACGGTTTTTATTTTTGCTGCCGGTGTTTTAAAACCGTTTAACTCTCACTGCAGGTTTTCAGGGTGACAAAATCATCCCTGCGGCCGATTCGACTTTGGCCACGGCTATGTTAGAATCTGCGCCCCTTAATATGAGTCAGGTCCATGAAACAACAGTTAATTGCGGTTATCTTAGGTACCGACCAGGTGGGTATTCTCAGTGATATTGCCACACTGGTCAGCGAATCGGATTGCAATATTCTTGACAGCAGACATGCTATTTACGGTCAGGAATTTTCGTTAACGATGATTATCGAAGGCACCCATAACGCCATCACCCGGGTAGAACTCAGCATCCCTGAGATGTGCCAGCGCCGTGATCTGTTATCGATTCTGAAACGTACTCGCGAACACACCAAACAAAATCTGACTCACCTCTACGATGTTGAATTTAATGGTGTGGATAACCCGGGGCAGATCCAGGCCATTACCCGCTTTTTTGCCGACCAGCAGGTCTCTATCAGCGCCTTTCGTCAAACCACCAGTGTGGATGATGAAACCGGCCATAAGATGATGCGGTTTAAGCTGGTGGTGAATATCCCTGACGATGTTGCCATGCCGGAGTTTCGCTACAACCTGAATTTGCTGTGTCAGGTGCTACACCTGACATCCAATATTATTGATAAACATAAGGGATAATAATATGAATACGCTTTCTGCCGGTGATGCAGCGCCGCTTTTTAGTCTGCCCGATCAGGACGGTAACCCGGTTTCTCTGGAATCACTAAAAGGCAAAAAAGTACTGGTTTACTTTTATCCTAAAGCCATGACCCCAGGCTGCACCGTTCAGGCCCAGGGCCTGCGCGACATCCAGAACGAACTGCAACAAAACAATGTCGTAGTGCTAGGTATCAGCCCGGACGCAGTGAAACGTCTGCCAAAGTTCATCGAAAAAGAACAGTTAAACTTTACCTTGTTATCCGATGAAGACCATACCGTTGCCGATGCCTTTGGCGTATGGGGCCCGAAAAAATTTATGGGTAAAGAATACGATGGCATCCATCGCATTACCTTCTTAATTGACGAAGAAGGTAATGTTGAACAGGTCTTTAATAAGTTTAAGACCAAGGAACATCACCTGGTGATCCTCAATTACCTGAATAACGGCGAATAACGCCGCTAATTGGCAGGTCGCCCGGCCTGCCATAACAGTTCCTGCCAGTTCAATCTTTACCCGTCATTTCAACGTATACTGTTCCTCTGCCCCCCTTATTGAGGAAACACCATGTGTGATAATTCAACCGAACAGGATATTCAGCGTTTTACCGAGCAAGGCGGAAAATTAAATCGCCGGCAGTTTAATCAGCTACTGGCACTGGGCACGTTAAGTGCCGTATTACCTCAGTTTGCTGTTGCTGATGAAAGCATTATGCAGCAGGAAGTGACTGTAAAGACCCCGCACGGCAACGCAGACTGTTTATTTACGGCACCGAAAACCGGGCAACATCCGGCCGTGGTAATGTGGCCAGACATCAAGGGCCGCAGAGCAGCCTTTGATCTGATGGGACAGCGCCTTGCTGCACAGGGTTATGCCGTCTTAGTGGTCAATCCTTTTTATCGGGATGTCAGCGGAGCGGCCTTACCTGAAGGGGTAGAATTTCCTTCCCAGCAGGCCTGGCAGGTCCTCTCCCCTATGCGTGAAAAACTCACTCAGCCAGCAGTAGTCAGTGATGCCGAAGCATTCTTTGCTTTTCTTGATCAGCAGTCTGCGGTGGATGCCAAACGTCAGGGTGCATTAATGGGTTATTGCATGAGTGGTTCGTTTACCATGTTTGCTGCCGCAGCCATGCCCAAACGAATTGGCGCCATTGCCAGTTTCCATGGCGGCGGACTGGCAACAGATAAGCAGGATAGTCCTCACCACACTATTAGTGAGTCGGATGCGCTGGCCCTGCACGCTATTGCAGAGAATGACAATGAGCGATCACCGCAGATGCAGCCCATGCTGAAAGAAGCTTATCAGGCAGCCGGACTGACCGCCCATATAGAGGTATACCCCAACACCCTGCATGGCTGGACGCCACCGGACTCCAAGGTATACAACGAAAAACAGGCCGAACGCGCCTGGCAACAAACTCTGGCGTTATTTAAACAAGCATTATAAATTTCTTATTAAATCAAAGGGGTCATGCTGACCCCCTGCTGCAACTCAAAAATTCATTTTTAAATGTGTGCATAAAACATGTGTTGCCAATTTCAGCGTGCTTATGATTATTGCCATAGTTCTTTTCAACATGGTCTGACACTCACTACGTGCTCTTCACATCGATAAAAAACTACGCCTTCTAACATTAATCAACACTAATCGTGACCACGTAAAAGTCTGATTATCCACTTAAACGAGCATTACTATCCCAGGTCTCTCTTTTTATGCGTTCAGCATATATTTGTGGTGAGGCTACATTTATAGAGACAAATTTTATGCATTCTCGACTTTGGATTTCATTTCGACTGAAATGCGATAGCACCTTGTGTCCAGACTAAATTTCAAACGACTTAAAAATTGAAGTTTCATAAGAAGGTGCAAGAGTGACCTCTCATCCCAATACACCAAAAGTATAATGTCAGGTTTATTTACATTAAATAACATATCTAATGACCACAACAATACTTTCTTAATGAATTTCAGAACTTTAAGTTATTGGCATATATTTCGCTTAATCAATCTGGACGTTAATATATAGTTAAAGTTGTAGGAAGAGTGAACATGAGAAGTTTGTTAGTTTTTGTTTGTTGTATCTTAGCCACTTCAGCCAATGCTGGATTAATTACTTATTCCAATGAGACTGATTTTATAACCGATGCAGGCACAAGTGGTACTGTTATTGATTTTGAAAATGCCACTGATGTGATGCCCAGTTTTAGCGAGTCGGGTGTCGTATTTGATACGAATGGATTTGAGTCTAATGATATATTGCTAGGTGATTATGCAGGCACGGGGTCACAGCAGATTTATTCTAACTATTTTGTAAACAACCTGACTATTTCATTTTTAAATACTGGTATCAACGCATTTGGTACTGAAATTTATTCTCTGTATTCAGCGAGTACAATTTCGATTGATTTGTTTTTGTCTGACAACACCATTGAGTCTTTGAGTATAGATTCTTCAGATGGTTATTTTGGCGCTATTTTGAGTGGCGGCACTTACGTTAGACAAATAACGATGTTTTCAAACAGCGACCAAGCAGAAGGCTTGGATAATTTCTACTTCACCACAACTTCTGTTAATTCAGTACCAGAACCATCAACTTTGGGTGTGTTGGCTTTAACACTTGCTGGTATGGTGTTTTCCCGGAAAAGAAAAAGTTGATCAACTCTGATTAAATTAAAAAAGGTCTGCGCATAGCAGACCTTTTTTGGATCGTTTTATCATTAAAGCTAAACTGAAACTGCTACTACTATGTTTAGAATCAAACGGCCCTCTCATCTTGCAAACTGTGAACGTCCTAACTGAGCAAAAGTCCATCATATACTTATTAACGATGTGCACAAATTACTCAAAAACCATCTATCACTCAGCTATAACAAGCGTCTACTTAATGAGGTGATTTAAGTTGGGCAAATAAACACCAGCATCGCATCTGGTTTTATTTTTCATTGCTAATTCAGGCTCTATCTATTGTGTAATTTCAGGCGAGGACGACCAGGCGGTCACCACCGCTTTTACCAGTGTAGCCAGTGGAATAGCAAAAAATACGCCCCAGAAGCCCCATAAACCGCCAAAGAACAACACAGCGATAATGATGTATAAGGGATGCAGACTAACCGCTTCCGAGAATAAAATTGGCACCAGCAGGTTACCATCCAGCGCCTGGATAATGCCGTAGGCGACCATCAGGTACCAGAATTCCGGGGAAATGCCCCACTGAAACATGGCCACTACGCCAACCGGGATGGTTACCACGGCAGCACCGATGTACGGTATCAGCACTGAAAGGCCAACCAGTACACCCAGCAACAAGGCGTAGCGCAGATCCATAATGGCAAATGTTACGCACGACACCGCACCGACAATGATAATTTCAATCACTTTACCGCGAATGTAATTAGCAATCTGTACGTTCATCTCGTTACCCACCTGAGCAATCAGGCGACGTTCCTTGGGCAGGATACGAGAGATGCTGTCGGTGAAATACTGTTTGTCTTTCAGCATAAAGAACACCATCAGCGGCACCAGAATAAAGTAAATCAATAAGGCTGCCACACTGGTGATAGAGCCGATAGACGCCGATAACGCCTGCTCACCAAAATCTACCAGACGCTGATTAGCCCCTTCCATCATTTCGTAGATATGCGAAAACTGTACGTATTCCGGGTATTTATCCGGTAGGGTCAGTAACCAGGACTGGGCGTTTTGCCAGATGGTCGGTAATTCCTGCGCCAGACTAACACTTTGTTTGGTAACCACCGGGACCAGGCCAATGGCCAGTAACACCATGATTAATATAAAACACAATAACACCAGCCCTACCGCGGGCGAACGTCCCAGTCCCATTCGGTTTAACTGTGTTACCGGCCAGTCGAGCAGATAGGCAATCACCGCTGCCACAATAACCGGCATCAGCATGTCGCCCCACAGCAGCAACAATGCACTACTGATTAAAATAAGGATAAGCAGCATCGCTGCATCAGGGTCGGAAAACTTGCGTTTGTACCAGCGCCCAAAAACACTAAACATTCATCATTCCTTCACGCATTTTCGCCAGCAGTAGGGTTACTGCCCGGCGCCAAAGCTAACTACCGGCACTCAACAATAAAGAGCGTTACTATACCGACAAACACTTGAATTGTAACGCATAGAACTTGCACCCGGGCCCACCATGTGGTGTGATCAGACCATCTGCACCATTGCGGTTTTGCCTTATCAGGCTTGTAAGCAATGGCATTAAAAGGGTGAAATCTGAAATATATTATCAAATTCAGGGAACTGAATGCTGTCAGATTGTCGTATATATAGCAGTATCAGGCTTTATTTGAGGGAAAATGAGACAATTTTTTCGATCCGGTATCCTGGGTGTGTCGATGGGCATAGCTACGGCTTTGTTGCCGGTTTCCTCTGTTGGCCAGTCAATCGGTAGCGATAAAAACACGCTGCCGGATATCGGCGTAGTGGCATCAGAGGTCCTTACTCTGGATAAAGAAATGCTGGTTGGCGATGCCATTATGCGGCAAATGCGCGGCCAGGCACCGGTTATTGACGATCCGGTACTTACCGAATACATTCAGGATCTGGGTAACCGGCTGGTCCTGCAGGCCGAAAACACCAAGTTTCCCTTTGAGTTTTTCATTATTAACAACAGCGTAATGAACGCCTTTGCTTTTTATGGCGGTCACGTTGGCGTACATTCCGGCATTATCACCCGGGCCGATACCGAAAGTGAGGTAGCCTCAGTGCTCGCCCACGAGGTAACCCACGTTACCCAGCGCCATCTGGCCCGCAGAGCATTATCGCAACAGCGCAGCTCACCGTTACAGATTGCCTCTATGCTAGGCAGTATCCTGCTGGCCATGGCTAATCCGGAAGCCGGTATTGCTGCCATGCAAACCTCTACGGCTGTAGCAAACCAGCTGAACATTGATTACACCCGCTCTAACGAGCAGGAAGCCGACCGTATTGGCATTGATATTTTGTATCAGGCCGGTTTCGATCCGAAAGCTGCCTCAACCTTTTTTGGTAAAATGGCCGAAGAGTATCGCACCAGTTCCAGACCACCCGAACGGCTGCTCACCCACCCCTTAACCGAAAAACGGATCGCCGATGCCCGTAATCGCATGCGCCGTTACCCGGACGTGAGACTGCGCCCCAGCTTGTCGTTTAATCTGGCCAAGGCCCGCTTGCTGGCACGCTATCAGTTTGAGCCGGACTATGCGCTGGAACACTTTAAGGCTGTGGTGGAAAATGACACCTTCGCCATCCGCGATGCCGGTCTTTATGGCCTTGCCATTGCTTACCTGGCTAATGAGGAAAACCTCAAAGCCAAACAAATCAACGACCAGCTACTAGCCAGAACACCGGGCAATCTGTTTTACGTTGATTTAGCCACCGACATTGCGCTGGCCATGGGTAAAGCGGATGAAGCCATTGCTATGCTGCAAAAAGAGCTGGAACATAAACCACGTAATAGTGTGGTGGTGCTTAACCTGGCCAATGCCTACATGGCCAATGATAATCACGATGCCGCCATTGAGCTTATTCGTGATTATTTGCTGGTTCACCCTCACGATCAGCTGGCTTATCAGTTATTAAGCAATGCTTATAAGGCGCAGAAATCCTATAAAGGGATGCACCAGAGCAAAGCGGAGTTACTGGCGTTGTACGGCGCCTATCCTAATGCCATCGATGAGTTACAGCACGCTTACAACTACACAGGCGACGATCACCTGGAAAAGCAGCGGATCCGGGCCCGGATCCAGCAATTCAGAGACGAACAGGAAAAGCTAAAGCAGTTCTGATTGGGCCTGTTTAATGGCCTTTTGCAGCTTTTGTTGAGTTACTTCGCCGCGAATGGTCATGGTCACCTCGCCGGCGGGAGAAATAATATAAGTAGTGGGCAGCACAATGGGCATGGATACCGGCAAATCCGCTACTGCCTCGCTAATCACTACCGGAAAGCGGATGTTTTGCCGTGCGACAACACCACTGAGTGCTTCGTGATCGAGTTCGTCAAAACTCACGCCCAGCACTCTGTATTGTTGGTCATTGTATACATGGTTGAGTTCGGGAATTTCCCGCAGACAAGGCTGACACCATTCAGCAAAAAAGTTGACCACGGTCCATTGCTCGCTTTGCCAGCTGAAAGGCTGGCCCTGCACCGTGTTAAGGGTTAACGGCTGCAGGCTTCTAAGGGCAATACCGCCTGCCAATGCCAGCAAACCAACCAAAACCATGATGACAACACGGAAAGATCCACGTTGTTGCGTAATTCGTTTATAATCTGCGACAATTTTCAATCTGTTCAACCCGATAACCGTAAGTACAACAACTGGCGCTATCATAACAACACAATGAATAAGTAGAATACTATGTCTGAAATAAAAATACTGCATAACCCGCGTTGTTCAAAAAGTCGCGAAACGCTAAAACTTCTCGAAGAAAAAGGCATTGCAGCCGACGTGGTTGAATATTTAAAAGAGCCATTAAGTGAAGCTGAGTTAAAGTCTCTGTTTTCAAAGCTGGGCCTGGACGACGTGAAAAAAATGATGCGGGTAAAAGAAGCGGAATATAAAGAAGCTGGCCTTAATGGCGCTGATGTGACCGACGAACAGCGGTTTGCGGCTATGGCAGAATACCCGAAACTGCTGGAACGCCCTGTTGTGATTAACGGAGACAAAGCCCGAATTGGCCGCCCACCGGAATCCGTGCTGGACATTCTCTGATAATGGCACCGGTACTGATCCTGTATTACAGCCGTCACGGTGCCACAGAACAACTGGCCAGGGCTATTGGTGTGGGTGTTGAGGCAGGCGGCGCTACAGCGAAAATTCGCACTGTACCGCCTATCTCATCGGATCCGGATGCAGAACAACCGGACGACCCGGCTGTCGGCCCGCCTTATGTCACCCTCGACGATTTAACCGGTTGCAGTGCGCTGGCGCTTGGTAGCCCTACCCGCTTTGGTAATATGGCCGCGCCGGTGAAACACTTTCTCGATTCAACCAGTGGACTTTGGTTAAACGGTGCGCTTATCAACAAACCGGCCTGCGTGTTTACCTCCACATCAAGCATGCACGGTGGTCAGGAGTCGACGTTATTGTCGATGATGTTGCCGCTAATTCACCACGGTATGGTGATCGCAGGCCTGCCGTATTCTGAACCGGCACTTCACAATACAACAACCGGCGGCACGCCCTATGGTGTAACGCACCTGGCGGCCAATAATGTCACCACATTAAGCAGCGAAGAAAAACAACTCTGCCACGCTCAGGGCAAGCGACTGGCAGAGCTGGCCGGCGCGCTGACATCAATGAACATAGAAAAAGGTAAAGCAGTATGATCCCTATGTCCGCAAAGACACAACGTTTTCGCGTTTTAGCTCTGGCCAGCCATCTGGGCTTACTGGCCTGGATCTCTGTGTGGCAACTTTTTTTAACAACCGACCAGCAGTATTCACTGGTCTTTATCTTTCTGTTGTACGTTTTACCCTTATTATTGCCGTTGCATGGCATCATCAAGGCTAAGCCTTATACCCATGCCTGGGCTAATTTTATTGCGTTGTACTATTTACTACATGGACTCACTGTATTCTACGCCGTCGAAAGCGAACGGTGGCTGGCCGCAGTGGAAGTTGTGCTGGTAGTCGGCATGTTTACCGGCTGCAGTGTTTTTGCCCGTTTACGGGGCCGGGAACTGGGCCTGGGGCTGAAAAAGCTGAAAGAGGAGATGAAAGAGGAATGCGAGAGGTTTTCAAAGCGTTCTTAACCACCCGCACCGCGGCCGCTTTATCGGCTGCGTTATTGATCGGTGGTTGTGGCGGTGGTGGCGATAGCGGTGGCAGCACCGTAACCCCAACACCAGGTTCTCCAACGCCCGGATTCACAGAGGTTGAACCGGCCCTCACTGCAGATAACCTGCGCCTGTTCGGCGAACTGGATGCCAGCGTCGGCGCATCGGTTGGATTTGTTGTATTAAGCAACGACAGCCAATCCCTCGATAACATTGACTGGCAGCAAACCAGCGGCCCTGTGGTTGATTTACTGGCAGCCCATACCCAGGCCGTCGGCTTTGATATCCCGGCCGCCGGCAGCTATGAATTTACGGTAACGACCACTACGACAAATGGTCAGCAGCGCTCGTTAAATTTCAGCCTCAATGCCGAAGCAACAACAGAGGATAACCAGGCCAATATTCGCCTCGACCATATGGCAACCGAGCGTGGCCGGGTATCTTTGCGAGTTGATTCACCCACCGCCAAAATCATCACTGATGCACAATGGGAGCAACTTGCCGGGCCAGAAGCCGAAGACATTGTGTATCAGGAAGACAGCACCGGCGGACCGCTACAAAGCGCCTTTTTTGCTGCTCCGGAAGTGACTAAAGACGAAGTGATGGAATTCTCGGTCACCCTGACTTTTGACGATGGCACTACCGCCAGTGATACCGTATTAGTCGGGATCAACGATGCCCCGGTAAGCAGTAGTGGTATTTTCACCCAGAACGACATGTTCCTTACCACCGATCTCATTCCGTACCGGGCCGACACGCCCTGGGCAGATGGGTTGAATGAGTGTGTGTATACCAATCTGCTGGTTAACAGCTGTACCTTTAACGAATTGCCATTAATTGGCATGCAAACCAGTAACCCCACCATTGAAACCATTTTGAATAAAACACTGGTGTCGCACCCGTGGATGGGCGATCGCTTTGCTGAGTTCCTGCAAAATTCGGCTACCTCAGAAGATATGCTGAATTTGCTGCGCGGAGTTACGGCGGTGGTAATTTCTTACGACGTGCGCCCGTCTTTTTACTGGGTCCGCACCGGCGCTATTTACCTTGATGCCCGCAACTTCTGGCGTACGCCCGAGGAGCGGGATACGTTAAATACAGCGCCTGACTACCGCAGTGATTTTGGTAACGATTTGCAGTTTGGTATTTACTGGCGCTACGTTAAGAACGACAGCTATTACTACCCGCAGGCCTCGCTGGCTGCGAGCAACCGCAACAGCCGTAATCTGGAGCAATTGGAAGCGGCCCTGTCCTGGTTGATGTACCACGAGCTGGCTCATGCCAATGACTTCTTCCCGCCAACGTCCTGGGCAAGTATCGCAGATTCGCAAACGCCACTTAGTTTCTTCCAGAACAATGCGCCCCAGTCTACTTTACTGTACAACCAGTACCCGCTGAGCTCATCCGTGCTGGACGCACTGGCAGATGTCTCCTTTGGCGGCGAAACGGCAACTACCGCGCAGCGTAATTACACGGCGAGTGAAGCCGCTGATGAATTCAGTGCAGATACTGCGCCAGCGTTTTATGCTTATTATACCGAGCGTGAGGACTATGCGACCTTATTCGAACGGTTTATGATGCTGCATCGTTTGGGTGTCAGTGCCGATGTGGGCGTAATTGGCAACAATAACAATCCCGATGCCCTAATCACCTGGGGCCAGCGCAACCGGATAAATCAGGATACCCTGCAGGCCAGAACGGCGTTCACGGTAGAACGGGTATTACCCAGCCTCAATGTGGCGCAGATCCAGGCGGAATTACCGGCCACTATTCAACTGCGGGCCAATACATCGTGGTACGATTTTGAGTCACTGACCGATTCGCAACGGGTATCACCATTGCGTCTGGAGGATTCAGACAAGCCTTATCGCCCGGCCCTGCAAATGAGGCACTGGGATAATCACCTGAGATATTAAGACGCGGAGGGATCCGTGTCCTCAGCCAGCTCTCGTTTAACCAGAGCGACTGAGATTTTCTTTTGCTCTTGTAATGAGCGCTGGTCGAGTCGGTCGAGCAGCGCCATTAAACTTGGTAGATCCCGCTGACTGTGGTTGAGCAAGTAATGCAGCGCCTGGGCCGACAAGGATAACCCCCGCTGCTGTGCCCGCGAGCTTAACACTTCACCGCGCTGTTCATCATTAAGCGATACTAACTGGTAAGTTAATCCGGCACTGATACGCGAACGCAGGTCCGGCAGCCGCACATTACTGGCATTCGGGCCAGACTGCGCTGCCACAATCAACAGGCCAATGCGCGTTTCGCTTACGCGGTTAATCAGATCAAACACTGCTTCTTCCCATGCTGCATGGCCGGCAATGGCTTCCAGATTATCCAGACAAATCACCGGCAATTGTTCGAGCGCCTCAAGCAGCTTGGGCGATAAATTAACCACATCCGTAAAATTCACATAGGCATGTGGAATTTCCCGGGCCGCCAGCTGATGGCACGTGGCGTAAAGCAAATGGCTTTTACCACGCCCGGAACTGCCTACCAGATTAATAAGTGGAATGGATGCCGCATCCAGTAACGCCAGAGCCGGTTCGCCACGCCAGTCGGGCGAATGGCTAGCCACACAACTTAATAACGACACCACCTCATCATTCCCGCCGGAAATAAAGCTGTCGAAGGTCTCGTCATCAGGAAGCGTAACCGGTAAAGGCAGCTGCATGGTTACTGACTCCAGAAGTAATGCATGCCTTCCAGAGGCTGACCAAAGGCATCGGTCAACGGCTGTAACTGGCTATCGAGTGATAACACTGAGCGCAGGTCCTGCTCAGTACCCAGCAGATTAAGGCGGAACGTACTCACCATCCCCTGCTGTTTAACCAGCATGACTTTGTCGGTCACGCTAAGGTTCTTTAAGTAGTTTTGTACCGCAACCACACCCGCCAGGCTCGACAGATTACCCACTGAAATTTCAATTGCCTGCGCGGCATTACCATCGGTAGGTAAAATCGAAAAATTCTGACCGAGGTAATTAGCGTAGTCGTTAATAAAGGTGGTTAGCAGCGCTTCGGGCTCATCGCCGATAAGCGTGTCGTGGGTGATCTGATAAGCGCCCTGATTGGCGGCCAGATACAAATAATCCAATGAATAGCGGCCTTTTTTAGCACGCGCCGCAACCGTGGAAAACTCTTCCTGGGTAAACACCGGCCCACTGGCAGATTCTTTTTCTACCCAAGACATTTCAATTGCGTCCATTTCCGCCAGTAAAGGTAGAATAACCTCGCCAAATTCATTGACTCGCAGTGCAGGCACATTAAAAGGTTCAGGAATAAACCGGGTGGATACCGGGCGTTCTGGTTCGCGATATACAATTTCGCGTGTGCGGTTTGGATATAGCCGCGCGGCCAGCACGTAATCTACGTTATAGCGACTGGCTGCATTAACGAGCTGTTCGGGAAACAAGCCCCACACGTCGTAGCCATTAATGGTAAGCGTGTCGTCCAGATCCATCAGCGGTAAGGCTAAAGGCACGCCGCGGGTTTCGGCCTGGCGACGAGTCATCCTTGCCAGTTCACTCTGATTGCCGTCGTCGACAATACGGCGCTCACCGTCGGCATCTTCGATGGCGAGCCATAACAATGCATCCGGGCGTCGGCTTCCCCAGATAGGCAAGCCTTGTTTAACCAGTTCGGTTTCAATAAGTTCGCGGTCGAATTCTGCAACTAAGAACAACTCGCCCTGTTCTTCGGTAAAGCGGTAAGCCCGCAGATAACGGTTGGCATTACGGCGAATGATATCAACGGTTTGATAATCACTGATATCCTGTTGCCCGGTGATTTTTACCAGCAACTGTTCAAGCGCTGCGCGGGTGCCGTTGCTGAGTGCGCGGCTGGACTTGTTGTCTACCGATACCTTGCCGGTACCGAGTTCAACAGTGGAACTGGCGTGGGCCATGCCGAGCCAGGCACTACCTACCAGTAAGGTAATGGCGGCCGTCAACTGCGAGAGTTTTCTCGGTAAATTAAGTAATTCTGCTACGGGCAAAAGCTTCGCAAACTCCATGTTAATCGCAATAAAGGTGCACGCCCCTCGGACGGTTTATTGTTATCTATTTAAACACGTTTTTCACCTTAATTATTGGCTTATCTGCGTTCTGGTAAACAATATGCGGACTGACTGGCGACAATTTATACAGACACGTGATTAAACATTGGTGCAATTTACCAAGTAAACCCTGCATACACGTTGGACTTACCCCCGGATACTGGTAGAATCCGCGCATTCAAACCAGTCCATGCAACAAGGCTTACCCGTGTCTGAAAAAAATACATCATTAAGTTATAAAGATGCCGGTGTCGATATCGACGCTGGAAACCAACTCGTTGAACGCATCAAGTCCGTTACCAAACGCACTCACCGCCCTGAAGTGCGCGGTGGTTTAGGTGGTTTTGGTGCACTGTGTTCACTGCCGGAAAAATACAAAAATCCGTTGTTGGTATCTGGAACAGATGGTGTTGGTACCAAGTTACGCTTAGCCATGGACTTTGAGCGTCACGACAGCGTGGGAATCGATCTGGTTGCGATGTGCGTAAACGACCTGATTGTTCAGGGCGCTGAGCCTCTGTTTTTCCTCGATTACTATGCTACAGGTAAACTGAATGTCGATACGGCCGCAGCAGTGGTATCGGGCATTGGCACCGGTTGTGAGCAAGCTGGCTGTGCCCTGATTGGTGGCGAAACGGCAGAAATGCCCGGCATGTATCACGGTGACGATTACGATATCGCGGGTTTCTGTGTTGGTGTAGTAGAAGCAGATGATGTGATTGACGGCAGCACGGTTAAAGCGGGACAGAAAATTCTGGCGCTGGGTTCATCCGGCCCACATTCTAATGGCTACTCATTAATCCGTAAGATCATCGAAGTCAGTGGTGCCGATGTAAATGCTGACCTGAACGGCTCACCGGTTATCGACCAACTGCTTGCCCCAACACGCATTTACGTGAAATCGGTACTTAAGTTACTGGAAAGCGTGAAAGTTGCAGCCATCTCGCACATCACCGGTGGCGGCTTCTGGGAAAATATCCCGCGCGTACTGCCTGACGACAAAAAAGCCGTTGTAGATGCCAACAGCTGGCAATGGCCCGCGGTATTCAACTGGTTACAGGACAACGGTAACGTAGAAACCCACGAAATGTACCGTACCTTTAACTGCGGTGTTGGCCTGATCCTGGTAGTAGACGAGCAGGATGTGGATGCGGCCCTGGCTGTGTTAAACGACGCCGGTGAGAAAGCCTGGCTGTTAGGTGAAATTGCCGACCTGGACGGCGAAAATCAGGTTGAGATCAATTAGTCACATGAGTACAACACCTAACATTTGCGTCATGATCTCGGGTAATGGCTCTAACCTGCAGGCCATTATCGACTGGGTAGAGGCCGGCAAAATCAATGCGAATATTGCCTGCGTCATCTCTAACCGCCCCGACGCATATGGTCTGGAAAGAGCCCGCAATGCGGGCATCGAAGCCATCTGTTTGGATCACAAACAGTACGAAGACCGTGAAACCTATGATCAGGCCCTACTGACCACCCTGGACAGTTATCAGCCTGATTGCGTTGTGCTGGCCGGCTTTATGCGCATTCTCACCAGTGAGTTTGTCGAACATTTTAGCGGCCGCCTATTGAACATTCACCCATCTTTGTTGCCCAAGTACAAAGGGTTAAATACTCATCAGCGTGCACTGGATAATGATGACGATGAACACGGCCTGAGTGTTCATTTTGTGACGCCCGAGCTTGACGGCGGGCCTGTCATCATTCAATGTAAAGTCCCGGTGTTTGAAGATGATAACGCCGATGCCCTCGCCCAACGGGTACAGGAGCAGGAACGTAGTATTTACCCGCTAGTGGTTCACTGGTATTGCAGTGGCCGGCTTAAAATGAACAACAATAAGGCATTATTAGATGGTAAAGTTCTTCCGGACAACGGTTACGCGAACGACTAAATCTCTGGCCCTGACGCTCCTGTCAGGCTTATTATGTGTGTCGGCACTGGCCGACACCACCCCATCAGACTCCACCAATCTAATCACCCCCTTTGAAGCCGTTTATTACGCTTACAAATGGGACGATAATCTGGGCTCCGCCAAAATATCACTGGAAGAATTATCCGAAGGTCTTTATTCACTGACCTATCAGTCTAAAGTCTCTAAATTCTTTCTGTCGGATAAACGCTTTGAACATTCTATATTTATGGTTGAGGGCGATCACCTGGTGCCGCAGCAATACAACTACTCACGCACCGGCACCGGCCCGGACAAAAGCCTGAAAGTGGAATTTCCTGGCGATGATGGCGGGCAGATCCAAATTAACAAAGATGACGAAGCTTACTCGCTGCCCTGGCAGGGCGAGCTGGATAACCAGCTGTACCGCCTTGATGCGCCTATTCGCCTGTCCCGGGGAGTAGAAGATTTAAGTTACGACTTTATTAATTACCGCGGCCAGCAGCGCCATTACGGTATGCGCGTACTGGGTAAAGAAACCGTTGATTTACCCTATGGCAAAATTGAAGCCATTAAAGTAGAAATCGTGCGCGAGTCAAAAAGCCGCTACACACTGGCCTGGTTTGCACCGGACTTAAACTACCAGCTGGTGCGTTTACAGCAGTTTAAAGACGGTGACGAACAAGGCGACTTACGCTTAAAAGCCTTTTCCACCAAGCGCAGCGATTAATCTTCTGGTGGCATGCCATAGTGCATGCCACTCTCACGTCTTGCCGATATCCACGCCTGTCATGTCATTCGTCATTATTTTATGACACTGCCTCAGCCAGTTGTCATCACACTATAACTTGATTTTTCGCCGCAGCGAGGATAGCTTTAAGGTATCTGGTCAGACCTCAAAACAGAGTACTTGGACGAGGAGAACAAATGTCTGATTTTATTTGGGTGTTACTGGTAATACTGTCACTGTGTGTGGCCGCCTATCAACGCCTGCCCTTAATGAATGCCATTATTGTTGCAGGCGGCATACTGTTAGTTGGTACTATTTTTGGTTCTTTAGGGCTGCTTAGCTGGCTCGTGTTTATTGTTGTTATGGCCCCTTTTGCGGTGCCATCCATCCGTATTCCTTACCTCACCAAGCCGATGCTGGCCTTTTATCGCAAGGTCATGCCGGAGATGTCGACCACCGAGCAGGAAGCCATTGATGCCGGTACCGTGTGGTGGGACGGCGAGATCTTTTCCGGCCGCCCTGACTGGCAGAAACTGCATGCCATTCCCATGGGTCGTCTGACTCCAGAAGAACAGGCATTTCTCGACGGACCGGTAGACAAAGTTTGTAGCATGATTGACGAATGGCAGGTAAATCATAAAGACGCTGATTTGCCGTCGGAGGTCTGGGCTTACCTGAAAGAACACAAGTTCTTCGCCATGATCATTAAAAAGGAATACGGTGGTCTGGAGTTTTCTGCATTTGCCCAGTCCCGTGTTATTCAGAAACTGGCTGGCACCAGTGCCGTGCTCTCAAGTACGGTTGGGGTACCTAACTCGTTAGGGCCGGGTGAACTCCTTCAGCATTACGGTACTGAAGCGCAGAAAAATCATTATCTGCCGCGCCTGGCCAGTGGCGATGAGATCCCCTGCTTTGCCTTAACCAGCCCGGAAGCGGGCTCTGATGCCGGTGCAATCCCTGATCAGGGGATTGTGTGCAAAGGCGAGTGGGAAGGTGAAGAAGTACTTGGTATGCGCCTGACATTCGACAAGCGTTACATTACCCTGGCACCGGTTGCCACGGTGATTGGTCTGGCCTTTAAACTGTACGACCCCGATGGTCTGCTAGGCAGCAAAAAAGAGCTGGGTATCACCTGCGCGCTGATTCCGCATGATACCAAAGGGCTTGACGTTGGCCGACGCCACTTCCCGCTTAATACACCGTTTCAGAACGGTCCGGTAAGGGGTAACGATATTTTTGTACCGCTGGATTACATCATTGGTGGCGCAGACATGGCCGGTAAAGGCTGGCGGATGCTTATGGAGTGTTTGTCGGTAGGCCGCTGTATTACCCTGCCCTCCACCTCTGCTGGCGGCGCCAAATCCTGTGCGATGTCTACTGGCGCTTATGCGCGTATCAGACGTCAGTTTAAGCTCCCTATCGGGCATATGGAAGGCGTGGAAGAGATGCTCGCCCGTATCGGCGGTAATGCCTACATGATGGATGCGGTAACCCGCTTCTCAACCGTGGGCGTAGACCTGGGTGAAAAGCCCTCGGTGATCTCGGCCATTTGTAAATATCATCTCACCGAACGGTCGCGAGTTACCGTGAACGACGCCATGGATGTGCATGGTGGTAAAGGTATTATGCTTGGGCCAAATAACTATCTTGGCCGCGGTTATCAGGGGATGCCTATTTCTATCACGGTAGAAGGCGCTAACATCCTGACCCGTAACATGATGATTTTTGGTCAGGGTGCCATGCGTTGTCACCCCTTTGTGCTGGACGAAATTAAGGCCGCCGCACTTTCTGATGAACAGGAAGCAATCAAGGCATTCGATAAAGCAGTATTTGGCCATATTGGCTTTGCGCTTGCCAATGCGTACCGCAGCATCTGGTTTACGCTCACCGGCGGTTACTTCCACCAGTCTCCGTTCAAAGACAGCACCGCCCGCTATTATCAACTGCTGCAAGGTTACAGTGCTAACCTGGCGTTGCTCACCGACTTATCTATGGGCATTCTTGGCGGCACGCTGAAACGTCGTGAACGCTTATCAGCACGCCTTGGCGACCTGTTAAGTTACATTTACCTGGCCAGTGCTACCCTTAAACGTTTCGACGAAGAAGGCCGTCAACATGAAGACCTGCCGCTACTTCACTGGGCAATGCAGGATCTGATTTATAACCTGGAAACCGCGCTGATGGACTTCCTGGATAACTTCCCGGTTAAGTGGCTGGGACTGGTATTAAAGTTAAAACTGATCCCCTTTGGTCATCGGGTATCCAAGCCGAGCGATGCCACTGAGCATGCAATTGCCAGATTGCTACAGCAACCCGGTACTGCCAGAACCCGCCTTGGACAGGGCCAGTATCTCACCCGCGAGCCTGGCAGCCTGCCGGGAGAACTGGAGCAAACGCTGGAAGATGTACTGGCAGCAGAGCCGGTGTTCGACAATATCTGCCGTGCTCTGGGCGAAAAACGCAGCTTTACCCAGTTAGATCAACTGGCCGAAGAAGCCCTGGCGAAGGATCTGATCAGCGAGGCAGAAGCAGAGCTGCTCAAGCGCACCGAAAAAGGCCGCGCCAAGATTATCGCTGTCGATGATTTTGCGCCGGAAGAGCTGGTTGCTGCAATCAGATAGCCCGGCATTGCCCGTTACTAAAAAAGGCACCAGATGGTGCCTTTTTCGATTCTATCTGCACTAAAAATAGGCTCCAAAGCTTAGCGCTTTAAAGCCATTTCGAATAATTGCTGTTTTTCTGTAGCGGAGATAAACGACTGGTTAACACCATTGATCTGAATTTGCCGCAGTTGCTCATCACTTAACTGAATAACGTCTCTGGCCACCTGGTATTCATCGCCAATATCAATAGCCGATACGCCAGGATCATCGGTGTTGAGAGTCACTTCCACGCCGGCTTCTAAAAAGCCTTTCATAGGGTGATTGGCGGTATCTACCACGGTAGCGGTCTGGTAGTTGGATGTTGGGCAGCTTTCCACACCAATGTTGTGCTCTACCAGATACTCAAGCAGCCTGTCATCGTCTTTAGCGGCTACACAGTGCCCTATCCGACTGGCTCCCAGTAGCTCAATGGCATTCCAGATACTCTGCGGGCCATCGGCTTCGCCGGCATGTACTGTAATCTGCCAACCAGCATCCCGGGCTTGCTTGAAGTGTTCGGTGAACAATGGCGCCGGATAACCCAGCTCATCGCCGGCTAAATCCAGTGCCGTGATATGGTCTTTACGTGCCAGCAAACCGTTAAGTTCCCGGGTGCAGGCATCCGTACCAAAAGTACGGCTCAGGATACCGATTAAATTATGCTTAATCGCAAAATCGCGACTGCCGTCGGCACAGCCGGCTATGGTCGCTTCCACCACATCCGCTATGTTTAACTGATGTGATTGCGCCATGTAGAAAGGGGAAAATCTTAGCTCAACGTAGTCGAGCCCGGCTCGCTTTGCATCCTGCATGTTTTCGTATGCAATACGGTAGCAGGCGTCGGTATCTGCTAGTACGGAAATGCCATAATCCAGCCGTGAAAGAAACGCCAGTAAGTCGGCAGTTTTATCCTGGATTTGGCATAGCGGGCGAAGTTCGTCGAGATCTTTAGCAGGAAGTGCAATGTTATGCCTGGTGGCAAGATCCCATATTGTTTCCGGGCGGATATTACCGTCGAGGTGACGGTGGATATCCACCAGAGGAAGCTGCGGGTCTATCACAGTGGATCAGTTAATCTGAAGCTTGTCCATCAACAGCACCGCTTGCGTACGGGTATTGATATCCAATTTTTTAAGCGCCGCACTGATGTGTGCTTTTACCGTTGCCTCGGTGACATTCATTTCGTGGGCAATTTGCTTGTTCATCATGCCTGCACGTACGTATTTCAGCACTAATACCTGCTTAGGAGTAAGTTCTTTAAAGCGCTCGAGCATGTCGTTCATATTGCCGCTATTGAAGGTCATTTTTTCAGCAATATCAGCAGGCAGCCACTGTTCACCGCTTAAGACAATATCAATGGCTTCAGCGATGGTTTTAGTTGGCGTGGCTTTGGTGATGTAACCTTTAGCGCCCAGAGTGATTGCCTGTGAAATAACATCGATATCGTCATTGGCCGAAACCATCACAATAGGTAACGCCGGATAACGTTCTTTTACCGTAGCGAGCGTTTCAAACCAGTTGGCGCCCGGCATGGATAAATCCAGAAGCAGCAGGTCAACATCTTTGCTGCGAGCCAAAAGTTCAATTAATGCATCCGTCGATTCAGCTTCAAGAACTTCCAGTCCTTCAAACAGCGGGGTTAACGCGCCTGATAAAGCTTCCCTGAAAAGCGGATGATCGTCGGCAATTATAAACTTCATTAAATCGGTGCCTCGGTGGCTGTCATTATTATCAATGAGTATAGGTTAATACTAAAGATTAAACGATTGAAGTAAAGAATGCCGTATTACCGAATTTTTTTATATACAGGCTTGGTTTTCTGCCGCCACCGGGTAAAATTGCCGCCCAAACTGCTACTAAAGAAGAATTTATCGTGTCGAATAAAGACAATCTGTTTGCTTCGCCTTTAAAACAGGTCAGCGATTTCCAGTTTGATGATGCCGTTGCGGATGTATTTCCCGACATGATTAGCCGCTCTATTCCCGGTTACCAAACCATTATCGAAACCATAGGTCAGCTGGCAGCCAGCCACGTAAAAGCCAATACCAACGTGTATGATCTGGGCTGCTCTTTAGGTGCAGCGTCATTTTCGGTGTCACGCCATTGCCCTGAAGACCACTGCAATATTATTGCCGTCGACAGCTCAGCGGCCATGGTTGAGCGTTGTCAGCGCAAAGTTGAGGCCTTTCAGTTGCCCAACCCAATCACCGTAAAGCAGGGATTTGCGCAATCAGAAGACATTAAAAATGCGTCTATGGCGGTGATGAATTTTACCCTGCAGTTTATTCCCCCACCGGAACGCGCTGCTATTATTAAGCAAATCTACGACGGCCTGCTACCGGGCGGTATTTTTGTTATTTCTGAGAAAATTCGCCACGATGATGACCGGGGCAACGAAGTGATCAATGATTTGCACCTGCAGTTTAAACGCCAGAACGGTTACAGCGAGCTTGAGATCAGCCAGAAGCGGGCGGCGCTGGAAAATGTAATGCTTATCGACACCTTTGATATCCATCAGGCACGGCTCAAAGAAGCGGGCTTTGCTGATGTGGTAATGTGGTATCGCTGTTTTAACTTTATGTCACTGGTGGCAATTAAATAACCCGGGTTAAC
Source organism: Marisediminitalea oceani (assembly GCF_003731635.1). Classification (GTDB taxonomy): domain Bacteria; phylum Pseudomonadota; class Gammaproteobacteria; order Enterobacterales; family Alteromonadaceae; genus Alteromonas; species Alteromonas oceani. Next base: position 6,245 of record NZ_RCUA01000011.1, on the reverse strand, counting down.
TATCTATGTCTGCATCTGAACTCTTTCACAGCTGTTATAAAGATCTGCTAAACGGACCTTTGTCACACTGGCTCAATACCCTGCCCCGGCAAATGGATGAGTGGCACAGTACAGCGCTACATGGTGAGTTTAAAAAATGGCAAAAGCTGGTTGCCAAATTACCAGCCACTGAAAGTAGTACACTCGACTTTAAAGAGTCTGTCACCATAGGTTCTGAAGCAGACATCGATACCTACACCCAAAAGCAGATTGAAGGGTTACTGCGCCAGTTTATGCCATGGCGTAAAGGGCCTTATCATGTTCACGGCATCCACATTGATACGGAATGGCGCTCCGACTGGAAGTGGGATCGGGTGTTACCGCATCTGGCACCACTGGGCGGCAGACAGGTACTGGATGTAGGCTGCGGCAGTGGCTACCACCTGTGGCGCATGTATGGCGAAGGCGCCGCAGGCGTTTACGGTATCGACCCTACCCAGTTATTCCTGATTCAGTTCTTAGCAATAAAGCATTTTATCGGCCAGGCTCCAGTGCACTTTTTACCCCTGGGTATTGAACAGATGCAGCCGGTGGGCGCATTCGATACGGTCTTTTCGATGGGCGTACTTTATCATCGCCGCGACCCCATGGAATTTTTACAGCAGCTTAAGTCACAATTACGCAAAGGCGGCCAGCTAGTGCTGGAAACCCTGGTGGTTGATGGTGACGAACAAACCGTATTAATGGCGGGCGAGCGTTACGCGCAAATGCGCAATGTCTGGTTCCTGCCCAGCTCGAAAGCACTGTTAGTGTGGCTGCAGCGGCTTGGCTTTACTGACTGCCAGGTTGTGGATGAGTGCGTCACCAGCACTGAAGAGCAGCGCGCTACCAGTTGGATGACCAACCATTCGCTGGTGGATTTTCTTGACCCGGATGACCCTTCTAAAACGATTGAGGGTTACCCCGCCCCCAAACGGGCAGTGATTATAGCGAATAAGGGATAAACCGCTTCTTAAAGCATGCTGACACCTGTATTCGATCGCTTTTTGTGCAATCATAACCAAAAGGGATCGTTAAGCAGTAATTATCGACTGAATTGGCACAAATGTTGTAACAAAATTACAAGTATGCTGTGCGAATCATCAATAACTAAGGCAGCTTTATGGACATTTCTACATTTCTTGCGGCGCATCAACTTCCAGAGAGCTACCGCGACATTGCACAAAAATGGTTCATCCCATTAGCAGATGAAATCCATGGGCACCAAAATAGTGCAAAAAAGCCATTTTTCGTTGGTGTGAATGGTTGCCAGGGCTCGGGAAAATCTACGCTGTGTGACTTTTTAGTGTTTTACCTGAGCGAGTTTAAAAAGCTCAATGTTGTGTCGTTATCGCTCGATGATTTTTATCTGGATAAATCGAGTCGCAACGCGCTGGCTATAAAAGTTCACCCGTTACTGGCTACCCGGGGCGTACCCGGCACCCACGATGTGTCACTGGCCCAGACTACCTTCGACCGCTTACGAGGCTATGGCACTGTCTCGATTCCACGCTTTAATAAAGCCATCGACAACCCTTTTCCGGTAGTTGACTGGCCGGTTATTCATTCGCCGCCAGACATTGTTTTGGTAGAAGGCTGGTGTTGGGGCGTAAAACCACAAACCAAAGCCCAGCTGGCTGAACCGGTTAACGCACTGGAGCGTGATGAAGATCCATTAGGCACCTGGCGCAACTACGTTAATAAGCAACTGGCAGATTCATACCAGGCCCTGTTTGAACAAATGTCTTTCTGGGTAATGCTCAAAGCGCCCTCTTTTGATCAGGTATATAGCTGGCGAAAAGAGCAGGAACACAAACTCGCTGCTAAACTGGGTTCATCTGAAGCGCACAGTGGCATTATGACCGACCTGGAAATCGAACGGTTTATACAGCATTATCAACGCTTAACAGAGCAGAGTCTGGAAACATTGCCGCAGCAGTGTAATTACGTTTACCATCTGGACGAAACCCGTCAAATCACTCATGTAGAAAAGGCTGTTTAATGGATCAATCAAGTACTGTGATCTTTACTGACATGGACGGCACGTTGCTGGATCATCATACCTATAGTTTTGCCGCCGCCCAGCCCACGCTGGATGCACTGGCGGAGCGCGGGATACCGGTGATACCCAATACCAGTAAAACCTTTGCAGAGATGACCGAGCTACGGGAAAAGATCGGTTTGAACGGCCCGTTTGTGGTGGAGAACGGCGCAGCGGCTTATATTCCACACGGCTTTTTTAAACAAAAACCGGCCGGTACTATCTGGCAGGACGGTTTTTGGTGTAAGTCCTTTATTTCGTCAAAGGGCTACTGGTTAAAATTACTTGAAATTGTTAAAGCTGATTTCGCCGGTGAATTTACTCACTTCAGCGAAATGAGCACCGAAGATTTAATGGCTGCCACCGGTTTGAGCGAGGATGAAGCCCGCTTAGCAGCCAAACGCCAATTTGGCGAACCGGTAATGTGGCTTGGTAGTGATATTCGCAAAGCCGAATTTATCGAGTCAGTCAGAGAACGTGGCGCGACACCGCTGGAAGGCGGGCGTTTCATCCATATTTCCGGAGACTGTACTAAAGGTAAGGCACTAAGCTGGTTTATGGAGGAGTATCGGCGTCAATCGGCGGTTACTGCAACGTCTATTGCATTAGGTGATGGCAAAAATGACATCGCCATGATGGAAGCTGCCGATATTGCCGTGCGCATAGCGTCACCCACGCATGAGCCTCCCCCACTGGATAAAAAAGATAACGTATATACCAGCACAAAACTTGGCCCTGAGGGCTGGACAGAAACGCTTACACAATTGCTTTCATTGAAAGATTAGGAGGACACATGGCCGATTTTTACCAAAATGGTGTCGTGACAACGCTACACAATCTCGCCAGCCGCTCGACTGAAGCACTCGAAGCTGAGCTGTTACGCTTTTCTCAGAAACGTCCGATGGCACTTATCCTGCCATCCTTGTTTTCAGAGCTTGAAGGACCGGCATTAGGCCACATCGTTGACGAACTAACGAATGTACCTTACCTGTCTGAAATTGTTATAGGACTGGACCGGGCCAACCTGGACCAGTACCGCCATGCCCAGGGCTTTTTCAGCCGCCTGCCGCAACACCACCGTATTTTATGGAATGATGGCCCACGATTAAAAGCCATTGATGAAGAGCTTCAGGCTCTTGATCTAGCACCAAAGGAACTGGGTAAAGGCCGCAATGTGTGGTATTGCATGGGCTATATTCTGGCCTCAAACAAAGCCGAATCCGTGGCCTTACACGATTGCGATATTATTACCTATAACCGTGACTTACTGGCTCGTCTGATTTACCCGGTAGCCAACCCGCAATTTAACTATGAGTTCTGTAAGGGCTATTACGCCCGCGTCGCCGACGGTAAGATCAACGGCCGCGTATCACGCTTACTGGTTACACCACTGCTGCGCGCACTCAAGCGCACGCTGGGTGACAACGAATACATCGAATTTATGGACAGCTTCCGCTACCCGTTAGCCGGTGAGTTCTCTTTCCGTCGCGACGTACTTAACGATATCCGCATCCCGAGTGACTGGGGTCTGGAAATTGGCGTACTGTCGGAAATGCACCGTAACTATTCGCACAACCGTTTATGTCAGGCGGATATCGCCGAGACCTACGACCATAAACACCAGGATCTGTCGCTGAATAACGAACAAGGCGGTTTATCTAAAATGTCTATCGACATTACCAAAGCCCTGTTCCGTAAGTTAGCAACCCAGGGGCAATCATTCAGTAATGAAATGTTCCGCTCGATTAAAGCCACTTACTACCGTATCGCACTGGACTTTATTGAGACCTATCACAACGATGCGGTAATGAACGGCCTGTCACTGGACATTCACAGCGAAGAAAAAGCGGTGGAAATGTTTGCCAGTAACATTATGAAAGCCGGTCAGCATTTCCTGGAAAATCCAATGGAAACGCCATTTATTCCAAGCTGGAACCGAGTAACCAGTGCGGTACCCGACATTCTTGATCGCCTGCTCGAAGCGGTTGAAGCTGACACAGAAGAATTTAAAGGATAATCAATGACAAAACGCTGGGATTACTTACACGAAAAAATTAGTCATCATCTTCAGTTTATCTATGCAGATGTGGTAACCAGCACGCCGATTGGCGAACTGGCCACAGAGCTGATGAACACGATCGGCCTGAACCAGGAAGATGACATAGTGATCCCCGAGCCGCACAGAAATTACTGGGATGAGCAGGATATCGTGATGATCACCTACGGTGACAGCGTGATCAACGAGCACGAGTCACCCTTGTTTACGCTGTTCAGGTTTTTACATACCTATTGCAAAAACACCGTTAACAAAGTCCATATCCTGCCCTTCTTCCCGTTTAGCTCTGATGACGGCTTTTCGGTAATAAACTATTCAAGTGTAAACGAATCACTGGGTACCTGGTCAGACGTACACCGCATTGCGGCGGAATACGGCCTGATGTTTGATTTGGTAATTAACCACTGCTCCTCGCGCAGTATGTGGTTTGACAACTTTATCAAAGGCGAAGGCCCGGGCAGCGACTTCTTTTTAACTGCCGATCCCACGGCAGATTTAACCGATGTGACCCGCCCGCGAACCAGCCCGTTACTGCGTGAAACAGAAACGGCAAACGGCACCCAGCACGTATGGTGTACATTCAGCCACGACCAGGTGGATTTTGACTTTAGAAATCCCAAGGTACTGATCACCTTTATTCAAATCATCAAGCATTACATTGATAACGGCGCCAAGTTATTCCGCCTGGATGCGGTGGCCTTTTTATGGAAAATCATTGGCACTAAATGTATTAACCTGCCGCAAACTCATGAAGTAATTCGCCTGATGAGAACGCTGATTGAGCATGTGGATCCCAGTATCATTATTATTACTGAGACCAACATTCCCAATCGCGAGAACCTGACCTATTTTGGTAACGCTAACGAAGCCCACGCGATTTATAACTTCTCGCTGCCGCCGCTGTTGGTGAATACCATGGTCACCGGTGACTGTACTTACCTTAAGAGCTGGATGATGAGTATGCCACCAGCGCAGAACGGCACCACCTACTTTAACTTTATTGCCTCCCACGACGGCATTGGGTTACGCCCGGCAGAAGGCCTGCTGAGTGACGAGGAAATTGGTACGCTGGTGCAGTCGATGCAAAACTTTGGCGGCCGCATTTCGTGGCGTTCCAGTGAGCATGGCCAGCAAAAGCCTTACGAAATCAACATTACGCTGTTTGATGCCATGCAAGGCACGGTAAAAGGTCCGGATAAATTCCAGGTCGACCGTTTCCTGTGTGCTCACGCAATGATGCTTGGTATGGAAGGTATTCCAGGGCTTTATATTCACAGCTTACTGGGTACTTCCAACGACTACGATAAAGTGGCCAATACCGGCCAGAACCGTTCGATTAACCGCAAACGCTGGGATTACTCTGAACTGGAATCACAGCTCGACTCACCTTATTCGCAACATCATAAGGTGCTAACACGGTTGTCGCAGTTGATCCGCATCCGTAAGGCGCAGGAAGCTTTCCACCCTAACGCTACGCAGTTTACCTTACAGCTGGGCCCTTCTCTGTTTGGTTACTGGCGTCAGAGCCTGAATCGCAGGCAGAGCATTTTCTGTATTTCTAACGTGACTGATGAAGAACAATCTATTTTGTTATCCGATCTGAATCTGATTGGCACCGACAACTGGATTGATTTGATCACCCGCGACCAGATAGAAGATGTACTGGGCTTTGTGCAATTAAAGCCATACCAAACGGTTTGGCTCAGCAACATGGATTACGAAGAATACCGTAAAAGCCAATAAATAAACAAAGGCTCCTCAGGGAGCCTTTTTAATGCTCAGGCGAAAACCACCTGGACTTGATTACAGCGTACAGTGGCATGACTATAAGTAAAATATTGACAGACAGTATGAATATAAACAGGGTTGGCGAGGACTCATAAGTGTACTCTCTGCCTCTTCGGCCACTGATAGAGCCGGACTGTATTGCAGTAAATGCAAACCATGAAAAGAAAATAGCAACCAGCACAGAAACAAACTCTTCCACAGGCCCCAGTGGCTTTTCTTCCTCCTTGGGCAGCTCTAACACTTCATCAACATATTCCAGCGGCTCGGAATAGCCCTTAAGTTTTAATACCAATCCGCATAGAAGTTTGCCCACTCAGCAAGACTGTCAGGCTTTCTGGCTAG
>NZ_RCUA01000010.1 GCF_003731635.1 Marisediminitalea oceani | reverse complement strand
TAATGCCGATCAGTTAAGAAATTTATACTGATCGGTTGACCGATCTTTCTACGGGTTCACAATCCGATATCAGTCTCTGGTATCGGATTTTTTTATGTCTTTACTTACACACCTCGATGATACATTTAGTCATGCGGAAGACTTGAATGCTATCGATAAATTGAAGTCCTTCGTTGACCCTGAACTTCTCCAGCAAGCTTATGAATTATCAGGTGTAGCGACCGTCAGGCGTCGTCGATTACCTCTGGATTCGGTCGTTTTTACCATTGTTGGTATGAGTCTTTTCCGTAACGATCCTGTCTGGGACATTGCGAATAAACTCGATGTTTCGCTACCGGGCAAAAACCGTTTTGTTGCGCCTAGTGCGCTAGTACAAGCCCGCCAACGACTGGGGGAAGATGCCGTCGGACACACTTTTAAACTGATGGCACAGCGGGCATTTGGCGAGTACGCTTTTGAGCAGTGGTGTGGTTTAAATGTACTGGCGGTTGATGGCGTGATGTTTCGTGCTCAGGATACCGCTGAGAATCTTGATGCATTTGGTTGCGACCGGAATGCCAGGGGGGATAATCCGTACCCGCAGGTACGCATGTGCAGTCTGATGGAAACGTCCAGTCACCTTCTTCTGGCCAGTGAATTTGACAGCCGGAATGTGGGAGAGATGTCTCTCGCAGAGCGGCTTATCCCTTCGGTTCCTGATCACTCTCTGACCCTGTTCGACAGAGGCTATTACTCGCTAGGGCTACTGTACTTGTGGATGACTAAAGGGGTTAACACGCACTGGATGCTTCCCGCCCGTAAAGATTTACAGTACACAGTGAAACATCAACTAAGCGAACATGATGCTTTAGTGACCCTTGAGACATCGCCTCAGGCACGAAAGAAGTTTGATGGTTTACCTGAAACTATTGAAGCGAGACTTACCCGCTACGAAGTCGACGGGAAGACCTATCGCGTACTTAGTTCAATGGTTGATGCGATGCAGTTTCCCTATGCAGAAGTTGTTGATGTGTATGTTCAGCGCTGGGAAATAGAGTTGGGTTTCAGGGAAATGAAACAGACTCTGCATCAGGCAAAACTGACGCTTCGTAGCAAGAAGCCTGAGATGGTGCGTCAGGAACTGTGGGGGCTGTTGCTCGCCTACAACTTGATTAGGTTGATGATGCTTGATGCCGTCAAAGATATGCCGGAGCTATCACCCTCCAGGCTTAGCTTCGGACTCTGCATGAGGCATATCATCGTGTTCTTCCTGACTACTATCCCAGACACAGTGACCAAGCTGCCAGTTCACTATGAATACCTGATGGAATCGTTGAGGATGATGAGGTTACCGGACAAACGACCTGACAGGTATTATCCACGAGTGGTAAGGAAGAGACCGGCTAAGTACCCCTCAAAGAAAAATGCCAGTCAGCTTAACTGACTGGCATTAAGCTATATGCTGGCTTTTTTTGTTCTGGTATCTTAACTTTATACTTAAGTTTAATACCTCTGTTCAGGATGTAGGTGGTTCAGGACTAAACGTGATTAACTGACATGGAGAAAGTTATGCGAAAACGTTATCTCTCACTGGCGACTGCCGTTGCCTTCAGTCTGGGGTTGTCTGCTCAGACTCACGCCAGCGAAATGACCAGTGCTTATCAACAGTATCAGCAGGCAGTAAGTACCGGTGATACAGCCCAGACTTTAAAGTTTGCCCAACAAGCTCTTGAAGCCGGGCAGCAGAAATATGCCAGCGATTCTGACAACCTTTTTGCCCTTAAATACAATGTTGCGGCAGCCAACTTAAAGGCCGGGAATAATGATGCTGCGGTTGAGCAGTTTGAAGCCTTAACCGAGCTCGCGACCGAAAAGTATGGTGCCCTTTCGATTAAAACGCTGGCAACAAAACTCGATTTTTACAGTGCGCTGACAGCCAACCATGATGAGCGTTTCGTCAGAATTACCAGTCTTTCACGTGGCGAGTTACTAATAATAAAAATCATGGAAGATTTACCTGATTCGGCGGCCAAGTATCCGGCGGATAAAGCTAACATGTACTATATGGTGGCCAGTAAGTTACTTGAAACCGGACAGATCCCTAACCGGATCGAGGATGTTAAAGCTACTCTTAGCACCGGTTTAGCGGCTGCTCAGGCAACCTGGGGTGAAGAGGATCTTCGCACCTTACGTCAGCGTCAGTTATTGGGGCAGTTAGCCTATGTCTCTAATGACTTAAATAAAGCGGTAGCTTTGCTTGAGCCTCTGACTACCATACTGGAGAGCAAATTAGCTTATACGCACCCTGTAGCACTGCAGGTTCACGCATTATTGGAAGATGCCTATACACGCCTTGACGATCCTGAAAAGGCTAGCTATCACAGCAATCAGATAGCCGCAACGAAGCCCTGGCAGTCACACATGGAGCCGCTGAAGTTAACCAGTAAAAAACCGGAATATCCCTTTGTGGCCCGCGGACTGACCGGCAATAGTCAACTGGAGGTGGTATTTGATATCAACCCTCAGGGCAAAGTTCAGAACGCTCGCATTAAAGAGGGAACCGGTAGTAGCAAATATTTTGAAAAAAGTGCCCTGGAAGCTATTCAGCAATGGCGATATACGCCGCGGTTTGTCGATGGTGAAGCGGTTATCGCAAAAGGCATGACCGTGTCAGTTAATTTTGAAGCAAACGTTAAAGCCCGAAATCTTGTTTTTAATATGCCCTCAACCGACTATGTTCGGTCCGATGCGGCTCGTCTGGGGGAGACGACACCGCGCAACCGCTAGATCATTTCTTTACAGGGGCTTTGCTTACAAGCAAGCCCCTCTGTCTTAATCGTTTGATTTAAACGGCAGCATAGCTTCTTCTATGGATTTTTTATCACTGGCACTGATAGTTAGCGTGGCAATTTGCTCGTCGATGCTGTGGGCATGAGTTGATATGGTTTTTTGCTCAATGGCAGCGCAACTTTGTTGTAATTTCGCCAGGCTCTTGAGTAAGTGGATAAGCACTGCAATCTGGTCGTTAGCCGATTGCCGGACCTGGCTATAGGCTTTATCGACCACGCCGGCAAAGGTAAATGTGCGGCGTTTTAGCCACACCTCCGACGAAGTATGAATGAGGTTTTCTGCCGGAAACTCACGGGAGGCTACCTGCACACAAATGGCGGTTAGCTTATCTACGCAGGTGATGGCTGTATGAGGGTCATTAATCCCCGGCGATAAGGCGCGTAGCGCAATTTCAACCAGCTGACTGATAGCAAACTCAGGATCCTGAATAGGGGTTCGGTTAGCGCCCAGCACCACCGCTTGCCGTAAAGTGGTAAAATCAGCTTCGCTGGCGGGCTGCCGGCAGTGAACGGTAAACAATGCTTCGCCGCATAAAACGTGGTCGCCACTGCGAACATGTAACTCACTCCCAGCTACCTCGGTGGCACTCTGATTCAGAAAGCTTGAATAATTGATGGTTTGAACATAACCGTTCTGAACCGCTTTCACGCTCACCAGAAAGTCACCCTGTGGCGCTGCCCATTGCTCGGCAATAGCCCTAAAAGAGGCGTTAGACTCTGGTACCGACAACAATGAATTAATATTACTCTCGAAATGTTGTACGCAATTGGCAATCACCTGGTCGGCCTGAATTGAACGGGACACATGGTGGATAAAATAGATGATGGTGACACAATCGATGAGAGCCAGAAACACGGTGGCACCGGCTAACATGGAAACCGCATCCTGGTTACTGTTTATCGACGACAGATGATGCAGGGAAATCAGGCAGAACAGAAAGGTGGAGACCAGAATACCCAGTACCATCTGGGTATTGCGATCCTGCATAAAATTGCGAATTAAGCGTGGACCAAACTGATTTGATGCCAGAGTTAGCGATACCAGGGTCATAGAGAAAGCAATACTGGTGACGGTTATCATTGCGCCGGCGACGGTAGACAGAAGCTGCTGAACGCTTTCTTGCGTAACCAGAGGGATAAGCGGTCGTAAAACATCCGGCAGAAAAGCCCGTTCGATAACAGATAAACAGGCATAACACAGCGCCACGCTTATGCTCATCATCAGCAGAGGGATAAACCAGTAGCTGGTTGACAGTGATTCCCATAGCACCCTGACGCGGGTGGTGAACAGCCGTAAAGTCATCCGTTTTCCTAATAAGCAGTGAGCTTTCCTGTAAAGTACCAGTTTAGTACGAATTAACCTATTGATTTGGATTGATTAGTTTTTTTATAACTGGTCATGTATCGTATTAAAAAGGATAGCCTTTAAGGTCAATGGAGCAGTGGCACCAGATTACCGTCGTTACTCAAAAGCAGAACTTGAAGAAGCGCTCAGCACTATCGACAAGGCGCGGTTTCCGGAGCGGGTGAAACAAATTCATCAGGCACTGGCAGCACTGGATGCCAATAATGATGATTCACCAGTGCCAGAGCAGGAAATACTGCTGCCAGAACCTGAAACGCCCGAGCAAATACAGCGCAAGCTACTTGGCACGTTAGCGCTTATTTTTGGCGGCTTAATTCTCGGCGCCATGTTATTACCGGTTTATTTTCACTCTTTTCTGCTGAATAACGAGATGGTTACCCCCTTTAAATGGATAGCCTTAACGGCTGGCCTGGTAGTATTTGTGATAACTTGCAAAAAGTTCTTACACACCAGGCATCTGCGTAAAATGAATGCCGAGCGGCTGGCGAAGGGCAAAAAGCCCATTAAAGTTGATTCACCGCGCCGTTTTTACAGTGCGATTGGCGCTGCGTTGCTGGTTGCTTTGTTTACTGCTTTAGCTGTTTACCGCGGCGCGCCGGTGGCACTGCATCTTTATGTACTGGATGCCAAAACGGCAACCGAGCAGGTGACTATCGCTAAGTTACCCCGCCGCTTTCGCAGAAAGCACTGTAACGGTAAAATTTATCTGGCTGAGTACAGCGCTCAGTTTTTTGATTATGTGTGTCAGGTAACGCCCAGATCGCAGTGGGAGCAACTTCGCCCGGGGCAACGAATCCGTCTGCACGGCAGCCGCTCTGAGCTTGGCTTTCTGGCCAGGGACACCTCGTTTTAACCTCTGTGACTTGCCAGGCAATTATCTTGGCGAAGCGGGCCATTAAAGGTTAGACTTAAGTCGTATTTATCGGTGATTTATAACCTTAATAAGGTAACACCGGCATGTTCTCGGTTTCAAAGGATTGAATATGAAATTACTAATTGGTTCGCTGTGGATTGCGACCGTAATCTGCGCCTATTGGTATGGCACATCACAACTTAACTCTCAGCAGACCGCCGGGCCCGGTTACGTAAACATAGCTACAGATGCCGCAACAGCAGACAAGCAAAATGTTACGGGCAGTAAAGTCTTGCCGGTTGATGAGGAGACTGGCGAGGGGGCGGTTACTAACGCCCAAAGTGCCCACAAGCCGGTAACGGTAGATGACGCCATCGCGCAAACCCAGGCACTGTTAGGTGATATGGGCTGGTCGCCTACCATGGCAAGTATTGCCAAAGCCTATGCAATTGTGTCACAGCTGAATTTAGAACAAACCTTAGCGGCGCTCAATCAGCTGGAATACGGTGACTCGCCGGAAAGTCTGCAAATTACCATGTTATTTATCAATCGGCTGGCGGAACTGTCACCACTGCAGGCCATTGATTATGTAAACCTCAACGTGACCGGTAGCATGCAAAAGGACGGTGCTATGGCGGCCGTCATAGCTACCTGGGCAGATTCCGATCCCCATGCTGCGTTGCAGTGGTATTTGAGTCAGCCCGAGGATACCCGCCAGCAGGCAATGGGTAGATTTGCACTGGGCGGCTTATTTTCAAGTCTGGCCCGGCAGGATCTGGATGCTGCCATCAGCAGTATTGAAACCGATTTCGATGCCAATGATTTTGAGGCAATTCAATATGCTATAAGCAGCACCGCCAGAAGCCTGCAAAAAACGGAAGATTTTGAGTATTTACTCGAGCGGGTTCAGGCCATGGATAACGACAGTGCGTTGCAGGCCGTGTTCTCCAGTTGGTTAGCTAAGGAGCCTGATGAAGCGCTGGCCAGACTCGACCTGATTAGCGATCCTGAACAAAAGCAAGCCATCGAAGAACGTGCATTTCGTAGTTGGATGGTGAGAGAGCCGGAAGAAGCGGCTGAGCGTTTTATGCAACGAGCGGCGCCGGACCAACGCCAGTCGCGGGCCAAAGTGGTGGTTGAGGCGATGAGTTTTAACCAGCCTGAACAGGCACTAAGCTGGCTAAACAGGCAAACCGACATTGATACCCAACCTTTGACTTCGGAGCTAATTAGTCGTTCGGCTTATCGTAATCCGCAGTTTGCAGACCAAAACCTGCACAAGATCACCAACCAGGATGATCTAACCCGCCTGACATCACGGGTTTATCAAAGTTACAGCCGCTACAGCCAGGCTAAAGCCGACGAGTTTTTATCCCGTCAGTTGCCAGCTGTTCGAGAGCAAGTATTAACCAGGTTAAAGAGAGTCGAGGAAATCCGATCCCGCGGTTAACCCGTTGGTGGCGGGCTTTGGTAGTTGATGTACTTAGTAAAGTAGTTTCAATGCCTTAGTAAAATGTTCATCGACACTTCATAGGAGTGTCACAGAGCTTCTGCATAGTCAGGCTCCATTTTGTTGTGCGGACCTTATTATGATTTTCTCTCGTCGCCAGTTTTTAAAAACCACCCTTGCCTCAGGTGCCTTAACGCCTTTTGCTTATCAGGTAGCCGCTGCGCCGGTAAATCCTTTGTTTGACTGCGGCGTAGCAAGTGGCGACCCGACCCATCACAGCGTTATTTTGTGGACTCATACCCGTGAACCGATAGCCCTGACCTGGCAAGTAGCCAGGGATCTGGCATTTAAGCAACTGGTTAAAAGTGGTCAGGGAGAAACGTCGTTAACGCAGGACTGCACCTTCAAAATTGATGTAACAGGCCTGGAACCGGGAACCATTTATTACTACCGCTTTATCACCAGCAATGGCCAGAGTGAGCCCGGGCGCACCAGGACATTGCCCGCCGGCGAGCCGGAATCATTGAATATCGCCGTGGCGTCCTGTTCAAACTATCCGTTTGGTTACTTCAATGCCTACCATCACATTGCGGGTGATGAGTCGGTCGATTTTGTTTTACACCTTGGCGATTATATTTACGAATACGGTCAGGACAGCTGGGGAGACGAGGAGGGGCGTAAGCTCAACCGCCGTCATCAGCCCGCTAATGAAATTGTTTCGTTAACGGATTACCGAACCAGGCACCGCCAGTATAAAACCGATAATGGTTCACGGTTAATGCATGCTTCGCATCCGTTAATTCCCACCTGGGACGACCACGAATCAGCCAACAATCCGTACCTGCACGGCGCGCAGAATCATCAGCCAGGTGAAGGCGAGTGGGCTGATCGCAGAGCGGCCTCGATTCAGGCTTATTACGAGTGGATGCCTTTGCGGGAACCGGCTAAAGAGGCTGAAAAAGCACAACTCTGGCGGCATTTTGAATTTGGCAATCTGGCCACACTGACAACCTTAGAAACCCGCCATACCGGTCGAAGTCAGCAAATCGATTATGCTGAACACCTGCCACAGATAAAGTCAGAACACACGCTGCGGCATTTTATTGAGTCGGTGCTGGGCGACCCCGGACGCTCTATGTTAAGCGTAGCAATGGAGAATTTTGTTAACCAAAAACTGGCCGAGTCTGTTGCTCAGGGTGCCAAATGGCGACTGATCGGCAACCAGATCCCCATGGCCCGAACCAATGTACCGGACGCCAGGGATTTAACCTTGCCCAAAGCGCTTGCCGATAATGGCGCGATTGCCCGGCACTTTGGTTACTTTATGGCGCTGGGTAAATATGACTTACCTATTTATCTGGATACCTGGGATGGGTACCCAGTGGCCAGAGAGAAGTTTTATCAGCTCTGTCAGTCGGCGAAAGCCACCGATTTAATTGTGTTAACCGGTGATAGCCACGCGTTCTGGGCAAATCAGTTATTTGCCGGTGATGGCGATGCCATGGGGGTGGAATTGGGTACAGCCGGCATTACGTCGCCGGGCGACTTTGAAACCTTTGGACCGGAGTTGGCCGGGGAGTTTGATCAACGTGTAGCGCAGCATAACCGGGAAATTCTGTGGACGGACTGTCAGCATCGCGGTTATGTAAAACTGGAACTTGCTCCTAAGACGGCAATCGCGAGTTTTATTGGTGTATCGAACATTACCAGTGAGCACTACAGCGCGAAAACCCTGCGTCAGTATCAGATCAGTAAAATGGGTTCGTCGCTGGCAATCGAAAAGGTTTAGTTGCGGCTACAGCAGCGCATTCTGGCGCGGCCGCTGGATGATCCAGCGCGCCACGTCCTGGCGTAAAAACTTATAGGTTAAACCGCCGGTTATGCCGGCGATTACCTGCCAGAGCTGGCCCTCAAACGAGCGTGTTCCGGCGATAAGGGTAATGTCCAGCAGTGGTTGCATCAGCATTAACATCAGCGCCATAGCCAGGCCGCCAGCCACCGGGTGTAGCCAGTTACTGCGTAGTTTAAGCATGCGCCCGGCACGGCCACTCACATATAACGCAATACATAGCGCAGCAAACACTGCCGAGCCATATTTGGGGAGCAAACCCCACCAGTCCAGTACGGTATGTTCAAGCCATTGATTACCAGTAATGATAACGCCGAGTGACTCCAGATTCGCCAGCACGAATTGTGACTGAGACACACTGGCAATGGTGTAGGTCAACAACCAGCTCACCAACAACGCGCCAGCTTTGGTAACCGGGCTGATGTCGGACTGAACTTCGTAAACGACGACTTTTTCAGACATTACAGAACTACTCTCTCACAACAGGCTTGATTTGTACTTATCTTGCACCGATGACAACACTGCTTACAATAAAGCGCAACACAAATCGTATAATTTCATGCTAAGCTGACAAGTACAAGTTGTTGATAGTCTAATCGATATGTGCAAAGCGTTACATCAGCGTAGTCAAAAGTTGATGCCCCTTCTGGCGGGGATAGTAAGCCTGTTCGGGGCTTTTTCTGCGCAGGCCGATGACCCGCCACCGTTAACCGGAAATTTCCATCAAACCCAGATTGCAGGCTACCTCGCCTCGCCCTGGGCGGCTGCCGAAAATCCGCTCGGCGGCTGGCTGATCACGGAACGCGGCGGCACTATCATTGAATATACCAACGCCGGCCAACGCCTTGAGATCCCCCTGCAAATTGATCAGCTCTATGTGGCCGGGCAGGGCGGCTTGCTGGACATTGTGCTGGCCGATGACTTTACCGAAAGCCGGCGGGTTTATCTGAGTTTTGCGGTGGGCGATGACAGCGAGAACTACCTCGCATTCGGCACCGCCAAGCTGGTGGGCGACAAGCCTGAAGTGCAGCGTCTGTTTACGGTTAAAACAGCTAAGGATACGCCGGTACATTTTGGCGGGCGACTGCTAAAACTGGCCGACGGTACCTGGTTGATGACCAGCGGTGATGGTTTTGACTATCGGGAGCAGGCGCAACAAAAAGGCAGTATGCTGGGTAAAGTACTGCGCTTTAACGAAGACGGCAGCGCGCCATCGGATAATCCGTTTTATACCACGCCCGATGCTCCGCAGAGCTATATTTACACCCTTGGCCATCGTAATCCGCAGGGACTGGTTCAGGATCCGGAATCCGGCACGATATGGCTTAATGAACACGGCCCGGATGGTGGCGACGAAATCAATGTTCTGGAAGCTGGCAACAACTACGGCTGGCCCGTGGTAACACTGGGCATGGACTACTCTGGCGCAAAAATATCGCCGTTCACTCATTATGATGGCATGGTGGATCCGGTGTTAAACTGGACACCATCCATAGCCCCTTCCTCAGTAGTGGTTTATCAGGATTCTGCTTTTCCTGAGCTGGCTAACCACCTGCTGGTTAGCAGCCTGAAAGATCAGGCGTTATATGCAGTAGCATTAGACCAAAATCCCATGTCGACAATGCAAATCTTTGCTACTATAAATGAGCGTTTACGGGATGTGATAGTAGGTCGTGACGGATCGGTATACGTACTGACGGACGGCGAGCGCGGCCGGTTAATGCGTTTTTCCCCACTGCGGGCCGAAAACGTACCGGAACACAGTTTGCGCTAACTCAGGCTGAATCCCCGTAGAGGCTACCAGAAATGCGGTTGTTACCCCGGTGGTTACAACAATAGTCTCGCTGAATAGCGGCTATAAGTCTGCGAAACTGCATAAAAATTCAAATTCGTTATATATGCCGTTATAATTCCGGCGTTTAAATAGTCACTTCCTGCTCCGGGACCGTTCGAATTGGCAGGAATAACCATGAGGAAAACATCGTGTTAGAAGAATATCGCAAACACGTAGAAGAGCGTGCTGCTGAAGGAATCCCACCAAAACCGTTAAACGCGGAACAAGTGGCCGGATTAGTAGAATTACTGAAAAATCCACCTGCAGGCGAGGAAGAGGTTCTGCTGGAACTAATCTCTGAGCGTGTACCTCCTGGTGTTGACGAAGCCGCTTACGTAAAAGCTGGTTTCTTAAGTGCCATTGTAAAAGGCGAAGTAAGCTGCGACCTGATCAGCAAAGAGAAAGCGGTTGAGTTACTGGGTAACATGCACGGTGGTTACAACATCGCCACCTTAGTAGAGTTACTGGACGATGCAGCACTTGCGCCACTGGCAGCAAAAGAACTGAAGCACACACTGCTGATGTTTGATGCGTTCCACGACGTAGAAGAAAAACACAAAGCAGGCAACGAATTCGCTACTGACATCATCAAGTCATGGGCCGAAGGTGAGTGGTTTACTTCTCGTCCGCAAATGCCTGAGAAAATGACTTACTCAGTATTTAAAGTAACCGGTGAAACTAACACCGATGACTTATCACCTGCACCAGATGCATGGTCACGCCCTGATATCCCTCTGCACGCACTAGCGGCTTACAAAATGACCCGTGACGGTCTTGAGCCGGAAGAGCACGGCGTTAAAGGCCCGATGAAGCAAATCGAAGAAGTGAAGGCTAAAGGCCATCCGGTTGCTTTCGTGGGTGACGTAGTTGGTACCGGTTCTTCTCGTAAGTCTGCAACTAACTCTGTTTTATGGTTCTTCGGTGAAGACCTGCCAGGCGTGCCTAACAAGCGCGGCGGCGGTGTATGTATTGGTTCTAAAGTAGCGCCAATCTTCTTTAACACCATGGAAGATGCAGGTGCGTTAGTATTTGAAGCTGACGTAGAAAAAATGAACATGGGTGATGTTATCGACATCTATCCGTTTGAAGGCAAAATCACTAACAGTGAAACTGGCGAAGTACTGGCCGAGTACAGTTACAAGTCTAAAGTAATCCTGGACGAAGTACGTGCTGGTGGTCGTATCAACCTGATCATCGGTCGTGGCCTGACTGAAAAAGCCCGCGAAGCGTTAGGCTTAGGTCCGTCTGATCTGTTCCGTAAGCCTGAACAACCAGTAGATTCTGGCAAAGGCTTCTCGCTGGCTCAGAAAATGGTAGGTAAAGCCTGTGGTGTTGAAGGTATCCGTCCTGGCACTTACTGCGAGCCTAAAATGACTACCGTGGGTTCCCAGGATACCACTGGCCCTATGACCCGTGACGAACTGAAAGACCTGGCGTGTCTTGGCTTTACTGCTGACCTGACCATGCAGTCTTTCTGTCACACAGCCGCTTATCCTAAGCCGGTAGATATCGATACCCAGCACACCCTGCCAGACTTCATCATGAACCGTGGTGGTGTTTCTCTGCGTCCTGGTGACGGTATTATCCACAGCTGGTTAAACCGTATGTTGCTGCCTGATACAGTAGGCACTGGTGGTGACTCGCACACCCGCTTCCCGCTGGGTATTTCATTCCCGGCCGGTTCTGGTCTGGTTGCTTTTGCTGCGGCCACCGGTGTAATGCCTCTGGATATGCCTGAATCAATCCTGGTTCGCTTTAAAGGTGAGCGTCAGCCTGGTATCACTTTACGTGACCTGGTACACGCGATTCCTTTATACGGTATCAAGCAAGGCCTGCTGACGGTTGAGAAGAAAGGTAAGATCAACGCATTCTCTGGTCGCATCCTTGAGATTGAAGGTCTGGAAGACTTAACGGTTGAGCAAGCGTTCGAACTGTCTGATGCCTCTGCGGAGCGTTCTGCTGCGGGTTGTACTATTAACCTGTCTGAAGAGTCTATCGCTGAGTACCTGCGTTCTAACATCACCATGCTGCGCTGGATGATCAACGAAGGTTACGGCGATCCGCGTACCCTTGAGCGTCGTGCTCAGAAAATGGAAGAGTGGTTAGCTAATCCTTCACTGATGCGTGCCGATGCTGATGCAGAGTATGCAGAAGTTATCGAAATCGACCTGTCAGAAATCAAAGAGCCAATCGTATGCTGCCCGAACGACCCGGATGATGCTAAAACATTATCTGACGTAGCGGGTGACAAGGTTGATGAAGTATTCATCGGTTCTTGTATGACTAACATCGGTCACTTCCGTGCAGCAGGTAAACTGCTGGATAACTACGGTAAGACGCTGCCAACCCGTCTGTGGATTTCTCCACCAACGAAGATGGATAAAGCACAGCTGATGGAAGAAGGTTACTACAACATCTACGGTCGCGTAGGTGTACGTACAGAAATGCCAGGCTGTTCACTGTGTATGGGTAATCAGGCACGTGTTGATGCTGGTGCAACAGTTCTGTCTACCTCAACCCGTAACTTCCCTAACCGTTTAGGTGATGGCGCGAATGTATATCTGACGTCTGCAGAGCTTGCAGCGGTTGGTGCAATTGTTGGTCGTCTGCCAACTGCGGCGGAGTACATGGAATACGCTGGTAAGATTGACTCTATGTCAGCTGACGTATACCGCTATCTGAACTTCGATAAGATGGAAAGCTTTAAGAAGGCAGAAGAAGAGGCTAAGGCTAAGATCATTCCAACGTTGAATGTTGCCTGACTTAGCATATAAACTAGAAAGCCGGGCACCGTAAGGGCCCGGCTTTTTTTATGTCTTTATTTAAGGTAAATAACAAGGAATATAAATGGGATCGCGCACTATAATAAGGTCAAATCTGATAGCGTCAGGCCTCCTGATAGCTGGCTTGCTGCTGAGTGCCTGTAATGTAAACGCTGTTGATTTTGAATCCGCGCGAATTGAAATTAACGACATTGCACTGCAGGTAGAGTTTGCCCAAACCTTCGAACAACGGGCTCAGGGCCTGATGTTTCGTAAGACATTGTGCGCAAGTTGCGGCATGTTGTTTGAGTTCGATCCCGAAAAACAAGCAAGCATGTGGATGAAGAATACCTTTATTCCACTGGATGTGGCATTTATCGACAGAAACGGCGTTATTACTGATATAAAACCACTGCAACCACAGGACTTAACCTCTGTAGGTGCCTCAAAAGTGGTGAAATACGCGCTAGAAATGAACCAGGGCTGGTTTGCTAAGCATGATATCCATGTAGGCGACCAACTGATTGTCAATCCATCACGCTGATTAAAACAGCGTACAAACGGAGAACACCGTGAGTAACCCGTTAACCATTGCAAAATTTGGCGGCACCAGTGTTGCCAATTATGCTGCTATGCAAAACTGTGCCCGCATTGTTGCAGGCAACCCAGGCACTCGTATTGTTGTGGTAAGCGCCGCAGCCGGCATTACCAACCACCTTGTCGACCTGGCGCATAAAGCCATGACCCAGGAACAAATCGGCGAAGTCTGTCAGGCGATTACTGATATTGAGTTTAAAATCCTTAACGAATTAAAAGCCAAAGATAGTGTTGCGGCAAAGCTCGACGACTTGTTGGATGAAGTTAAGAAGCTCGCATTCCACGAAGAAATTCTGCATCGCAACGATCTGAAAGATAACCTGCTCTCGATGGGGGAGCGTATGTCTTCCCTGATGTTCAGTGCTGTGCTGGCGGAACAGGATGTGGCTACAATGAACTTTGACGTGCGCAAGGTACTGCGCACAGACAGTGAGTTTGGCGCGGCAGCCCCGCAGTTGGATATGATTGCTGAAAATGCCCAGGCATTATTAAAGCCAGAGATTGAAAACGCTATCGTGGTGACTCAGGGCTTTGTGGGCGCCGATGAAGAAGGTCGCACCACTACTCTGGGGCGCGGTGGCTCAGACTTTACCGCAGCTCTGTTAGCCGAAGCCATTGGCGCAGAAGTTTGCGAAATCTGGACCGACGTAACCGGTGTTTACACTACCGACCCACGCATTACCGCTGCGGCGCATCCGTTACCGGAACTGAGTTTTGAGGAAGCCGCGGAAATGGCGACCTTCGGGGCGAAAGTATTACACCCGGCCACTATGGAACCAGCGGTTCGTAAAGACATTAAGGTGTTTGTAGGATCGAGCAAAGAGCCTGAAAAAGGCGGCACCTGGATTGTCAAAGACTGCGAAAATGAGCCGCCATTCCGGGCCCTGACCCGCCGTAAAGAGCAGGTGATGGTAACGGTAAAAACGCCTAAGATGATGTATGCGCAGGGATTCCTGCAGCAGGTGTTTGCGATTATTGCCAAGCACAAGCTGAGTGTGGATCTGGTAACTACTTCTGAGATCTCGGTATCTTTTACCCTGGACAACCCGGCTAACTCAGTGGCGCAGCGACTAAATCGTGAAACCATAGCTGAGCTCGAAACCATCTGTGACGTTACCGTAGAGCACGGTTTTGATTTGGTTACTGTAGTGGGTAATCACATGCAAACCAGTAAAGGCGTATCGAGCCGGATTTTTGCGGCCGTATCTGACTACAACCTGCGGATGATTTGTTTTGGTGCTAACCCGCACAATATCTCATTTCTGGTCAATGAAGGCGACAGCACAGAGATTGTTACGGTGCTGCATAAAGAGCTATTTGAATAAGATTCAAGCAGACTAAACCCAAATAAAGGGGTCAGCAAATCAAGGGGTCAGAGTCAGTTAATTAATCTGTTAGCAATTAACTGACTCTGACCCCTTGATTTCATTATTGCTCGTCGTCATCTGCATCATTCACCCAGCGATTACGGCCCGTTCGCTTAGCTTTGTAGAGGGCTTTGTCGGCAGCTTCTACAGAGGGGAGCGTGATCCTGCCATCCTGTTGCTGACCAACAGAAATACCAATGCTCACGGTGACATGGTCGGCAACGCCGCTAAAGTCGTGGGGAATTTGCGCATTTTTAAACGCATCCAGAATATTCCGGGCTACCGTTATCGCCCCTTGTTCGTTGGTATCGGGTAACAGTACGGCAAATTCTTCGCCGCCGTAGCGGGCTAAAATATCGGTTTTACGGGGCATCTGTTGCTTAACTAATGAGGCCACTTGCTTTAAACAAATGTCGCCCTGACTGTGACCATAGTTATCGTTATATTGTTTAAAATAGTCCACATCAATTAGTAATACGGTCAGTGGCCAGCGCTGTCGGTTAGCCACATTGAGTGCCTGGGAATAGTAGTCGTCAAAAGCGCGGCGGTTAGCTATACCGGTGAGTGCATCGCGCAGACTCATTTCTTCCAGAGTATTCTTTTGTAATTCGATAGTGGTGGCAAACCGTTCAAAACTCTGTGCCAGCTCGGTAATTTCGTCCCTGCCGCTCACGGTGATGAGGTGGCCCTCGCCGGTGGACCGTTGCTGGACCTGTTTGTTAAGGGTTTTTAACCGGTTAACTACTACCCGCTGGATAAACACGGCAAATCCAATATAAGCGAACAGGACAATAATAAACAGCAGGCTGGCCTGTTTTACCTGTTGCTCAACTAGTCGGGAGGTTTTCGCCGCCCGGCCCAGTACAGCCTGATTTAGCTGATGAGATTCAAATTCATTTAAACGGGCGTAGTCGGCAATCAGGTTACGTACAAAGTTACTTCTGCCTTGCACCCGGCCGAGGATCTTTAACTGCAACTGACGCAGCGCAATTAAGCCGGAATTGGGATGTAACACGGTTTCGGATAAGGCCGCAATGGCCAGCTGTGCACTTTGTTGTTGGTCTGCCGGCAGCGTATCGGCAAGTTCAGACAATGAAATAAACAGGGTATCCAGATTACTCTGACGCTGCCGTATCTCGCTTAGCTGGTCGAGGCTGGTGAGCTCCGCTGAGAGCAGCATGATACGTGAGAATAATAATGACCAGGACGTGCTGGCGGTGGTTGTGCTGTTGGTAGTCAGATCGGTATTGATCTGGCCTTGCAGATCGAAGAGTTGTGCAGTTAATCGATCGATTCTGCTATTGATAGCGATACGTTGCTCTACTAACCCATTGAGTTCATCCAGTTCCCGTTCTACCGAACTCAGCTGAGACGTAATGTGGTAGGTTTGCTCATTTTCCAGCGACAGTTTGTGCAGGCCTTGCAACTGACGGGTGATGGCATTGGTAGCTATCCTGCGCATGGCTTCTGAGTTGGCCATGGATAACTGCTCTGTGCCACTCAGCAACAGGTTCATTTGCGAATACAGTTTGCCCGACTGAATAACACTGGGCAGCGATTTATCCATCATTGAATTTAAGGACTGTTCGAATGATGACAGTTTGGAATAGGTGGTATATGCCAGGATCATTACCGCGATGATCAGCGTCACCAGACTCAAATTAATGATCCCCGATAGCGAGTATAATCCCCTGAACTTAAGACGTTTGCTGGCAGTCTGCCGCCCTTGCTGACTGTTCATCTCAGCTGTCCTTGCCATTTACAAAGCTGACTCTGCCTGTTGCAGTGGCAGACAGAGTAGACTGACGTCGTAGAACACTGATTACGATGTCGGCAATCAGTGGGGTAACCTGCTGGCTAAAGGGAACTTCAGTTCCGCGTTTGAGGCTGTCATATCCGTCACCGCCATTTGCCAGATAATCGGAAGTGGCAAGCGAATAGATACGGCCCGGTTCCATAGGCGTGCCGTTAATAGTGAGCTCTTTCACTCGATTCCCCGGCGCAGCAGAAAGCTGCACTTTGAACTGCATACCAGAAACATGTGGGAAACGGCCTGAGGCGTCTTCAACCCTGCTCACACCGTTTTCCAGTGCTGACTTTAAATCAGCTCCGGTGATCCTCAGTACCCGGATATGATTTCGAAACGGCAGTTCGCTGGTAATATCTTTACGGGTTAACAGGTGCCCCTCACGATAACTGCGCTCACCTCGGATAGCGCCGCCGTTGATGATTGCCACGTCGGTGTGACTGGCTTCTTTTAAGGCATCGCTCACCAGGTTTCCAAAGCCATTCTCACGGGTACGTACGGCATTTCGCGTAGTATCCATTTCGCTGGTAAGACGGGCTACCTGTTCACTAAGCAGTGCGGTAATCCGGTTATCATAGCTGGCTACCTGTTCGGCAATCACCGGATCTTTCGGGTAGTCGCTAAGGGGCAGTTGTACCACTTCGTACTGAGCCTCGGCAGGATTGCCTTGTGGCCACTCAATGCTCACTTTCGCGGCGGCGGCTTCGCTGGTGACGATGACATAGTTTGGCCGCGGCTTTTCATCAGGCGCCACCGGCTCAACATAGTAAGGATCGCTGCGTAACACCAGATCGACTTGCGATTGACTCAATAGCTTATTAATAAAAGGTAATTCGTCTGAAACCATCAGCACAACTAATTCTGCGCCGCGTTCCCTGAGCGCGTTGGCACGGCTGACTATGGTGTCGTAGGGTGAGTTAATCTGCAGCCGGTGCATTAAGTACTCTTCTGAGGAAGCGCTCGCTATCACCGTAAGAATGCCAACCCTGACACCCCCTCTTTCAAGAATGATATCCTGCCAGGTACCTTCGAGTTCCCGCCGGGTGAGTGGATCGGTCACGTTGCTCAATACTAACGGGAAAGCAGCCTCATAGGCGCGTAACGACAGCTCATCCTCAAAGTAACTGAACTCTCGCTTGGCTACGCCCATGGCATCCGGTTCGATAGTGTTGAGGATATCGATAATATGCGCACCACGGTCGAAGGATGAAAGCATGCTGGGGGCCAGGCTACCGCCGCCAAATAAGAACAGACTGGGTTGTTGAGTGTCTCTGGTTTGCTTAACCAGAGTAGCTAAATTGGCGTAGCTGCCATGCGGCGGATTAATGATAAGAGGCAGTTCAGCTGCATAGAGCACGGTAAGCTGTTTAGACTGACACGCAGTAGCTATAAACAGTGAGCTTACACACATCAAACCGAGAACAAGGGTATAGCAGCGAAACACCTGGAGCGGACCTCTTTGGAGACTTCTTAACCGCTTTCTATCGTAACACTGATATTTTTATGCGGGGTAGCTAAAAAGCCATAAGGTATAAAAAATAATGCGTTCGCGGTACTATTCGGTATGGATTAATCACAGTTGATGGATATATGAGCAATATGATTGAGATCTCGTCGACACTGGCTGTTGCCGAAAGCGAAATAGAGCTGCAGGCCATTCGTGCCCAAGGCAGTGGCGGGCAGAACGTAAATAAGGTGAGCAGTGCTATTCATTTACGCTTTGATATCCACAACTCATCCTTACCTGATCCCATTAAGGAGAAGCTGCTCAACTGTAATGATAGTCGGGTAAACTCCGACGGCGTAATGATTATAAAGGCGCAACAATTCAGGACCCAGGAGCAGAATCGCGAGGACGCCATTGCCCGTTTAGTGGAGTGGATTAAGGAAAACACCAAAGTGCAGAAAAAGCGCCGTCCCACCCGGGTCAGCAGAGCCGTGAAGGCCCGCCGCAAAGATGCCAAGCAGGCCAATAGTCAACGTAAACAACAGCGTCAGAAAGTTCGCTGGTGATCCCTCGGCCAGTCGAACAATCTGATGGCGCTCTAAAAGGTGTAGCGTAAGCTCAATTTGGCTGTGGTACCGCTGTACAGATTATTAATAACCCGCTTTTGCTCGCTGAGATAAGAACGGTCCGGGTAGTTAAGAATATTATTCAGGCTGAATTTTGTGCTCAGGTGCTCACTGAAGCGCCAGCTGAAAGACTGGTTCCACGAAAGGACTTTCTCTCTGATGGTGTCCTGTTGGGCATCGGCGCCTACATCATCCAGCGCCTCACTTTGCCAGGCCAGATTAGTGGTATATTGCCACTGATTATTCTTAACCAACAGGTTAAGCATCAGGCGATGCTCAGCCCGCTCCGGCATGGCAATAGCGCGGTCGGCCAGATTGGCTTGAGTATCTGAGTAGGTGTAAGAGGCTTTGATATCAATCAGAGCCAGCCCGGTATCGGTAAACTGCTGTGACCAGTAGGTTTGCACACCGCGGATAAAGCCGTCCTTGCCATTTTCCACCCGGGTTACATCGTACACAATGCCGTCGAGTTCTTCTGTAACCCTGGAATCATAGAAGAAGTCCGCGATATCGTTGTAGTACACCCCGGCATAGAGTTTTCCTACCCGGGTGTGAGTATATTCGAGCCCGGCAAACCAGTTAACAATGGTGGTGGCCTCAAGGTCCGGTGAGCCTTCCGTAATGGTGCGGGTGGGAGGATTAATGCGGCGGTAACGCACCGTATCAAAATACTGCGGGCGCATTAGCTGCTCAAAATAATTAAACTTTAAACGGGTGGAGGCGGATAACTGGTAGCGTAATTCCAGAGATGGCAGCAGATGCTGATAGCTGTTACCGCCTTCCACAAATGCCGCATCAAAGTGGCTGAAGTTTTCTTCGATAGTCAGACCGGCCACGTCCACACTGGTGATCTGATCGCCAAGGTTTGCAATACCGGCTTCGGTGGGCCCGCTCACTGCACCACGAGTGCTGGTTTCGGTTTTCTCATAACGCAGGCCAAGACGCCAGAACCAGGATGCCCGTTGCTGATATGCATCAATGTAAGCTGAGCTCACCGTTTCTTCGCTGGTATAGATATCCTGGATAGACTCTAAAAAGGATTGAGCCGGGTTAAAATTAAATTGCTCCGGATTAGCGGCAGGTAAGGGCTGTCAATAGAGTAGTTAGCTGTCAGACCCTGATCGACAAAATTCCAGGGCAGCCAGAGTCGCTCGTTGACCCAACGGCTAAAGTAGACGCCAGCTTCAAACGCGCTGGTGTCGGTTTCGTAATTGACGCCGAGGCGATGGCGATGAATATCCCTGGCGGTTTCCATTCTGTGAAAGTAACGGCGAATACGCGAGTCGGACACGCTGACATCGCTTAAGGTGGAGCCGTCATCACTGAGTTCGGCGCTATCAATGGTTCCGGCGCCAATTTGGTATTCCAGCCGGTTACGAGTGGCGATATCGTCGTAGTTGGTCGACATGCCTTCGTAGGTAAAATAAGTGTGTTCAGAAAGTACGTAGTCAGCGCGCCACTGCATATTGGTGCTGGTGGTATCAAACTGGTCCTGGCTGTAGCGGGGGAAACCCAGCAATAAAGCCTGTTGTTCAGGTGCCTCCGGGGCATCAATGGATAGCCAGCGTGCCTCATAAAAATCGACTATTCGCTCCAGGCTGTTTCTCTGGGCGTTAAACTGTAAGCGCCAGCGGTCAAAACTTTTGGCCAGCTTAATACTACCACCAGGGGTATATTCGCGGGCCACGTCCTGATAACTTACATTGGCTTCAAGCTCTGCATCATGGGCGGTGGCCCTGCCTTTTGATAAACGAAACTGACCTCGAAAGTCCACGCCTTCGGCATCGGTCACCGCGCTGAAAAAGCGCCCGGGGGTATCGTTACCCTGATATTCAGAAGCAATGGGATTACGCTTGAGCAAGATCCTATCGCGCTCCCTGGCGCTTTGATTGGTCGCATCATCAGAGGGTCTTGCCACGGGCGAAGCTGTGGTTTGTGCAGATGTGGTGCCGGTAACCGACAACGTAGTCAGAATGACAGAGAGTAACGATAATTTAAACGGTGTACCGACTGCCTTAAGGCCCCTATGACCTTTTCGGGTATCACTAGACATTAATTTCCCTTCAAAGAAGAACAACAAAAAATAACGGTCGTTTTCAGGCAATAGGTACTTAATCAGTGAGCGGGCTGAGCGTGAGTTATTTTTGTCTACGCAGCCAGTGATCAGCTCTGCTCTTGGTGGCAGGTTATAGCTGTGGACGGACCGCATTATTATTGTTTTTTGTGTGTCCGACAATGCACTGATTAGCGGCGTAAAGGTAGCTATTTATCGGGCGAAAAACGAGCTTAATAAGATAAGCCTACTGTGAATAACGTTCAGTGGAGACACACTTTGTGTAAATTATACGATTGGTTAAGAGTTTTGGACGCCCGGTGCAACATGCTATTGAGTCAGGTTGTAAGCTAGCTCACATCATTTAGCCACGGAAAATTACACGATGCTATTTAGTTTTAAACCTTGTTTCTGCGCACCAAAACTGGCCATTGTTCTGGCTCTGTTAGTGATGATTCTGAACCTGTTTGTCCCGCAGGAGGTGCAGGCCGCTGTGGTGCTGGAAGAACCGCATTTTTGTGGCCCTTTTCGAAGTGAGGCTGAGACCTTGCCTAACATCGTACCGGCTTTATATGACGTGGTGTCTGGCGCGCCGGGCGAGGAACGTAACTGGCAGTTACTCCACGAGCTGTTTGCGCCCACTGCGACCATCACACCGTTGTTTCATCGCGAGGGGATGCCGGATATTTCAGTACTGACTGCTAGTGAGTTTGTGGAACTCAATAAATTACTGTTTAAGGATGTGGGGTTTTATGAAACCGAGACTTACAATCAAACCATTCAGGTAGGACACATGGCAACGGTTATCAGTGCCTACGAATCGCGGGAATCACCGAACAAACCGGCTTACTCGAAAGGTATTAATACCTTCCAGTTGGTAAACGACGGTAGGCGTTGGTGCGTGATATCGGTAACCTGGGACAGTGATAAAGGCGGCCATGATATTGCCGGGAGTATTGCTGAAGTGTTTGGTACAGAATAGAGAAAGTGGAAGAAGACCCCGATAAAAAGTACCGTCATACCGGCCTCCAAGCCGGTATCTCCTGAGCTGCGTGACTTATGAAAAACATCCCGCTTTTTATTTTGACGTTTAGACCCACGATAACAGAGAAGGGGATCCCGGATATTTTCTGCGAAAATTCCGGGATGACTGTGAAAAGTATTCCGGTCAAAAAAATCTGTCATACCGGCCACCGAGCCGGTATCTCCTGAGCAGCATGACTCATTTAAAATATCCCGTTTTTTATTCTGATGTTTCAGACCCACGACAACAGGGAAGGGGGCCCGGATATTTTCTGCGAAAATTCCGGGATGACTGTGAAAAGTATTCTGGTCAAAAAAATCTGTCATACCGGCCACCGAGCCGGTATCTCATGAGCAGCATGATTCATTTAAAACATCCTGCTTTTAATTTGGTTCTTTGTATCGCGAAATACTGGTGGCGCGCAGATCAAGTAAAAGCGTAGAGCCGTCATGGATGTCGGCTCCGGCCAGCGCGGGCAGGACGCCCGCTCTGGGCGATAGGTTTTACCTGCCCGCCACCAGTATGCAACTTCGCGATTAAAGAACTGGCAGGAGTCCAGAGGGGAGCCACCTCCCCTCTGGGTGTAGTCGGCACCCCGACAGAATGCTGATGCGGGCATTGATTTCAATTTCTACAGCGTTGCGTAATCGTTCGAAGAGCTTTTGAGCCTGCGATAACAAAGACGGAGGTCCCGGATATTTTCTGCGAAGCTTCCGGGGTGGTAGGGAGAAGTATTTCGGTCAAAAATAAGCTGTCATACCGGCCTCTGAGCCGGTATCTCCTGAGCAGCGTGACTCATTTAAAATGTCCCGCTTTTTATGTCGCTCTTTTCAGACCCACGGTAACAGGAAAGGGGGGCCCGGATATTTTCTGCGAAAATTCCGGGATGACATTGAGACCCCGGATAGCTTCTGCGAAGCTTCCGGGGTATAAAACGTGAGATTGATTAGGTTAATCAGACGGTTCAGGGGATCCCGGATAACGCCCTTGGCGTTTCCGGGATGTAAAAACACGTTAGTGTTTTTACACCTTAAACTGTCGGATTGAGCTTTGCAGTTCTTCGGCCAGCCGGGCGACTTCTTCGCTCGACTCTGACGTTTGTTGTGCACCCACCGTGGTCTCTTCTGCGATACCAACAATGGTTTCCAGCTTCTCAGAAATATCCTGTGATACCAGGTTCTGCTCACGGGCTGATTGCTCAATCTGGCTACTTACATCGTGAGCCCGTTTAACGGCCTCAGAAATAATGTCGAGGGCCTGGGTAGCCAGTTCGGTTTGTTCAACACACTTGGCGGTTTGTTGTTTACCCTGATCCATCACCGATACCGCTTTCTCTGCGCCTTCCTGCAGAACTTCGATCATCGCGTTGATTTCCTGAGTCGACTCCTGGGTACGGCTGGCCAGGGTACGAACTTCGTCGGCTACCACAGCAAAGCCCCGGCCTTGCTCACCGGCACGGGCTGCCTCAATGGCGGCGTTCAGTGCCAGCAGGTTAGTTTGATCGGCGATGCCGCGAATAACATCAAGGATGCTACCGATGCTGGCGCTGTCCTGATGAAGCTTGTGAATAACCTGAGCGGCGTCTTCTACATCGCGGGCAAGTACTTCAATGGTGGCCTTGTTCTCCAGTGAAATGTCACGAACCTTGTTCGATTCCTGGTCGGCATTACGAATTTCAAGCAACGTATCTTCGGCATTTTGCGAGACCATCTGCGAAGTGGAATGCATTTCTGTGGTTGCCGTGGCTACCAGGCCAATTTGCGCTTTCTGATCCTGGATAGACTTAGTGGTTTGCGTGGTAACGGCTGAGGTTTGCTCTGAAGCCGCAGCGAGTTGCTCGGCGCGCACGTTAATACCGCGGATCAGCTCTTTAAGGCTGAGGATCAACTTATTACAGTTTTTCGCCAACTGGCCAAATTCATCTTTACTGGAGTCATCCAGATTATGGGTCAGATCGCCGGAAGAGGCGATGTTGAGTAAGTCGTTGACCTTTTTAAGCGGAATGGTAATGGCATTAACGGTTTTATAACCGGTAAAGAAGGCAATAATCAGTGAGGCCAGAACGATAACCACTACCAGCGTGGTGCCAAAACTTACGTTACTGGTCACCTGTTCTTCCAGCGTTTTTACTTTGGCATTGGTCAGATTGAGTAGCTGTTCGAGCTCGCTTACCGCGTTGGCCGCCATTTCTTCAGATTTGCCAAGGGCCTTCTCAGTCTGGTTGCGCAGTTCCAAGCGCGATACATGCAATTGCACCACGCCATCGCTGCCGGTTACCGCATCGATAGCATCATTAACCAGCGACTCCACTTCTTCCAGCGTGCCGGATGAATCCTGTCCATTAGCAGCGCTGAGCATGGCATCGAGCTGTTCCCGAATGGCATCCACGGCAAATTTTACTTCGTTACCCAAGGTGTCGGCACGAACCAGTGTCTGGGTTTTCATGTAGTCAGACGTTACCGTGATAAGCGTAAGCAGGCGGGTTTCCAATTCGCCGCCTAGCTCTGAGGCACGGCGCAGACTAGCATTGCTTTGTACTTCGCGTAAGTCGCTGAAATCGAGCAGGTAGGTGGAGGCGTCGTCAGCGTTATCCTCAACGTCCATTAAGCGGTCTTCAACATCGTTACGGCGGGACAAATAACTGTTGTGGCTGGCATATAAACCGTTAACTGTGGCCAGGTATTCCTGCGAGATACCATTTACGTTTTGCAAAGCAGCGCTAAGTTTCGGATCGTTTTTTACCGTTGATGCCAGTGCGCTGTACGCATTGGTAAAATTCTGACTGGCTTCTTCAAATTGTGTTTGTTTTTCTTTGACAGTAGACAGTTCATCAGACACATAAGCTTCGAAAACCAGACGGCCCATATTTAAAAATGAGGCTTTAAGCGTATTGCTGCCGATAACTGTGGGTACTGCCACGGTGTTCACTTCGCCTACATCATTTTGTAGAGAACGAAGGTTAATCAGAGACACTCCGCTGATGATTAGCAGCAGCACACTTATCGTGAAGAAGCCGAGAACAACCCGTGCTTTTACCGTTAAATTCATTGTAGCTCCCAGAGCATTATTATAGTTTTGGCGTTCCAAACAAATATGAACTGTGCCTGTTCGGAGTCTGGTGTTAACCGGTTCCTTTAGTATTGCAGCGTTGCATCCCCTCAAAGCAAGCAATAAACCGGATAATCTGTTGCAGAGGAGCTGGTTCCCCCGCAAGATTAGTTATACCAATCTTTTAAAACTGATACAAAAGTATTAGAACTTTTTCAGCGGATTTTTGTATCAGCTCACTATTCCTTATCGGACAGTTTTGCCAATAGTTAAATTATTTAATCAATGGTTGCCCATTAGTATAGTCGTTGAGACAAGGTTACGCAGATACCGAAATGCATTCGTTGGTTTCTTTGTGCCAGAGGGTCATGGTGTTGCCCCAGACGTAACCTGTATCGAGAGCTACAAACTGGTTAGAAGAAGTGTTGCCCTGCAGTGCCGCCCAGTGGCCGAATAAAATGCGTTCTTCGGCTTTTAACTGCTGATTGGGGATGTCAAACCAGGGGCGCAGTGAAGAAGGTGCATCCTTTGGCGCTGATTTTACCGATAAGTTAAGGGCCAGTGAGGGGCGGACAAAGCGCATTCGGGTGGTGGCATTGATGATAAATCGTTGCCGCTGTTTACCGCTGAGTTTGTCATTCCACTTCGGCGGGCCATCGCCGTACATGTTTTCGAGTAGCTGGCACCACTTTACGCTTTTGAGTTGTTCGGCGATTTCCTGACTGTACGTCAGTAACTGAGTTGTCGACCAGCCCGGATATAAACCGGCATGCACCATGGTATGCTTTTCATCAAGAGCCATTGCCAGCGGCCACTGCCTTAGCCAGGCGGTGAGCTCCTCAATATCCGGAGCTTTCAACAGAGGCTCAAGGTTATCACTACGCTTGGCTTTTTTTATTCCTTGCGACACCGATAAAAAATGCAGGTCGTGATTACCCAGCACGCTGAAAAAGCTGCTGCCTAATGAACGCAGATAACGCAGCGTACTCAGTGAGTCCTCACCACGGGCAATCAGATCGCCCACGGCATACAGGCTATCGCGGCCGGGCTCAAAGCTAACGCTGTCGAGCAAACGGCGAAGCCCGGCGTAACACCCCTGAATGTCGCCAATTACATATGATGCCATTACTATAAGTTAGTTGATGATATTGGGTAGCGCGAGGCGGAACGGCTCTATGGGTACTCTGAAAACATCGCCGTCGGCGGTTTTCATATCGTAATATCCCTGCATAGTGCCTACCTCCGTATCAATTACGGAGCCACTGGTATATTGAAAGCTGTCACCGGGTTCAATGGTGGGTTGTTTACCTACCACACCTTCGCCGCTGACTTCGGTTTCTTTGCCATTTGCATCAGTTACCAGCCAGTAGCGGTGAGTCAGCTTTACCGCGAAGCTATTGTGATTGATCACAGTAATCTGATACGCAAAGGCATATTTATCGCTGTCTGAGGGCAAATGCTCTGGTAAGTGCCGCGTTACTACTCTTACGGTTACCAGGTCGGCCGGATTATGTTCGGTCTTCGGTGCTGTCATGTTCACTCACCCAATTCGCAATGGTTGCAAAATCATCGAGCGACAGTGTCTCAGCCCGTCGGGTTGGATCAAGGCCAAGCGCTTCTAACTGTGCTTCGTCAATACAGTCTTTCAGACTATTACGTATGGTCTTTCTGCGTTGATTAAACGCCATCGTGCAAACACGTTCAAGCATTTTTACATCACTAACCGTCACCACCGGGGTTTGATGGGGGGAAAGACGGACCACGGCCGACTCCACCTTCGGTGGCGGCACAAAGGCACCTGGCGGTACATTGAGTACCGGTTGAACCTTACAGTAATACTGCGCCATAACCGATAAACGGCCGTAATTTTTATTACCAGGGCTGGCAGCCAAACGGTTAACCACTTCCTTTTGCAGCATAAAATGCATGTCGCCAATGATCCCTGCGTGGGAAAACAGGTGAAACATGATAGGCGTGGAAATGTTGTAAGGCAGATTACCAAAGACCCGCAAAGGCGCATCAGGTTTGGCTAAATCGTTAAAGTCTACGGTCAGGGCGTCCTGTTCAACAATGGTCAGCTTGCTGCCATGAAACGGGTGATGACGCAGGCGTTTGGCCAGATCCCGGTCCAGTTCAATCACCGTCAGCGCGCTAACCCGCTCACAAACCGGATCGGTAAGCGCGCCCAGACCAGGGCCAATTTCAACGAGATTCTCGCCGTCCTGCGGATTAATGGCATCGACAATTTGCTCTATCACAAAGGTGTCGTTTAAAAAATTCTGGCCAAACCGCTTACGGGCGGTATGGCCTAAATGGGTTTTATTCATTGTTGATGATGAGCCAGTTCAATTGCTTTGTTCAATGCTTTGGTAAAACTGCCGCTGTCGGCCTGACCTTTTGCGGCCAGATCCAGCGCAGTACCATGATCTACTGAGGTGCGAATAAACGGCAGACCCAAAGTAATATTCACCGCCGCACCAAAGCCCTTATATTTTAGCACGGGAAGTCCCTGGTCGTGATACATGGCCAAAACGACATCGGCATCTTCCAGGTATTTAGGCTGGAAAATGGTATCAGCAGGCAAGGGCCCGGTGAGGTGAATACCTTCAGCGCGCAGTTCGTCCAGTGCAGGGCTAATGGTTTCGATTTCTTCGCGGCCAATGTGGCCGTCTTCACCGGCATGCGGATTAAGACCACACACATAGATATGCGGCCTGGTGATATTAAATTTAAGCTTCAGATCGGTATGAATGATATGAATGACCTTGTGCAGGCGCTCGCGGGTGATAGCCCGGGATACATATTCCAGCGGAATGTGGGTAGTAGCCAGAGCCACATTCAAACCTTCGGTTGCCAGCAGCATCACCACATCAATGGTATTAGACTGGTGGGCGAAATACTCAGTGTGGCCGCTAAAGGAAATTCCCGCTTTATTGATAATGCCTTTGTTTACCGGCCCGGTGACCACAGCGTCAAAGTCGCCTTCGATGTTGGCTTGGCAAGCCTGACGCAGGGTTTCTACCACGTAGTGGCCGTTATCGCTGCTCAATACGCCGGGCTCAACCGGCACGGCAGTAGGAATCGCCTGAATAAACAGTTCTCCCTGCGCCTGAATTCGTGTTTCGCCATGGGGGTATGGTATCAGCTTAAGCGGCATGTTTAATGCCGCAGCGCGTTCCTGCATCATGGTTTCGTCGGCAAAAATAACCAATTGTGCCGGCCATTCCTGTTGTGCCAGTTCGATAACCAGATCGGGGCCAACGCCAGCGGGTTCGCCTGGCGTTATGGCAATTTTAAGCGGTGTCATAGTCAGACCTTAATTTTAATCACTAAGGACTTCGATATAAGCCGAGTCACGCATTTCACGTAACCAGTTCTCACTCTCTTCCGCAAATTTACGGTTAAACAGTAGCTGGTGGGCTTTATCTTCCTTGCGTTGTTCTGTGGCATCGTCGATACGACGGTCGAGCAACTGAATTAAATGCCAACCGTGTTGCGTACGTACAGGTTCACTGTACTCTCCGGGCTCCAAATTAGCCAGTGCTTCTTTAAATTCGGGCACATAGATGCTTGGATCTGACCACCCCAGCTCACCACCACGCAGGGCAGAACCTGGGTCTGCTGAGTGCTCTTTTGCCAGCTCGGCAAAGTCGGCGTCGCCAGCCTGCACCTGTTCCTTAAACTCAACCAGCATACTGCGGGCACGCTCTTCACTGAGAATAATGGACGGCTGGATCAGAATGTGTCGGGCGTTAACTTCTTCTACTTCCACAACCTCAATACCGCGGGTATCGAGAATTTTCAGGATGTGGAAACCGGCACCACTACGAATTGGGCCGATAACCTCACCTTTGCGCTTGCCCTGTACCGCTTCGGCAAACAGAGTGGGCATGGCGTTAATGTTCATCCAACCCATGTTACCGCCGTCCAACGCTTCAGAGCCTGAAGAGGCGGCAATGGCCAGACGGGAAAACTCAGAGCCTTCATCCAGCAGGTTAAGTACTTTATCAGCACGTTCGCGGGCATCGGCTACGTCGGCATCAGTGGTTTCCGGCGGGAAACCAATCAGAATGTGACCAAGTTCATACTCTGCCTGAGCAGAACCCTGTTGTTCCATCAGGTCTACCAGGTTAGCGATTTCCTGCGAAGTGATGTAGATTCGACGGCGCACGTTAGCGCGACGTACTTCACCCATAATGATTTCCTCGCGAACCTGTTCGCGGTAGTCATTGTAGGCAATGCCCTGACGGGTAATTTCATCACGCAGTTGCTCAACAGTTGCGCCTTCACCGGCAGCGATGTTGGCAATGGTCTGGTCAAGCTGTGGATCACTTACCCGGATCCCCATGCGCTCTGCCATTTGCAGTTGCAGGTTTTTCAGTATCAGGCGCTCAATAGCCTGAGTGCGCAGGGCTTCGTCAGAAGGCAGGCGCTGATCTTTGGCTGCCGCGTCTGCTTTTACTTCATTAACCAGTGCCCGTACTTCACTTTCCAGTACCACACCCTGATCAACAATCACCGCCACTTTGTCGAGTAGCTCGGTTTGGGCCATGACTGGTAAGCTCATTACCAGACTTAAAAACAAACCCCGAATAAAATACTTCATAAACTCTCTTGCTTGTTGTTAATACTGCCGTGTTCCTTTGCGGGATACCGGCGCATTTAATTTAACACGTAAGGCTGTCGATAGCCGAACATGCCGTCTTCGAGCATAGCCCGATTCGACCGGGATGAACCGATCCCTTTAAAAATAAATTGCAGAGCAATACTTGAGTCAAACTCATTGGTATTTTGCTGGCCCGTTACGTCGTAACGGTTACTCAGACTTCGCTGGGCAACAATCCGTACTGCCCAGCAGCAGGACTCATACTGTAACCCAAAATAGTTTTCGATGCTTCTGTCTCGCTCTAAATCGCGATAAGAACGCCCGACTACCTGCCAGTTTTCGCCAATCGGCCAGCTCGCTGATACACCGAACTGATCGATAGTTTCACCCGACAGATCGCGCACAAACCGGTGACTCAGTTGTACCAGCCGTGTGGCGTCGAGACGATATTCCAGCGCCATACTGCTGCGTTCAACCTTGTCATTGTCGGTGGCAATTTGCACTGCCGAATGAACAAACCAGCTGTCATCAAAACGCCAGTCCAGTTCGCCGGCCAGTGCCGAACGGTTGCGATCGTCCACTGCCGTGGTGACCTGCGAGTCCGACAGGTAGAATATCTGACCCAGACTGATAACAAATTGTTCCCTGTTGTTGTCATCAATTATGCGTGAGGTTGCACCCACCGTAATCTGGTCATTGTCACTGATACGGTCAAGACCGGTAAATTCCTGGCCGCGAAATAGTCCGTTTACATCGGTTAACAGCGCAGTGGTGTCGTATAAACCAATATTGCTCTGGTCTTCATAGGAGGTATACAGATACTGAACCTTGGGCTCAAAAGTAATGGTGACATCATTGCCAAACAGCTGGTCGTTCTTTTCCAGGTAAAGGGTGCTGAACAGTCGGCCCTGATACAGGGTGCGGTTCACCTCTTCGTCCAGTTCGGTGTTGGCAATGTTGGTTTGTTTGTAATAGGTATTCATGGCCGTTAGTTCAGCCGTAACCTCACCCCAGTAACGCTGATAGGGAAGCGCAACGGTGGGAGCCAGATGCCAGCGCAGGGCGTCCGGCCTGGTATCCTGGGCATTATCAAAGTACGCCAGCTCAGAGTCCACCTTAAAAGTCAGTAACTCACCGAGGCTGTTACGCCATTGGAGCTTTGCTTCCGGCAGGGCGCGGTAAATGGCATCGAAGTCGCCCAGGGTTTCAAAATCACGTAAGTACAGGCTCATATCCAGCGACTGACTGTAATAATCCAAGCCAATGGTACGGTTGATAGTAGTATCCGAGCGATTGTAAAAGTCCGAGCCCAGGTCAACCACATAGTTGTTGTCGCTGATGCCGTTGAAATCCACGTTGAGCTGCCAGTTATCCGATAACATGCCGTGATGCTGTAAACGGTAAAAATAGCGGCTGTCGTCGCTGGCCAGTTTTGTATCATTATTTAAATATTCGAGGTGCATCTGACCACCGGAGGAGTTGGTCAGATAGCGGAATTCCGTTTTTAACTGCAGGCCACGGTTAGTCATCAGCCGCGGCGAGATGGTCATGTCATAATTGGGCGCAATATTCCAGTAAAACGGCTGCTCATAATCTACCCCGGTAGCGCTGGAACTGCTGATGATCGGAAACAGCAAGCCGGTTTGGCGTTGGTTACTGACCGGAAAAGCGAAATAGGGCAAATACAGCACCGGCACATCGCCCAGATAAAAGCGGGTATGACGCGCTTCACCGAGGGTGTCGCCGGGTTCAATACTGATTTCGGAGGCTTCAAGCCGCCAGTCCTGCTGGTCCAGCGGGCAGGTGGTAAAGCTGACATCACGCAGGGCGATACCTTGCTGAGTACCTATATCAATCTCACCGGCGGCACCATGGCCTACAAAACCGGTAAGCTGATACTGCGTATTTTCCAGCTTTAAGGTTTGCTCAACCGAGTCCACCGACAGCAAGTCGCTGCTGACAGTAAGAGCAGGACTGCGATAACTCACGTCACCACTGGCCGATAAGGCGCGGCCATTATCGGTAACCTCAGCCGTGTTGGCGTGAATAATGGCACTGTCGGTTACAATATCCACATCCCCTTCAAACAGGGCAAACTGGTTTTCGCGGATTTCTGCGGCGTCGGCAGTAACCTGAACCTGCTTTCTTTGAAGCAATTGCGAGCTGTCAAAGGGCGCCGGTACGGCCATACAAAGCGCATTGTTATTAATGGCGGTCTGCGCATTTGCCTGCCAGGCAAGACTGTTTAAACCTGCCAAAGCAAGCCAAACCAGGGCGCCATTCATGCGCCGGTGGCGGCTGATTGGTTGTCTGGGTGCCCGGGTGTTTCGTTGGCCATGCTGCTGAGCAAGTTGTGTAGTTTTCGACAGCAAATTATTATTCTCGGTGCTTCTAAGGATTATTCGGCTGGTAGGGGCGCCGATGTCAGTTCTGATAAGGCGCTAATTCTATGCACTTCGCCGCCAATTACCAACAGCAGACCCTAAAAAAATCGAAAAATTCATATCTTATCCCCATTTATTTGCTTTAAAGCAATGATGTGGGCGACTTCTCAAGCGAATAACCATTGGTTATAGTGCTTAACATCTTATCTTTTTACTGGTTGTTACGCCTGTTTATCAACCAGTTCGGCGCGGGGCGTCGCAGTTGCAGGGGGAATGCATGCCGATTTGGGGCAGATTACTGGGTTTAATTTTCGGAATGATGTTTTTAAAAATACCGGGCGCCATTCTGGGGTTCTTTGTCGGCTACATGTTCGACAAGGGCTACAGTCAGGATTTCGGCCGGATGGGCGGTTTCGGACGCTTTTTCTCCAGTCAGGATGCGTTGCAACAACAGGCCATATTTTTCCATAGTCTGTTTGCGGCTCTGGGCCACCTGGCAAAATCTGACGGTAAAGTCACAGAAGCAGAAATAAAGGTCGCTTCACGTCTGATGGACGACATGCAATTGCAGGGGCAGGCTCGTCAGGAAGCGCAACAGGCTTTCCGGGAAGGTAAATCGCGGGACTTTCCTATTGCCGATATTCTTAAGCAATTATACGAATCCTGTCATGGCCGCCGGGACATACTGCAGGTATTTCTGGAAATTCTAATTCAGGCGGCATTTGCCGATGGCCGGCTGGCCAACGAAGAATACCGGGTGTTGGAGAAAGTCGCTAAAGCGCTGGGGTTTGTGCGTCGCGATCTCGATTATCTTATTGCCATGTTTGAGGCCGAGGTGCGCTTTAGAAGTCAGGGGCGCGGTAGTCACCAACGTCAGGGTACTCAGCAAAGCAGTGGGCCGTCTCTGGAAGATGCCTATGCCGTGTTAGGGGTAACGGCCAGCGATGATGAAAAGGCTATCAAACGTGCTTATCGTAAGCGAATGTCTGAGCATCACCCGGACAAACTGGCCTCTAAAGGGTTGCCGGAACAGGCGATGGAAATCGCCAAAAATAAAGCCCAGGATATTCAGGCTGCCTACGAGCTGATAAAAGAGCGGCGCGGTTTTAAATGAGTCAGAAAATGCCGCCACCCGGCGAGGCCGATCTTGACCTGATAGAAGCCTTTATCGAAATGCTGTGGCTCGAAAAAGGCTTAAGCGATAATACTCAGCAGAGTTATCGCCGGGATCTGTGTCATGTGGCGGGCTTCCTGACCAGTCGTTCTATCAGTCTGAAGCAGGCCAGTCTCACCGACATGCAGGACTACCTGATGTTTCGCGAGCAGCGCGGACTGTCGGCGCGCAGTACTCAGCGCAACATCAGCGCTATGCGGCAGTTTTACCGCTATCTGGTTACCGACAACCAGCGTAAGGATAATCCGGTCAGTCAACTGGCAATCCCCAAGGCGGCCAAAAAGTTACCGGGTACCCTGAGTGAGGCCGATGTTGAGGCTTTGCTCGATGCGCCTGAGGTGGAAGAACCCATTGAATGTCGCGATAAATGCATGCTCGAAGTGCTTTATGCTACCGGCCTGCGGGTCAGTGAGCTGATTGGCCTGCGGCTGTCTGAAGTCAGTTTGCAGCAAGGTCTGGTGCGGGTGATGGGGAAAGGCAATAAAGAGCGCCTGGTACCGCTGGGTGAAAATGCGTTAGATGCGCTCCAGGATTATTTACACAGTGCTCGCCCGCAATTGTTAAAGCATCAGACCGACGTGGTGTTTGTCAGTAACCGTGGGGTACAGATGACCCGCCAGACTTTCTGGCATCGCATTAAGCACTATGCAGTAAAGGCCGGGATCCGTACGGAATTGTCTCCCCATACGCTGCGTCATGCCTTCGCAACCCATCTACTCAATCATGGTGCCGACCTGCGGGTGGTGCAAATGCTATTGGGCCACAGCGATCTGTCAACCACGCAAATTTATACCCATGTTGCCACAGAGAGACTTCAAAACCTGATTACAGAGCATCATCCTAGGGGATAAGACAATCCATCGGCAGGGCCGATTCGATGAGCGTGGGGGTAATTGTCGATGGCAATCATCGCCAGAGCGGGATTTTTTGATACACTAGAGCGAATTTTACGGTTAAATGCCGGTCTTAAAGAAAACAATGTGCTGCAATTTCAGCACCCCAGAGGCCGTAAAGGCCATAATCCGAGTGGTTTTCAGGAGTGATTAAATGAAAGTGTTTCTTCGCAGTTTACTGGCAGTGCTGAGTGTTGTTTCGGTAGCTGCAACTGCAAATGTACTGGCCGATGCGGCAGATAAAGAGAGCGTTAAAGCGAAAATCGAAACCACGCTGAAGTGGCGGGTAGATGCCATCGCCGACTCACCTGTTGATGGCTTACTGCAAATAAGTACCGAAAACGGCCTGTTCTACGTAAGCGCGGATGGTACCTATTTACTCCAGGCACGGGTTTACAATCTCGACGAAGAAATGCGTAACGAAACCGAAACCGCGCTGTCAGAAATGCGCCTGGATGGTTTAAAGCAATTTGATGATTCTTACATTGAATTTAAAGCAGAAGACGAACAATATGTTGTGACCGTGTTCACCGACACTACCTGCGGATACTGCCGTAAGCTGCACGAGCAGATTGCTCAGTACAACGAAGAAGGCATTACCGTTAGATATCTGGCGTATCCTCGTGCTGGCCTGAACAGCCCGGTCTATCGTCAAATGGTATCGGTTTGGTGTTCTGCCGATCCGAAAAAAGCCATGACCAATGCCAAATCAGGCAGCAGCGTAACGCCTAACAGCTGTGATAACGATATCGCCGAGCAATTTCGTTTTGGTCGTAAGATTGGCGTAAATGGTACACCTAACATCGTACTCAGCGATGGCAGTATCATTCCAGGCTACCAGCCTCCAGAACAGCTGCTATCGGCGCTTAAACAGATCGCCGGTTAATTTATTTACCAATCACCGGATACCGTGCCTCACAGGTATCCGGTTGCTTCACCAGTCAGATTTCTTTTCAGTTCCAGCAACGAATCATAGCTAATTTATGAGTTTACACATCAGGCGCCGGCCGTTAACCGATACTTTTGACACGGCACTACATCCGGTTCTTGAGCGGGTTTACCGTGGCCGTTCTATTCAGTCTGCCGAGCAATTAAATACTGGTGCCCGGTCACTGCTGCATTATCGCGACTTACTGGGCTGCGACAAAGCCGCGGCGCGCATCGCTAATGCCATTATTGAGCAGCAACCGATTACCATTATCGGCGACTTTGATGCCGATGGCGCTACCAGCACCGCGCTGTGTATGCTGGCATTGGGGCAGATGGGAGCAACCCAGGTGGATTACCTGGTACCTAACCGGTTTGATTTTGGTTACGGGCTTTCGCCACAGATTGTTGAGGTAGCGGCCGAGCGGGGAACGCCGTTAATTATCACCGTTGATAATGGCATTTCCTGCCACGCAGGGGTTCAGCGGGCCAACGAGCTGGGCATGGAAGTAATAGTAACTGATCACCATTTACCCGGCGAAACGTTGCCCGCGGCTACTGCTATCGTTAATCCTAATCAGCCGGATTGTGATTTTGCGTCGAAGAACCTCGCCGGCGTTGGCGTGGCGTTTTACCTTATGCTGGCACTGCGGGCTGAACTGGAAGGGCGCGACTGGTTTACCCGGCAGGGCCTGCAGGTGCCTAATTTAGCTAATTTACTCGATATTGTGGCCGTAGGCACGGTAGCGGACGTGGTGCCGCTTGATCAGAATAACCGTATTTTAGTTCATCAGGGCCTGCAACGGATCCGTGCCGGGCAATGTCGGCCGGGAATTACCGCCTTACTGGACGTGGCTCAGCGTCATGCCAGCCGATTGACCGCAACGGATCTGGGCTTTGTGATTGGCCCCCGGCTGAATGCCGCTGGTCGTCTGGATGATATGGCTGCCGGGATAGAGTGTCTGCTTTGCAGTGATACCATGGAAGCCCGGGCGCGGGCGACGGAGCTCGACCGGCTTAACCAGCAGCGGCGAACC
Source organism: Marisediminitalea oceani (assembly GCF_003731635.1). GTDB lineage: Bacteria > Pseudomonadota > Gammaproteobacteria > Enterobacterales > Alteromonadaceae > Alteromonas > Alteromonas oceani. The sequence continues at coordinate 42,839 of NZ_RCUA01000010.1, read as the reverse complement.
ATTGAACAGGAAATGAAACAGCAGGCCCAGGAAACGCTGGCATCGGTGCAACTCGACAGCAGTGCACCGCCGGATGCTATCGTACTTTTCGATGAGCATTTTCACCAGGGCGTAATCGGGATCGTGGCGGGTCGGCTGAAAGATGAATATAAACGACCTACCATTGTCTTTGCCAAACAGGATGACGAAACCATAAAAGGCTCTGCGCGCTCCATTGCCGGGGTGCATATCCGCGACATTCTGGAGGCCGTAAGTACCGCTCAGCCGGGCCTGATTGATAAATTTGGCGGGCACGCGGCAGCCGCCGGGTTATCAATCCAGACTGCCAATCTTTCCGCCTTTACCGCCGCCTTTACCAGTCATGTTAAAGCGGCTCTGGCTGACATTGACGACCCGAACATCATCCTCAGTGATGGCGAACTGGAGCCACATATCCTTAATTTGCCCACTGCACAGGTATTGCGCCAGGCCGGTCCTTTCGGCCAGGGCTTTCAGCCGCCGTTATTTGACGGCATTTTCCAGCTGATTCAACAGCGCATTGTCGGCGAGCGTCACCTTAAGATGGTGCTTGCACACCCCGACAGCGGCGAGGAGTTTGACGCCATCGCGTTTAATATTGATCCGGATGTCTGGCCTGATCCTAATGTTAAGCAGGTGCAATTGGCGTATCAGCTGGATGTGAATTACTATCGGGGCAGGGAATCGCTGCAATTGCTGGTGGAAGCTCTGGCTCCCCTGGCCTGACAGGTAAAGAATTGCTATGAGTGTGGATAAGCTGCTAAAACGACATCAGTCACTGACTCACAGTGAGAACATGAAAGTGGTTTCTCATGTGCAGCGTCAGGATGGTGACTGGGTTCGTCATACCGTAATGATTGAAAATGTCGATGCGCCCTTTGTGTTTAAACGCACCAAACCCTATCAGTCACTGCAGGGCGCGCGGGTGAATATGACCTACTACCGCACTGTGGAAACGGTTGCTGGTATGGAGTTTGAACAAATGAAAGTTGTGCGGATCAAGCGGGCATAATCATGGCTAACAGCTGGTTGAATGCCTATGTTTTGCATCGACGCCCCTATCGTGAAACCAGCTTTATTGTTGATTTCTTTACCCTCGAACTCGGCCGCGTCAGCGCCGTAGCCCGTGGTGTGCGCAGCGCCAAATCTGATCGCCGAAGTCTGCTGCAACCCTTCCAGGCATTGCGGGTACAGCTAAGTGGCAAAAGCGATTTAAAAAACCTAACCCAATTAGAGAGCAATGGCGCTCTGCGCATGCTTACCGGAAATGCACTTTATTGTGCCCTGTATGTCAATGAGATCACTAACCGGGTATTGCCCGGCGGTGTCGAGGCGGCAGAGCTGTTCAGCGCCTACGCAACAGCTCTGGCAGCATTGCAGCCGGAACAGGCGGCTGCCGAATATATCCTGCGTCAATATGAACTGGCACTGTTGCAAGAGCTTGGTGTGATGCCAGACTTCACCACCGACGCGGCTTCCAATGATCCCATCGAACCCACTTTTCACTATGAACTGGTGCCTGAGCTGGGCTTTTGTCAGGTTAAACAGGCAAGCAAACTCAGTTTTTCCGGTACCGAACTACTGATGCTGGCTGAACAGGATTTCAGCCCGCCGGGATTAAAGGCGGCAAAGCGTTTATGCCGGTTGGCTCTGCATCCCTTTGTGGGTGACAAGCCATTGAAAAGTCGTGAGCTCTTTTTGGCCTCCCGCTGAATCACTGCTACAATACGCGCCACTTCAGTTTGTAATGTAATCCAGGACCCTGGGAATGAAAGATATTCTGCTTGGCGTTAATATTGATCATATCGCTACGCTGCGAAATGCGCGTGGTACCTCTTACCCCGATCCGGTGCATGCTGCGGATATCGCAGAACGCGCAGGCGCAGACGGCATAACCGTGCATCTTCGGGAAGACCGTCGCCACATTAAAGACCGCGACGTTACCTTGCTGGCACAAACGATTAATACCCGGCTCAATCTGGAAATGGCCGTCACCGAAGAAATGCTCGGTATTGCCGAACAGGTTAAACCTGTATTTTGTTGCCTGGTGCCGGAAAAGCGTGAAGAGTTAACCACCGAAGGCGGGCTCGATGTGGCCGGTAATCTGAGTCGTATGACAGATGCCTGCCAGCGTCTGGCCGAAGCCAATATCCTGGTTTCCCTGTTTATCGATGGCGATGAACGCCAGCTTGATGCCGCAAAAGCAACCGGGGCACCATATATCGAAATACATACCGGCCACTACGCCGATGCAACCAGTGAAGCAGAGCAACTGGAGCACCTGGCGCAAATTCGCAGTGGTGTTGAGTATGCCGATAACCTGGGGCTGAAGGTAAACGCAGGTCATGGATTGCACTATCACAATGTAAAACCCATTGCGGCTATCCCACAGCTTATTGAGCTTAATATCGGTCATGCCATCATCGCCCGTGCCGCGTTTGACGGTTTGCACAAAGCCGTGGCTGATATGCGCAGCCTTATGCAGGAAGCGCGTGTACAGGCAAGTATCGGCTAATTACCACCGGAGCTGACCATGGCCATTGCAGGCTTGGGAACTGATATCGTTGAAATTGCCCGTTTTGAAATGGAGGATGGCTCCCGGGATCGCCTCGCGCGACGGGTGCTGACGCCGGATGAATGGGACATTTATACCTCTCACAATCAGCCGGTCAGGTATCTGGCTAAACGATTTGCCGCGAAAGAAGCGGCGGTGAAAGCGCTGGGAACCGGAATAGGCCGGGGCATTAGCTGGCAACAGCTTTGTGTCAGCAATAACGAAGGGGGTGCACCAGTGCTGCATTACAGCGGTGAGTTTGCCGAAAAATGTAGGCTAAAAGGTATAGTGTGTGCTCACTTAAGTTTATCTGATGAACAACATTACGCCGTGGCTACGGTGATCCTGGAAACACGGTGAGGCAAGGTAATGGTTAGCATTTATCAGGGCGGCGGTAAGCGTCGCACCGGCGGAAAACGAAAAGGGCCTGCTCAGGTATCGTCTGCAACGGTGACGCTGGAAAAGTGGGATCCCCGCGGGCGCGGTGTTTGCCGAACCCATCAGCCGGTGCTGTTTGTTGACGGCGCGCTGCCCGGTGAAACCTGTCAGGTAGCCATTACGCGCAGTAAAAAACAAGTCTGTGAAGGCCATGTAACCAAAGTGCTTGAACCTGCCCCGGCGCGGCAAACGCCTTTCTGCCCGGTATACGAGCAATGTGGCGGCTGCCAGTTGCAGCACGTTGAGCGCGACGCTGCGCTCGCCTGGCGACAACAGGCGCTGGATGAGCAAATCAGGCTCACTCACTCTTTAAACGAACTACCCTGGGTGGCACCTTTACGCAGTCCCCGCGATACGTATCGGCGAAAAACGCGCCTCGCTATTGATGCCCGCAAAGGTAAGCCCCTGGCGCTGGGATTCAGAGCGTCAAAAAGCGATAAAGTTGTCAATGTCAGGCAGTGCCCGGTGCTGGAACCAGAATTGAATGAACTGCTACCGCCGTTACATGATCTGGTTGAGCAGCTATCCGGGCGCACCGCTATTGGCCATATCAGCCTGCTAAAAGGGTATAATGGAATTGGCGTTACGCTTCGTTGTACCAGAGCTTTATCGGCTGATGATCGGGCCTTGTTGGTGGCATTTGCTGAAGCGCAAACACTCTTGTTGCGCCTGGATTCAGGCGAGCACAGCGAGACGCTGCATGCGCCGGTGGACGAATTGCTGTGCGCGACGGCGCATGATTTATCACTGGCGGTTACCACCGAAGATTTTATTCAGGTTAATGCAGAGGTAAATCTGGCCATGGTTGAGCAAGCGCTCGACTGGCTGGCGCCAGAAGCGCAGCACAACGTACTCGATCTGTTTAGCGGTTTAGGTAACTTTTCCCTGCCCCTGGCACAGCGTTGCGCCAGTGTTACTGCGGTGGAAGGGGTTTCCACAATGGTGCAAAAAGGCGAAAAAATTGCCCGACAACAAGGCATTACTAATATTCAGTGGCGCACTGCCGATTTAAGTAACGAGGCAGAACTTAACGCTCTGGCAATAAAAAAATATCATAAAGTGTTGCTGGATCCATCCCGGGAAGGGGCTATGGAAGCCTGCCAGCAAATTGCCAAAGCCAGAGTTGAGTCAGTCGTGTACGTATCTTGCAATCCGGCAACCTTTAATCGCGATCTGGCACCGCTGCTGCAAGCAGGGTATCGGATTGTGAAACTCGGCATAATGGAAATGTTCCCGTATACCCAGCATATTGAGTTGATGGCGTTACTCGAACGAGTGGCTAAAGGGTAAGAGGTAAATATGGTTTCAACCCGCACAGTACATGAAGAACACCGGCCGCCATTTGAAGAATGGCTGGCCAGTCTTAATCTGTCTGAAAGTACCGCTCAGAAGCTGCGCGATATTTCGCATATGCCGGATAAACTGCTGGTCGGGCAGGAGATGGTGGAGATCCTTCACCAGCTCAATATGGACGATGCAACGCTGCAGGCCGCGCTGGTTTATCCCTATTGTCAGCAGCATGATTTATCTGATGCTGAGGTGGCAGAAAACTTTGGTACTGAAATAGAACAGCTGGTAGTGGGGGTTCGTCGGATGGAAGCGATTCGGATGCTGCATAATCGCAAGCAATCCGAAAGTAAGCTCTCTGCACCTGATGAGCAACACATTGACAGTATCCGTCGCATGCTGCTTGCCATGGTGGAAGACGTACGGGCGGTGGTGATCAAAATGGCTGAGCGGATCTGCGCTCTGCAACAGGTCAAAAAAGCCGATGAAGAAACCCGGGTTATGGTTGCCCGGGAGTGTGCCACCATTTACGCTCCGCTGGCTAACCGCCTTGGCATTGGTCAGTTAAAATGGGAACTGGAAGATTTAGCCTTTCGCTATTTGCACCCAACCACTTATAAACAGATAGCCAAACAGCTGGATGGTAAACGGCGGGAACGCGCGGAATATATCGACAATGTGGTGGGCTCGCTGCAGGATCTCCTCAATAACGAACACATCAAGGCCGAGGTTTACGGACGGCCAAAACACATCTACAGCATCTGGAAAAAGATGCAGAAAAAGCGCCTGACCTTCGAGCAGCTGTTTGATATCCGGGCGGTGCGGATCATTGCCGAGCGATTGCAGGATTGCTACGCGGCGCTGGGTACCGTGCATGCTCACTTCAAGCATATTCCCAAAGAGTTTGACGACTATATTGCCACGCCTAAACCCAATGGTTATCAGTCGATTCATACGGTAATAGTCGGCCCGCAAGGAAAGCCGGTAGAGATCCAGATCCGTACCCAGAAAATGCATCAGGATGCAGAACTGGGTGTGGCGGCTCACTGGAAATACAAAGAGGGCAGTGCCGGTAAGGTTTCTGGCTACGATGAACGGATTAACTGGTTACGTAAAATTCTGCAATGGCAGGAAGAGGTGGCTGAGTCGGGCGATCTGGTTGAAGAACTACGCAGCCAGGTATTTGACGACCGCGTGTATGTCTTTACGCCGCGCGGCGATGTCATTGATTTACCTCAGGGTTCCACGCCGGTGGATTTTGCCTATTACATTCACAGCAACGTTGGCCATCGCTGTATCGGCGCCAAGATCAACGGCCGTATTGTGCCGTTTACCTATCAGCTGCAAAGCGGCGATCAGGTTGGGATCCTGACCGGCAAAGAGCCCAACCCGTCGCGAGACTGGTTACATCCCGGTTTAGGCTATGTTCATTCATCACGGGCCCGGGCGACGATCCACAGTTTCTTCAAGAAACAGGATAAAGAGAAAAATCAGCAAGCGGGTAAAGAATTGTTGGAGCGCGAACTCCAGCGCGCTGGTCTGCCGGTTAAAATGGCGGCCGATGCCTGTGAGCGCTTTAATGTACCAAGTACAGACGAACTGTTTGCCGCCATAGGCGCCGGCGATGTGCGGGTAATGTCTGTGGTACATCACCTGCAACAATTATCGGCGCCACCGCCAGAAGTTGAAGAACTGAGTCCTAAGGTTAAAACCCGCAAAGCTGCGCGGGGCAAAAATAAGCCTGATAGCGTGGTAGTGCAGGGCGTTGGTAACCTGATGAGCCAGCTGGCCAACTGCTGTCAGCCGGTGCCCGGTGACCATATTTTGGGTTATATCACTCAGGGGCGTGGCGTAAGCGTGCACAAAGACAGCTGTGAGCAACTACAAAACTTGCTTAATCAGCATCCGGAACGGCAAATTGAGGTAAGCTGGTCAGAAGATCTGAACGTAGGCTACGAAGCCAATCTGGATATCGAATGTAACGACCGCACCGGTCTGTTACGCGACATCACCACGGTACTGGCCAACGAGGGCGTAGCCCTGCTCGGTGTAAACAGTCTGAGCGATAAAAACAGCCACACGGCACTGATTTCAGTCTCGGTGGAAGTCTCTGATGTGGAAGCCCTGAGCCGCCTGACGAACCGCTTGCGACAACTGAAGGACATCATTGATGTCAGACGAAAAACCAACTGAACCGGAGGCGGCGCTAGCCCGCTTACTTGATATCATGGCGCGCCTGCGCGACCCGCAATCAGGGTGTCCGTGGGATGTGCAGCAAACCATGCAGTCGCTTACCCGTTACACCATCGAGGAAGCCTATGAGGCAGCAGATGCTATAGAACGTGGGGCACCGGATGAGATTAAGGATGAGCTCGGTGATCTGCTGTTTCAAATCGTTTTTTACGCGCAAATTGGCAATGAATCAAAGCAATTCGACTTTACCGATATCGCCAATGCGATCAGCGATAAGATGGTGCGCCGCCATCCCCATGTTTTTGGCGAGGCGACCACCGACGACGCCGGCTTAGCGGAGCAATGGGAGGCTATTAAGGCACAGGAGCGTAAAAACGCCCCAAAAGCCTTACTGGACAGTGTTCCCACCGGTCTGCCGGCGTTAATGTACGCTCAGAAAATTCAAAAGAAATGCGCGCGAGTGGGTTTTGACTGGCCTGATGTAGCCCCGGTGGCTGATAAAGTGCGCGAGGAAGTAGCGGAAATACAGGCAGAGCTGGATGCGCCTAAGCGCGATCAGCAGGCCCTCGAAGCTGAAATTGGTGATGCACTCTTTGCCATGGTTAACCTGGCACGGCATTGTAATGTAGATGCCGACGCTGCCCTACGCAGGGCCAGTAATAAATTCGCCAGACGGTTTGCCGTGGTTGAAGCGATGGCCAAAGATGAAAAGGGCGGTCTTGAAGCGCACTCGCTGGATGAACTTGAGCAACTATGGCAACGGGTAAAACATAAAGAAACCAGTGCCTGAGGGCTTTTTTCTTTGTTACTCTGCAACCCGTGCTTTAAGGTAGGCGCGCATGGGAGCCGGACTCAGGCTCCATAGTGGATTTTCAAATGTCTGCATAATACCGGGGTTTTCCAGCTCGAAGATGGTGCGGGAATCCTGAGTCGCCAGTTGTAGTGCCCGGCGATGATTATAGTGCTTGTCAAAATAGCTTTTAAGCTCACCGTTATCCAGCATTCTTAGCAGCCCGGTATACAGCCGCTTTAACAGTTCCGGATGTTTTGGTGATACAAAAAAATACTCGTAACTGGGGTAGCGCAATAGCACGTTGTCCTCAAGTTTGACTGACTTATCGGCGTGTCGCTTCAGATCGTTTGAAACTTCGATAACATTGCGCGGGAAATAATCTACCAGCCCTTTTTCTACGGCAATAAACATATTGGCAAACCACAGACTCCAAGGCAGCCCTTCAACCTTGTAACCATTGTGTTTGAGTACGGTTAAATCGGGCCAGTCTGCACCTTGTACACCGAGGTATGACTGCAGCGTTGATTCTGTTACATCTGCAGGATAGCTGCCTTGTTTGAATTTATGGATCACCAGCACCCGGTAGCCGGCCAGGCCCTGCAGCAATGGAAAACGAACCGTGAGTAACTTTTTTTCACGCGCCGCTGATGTAGCACTCCACATTACATGGGCTTCGCCACTCTGAAGCTTAATGATTTGCCTGGCCTGGGGCATAGGTTGGGGGTGTGGCTCTGCCACCGCTGCGCCAAACTCTGGCGTTAATTCCAGTAACCGCCTCAGCACCTGTGCGTGATAATACCCGTATGCTTCATCAGCAAAGGCGCGTGTGAAAATTACTTTTTCTGGCGCATTGTTAGCGAAGCCTGCCGGGCTGAATACCAGGGGGAGCAAAAGTAAAAATGAAAAGGGTTTCATAAACAGCAATATATGATTGACTTCGCTATCAAGATTAGTCGACGAATAAAGCTTGCGCCAATTTAATTTTTTGCCTTATTAGGGGTATGCTTTTTGTGCAAATGCTGTATAATTCGCGCCCTGCCCAGTTACACCCACCTGTGGGAAGGTGGAAGAATCATCAGACTCGAAGGGGTCAATAGATTGATTTTAGGTAGGTTTGAAGCGCTATTAATCAAACGGTAGCGGTCATAACCAAAGTAACGACGAATTATTTCGGTGAATTTTAAAATGAAAACTTTTGTTGCAAAGCCAGAAACGGTAGCCCGTGACTGGTATGTGGTAGACGCCACAGACAAAACTCTGGGTCGCTTGGCTTCTGAAATCGCACTGCGTTTACGTGGTAAGCATAAGCCTGAGTATACTCCTCACGTTGACACTGGTGACTACATTGTAGTTATCAACGCTGAGAAAATTACTGTAACTGGTAACAAAGCGAAGGGCAAAATGTACTACGCTCACACCGGTTATCCTGGTGGTCTTAAAGAGACTAACTTTGAGAAGCTGCTTGCTCACAAGCCAGAAATGGTGCTTGAAAAAGCGGTTAAAGGTATGTTGCCAAAAGGTCCTCTGGGCCGTGCAATGTTCCGTAAGCTCAAAGTTTACGCAGGTGCTGAACACAAGCACACTGCTCAACAGCCTCAAGTATTGGACATTTAAGGAGCTTATCACATGGCAGATACTCAATATTACGGCACTGGCCGTCGCAAAAGTTCTACTGCTCGTGTATTCCTGCGTCCAGGTACAGGAAACATCACAGTAAACTCACGTGCTCTTGACGAGTACTTTGGTCGTGAAACCGAGTGCATGGTTGTTCGTCAGCCACTGGAACTGGTAGAAATGACTGAAAAGTTTGACCTGTACATCACTGTTAAAGGTGGTGGTTCAAACGGTCAGGCTGGTGCAATCCGTCACGGTATCACCCGTGCACTGATGGAATATGATGAAGCACTTCGCCCAGCGCTGCGTAAAGCAGGCTTCGTTACTCGTGACGCTCGTCGCGTTGAACGTAAGAAAGTGGGTCTTCATAAAGCACGTAAGAAACCACAATTCTCAAAACGTTAATACGTTTTTACAGAATGCAAAAACCCGGCTTATGCCGGGTTTTTTTATGCCTCACGTACAGGGATTTTTACGCTTTCGGGCAAAGCGCGAAGCGCCTGATGCACAATTGTGATAATTAAATGTAAAAATATTGTGTAGAGCCGTAAATCTGACTACGACTTTCGTCTCAGGCAGCTTTCCCGGCCTGATTTGGCGCAAATATTTATCCAGTTAATTCCAGTAATTCCTTGTGTTTTGAGGGGGTTTTCTTTTATCATTTTCGGTCGAAAATTATGACAATCTTTCGTGCTAAATCGCCACCTCGCTGAAACGGTCTGGCGATACGGACACGACAAGTTTAATGAAAGCCTGTAAAACCCGCCTGGGGCGGTGATTTGCGGGTTTTCATATTATCCAAAACCTGGAGAAAAGTGGATGAGCAATGTATCTGTAGATGCAAAAGAGTCTGCGCTGAGTGATAACAAACCGCAAGATAATCCGCGTCGTCGGTTTTTAACCGTTGCGACATCGGTTGTTGGTGGTGTGGGTGTAGTAGGTGCAGCTGTACCTTTCGTTGCGTCCTGGAATCCGAGTGCAAAAGCGAAAGCGGCCGGTGCTGATGTAGAAGTTGATATCAGCGCAATCGAACCTGGCCAGCTGATTCGTGTTATGTGGCGAAGCAAGCCGGTATGGATCGTACGTCGTACGCCTGAAATCCTGGCAGAACTTGGTCAACACGAAGATCAGTTACGTGACCCTAACTCTGAAAATGAGCAACAACCTGCATTTGCGCAGAACCAGTACCGCTCAATGAAAGAGGAATACCTCATCCTGGTAGGTATTTGTACGCATCTTGGTTGCTCTCCACAACACATGAAAGATGGTGCGTTTGAAGAATACGTTGAAGGCGTGCCAGAAGGCTTCTTCTGCCCGTGCCACGGTTCTAAATTCGATATGGCCGGTCGCGTTTTCCAAAACGTTCCAGCGCCATTAAATCTGGTTGTTCCACCGTATCAGTTTGTTGACGACACAACAGTGATCATTGGTTCAGAAGCGGAGGTTGCGTAACATGCAAGCATTTCTAGCCTGGATTGAAGCACGTATCCCAATGATGCGTGTGGCCAACATGCACGCTATCCAGTATCCGGCACCACGTAACATGAACTTCTGGTACGTGTTCGGGTTTCTGGCCACCATTGTATTAGTAAACCAAATCGTCACCGGTATCTGGTTAACCATGAACTTCAACCCAACTGCCGAAGGCGCCTTCGCGTCGGTTGAATACATCATGCGTGAAATCGATTACGGATGGATCATCCGTTATATGCACAGCACCGGCGCGTCAGCGTTCTTTATCGTGGTATACATGCACATGTTCCGTGGCATGATCTACGGTTCTTACCAGAAGCCACGTGAGCTGCTGTGGATCTTCGGTATGCTGATTTACCTGGCCCTGATGGCTGAAGCCTTCATGGGATACGTATTGCCATGGGGTCAGATGTCTTACTGGGGGGCACAGGTAATCGTATCACTGTTCAGTGCCATTCCGGTGATTGGCCCGGACTTAGTACAATGGATTCAGGGTGACTACGTTATCTCTGGTGCCACACTAAACCGTTTCTTTGCACTGCACGTTATTGCACTGCCACTGGTTATCGTTATTTTAGTGTTCCTGCATATCATTGCACTGCACGAAGTGGGTTCTAACAACCCTGATGGCGTGGCAATCAAGCATAAGAAAGGCAGCCTGTCAGAAGACGAAAAAACCAAGTTCGAAATTCACGAGTACTACACCAGCAAGTATGACATCGCAGATGATATCGTACCGTTCTTCCCGCACATCGTGTTGAAAGACCTGGTAGCGTTCTGTATTTTCCTGGCGGCGTTTACTTACATCATGTTCTTTGCGCCGGAAATGGGCGGTAAATTCCTTGAGCATCCAAACTTTGAAATTGCTAACCCGCTGAAAACGCCTGCTCACATCTTCCCGGTATGGTACTTCACGCCGTTCTACGCGATTCTGAAAGCGGTTCCGGATAAGCTGTTTGGGGTTATCGCGATGTTTGGTGCGATTATCTTCCTGTTCCTGTTACCTTGGTTCGACCGCGGTACAGTTAAGTCATGGCGCTATCGCAGCGGTCTGCATAAGCTGAACCTGCTTGTGTTTGCCGGTGTGTTTATTTTCTTAGGTTACTTAGGCGGTACGCCTCAGGAAAACTGGAAAATTACTGCGTCGCAAATCTTAACAGTGATGTATTTCGGTTTCTTCATCCTGCTGTTTATCTACAGTAAAAATGAAACAACTAAGCCTGTACCAGCGAGGATCCCTAAATGAGAAAACTAATTTGTGTACTGGCGTTGCTGTTGCCTGGGATGGCTCTGGCCGCTGGCGGCAACGTCCACCTGGACAAAGCTAACTACGATTTGAGCGACAAAGCGTCGTTGCAGCGTGGTGCGAAATTATTCATGAACTACTGCCTTGGTTGTCACGGCCAGCAGTATCAGCGCTACCAGCGTACGTTCAACGACCTGGGCATTCCGGAAGAACTGGCAGAAGAAAACCTGCAGTTCACCGGTGAGAAAATCTCAGACTACATTGAGCGCTCTATGCCAGCAGAATCTGCAGCTCAGTGGTTTGGTGCGGCGCCGCCGGATCTGACTCTGGTTGCCCGTGTTCGTGGCGCAGACTGGATTTACACTTACCTGCGTTCTTTCTACGTGGATGAGTCGCGTCCGTTTGGCGTAAACAACACGGTATTCCCTGAAGTAGGTATGCCGCACGTGCTGCAACCACTGCAAGGTACGCCGCGCATGGTTGAAGAAGAAGCAATGGTAGATGGTGAAACAGTAATGCGTCACGCCGGTATTAAAACCGACGGTGACGGTGCACTGACAACCGAAGAATACGACCAGGCTATTCTGGATCTGGTTAACTACCTGGAATATACCGGCGAACCGTTCCGTCTGGAGTCCGAATCCATTGGTAAATGGGTACTGATCTTCATCCTGGTACTGTTTGTATTTGTGTTCATGCTTAAGAAAGAATTCTGGCGAGACGTTCACTAATCGTCAGGGTTTTATAGTATAATAAATGACAGGGGGCCTCTCGCCCCCTTTTTTTAGTTTATGTTGGCCGCAAATTAGCGTTCAACCATGCTCGATTTAATGTATCTCGGAGGAGAATGAATGGCCGTAGCCGCGAATAAGCGTTCAATCATGACGTTGTTCTCAGACACGATTGACATCTATAGTCATCAGGTTCGTATTGTATTGGCCGAAAAAGGCGTTGGCGTTGAGATCAGCTACACTGATCCCACCAAACTGCCTGAAGACCTGATGGAGCTGAACCCTTATGGAACAGTGCCCACTTTGGTTGATCGTGAATTAGTGCTGTATAAGTCTCACATCATCATGGAATACCTTGATGAGCGTTTTCCTCATCCGCCGCTGATGCCTGTTTATCCGGTATCCCGTGGTCAGAGCCGCCTGATGATGCACCGCATCGAACAGGACTGGTACAGCCTGGCAGCGCAAATCTTCCGTGGCGAAGGTGATGTGGAAACTGCCCGCAACGATTTACGCGAAGCGCTGTTAAGCCTGGCGCCGGTGTTTGCCGAAATGCCTTACTTTATGAGCGAAGAATTCAGTCTGGTAGATTGCTACCTGGCGCCGCTGTTATGGCGTTTACCTGCCCTGGGCATTGAGCTAAACGGTGGTGGCGCTAAAGACATCCACGCTTACATGAACCGTATCTTCTCAAGAAGCTCGTTCAAAGCGTCGCTGACTGATCAAGAACGCGAAATTCATAACCCGTTATGAGTCAAATGACCTCCAACCAACCGTATTTGTTGAAAGCGTTTTTCGACTGGATTGTTGATAACGATCTTACGCCCTACATTGTTGTAGACGCCACAAATAATCTGGTTGATGTGCCACAGGAATTTGTTAAAGACGGTCAGATTGTGCTGAACATCTCGCCGTCTGCCTGTGTTAATTTCTATCTGGATAAAGATGGTTTGTCGTTTCAGGCCCGTTTTAGTGGCCAGCCGCGCAGCCTGAGTATGCCTTGTGAGGCGGTTCTGGCTATCTACGCGCGCGAGAATGGCGCTGGTACGGTATTTGCCCCTGAGGGCATGCCGGCTGATGAGCCCGAAGCAGACGACAGCGCTCCGGTTCTGGAAGAAGCCAAAACAGACGCTGAGGTGCCGCCTCAGACGCCACCAAAACCTCGTGGTAAACCAAATCTGAAGGTCATTAAATAATCTGGCGTGAATAGATAAACTTTAAAAACCGGCTTAATCGCCGGTTTTTTTATGCCTGAAAATTGTGATTTTTCTGTGAAACTTTTGCGAACTTTGTCGGCCATGCTTAGCGCTATGAAGAACGGTTGATAACGCGCTCAGGCGTGGCTCCGATTTTCTAATCCTCGGTATCTGGCGGTGTATACAACTAATCCAGCGAACTATCGAGGCCTGAGAATGATTAAGCGCAAAAGGAATATTTATGAAACTAAAGCAACTGACACCCTTGATGGTCGCCACCGGCCTGACTGCAATGAGCGGATTCGCTCAGGCCGCCGAGCTTGAAGTAACCGTGCAAAACCTCACTCGCGGTATTTATTTTACGCCTATTTTAATTACGGCCCATAGCCCCGAACAGCAGCTTTTCAATGTAGGCGAAGCCGCCAGCACAGAGCTGCAGGCGATGGCCGAAGGCGGTGATATTTCTGGTTTTGAAACGGCAGTCGATGCATTAAGTGCCGATACCGTAGCAAATCCCGCCGGTGGTTTATTAATGCCTACTGCAGCGACGACAACGACTTTGTCGACCATGGACGGCAATACTGCATTGTCTATTGTTGCCATGATGCTGCCCACTAATGATGGCTTTATTGGCCTGAATAGCTGGATGATCCCTGAAGAGCCGGGTACTTATACCGTGTATATTAATGCCTATGATGCGGGCACTGAAGCCAACGATGAAATTCGCGGCGGCGGCGCACCTGGCGCACCGGGTCTGCCTGTTCCACCACCGCTTGAGGACCTGGTGGGCACAGGTGGTAGTGGCGTAACCAGCGAAGTTACCAATGCCACGGTACATATTCACCCCGGAAACCTTGGCGACAATGATACCGAGGCTGGTATGTCTGATATTTCCAATACCGTCCAGCGCTGGTTAAACCCTGTTGCCATGGTCACCGTTACAGTATCTGAGTAGGAGGTCCCATGGTTATACAAAAACGATTTGGGCTTTCAATGCTAGCGTTAAGCTGCCTGGCCCTGACTGCATGTGATCATAACGATGATGACGAGCCAGCCCCGGTACCACCTGCTGATGTCTCGTATTCCTATGAGGTGACAGTTCAAAACCTGACGCAGGGACAACCGCTTTCGCCGGTGGGTGTAGCGCTGCATGGTGATGCGGTTATGTGGGAAGTTGGTATGTCAGCTTCGGCGGCATTAGAAGTACTTGCTGAGGGTGGTGATAATAGCGATTTTACTGCCTCAGAAGGGGTAATGGCATCGGCATCAGGTGCAGGACCCATCGCGCCGGGTAGCAGTGAAGCCATAACTGTTACGGTGGTCAATGAACCTGATACGTTTATCAGCGTTGCTACCATGCTGGTTAACACCAACGACTCGTTTGCCGGTATTACCGGCCATGCTTTGGGTGAACTTGAAGTGAACCAGAGCATGACTATGGTATTGCCAGTCCTCGATGCAGGTACAGAAGCCAACAGCGAGGTTGCAGGCACTATTCCCGGCCCTGCCGATGGCGGGGAAGGCTATAATGCGGAACGGGACGATGCCGATTTGGTGAGCTTTCACCCTGGCGTGGTGTCGGCTGACGACGGCCTGACGATGTCGGTTCTTACCGCTGCGCATCGTTTTGATAATCCAGCGGTAAAACTCACCATTACCCGGGTTGAATAATCACGGTAGTAAAAAAGTGGAATAAAGTTTCCTGTCTTCCGGTCTGTTGATTAATAACAGGTACGCTGACTGCGTCTGCAGTCAGGCAACAGACCGGGAGAGGGAATGATTCTAATTGTCAGCGATAATCGTCATCATTGTCGGCCGCTACTTACTTGCGTTGAGCGGATCAGCGAAAACTGTGAACTGGTATGCACTTCATCCGGAGTCATTCAGCGTTGCTTGCAAAAACGCTACCCGGTAATCATTATCGACAGCTACAGCAAGCTTGCCGAACACTTTGAGCTGATTGCCCAGCTTCAGACTAAGTTACCCGATAGCGCAATCATCGTTATGGCCCATCAGGGCTGTGATTCAGAGCGTATTGTCAGCCTTGAACTCGGTGCACAGGATTACATTGAATATCCGTTTAATCCGGCCGAAGTACAGGCCCGGATAAGGGTTCAGTTACGCCGCGCAGCCGGTCGAACTACAGAGGATAAAAGCAGTGAGCACCCGGTTCGCATCGGTCGCTTCTATATTGATAACAGCTATCATCGAGCCGAGCTGGACGGCCAGGCATTAGCGCTTACCGCAAAGGAATTCTCGTTGCTGCATTTTTTAGCCAGTCACCCGGATCAGGTATTTTCCAGAGAGCAGTTGTTAACGTCAGTCTGGGGGTATCATTATGGGGGCTTTGAACACACAGTGGCCAGTCATGTGAACCGCCTGCGTGCCAAGTTGGGTAAAACCAAAGGCGGCGCTCATCTTGTCGAGACGGTGTGGGGCGTAGGCTACAAATTTAATAGCGACTGTTTACAGTTATCCCAATCCGCTTAGGGGACTGGGGTCATTGATTAGCCATTAAAATGAAAAAAGCCCGTTAACGTAACGGGCTTTCTTGTGGGCTTTTCTGGTGAAAATCAGCAGGCTTAATCTGCGCTTTCAGCCATCAGTTTCTCAGTCAGGTAGGTAAATTCAAGTGCTACCCGCTTAGCGGTTTCCTGCTGGTTAGCCGCTGCTGAGTGACCACCGTCGATGTTCTCGTAGTACAAAAACGGCTTGCCTGCGGCTTCAAACAATTTAGCCATCTTACGGGCGTGTCCGGGATGTACCCTGTCATCCTTGGTGGAGGTCACAAAGAACGGTTCCGGGTAATCCGCATCGGCATCAAAGTTGTGGTAGGGCGACATTTTTTCCAGCCATTCGCGCTCTTCGGGCACTTCTGGTGAGCCGTATTCACCCACCCAGCTGGCGCCGGCCAGCAGCAGGTGGAAACGCAACATATCGAGTAGCGGCACCTGCACAATCACTGCATTCCACAAATCGGGGCGTTGAGTGAGCATAACACCCATTAACAGGCCACCGTTAGAGCCGCCCTGGATCCCCAGATGTTCAGGAGACGTCAGCTTGTGATCAATCAGCCATTCGCCTACTGCGATAAAGTCGTCATAAACCACCTGACGGTTGGTTTTCAGACCGGCCTGATGCCACTTAGGCCCGAATTCACCGCCGCCACGAATATTCGCCAGCACAAAAGCACCGCCCCGTTCTAACCACAGCTTGCCTCTTAAGCCACTGTAGCTGGGTCGCATAGAGATTTGAAAGCCGCCATAGCCATACAGCAGGGTAGGCGTTTTGCCATCGTGCTTAATGCCTTTTTTATGGATCACGAAAAATGGAACCATAGTGCCGTCTTTCGATTTTGCTTCTTTTTGCTCTACTACCAGGTCGTCAGCGTTAAACCAGCTTGGCAGGCTCTTTAACGTTTTAATTTCGCCGCTTTGCGGTGAGTAACTCATTAATGAATCGGGCGTCAGGAAGCCTTCGTAATTGATCAGTACCGTGGCTTCATCCTTATCGGCAAAAGAGACCGACAGAGTGCCATTGGCAGGCAAGTCGAGTCGTTCCCGTTGCCATTGATTACTGGCTTTGGTGATGGCAAACACTTTACCTACCACATTGTCGCTTAAGGTCATCAGCAGTTGTCCCTGAGTCATCGAAACACCTTCGATGGCCTGACGATCGTTAGGTTCAAAGATCACCTCGGGCACAGTTTCAGGGGTGATTTCGCCTGCTTCAGTGAAAGGCATCGCCAGCAAGCTACCGGTAGAATAATGGGTGGCACCGCCACCGGCTTCCACGGTCCAGTCTTGTTTGATGGTAAATATCAGTTGCCCTTCAAATAAGCCAACGATATCGGCTTTATCTGGCAGCGGCAGGCGCACTGCATCTTTACCGGCCGGGAAAATATAATTTTCGCGGGTAAAGAAAGTGGGGGCAACCACCACCCCTTCCAGACGGGTTCCGTCATCCCGCTCCTGGGTGTAAGGGAATACGCCAACATCGGTTTTATTGCCGCTAAACAAAGGTGTGGCTTCGCTAAGTGATGTACCGCGTTGCCAGCGCTTAACGGTAGACGGGTAGCCGGAAGCCGTTAACGTACTGCCATCGCCGCCCCAGTCAGTCGCGACCAAAAGTGTATTATAATCAACCCAGGCCACTCCGGATTTGGCCTCGGGCAGGGTAAAGCCGTCACTCACAAAGCTCTTGCTGGCAAGGTCAAACTCACGGATCACCACCGCGTCTTTGCCGCCATTGGATAAGCTAATCAGGCATTTGTAATCGGCTTTTGCCTTGGCGGTGTAACAGTTAGCGCCTTTATACACCCAGTTTTTATTTTCGCTTTCGGCCAGTTTGTCGAAGTCGAGGATCGTTTCCCATTGGGGGGCTTCGCTGGCATAGCTTTCGAGCGTGGTGCGGCGCCAGAGGCCCCTTATATTCGTTGCATCCTGCCAGAAGTTGTAAACATAGCCATCGCGGATAGTACCGTAGGGAATACGCTCAGATGAGTTAACTACTTCGAGCGCCTGCTCATTCAGGTCGGCATAAATTGGATTCGCCTGAAGGTCGCTCAGGGTGCGCTGGTTCTGGTTACGCACCCAGCTAAGTGCCCTGTCGCCTTCTACTTCTTCCAACCACAGGTAAGGATCTTCAGTGGTGGCAGAGGCGGCAGGGGGTACCGCACTGGCGGCTTCCTCTGTAGTGGTGTTTTGCGGTGTCATGCAGCCGCTTAGCGCGAGTGCGGTGGCCACGGCCATGCTCAAAGAGCGGATCAGTTCCATGTATTCTCTCCTTTGACAGATGCGCCGCACATCTCTCAGCGGCGGATGATAACGGCACACTATTTTAATTATTGGTTGTTATACAGTAAGTGCAGACGGGGCGCGGTGCCGCTACACCAGAAACAGGGTTGCGGTGCCTAAAAATGCAAAGATACCCACAACGTCGGTGATGGTTGTCAGAATGACACTGCCTGCCAGGGCAGGATCGATACGCAGTTTTTTCATCACAATAGGTAGTGTAGCGCCTGACAGCGCAGCGGCAATCATGTTCATAAGCATCGCGAAGGCAATGATAATACCGAGTGTAAGGTCTTGTTTCCATGCGGCAATCACGGTAGCAATCAGGACTGCCCAGATCACACCATTGAGCAGACCGATGGCAAACTCCTTGGTGATCAGCCAGCGCGAGTTAGACGGGTTTACGTGGCCCAGAGCCATACCGCGGATCACTAAGGTGAGGGTTTGGTTACCTGCCACGCCACCCATACTGGGCACAATGGTATTAAGAATGGCCAGTACCGCCAGTTGACTCAGCGTCGCTTCAAATAAATCGCTTACAGCAGCGGCCATCAGGGCGGTAAGCAGGTTAACGCCGAGCCATACCGAGCGTCGCCGGGTACTTTGCCACACCGGGGCGAAGGTATCTTCTTCATCATCCAGACCGGCCATACTCATCATCGAGTGTTCGGCGTCTTCACGAATAATATCCACCACGTCATCAATGGTGATCCGGCCTACCAGACGGTGCTTGTCGTCGACTACCGGTGCCGATAGCCAGTTATACCGTTCAAACATGCTGGCCACTTCGTCATCGGGCATATTCACCGGAATAGCTTCCGGCTCTTCGTCCATGACATCAGACACCTTGGCTTCCGGATCGGTAGTGAGTAGCCGCGCTACAGGCACAATGCCAACCAGATTATCGGTGCGGCTGACAACGTAAAACGTATCGGTATTTTCCGGCAGCTCACCTTTCAGACGCAGATACCGCAGCACCACATCAATGGAGACTTCCGGACGCAGCGTAATGGTGTCGGTGTTCATGATGAAACCAGCGGTTTCCTCACCGTAGGACATGGCTTGTTCTGCACGATGGCGGTCCTGGGCATCCATAGACTGCAAGACATCCTGCAACACTTCTTCCGGCAGGCTCGACAGGGTTTCGGCAAGATCGTCGGTGTCCATGTCTTCGAGGGCATCGACCACCTTGGCGGGCATCATTTTGGCAATAATACCGTTACGGACTTCTTCGGAGAGCTCTTCGATAACATCGCCGTGAAAATCACTGTCGAGTAATTCCCACAGGTCATCACGGGTTTTAGTGGGGCTGGACTCAAGAATCAGCGCGACGTCGCTGGGGGGCATTTCGTGCAGTTGCTTGCGCACAGAAACAAAGCGACCCTCAGACAGCGCCTGATTGATGGCACGTAATTGTCCACGCGCATAATTCGCTTCAATCGCTTCTGCCACCCGTAATCCTTAAGAATATCGCTATGCCTGTAAGGGTAACTCAGAGGCTGATTTCTGTCATGGATTAAAATGTTAACTGGCGCTTTTTTATTCTGTCTGGCGAGTTTTAATGTGATTTGTATAGCTAAAGGTTATGACAATTTAGTGAGTATCATGCCCGGGAAATATCAAAAAATAGGTTCGCCTGGCGTTGGGAGTCCTTGTTACTTTAATTGGTAGAAAACAATAGCCTTCAGGCGGTGCATGAAGAGGCCATATTGCTTATTCCCGGCGCATCGCCTCAAATAGGGACGGTTCCCAGGGGCGCATTGCCATGAGCAAGCCCATATGCGTTCGTTCGTTTATGGGTAAGCGGGCATCTTCTTCATTGAGCTCGGCCGCCTCCCGGGTTAGCTGATTGAGCCGGCGCTGAATAATTTCCACCGAGCTTGCCGAATAGCGCCCGCGCAGGTAAAAACGAAAAGCCCAGGGTTCGTTTTTCTTTGGCGCCATAAACTTGACCATTACTTCCTGTTCCATAAACCTTTCCAGAGGGCCGCCGGGGATCCACCGAAAGTCCTGGGCAATCAACAGGCGATAGCGATTACCGGGCAGAAATTCAATCAACTTCAGGCGATCCAGTTTTACCATCAGGCGCACGGCTTCAGGCTCGCTGATAGCGTAGTAGTCAATTATCTCGTTAAATTGCCAGCCGTCGCGCACACACACCGCGGCCAACAGCAAGCGCGGATTCTCCAGCAGTTCGCGCTCCTGCGCTTCCGATAGTTGGGAAACCCGAGGCTGAGTTTGGGCAACCTGAATAAACACATCGCTCAGGGTGAGTCCTAAAGCCTCACAAACCTGCTCCAGGCGCTCCAGGGTAAAACTCTGTTGTGAGAAGCACCGTTTTATACTCGCTTCACTCAGTTGCAGTTGTTCAGACAGGGATTTATAGGTCATTCCCTGTTCCTTAAGTAATTGCTTTAAACGCTGTGTTACCTGCTTAATCTGACTCATAGTATTAAATTCCGATACCTTTGGTGTAGGAATATACTACAAATTTTAATTGAGTTTACTTATTTTCTACCGGGGATTAGCTTGAAGGGGAACCAACCAATGAAGGAATATGACCATGAAGAAATTAGTTATTGCGTTACTTACCAGTGTTGTTGTTAGTCAGGGAGCTATGGCGGCTGATTCTGTTGATCACAGCGGTCAGGCCAGTAAACACAGTGTACTGGCCAGTGTGGAAGGTGCTGCGTCAACGGCATCGGTAGCCAGTGCCGTAGTAGCAGCACCGGTGATTGTTACCGGCATGAGCGTGGTGGCTGTCGCCGACTCAACCCACCACTCGGTTAAAGCGCTGCATGCCAAACATCAGCGAAACACTAAACCTCTCACTATTACTACCCGCGTGATCACGCGCGACCCACCGCCCTCAGAAGTCGTGGTAGAACAAACGGTAAAACAGTAAGGGTTCACCCTCAGGGTTCGCCCTAAGGGTTAATTCGACAAGGAGCAGGTTATGCGAGTCATTATTGCAGTACTATTGATTATACTTACTGCCGGCGCCCAGGCCGGCAGTCAGACCCCGTCAAAATCGGTGTTTCAACCTGAGCAGATCATTGACTTTGCCAAGCAAGTAGAGCGCTATGCGGCAGAGCATCAGGCTCATGCCTTTATTATCGGTCGGGTCGGCCGTCAGCAAAAAGATCTGCCAAAAGGTATTCATTTTACCCATACAGCGGTAGCGATTTACTCTGCTATCAGCCTGGATGATGGGAGTACCGAATACGGATACGCTATTCACAATCTCTATCAGCGCGCCGACGATCCGGGTCGCAGCGACATCATTGTTGATTACCCGGTGGATTTTTTCTGGGGCGCCCAAACGCTTAAGGCTGGCATTGTAATACCAACCCCGGCGGTGCAGGAACGGCTCATAGCGCTAATCAGTGAACAAAAGCACCTTGGTTTGCACAATCCCCGTTATTCGGTGATAGCCAATCCATTTAACAGCGAGCGCCAGAACTGTACTGAATTCACCCTGGATATGCTGCAGGCGGCCCTGTACCAAACCGCGGATAAAAAGCGAATTAAAGCCAATAACGTCGCCTATTTTAAGCCTCAGCGAGTCCACATCAGCCCGCTAAAGCTGGCGGTAGGCAGTATGGTGACAGACGGTGTAACTACTTCTGATCACAAAGGGCGGGTTCGCACAGCTACCTTTACCACTATTAGCCACTATTTAACGCAGTTTAACTTGTCTCAACATGCCGTAGTGCTCTATGCCAACGGCCGCACTCAAGCTATTTAATCAAGGATATCATCATGGAATACTCAGCTCAGACAATGACAAATACACCTACCAAGGCTTTTCGGATTGCTGCAGTAGCGGCGCTGATTATTGGGGTTGCCAGTTATCTGATTGGTTTATTTAACGCTTATATGCAGCTTAATGAAAAAGGCTACTACCTGACCGTAATGCTACTGGGGCTTTTCGCAGTGGTGTCTTTACAGAAAACCATCCGCGATAAAATGGCTGGGATTGAAGTAACCCGTGCCTACTTTATCGCTTGTGGCGTAGCTACTGTGGCCGCTATCGCTCTGTTAATTGTGGGGTTGTACAACGCGCAACTGGCACTCAGTGAAAAGGGCTTTTTCGGGATGGCCTTTGTATTGAGTATGTTTGCCGCTATTACCGTGCAAAAGAACGTGCGGGATTGTGCTGAGGCGAAATCCGAGACCGCCACTAATCAATCAACCACGAGACAGGCAACCACTTTCGTTCCGGATGCTGAGTAAGTCGCCCTGCTGGCTACTTACTATCGATATTCAGGTAATAAACTAAACAAGGATTGAGTGATGGGTAAAAGTTTCTGGATAGTGCTAATTATCGCCTTCGTTGTTATTAATGAAACCCTGGTGGACTGGGTACTGGCAATATTCGTTGGCGATTACGGCGTGGCAGAAGGATTTGCCAGGGTTACGCGGTTTTTAACTATCGACAGTCTGCTATTTGCCGCAGCATTCAGAGCCATTCCCTACGGTGCTCTGCTGCTGGTGGGGCTAACGACCAGTCTGAAACGTTCCGTGCCAGGCAAGCTCGCTCTCTGGCTGGCCTTATTGGCCATTGCGGCAATTCATTTTTGCGGCTATTGGGGTATGCAGCATTCACTGTATACCACGGCCCACACATCCTCAACTTCTGCGTTGGCACTAATCTTTGTACCTATCCACGCAGCATGGATAGGGGCGCTTACCGGTGGAGCTGTGTTTGTGTTGACGAAGCTCGGGGTGCGGCTCTTCAAACGGTAATATATCGGAGTAACAACGCAATGAACTGTGTGATGCCAGGGGGCCCTGGCATTTCTGATCTATTCATGGGAAAAGCGATTATTAACTAGCAGGAACAGCGCAAAGGAATAGATTAATGGGATCCTCTACCAGTGAACTGGTTACCTCGTTAGAGGCATACTGGCAGGCTTTTATCGTGAAGCTGCCTGCTATTGCATTGGGGTTAGTTATATTGATGCTGACCTTGTGGCTCGCCGGACGTGTTTCACAAGCTTTGATTAGACCTGTTCGTTACCTTTCTTCCAGCCCGCTGTTGCGTTCGGTAAGCCAGCGCGCGGTGAGCCTGGTTCTTATTCTGCTTGCACTGTATATCTTTTTGAAACTTTCCGGCCTTACCGAGTTTGCCGTGGCGATAATGAGCGGTACTGGTGTGCTGGGGCTCATTCTGGGATTTGCCTTTCGGGATATCGCGGAAAACATGATAGCCAGTTTGCTATTAACAGTGCAGCGCCCGTTCCGCATTGATGACGTGGTGCAAATAAATAGTTATACCGGGGTGGTTCAGAAAGTCACCACGCGGGCTACCACGCTGGTAGACTTCGATGGCAATCATATTCAGATCCCCAATGCTGTGATTTACAAAGGGACCATTAAAAATCTCACCGCAAACCCTAAAATGCGTGGCCAGTTTACCTTAGGCATAGGCTACGATGCGGATTGTCAGCAGGCTCAGCGGTTGGCGTTACAGCTCATTGGTGAGCACCCTAACGTACTTAAAGAACCTGAGCCATTAGTGCTGGTTGATGAGCTTGGCTCGGCGACGGTAAATCTCAAAGTGTATTTCTGGATCGACGTAGAAAGTACCAGTGTAATTAAAATGGCATCGGTATTAATGCGCGACCTGGTAGAGCTGTTTACCGTTCAGGGTATCAGTATGCCGGATGACGCACGTGAAGTGATTTTCCCGCAGGGCGTGCCGGTGACGATGGTGAATAGTCAGGAGCAGGTTAGCGAGCAAAAAGCACCGGTTAAACAACGCATCGTCAGCAAACCCGCGGCAACCCCAGAGAAACACTCAGCCGCGCATGACGATGTCTCCAGTGAAAATGACGATATCCGCCGCCAGGCAGAACAAGCCAGAGCACCAGAGCAGGGGGCGAATATTTTGTCGTAGAATGCGTAACAGGGCGTGAGGAAAAGAGAAGTATTGGCTTTGTAGACCTGTATTAAGTAGGGTTATTACTATTCAAGGCGTTGCACTTAATTGGTTATCTCGCTCTTTTATGGTGCATAAAAGAGCTGGGGTTACGCAAGTTTATAATTTACCCCTATGATTTTATGGTTGTTTTTATATGGCGTATTTTTTGCACTAGTTTTGGGAAATTGATTTGGTAATGAAGCCCGCACTCTGTTTACAGAGCGCGGGCTTTTTGTTTTTTAGGACACAATTTCATGAGCGCAGATAAATTCAATATATTTTCCTTTAGCGGGAAAATGAAAATTCTTCATCTTTCCTGGATGGTTTTCTTCGTTACTTTTATGGTGTGGTTTAATATGGCGCCGCTGAAACAGGTCATTATGAATGACATGGGGCTGAGTATAGAAGAATGGAAAACCTTGCTGATCCTTAATGTGGCACTGACTATTCCGGCCCGGGTTATTATTGGTGCCTTAACTGATAAATATGGCCCACGTTTAGTTTACTCTTCACTTCTGGCCATTTGTGCAATACCTTGTTTTATGTTTGCCTTTGCCAGCGACTTTATCCAGTTAGCTATTGCCCGGTTTGCACTGGGCTTTATCGGGGCTGGGTTTGTCATTGGTATTCGAATGGTCAGTGAGTGGTTCCCCCCCAAAGAACTGGGTACTGCAGAAGGCGTTTATGGTGGTTGGGGAAATTTTGGCTCTGCCGCAGCGGCATTTACATTGCCCACCCTGGCGGTGCTATTCGGCGGTGATGACGGATGGCGTTACGCCGTCGCTCTTACCGGCGTGCTATGTTTAATTTTTAGTGTTATTTATTACACCAACGTCAGGGATACACCCAAAGGCTCAACTTATTTTAAGCCAAAGAATCTAGGCGGAATGGAAGTGACCAGCAAGGGCGACTTTTACTTCCTGCTGGTAATGAAAACACCAATGTACCTGGCGCTGGCGCTACTTAACTGGAAACTGTCTCCCAGTGGCGTTGATATGCTTAGCGCTAACGTTTGTACTATGATTTACCTGGCGCTGTTCGGAATTTACTGCTTCGACGCCTACTCGAATTTTAAGGTGAATCGTTCGCTATTTACCAAACCGGTGCCTACTGAACATCAATACCAGTTTAAGCAAGTCGCGGTGCTTAACATTCTTTATTTTGCAACTTTTGGTTCTGAACTGGCGGTAGTGTCGATGTTACCGGCTTTTTTTGCTGAAACCTTCGAATTATCAATGGCTACAGCCGGTTTACTGGCGGGAATGTACGCTTTTATGAATCTGATGTCCCGACCTGGAGGGGGCATTATCTCAGATAAGTTTGGTCGTAAGAAAACACTGCTGATCTTAACCGCCGGTTTAGCTGGTGGTTACTTTACTTTAAGCTTCATTGACGCAAACTGGCCAATTTGGCTGGCTGTACTGGCGGTTATGGCGTGCTCATTTTTCGTTCAGTCCGGAGAAGGTGCTGTGTTTGCAGTAGTACCATTAATTAAACGTCGTCTTACCGGGCAAATTGCCGGTATGACCGGAGCCTACGGAAACGTCGGCGCAGTCACTTATCTGACAGTGTACTCATTTGTGGATGCCAGTACCTTTTTTCTGGTGATTAGTGGTACGGCAGCGTTCGGTTTTATTACATTATTGCTGATGAAGGAGCCCAGTGGTGCAATTACCGAGGTAAATGAAGATGGCACTGTTGAACTTATTCAGGTCGGATAGCGTTTACAGCTAACCAGCGTAAGTGGTTTGGGCACCTGCTTTCTCCTTAAGGCAGGTGCTTTTATATTTGTGAGATGAGCATGTCAGCACTAAAAATTCACTATGGTGGTTATACCTCACAGGGTATTAAATTTGAAAACCAGGATGCGTTCGCGGCCTGGCATGGTGAGGGTACTCAACTCAAAGATAAAGGGGCGGTAATCGCTATTGCCGATGGCGTATCGGCTTGTACTAAAGCTAAAGATGCCTCGCACACAGCGGTAAACACCTTTATCTATGATTATATTCAGGCACCGTCAAGCTGGTCGGTTAAACGTTCGGTAGGGAAGATTCTAACCAGTTTAAATCGCTGGTGTTACGGGCAGTTTGATTATGCTCAGGGCGGAGGCAGCCAAATGTTAACTACGCTGAGTTGCCTTATATTCAAATCAGCCACTGGCTTTCTTATGCATGTTGGGGATAGTCGGATTTATCGATATCAGGAGGGTTTACTTGAGCAGTTATCCACCGATCATGTCATAAAACAACGCAGTAAAAATATTTTAACCAGAGCGATAGGACTGGATGCTAAGCTTGATGTTGACTTTGCTTCTTTCGCTTTACGACAGGGCGAAGTTTATTTACTCACGACCGATGGGGTACATGATTTTCTGGGCGCCAAAACGCTTGCCAAAAAGCTCAGGGATATGCACAACCCGGAACAGGCTGCACGAGACATTGTTGATGCTGCGCTGGATGCCGGGAGCAATGATAACGTCACTTGTTTTATTGCAATGGTAGAAGCACTCCCTGAAGCTAACCTTAACGAACTGGGTGTAATCGCCAGTGAAATGGTTATCCCGCCACCACTGGAGGTAGGTCATAAACTGGAAGGTTTTCGGGTAATTGAGCAGGTATTTAACGGAACACGCTCCTGTTTATACAAAGTAGTCGACGAAACCAGTGGGCAGATTTACGGCCTTAAAGCGCCAACGGTAAAGCATGGGGATGATGCCGATTTTATGCAGGGCTTTTTGCGTGAGGAGTGGGTAGGGCGGAATATGGACAGCCCCTACGTCATGAAAATATTACCAAGACCAGCCAATACCCATTTTATCTTTCATGTCTGCGAATACATTGAGGGGCAATCATTAAGGCAATGGATGATAGATCATCCAGCACCATCACTGGATCAGGTGCGCCGTATAGTTTTACAAGTGGTAAAGGCGTTAAGGGCATTTCAGCGTAATGACATGGTGCATCGGGATCTGAAACCTGAAAACATTATGATAACCGAACACGGCGAGGTGAAGCTTATCGATTTTGGTACGGTTCAGGTGTCGTCGTTACTGGAAACCGGCGAGCAACAACAAGAAAAGTACCCGGTAGGCTCAGTGCACTACATTGCTCCAGAGTTTCTGATTCACAACCGGAGTAGCTTTAAAGCGGACATGTTTTCTCTTGGGGTGATCGTTTACGAAATGTTTACCGGTAAATTACCCTATGCGCCGTTTGGTTTTAAAGACTATATTCCTGCAAGTACAGATGAATATAGGTATCAGAGTGTTCGAAAGACTAGAGCAGATTTGCCTGCATGGCTGGATATTTGCCTGAAGAAAATAACTCACCCTGAAGAAAGTAAACGCTTTGAGGCCTTTTCGGATTTCGAAACCGCGTTGTGTAATCCCGCTGAAATTATCTCTGGGGAGGTAACAAAGCCGCTAATCGAACGCAATCCGGTACTGGTGTGGCAATTAATCAGCGCTATTTTGTTTGTGATTATTGTTTGGCAGTCAATCAGTGGTTAGCTGCTATGATCGCAGAGACTATTCGTCTTCGTTAAAGCGGCCAACAATCAGGTTTTCTACCGCCGCCATGGCGGCTTCGGCATCCGGGCCTTCGCTGATCACATCAACCTGTTCGCCCTGGTGACTTTCCATCAGCATTAACCCCAGCACACTGTTGGCATTAGCTTCTTTATCCCCCTTCTTAAGGGTGATTTCAGCATCAAACTGATTGGCCAGTTGCACTAACTGTGTGGCCGCTCTGGCATGCAGGCCAAGTTTATTAACGATGGTAAGAGTTTTTTCTACGCGCATTATCGGTTTAACTCCCGGTGACGGATTTGCACATCCGGATGCTTATCGCTGTATATTTTGGCCAGTGACTGGGCTACAAACACCGAGCGGTGCTGGCCTCCGGTACAGCCTATAGCAATGGTTACATAGCTGCGATTATTCCGTTCCAGGTGCGGCATCCAGGTATCGAGCAGGTTTTGGATTTGCCAGATAAACTTGGTGACAATCGGTTGAGAGCCCAGAAAGGCCTCAACCGGTGAATCCAGCCCGGTTAAATGCTTCAAATCAGGTTCCCAGTGCGGGTTAGGTAAAAACCGCACATCAAACACGTAATCTGCGTCTTTCGGGATACCGTGCTTAAAGCCAAAGGATTCAAATACCAGCACCAGTCTTGAGCTTTTCTTACCCAGAATTCGCTCCCGGATAAGCTCGGCCAACTGATGAATCGACAAGCGGTCGGTGTCGATATACAGGTCAGCACGCTCCACAATAGGCGCTAGCAGTTCTTTTTCTGCCAGAATGGCATCGGCCAGTGACTTGTTAAGTTTCGCCAGCGGATGCAGGCGGCGGGTTTCACTAAAGCGCTTCACCAGCATGTCATCGCTGGCATCAAGATACACGATGGTCATCGACCATGACGAGGGCAGATAGTCTAGGATCTCGACTAATTCGTCGGGATCCTTTGGCAGGTTACGCACATCGATACTCACGGCTACCTGATCGTATTCGTCGACCACGGTATGGGTGAGGGTGGGGAGCAGATTCACCGGAATGTTATCAACGCAGTAGTAGCCTAAATCTTCCAGGGCCCTTAGCGCAACGGATTTGCCGGAGCCGGAGCGCCCGCTGATAATAATGAGTTTCATGGTTTTGTCAGACTCCCTGCCGGACTACTGTGCAGCCTCGTCGCATAGTGCGGCGATAACCTGTTCCTTCGATTCGGCGTTACGGATGGTTTTTACAATGCTTTTCTGGCTTAACTTGCCGGCGATAGTGGCGAGGGTCTGTAAATGCCCCTCGGTCTGGTTTTCTGGTACCAGAATGGCAAAAAAGATATCAACCGGTTTATCATCAATGGCGTCAAAGGCAATGGCTGGGGTGGTGGTGACTACCACGGCAGTCACTTTGGAAAGATTAGCCAGTCTGCCATGCGGCAACGCTATACCATTACCAATGCCGGTGCTGCCCATTTTTTCGCGACTGAGCAGGGCGTTAAGCGCGTCTTCTTTTTGAATTTCGGCGTTGGTTTCGGCAGCTATATCGCTGATGATTTCTAAAATTCGTTTTTTACTGTTGCACTGGACCGCACATTCAGTGCGATCCAGGCTAACTAAGGCTTGAATATTCATAAGGTTATCTTGGGCCTAGTGCTTTTTAAGCTTTTCCTTATGCTTGATTACCTGGCGATCCAGTTTGTCGACCATACTGTCTATCGCGGCATACATATCTTGATTTTCTGACGAGGCAAATACTTCCGCACCACTTAAATGCATCGTGGCTTCGGCTTTCTGAGCAAGCTTTTCCACGTTGAGGATCACATGCACATTGGATATGTGATCAAAGTGGCGCTCCAGTTTACTAAACTTGGTATCAACATAATTACGCAAAGAATCGGTTATCTCGATGTGATGACCTGTAAGATTTATTTGCATAGTTCGTCTTCCTTATATTTCGGCCTAAATAAGGCTCTTGCGTTGGTTAGACGGCGGAATCGACAAGGATTCCCGGTATTTTGCTATTGTCCGCCGGGCAACTTTAATACCTTGTTCGGCCAACAATTGAGCAATTTTGCTGTCGCTTAGTGGTTTACTGGGCTTCTCGGCGGCAACCAGTTTTTTAATCAGAGCGCGGATGGCAGTGGATGAACATTCTCCGCCAGACTCGGTGGCAACGTGGCTGGAGAAGAAATATTTCAACTCAAAAATACCGCGGGGGGTGTGCATATACTTTTGGGTGGTTACCCGCGAAATGGTAGATTCATGCATATCAACCATCTCGGCTACGTCATTGAGGACCATAGGCTTCATCATTTCCGGGCCGTGTTCGAAAAAGCCCATTTGCTGCTGCACAATGCAGTTAGCAACTTTGAGCAAGGTTTCGTTACGCGACTCCAGGCTCTTGATGAACCATTTGGCTTCCTGCATATGCGAGCGAATAAACTGCGAATCTGAGCTGTTGCGAGCCTGACGGCTCATCGCAGCATATTGCTGGTTTACGCTCAGTTTAGGCAGACTGTCGGGGTTGAGTTCAACCACCCAACGGCCTTTTTTCTTGGTTACCGATACGTCGGGAATAACGTACTCAGGCTCCTGAGTAATTAAGGCACTGCCCGGACGCGGATTAAGGGTTTGCAGTAAGCGCATTGCTTCACGCAAATCGTCTTCCTTCAGGCGCGACTTACGCATTAAGGTGCGGTAGTCCTTGCTGCCCAGCAGGTCGGCATAGTCTTCGATAAGGATTTTTGCTTCCTTAAGCCATGGCGTGTCGGGAGCAAATTGTTTTAACTGGACCAGTAGACACTCCTGCGGGGTACGTGAGCCTGAACCAATCGGGTCGAACATCTGGATCCGCTTAAGCACGCATTCAATTTCGTCGACTTCAACCGGCTCTTCCATATCTTCAGTATTGACGCTCTGCAGGATATCTTCAACTGTTACGGTTAAATATCCTGACTCGTCAATCGAATCAATAATGGCAATGGCAATGGCACGGTCTACATCACTGAAGGGCGTGAGGCGCATTTGCCAGAGCAGGTGGTCCTGAATATTGTCGGTGGTTTCACCCTGAAAAACATTTTCATCGTCATTGGATGCAGGGCCGGGAGCTGGCGCTGAAGAGGCCGAATAATATTCATCCCAGGTGCTGTCGATGGGTAATTCGTCGGGCAACTCGTTTTTCTCGAGGGCCTCGTTAGTGTCCATGCTGGTATCGGTGCTGGCGGTTGCTGCGGCATCAGCTTCAGCATCGAGTTTACTTTTCTCAACCGTATCGTTGTCGCTGTTGTCATCAACTTCTAGTAACGGATTCGAATCGAGCGCTTCCTGGATTTCCTGTTGTAAATCCAGGGTAGATAGTTGCAGCAGTTTAATCGCCTGCTGCAATTGTGGCGTCATAGTAAGTTGTTGACTAAATTTGAGCTGTAAAGATGGTTTCATCTACTTCTGTTCTTAACGCCTTGCTTGTTATTGATAGGGACAAAACTTGTTGTCTTTATGTATCTAACTATAGCCTGAATTGCTCACCCAGGTATACATCCTTGACCTTTTGATTACTTAAAACCTGTTCGGCAGTGCCCTGGGCAATTAATTCGCCCTGACTCACAATATAGGCTTTCTCACAGACGTCGAGGGTTTCCCGGACGTTGTGGTCAGTAATCAGGATACCAATTCCGCGGTCACGAAGATGTTGTATGATCTTCTTTATATCATTAACCGAAATTGGGTCAACTCCCGCAAAGGGTTCATCGAGCAAAATAAATTTCGGATTCGCCGCCAGTGCCCGGGCAATTTCTACCCGTCGCCGCTCTCCTCCCGACAAACTCATCCCTGTACTATTACGTATATGGTTGATATTGAATTCATCAAGTAGGGCGTCTGCTTCATTTTGCTGTTCGGCAGAAGAAAGGTCTTTGCGTGTCTGCAATATTGCCATGATATTGTCAAAAACCGTTAACTTTCTGAAAATAGAGGCTTCCTGGGGTAAATAGCCAATCCCGTTGCGGGCACGTTCGTGCATGGGCTGGCGGGTCAGATCCATCTCGTCGATGCGAATATCGCCCTTATCCAGCGCCACCAGGCCTACAATCATGTAAAAGGTGGTGGTTTTACCTGCGCCATTGGGGCCAAGCAGGCCAACAATCTGGCCGGCAGACACCTCAACGCTGACATCCCTTACTACCTGCCGGGACTTATACGACTTAGCTAAGTGGGTGGCGGTCAGGGTGGTCATTCGTTGTCGTCATCCTGTTGATCATCTGTGCTATCGCTGGCCTTGCTTTCGTTGCGTACGGCTTCAATATCTTCCAGACTAAATACGGTACGCACCCGGCCATCTTCACTGCCGCTGCCGTCACCGGTGGCTTTAAGTTGTTCTTTTTCCATGTCGTAAACGATGGTTTCACCTTTTACGACACTGGTATTCTGATTCAATTCGGCATCACCGGCCAGCGAAATAGTGCGATTCGCCACTTCATAACGGATCTCAAATGCACGGGCTTCCACAACCCGGCCATCGTCCAGAGTCTGGCTGTATACAGCAGGTTTGCCAGTAGCGATAAATATTTCCTTGCCCTTGCCACCGCCAGCTTCTACTTCTACCCGGTCGGCCTTAATGCTCAACGAGCCCTGAGTAACCTGAACATTATCAATCAGGATCGACTTTTTATTTTTACCGTCGAGGAACTGGGATTCGGAAAACACCTCGATGTCTTTTTTGAAATCAGACTTGGCTGCCATGACCACAGCCGGCGCGAGCGCCAGCGACAGGCTAGTTAGCAGGGGAATAAGTCGTTTGCACATGTTGATTCAACTCATAAGTTTTATTCAATAGGTTGGCGCGAAGTCCGTTACTAAATATCAGGAAATCAGGCCCCGAAATTTCCACCCTGGCGTCGGACACCATGGTTTGTTGGTCCAAATCTATCTCAAGGTAGTCTGTGGTTACCCGCTGTACAAAGTCAGCCTGGTCCTTACTCACAATCACTACGTTATTTTCCAGTTGTATCATGTTGTTATCATACAACGTCCCTTCGTCGGCGACTACCTGCCAGGGCGGCTCGCCAGACTCCTGGTAAATGGTGTACTGCGGCGCTAAAAACAGCACAAAGCCCAGTTGCTCGTAGTTTTCCATGGTGGAAGAAAACACTTCGTGTACGCGCTGACCCTGTTCGTTATATAACGTGGTGGTCAGGTTACGGGCTTTATAACTCGGTGTAATAGCCAGTACATCCTGATCCGGAGTGATCACTGGTTCTTCAGCCAGAAACCCGGGCAGGTAAAGCAGTGTGGCCAGAATAAACAGGCAGGCAATGCTCAGCCCTACTTTACTCATACACTGGCTCCTAGAATGCCTTTTAACTTATCATTGGCCTGCAGCAGGGTGTCACACACTTCCCTTACCGCTCCAAAGCCGCCCGGCAGGGTGGTTACCCAGTTTGCCTGCGCAATAACCTGTGGGTGCGCATCCTTCACCGCAATGTTAACCGCGCTGTGGGTATACATGCCGGTATCCGGCATATCATCACCAATAGCAGCTACCTGTTCACGGCTAAGCCCCAGCGAGGTGATTAACTCAGCCAACGCATCGGCCTTGTTTTCTTCACCCTGAATAATGTGTGACACCTTTAATGATGTCATACGGTCCTTAACGATAGCTGAACGCCGGCCGGTAATAACCGCCACTTCAATGCCAGCATTTACCAATGCTTTAACGCCATAGCCATCGCGGGTATGGAAGGCCTTTAATTCTTCGCCCTGATTGCCCAGATAAATGCGTCCATCTGAGAATACGCCATCCACATCGCAAACCAACAGCTTAATCTGTTGCAGTTGCTGGTAAAAAGCATGGGGAAGTTCAGTATACAGGGTTTTTACCATGCTCATTACAGTACTCCCGCTTTTAACAGCATGTGCATGTTAAACGCACCCACTGGCTGGTTGTTATCATCAACCACCAACAGGGCGCTGATTTTATATTGTTCCATTAAGTTAAGAGCCTCAACGGCGAGGTCTTCACCGCGCGAGGTTTTACACCCACGGGTCATTACTTCTTCTACGCGGGTATTGTGGATATCCACCCGGGCATCCAGCAAGCGGCGTAAATCCCCGTCGGTAAATACGCCCAGCAGGTTGCGCTCTGTATCGGTAATGCCGGTTAGGCCCAGGCCTTTACGGGATATCTCCAGTAATGCTTCAGAGACTGTTGCCTGCTCGGGGACCAGTGGAATTTCATCACCGGTCAGCATAATGTCTGCAACGGTAAGCAGTAATTTACGGCCCAGGCTACCGCCAGGGTGCGAGAGCGCGAAGTCATCTGAGGTAAAGCCATTGGCGTCCAGCAGGGCCACCGCCAGGGCATCGCCCATTACCAGCGTTACGGTGGTGCTGGTGGTTGGCGCCAGGCCCAGCGTACAGGCTTCCTGTTCTACGCCAATGTCGAGTACCACGTCGGCATGTTTGCCCAGGGTGCTGTCTGCGCGGTTGGTCATGGCTATCACCGGCACATTCAGGCGTTTTACTACGGGCAGCAAATTGAGTAGTTCACCGGTTTCGCCAGAGTTGGAAATGGCTAACAGCACATCGTTAGAACCGAGCATGCCCAGATCGCCGTGATTGGCTTCGCCCGGGTGCATAAAAAATGCCGGCGTACCAGTGCTGGCGAGGGTGGCGGCAATTTTGTTACCCACATGACCTGATTTACCCATGCCACTTACTACCACCTTACCCTGACAGTTTTTAAGTAGCTCGCAGGCTTTCACAAAACGCTCATCAAAGCGTTCGCCCAGCGCGGCAATGGCGGCTTGTTCGATTGCGACAACGCGCCTGGCTGATTCAATAAAGGAAGATTGTTGTTGTGATGTCATTAGGCAAATAACCAATACTGATAACCCAGGTAGCAGCCTGCTAGCAGGGCCGCCTCGACACGGTTGATTCGTCGTGTCCCACGGAAATTAAAACTAAACACTAATAATAGCAGGGTCAGTCCCAGCATCACCAGCGCGTCCCGATGTGCGGCGTTTTCATCAAGGATACCTGGTGCAATTAGCCCAGGCATGCCGAGTACCGCCAGCAAATTAAAAATATTAGAGCCGATGACATTACCCAGGGCGAGGTCGTCTTCGCCTTTCAACACACCGGCTACACTGGCCGCTAGTTCTGGTAAACTGGTGCCCAGGGCAATAATGGTTAATCCGATCACCAAATCGCTCATGCCAAAGTACCGTGCAATATGCACGGCGGAGTCTACCATAAACTGAGCGCTCACCGGCAACAGCACTAACCCCAGACCTATCCAGAGCACGGCATGTGAGGTTTCCACTGCGTTGGGAATTTCATCGCTGGTTTCATTCATCAGCGGATCGCCTTTGTCGACCAGCAGAGAAATCCAGGCCATCCCGGCTAACACAAAAATAAACAGCAGAATAAGAATGATGCCTTCCAACGAAGACAATTCACCGTCATACAGGAAGTAAACAGCAATCAGGTTGATTACCAGCAATAACGGGAACTCCCGTTTCAGGGTTGTCGACGATACCAGCAAGGGCTTGATTAGGGCAGTAATACCAAGTACCAGGCCAATATTGGTAATATTGGAACCCAGCGCATTACCGACTGCGGTGTTTGGATTACCGTTGATCGACGCCACCGCTGAAACCACAATCTCCGGTGCCGACGAACCCATGGCCACAATCGTCAGACCAATCATCATGGGAGAGATGCCGATGTTCCTGGCCAGGGCAGAAGCGCCGTAAACAAATTTGTCGGCACTCCAGCTTAGTACCGCGAGTCCGGCCAGAAAAATAGCTACCTGAAGTATCACAACAAAACCTGCTTCCATCGAAAGTTGTATTCTCGCAAAAAAATGCGCTTATTCCTATGTTTAGCCTGACAGAAAAACGCGTAAACACGGTCTTATTAAAGGCGGGGCGATATATATCAAGTGAACTTTATAAACCTGCGGGGCGTTTTAATGGCTAAAGACGGAGCTTTTCTGTGCTCAAGTCGCATCGTCATGGAACGTAT
Organism: Marisediminitalea oceani; assembly: GCF_003731635.1. Classification (GTDB taxonomy): domain Bacteria; phylum Pseudomonadota; class Gammaproteobacteria; order Enterobacterales; family Alteromonadaceae; genus Alteromonas; species Alteromonas oceani. Next base: position 7,060 of record NZ_RCUA01000010.1, on the reverse strand, counting down.
GCTTGTGTAGAGTGTCACAGAGTTAACCGTGGTGCTATTTGATAGCAATTGGCAAGTAATTGATTAGACGCTGAATTAAACGCTATGCGCAACTGGTTATTAAATATACCTACATGAATGTATGTAATCGACTTATACTATGGTAGAATCCTCTGCACTTAAGTTGGTAACAGCTTCAGCGAAGATTCAGCTTCTATTCTACAGCATAGAACAATGTTATTCGTTAAATAAAACGGAAATTCCGGGCGAATAACAGGATAATGAAAATCTAATATACTTCGCTGGTAGGCTATATCCTGCAGTGGCGTTCGTGATATAAATTGTAACCTTTTCGGTTTAGGCAGAATAAGCAAACCGTCATACAATGAACGCGGAACAGATAAACCGAAGTCGGGTAGTGTAACCAGGCTTCAGGGCTAAGGCCTGCACAGGAAATGCAAAGTAACATGGACTATTTAGTCGACGTAAAAAATATGACCTTTTCCCGTGGGGAGCGCGTTATTTATGACGGCATCTCACTGCGTGTGCCCAAAGGCAAAATCACTGCCGTGATGGGCCCGAGTGGAATAGGTAAAACCACGTTGCTTAAGCTGATAGGCGGACAACTCATTCCTGACGGTGGCGATATTACCTTTGACGGTGAGTCCATCCCGGCAATGAGTCGCAAAGCGCTTTATCATAATCGTCGTCGCATGAGCATGCTGTTCCAGAGTGGCGCATTGTTCACCGACATGACCGTGTTTGATAATGTCGCTTTTCCGCTGCGCGAGCACACAAAATTATCAGAATCTATCATCGCCACTATCGTTGCTCTTAAGCTGCAGGCTGTAGGGTTACGAGGGGCAGCGCAAATGATGCCCAGTGAACTATCCGGCGGTATGGCCCGACGGGCAGCGCTGGCCAGAGCAATTGCTTTGGATCCGGATTTAATTATGTACGATGAGCCATTTGCCGGCCAGGACCCGATTTCCATGGGCGTGCTGGTAAAGCTGATCCGCGAGCTTAACGATGCCCTTAACCTCACCAGTATTGTGGTAACCCACGATGTTACCGAGGTACTGACTATCGCCGATTATATCTATATTCTCGCCGACCAGCGGGTTATCGGGGAGGGCACCGCCGAGCAAATCAAAGGTAGTGATTCAGAGTTGGTACAACAATTTCTGCAGGGCAAGGCAGATGGTCCGGTACCGTTTCACTATCCGGCGGATGATTTACGAGCAGCATTTTTGGGAGAAAGCGATTGAACTGGATACAACAAACCGGTCGCCACACTCTGGAACGGGTAGCTGCCTCCGGCCGGGCTGGATTAATGCTGTTCGGCGCGCTGTTTGCTGCGCCCAGCCTGAAAAATATCCCGCTAACCATCCGCCAGCTTTATGTGGTGGGTGTGCAGTCACTGGCAATTATTATTGTGTCAGGCCTGTTTATCGGCATGGTTATGGCATTACAGGGCTACACCATTCTTACCGACTACGGTGCAGAAGGCAGCCTGGGTCCCATGGTAGCGCTGTCGCTGCTGCGTGAGTTAGGGCCCGTGGTAACCGCCCTGTTATTTGCAGGCCGCGCAGGTTCTGCGCTTACCGCCGAAATTGGCTTAATGAAAGCCACTGAACAATTAAGCAGTCTGGAAATGATGGCGGTGGATCCGCTGCGCCGTGTGGTCGCGCCACGCTTTTGGGCCGGTATGATAGCCATGCCTATGCTGGCACTCATTTTCTCTGCAGTAGGCATACTTGGCGGCCACTTGGTTGGCGTTGACTGGCTGGGCGTTGATGCCGGCAGTTACTGGTCAATTATGCAGGCAACCGTCGATTGGGACAAAGATGTCATAAATGGGGTGATAAAAAGCCTCGTATTTGCCCTGGTTGTGACCTGGATTGCCATATTTAAAGGATATGATTCGATACCAACCTCAGAAGGTATCAGTCAGGCAACCACACAAACCGTGGTGTTTTCGTCATTGGCAGTATTAGGGTTGGACTTCGTGCTCACCGCCCTGATGTTTGGTATTGAATAAGGGGGCTGGGTACGATGAATCGTTATAAAACGGAATTAATGGTAGGTGTGTTTGTCTTAATGACTATCGCAGCCTTGTTACTGCTGGCGTTAAAGGTAGCTAATCAGACGGTGGTAACCGACGGTGATACCTACACCCTGTATGCCAAGTTTGAAAACATTGGTGGCCTGAAAGTTCGTTCACCGGTAAAAGTGGGCGGCGTTACCATTGGTCGCGTAAATGCAATCAAGCTGGATAAAGACGATTATAGTCCGGTCGTTGAGTTAACTATCCAGAGTGAATACAACGAGTTTCCGGAAACCAGTTCGGCGTCAATTTTGACCTCTGGTTTACTCGGCGAACAATATATTGGTTTTGAACCCGGATTTACCATCGATGGGGTTGAGAATCTGGCTGAAGGTGACTATATCGAGGACACCAGTTCAGCGTTAGTGCTGGAAGAACTGATTGGTCAGTTCCTGTTCAGCCGCAATAGTGAAGAATAGTGACAACAAGCCGGTCTTTATTAATAAGCATCGCATTGTCAGGTTAGGAGAGAGAAGTTGAAAGCAAAATTAGCCGCATTTTTTACATTACTGGTGATGGTTGTCCTGCCGGTAAGTGCTCAGGATTCTTTGCCAGAGGTCAATAGCCAGGACCCGTATAAAATGGTGGAGCAGGTCGGTAACCGTACCTTTGAGCGTATTAAGTCCTCAAAGCAGGAAATTGCCGCTAACCCTGAAATCCTTCGCGACATTATGGACGAAGAACTGATGCCCTACATCGATTACCAGTACAGTGCGTTTAAAGTACTGGGCAAATATTTCGATATGAAGAAAACCGATCGCGAGACACTGATCGAATACATTCGTGTGTTTCGTCAGTATCTGGTAACCAGCTATGCTGATGCACTGAGCTATTACGATGACCAGGAAGTGCTGTTTTCCCCACCACAGGAATTTGAAGGGGATAAAACGGTAACCGTACGTGCACTTATCCGTGATGGCGAACGTCCGGACATTAAAGTGGCTTTTAAAGTGCGTAAAAAGGATAAAGAGTGGAAAGCTTACGACATGGTTGCCGAAGGTATCAGCATGCTGCAAAACGAAATCAAGCAGTATGAGCCGGTAATGCGTACTGAAGGCATTGAAAAAGTAATTGAAATCATGCGCGAGCGCATCGCTAAGCCTATCCAGCTGAAATCTCTGGATGGCAGTACCCGTGAGGCAGATTAATAGTGGCCGATAAACAAACCATCAAGCTCAACGGCGCTCTGGATCGTCAGACTCTGAGCCAGGAATGGTGGTCTTCGCTGGGCAATAGTGAACAGCAGCGCCTGCGCGCTGCTAAACATTGCGAACTGGACTTTCAGGATGTGCAGCGAGTCGACAGTGCCGGCCTTGCATGGACACTCAATGCCATTCGCGAGGGAAATGCGCAAGGGGTTAAAATTACCTTGTGCAACCTGCCGGAAAAAATGCTTAAATTGGCAAAAATCAGCGAACTCGACGACGTATTGCCGGTCGGGTAAAAACCATACTGCCGGAGAGTCATGGACACTAAAGAAATTGAAAGCTTACTGAAAGAAAAACTCGACTTAGCCGAAGTTTATGTCAAAGGTGACGGCTCACACTTTACCGTAATTGCGGTGAGCGATGCCTTTGCAGAAATGAGCCGGGTGAAACGCCAGCAAGCGGTATACGCTCCTCTAAATGCATTCATTGCCGATGGTTCAATGCATGCTGTATCGATTAAAACCTTTACTGAAAAAGACTGGCAGCGCGAGCGTCAGTTTAATATGCCGCAATAACCCACGCAGGATTCACCAGTGGATAAACTCATTATTAAAAAAAGTCCGCCCTTGAATGGCGAAGTGGTTATTTCTGGCGCTAAAAACGCCGCCTTGCCATTATTAATGACCAGCTTGCTAACGGCACAGCCCTGCAGGTACAGCAACGTTCCTCAACTTAAAGATATCAGCACCACGCTGGCGCTGTTGAAAGACTTAGGCGTAGGCGTAGAGCAACAGGACACCAATACCGTACTGTTGCATGCTGCTGAACTCTCCAGTGATACCGCTTCTTATGAATTAGTGCGTACTATGCGCGCATCCATTCTGGTGCTCGGCCCGCTGCTGGCCAGATTAGGCACGGCCAATGTGTCTTTACCCGGTGGCTGTGCCATTGGTGCCAGACCGGTTAATCTGCACCTGGAAGGCCTGGAAAAAATGGGCGCTGTTATCAATGTAGATGAAGGCTATGTACGTGCCAGTGTTGATGGTCGCCTGAAAGGCGCGCGTATCTTCATGGATATCGTGAGTGTTGGGGCTACCGAAAATTTGATGATGGCCGCGGCCCTGGCCGATGGCGAAACAGTTATCGAAAACGCCGCCCGGGAGCCGGAAATTGTTGATCTGGCCAACTGCCTGAACAGCATGGGCGCACGTATCTCAGGCGCCGGTACCGATAAGATTCGAATTCATGGTGTTGAAGCTCTAAACGGCTGCGATTACGCGGTATTGCCGGATCGCATTGAAACCGGAACCTACCTGGTTGCCGCGGCTGTAACCGGCGGCCATGTTAAATGCTTAAATGCGGCACCAGAAACACTTGATGCTGTGCTATCCAAACTGCAACAGGCCGGGGCAGTGATTACAACCGGTAAAGACTGGATTGAGCTGGACCGTCGCACCACGCCGTTAACTGCTGTAAAAGTAAAAACCGCGCCTCACCCGGGCTTTCCTACCGATATGCAGGCGCAGTTTGTGGCGCTTAATGCCGTTGCAAAAGGCACCGGCGTGATTACAGAAACCATCTTTGAAAACCGTTTTATGCATGTGCCTGAGTTACAGCGCATGGGCGCGGAAATCGCGCTGGAAACTAACAGTGCGGTAAGTAAAGGTGAGTCTTCGTTGAAAGGCGCGCCCGTAATGGCAACCGACCTAAGAGCATCAGCCAGTCTGATCATTGCCGGACTTGTCGCCGAGGGTGAAACCCATATCAGCCGCATTTATCACCTGGATCGTGGCTACGAAGCCATCGAGCACAAGCTAGGTGGTTTGGGCGCAGTAGTATCGCGGGTTAGCGAATAACCTGCGTTACCTGCTAATCACACCGGTCATTAGCGGCCAGAATATTTCGTACCCGCTGTTCGTCAAAATGAATTCCATGTTTGTCGAGAGCGGGTAGGAAGTCATCCAGAGCAGCGCCGGTAATGGCACCGGGAAAAGCCTTTTCAACATTTTGCCGTGCGATATGTAACGATAGATGGTTGTTACCTTCTGCAAGAAGAAATTGCGCCACCATGCACATCTCTGCGCCTCGGCGGATCACATTAGACACCATATTAATCGCTTCGGGCGTGCCCAGTTGCCATTCACTGATAATAGCTATGGATGCAAAGTGATTAAGACCTTGCTCGTGGCGGAATCGGGAAACGTCGCGAATATAATCTGCCGCACATTTTTCCGACCAGGTGCCACGAAAAAACAACAACAACAGGTTACCACTGATATGAATGGAGTAACTCCCGTATTTAAGGCTTGGGCTGGAGTCGACCCTGGTAATCACTTCTACCATTAAAATTGTTCCTGAACTGCAGATCCATTACCTAAATAATAGATGAGTAATTCAAAAACAGCGTAAGTTTTTTAGTAAAACACTACTGAAGTTGAAGTTCTGCCACGGTGACCTGCATAGTAAACAAGCTGGCATTGCGGCTGACTTCCAGTTCCAGCACAGTGCCGGGTTGGGTTTCCGCTATCATATCCAGTGCTTTAGAGGCGCTCTCAAGGCGAATGCCATCAATTGACATAATTATGTCGCCCGGGCGTAAACCGGCCTGCGCAGCGGGCGAATTGGCTGCTACTGCTTTTACCTCAATGCCGGGGCCGCCGCGTAACTCTTCACCGATAAAACCTAACTGGCCACGGGTGACTTTGCCATTGGTGATAATCGATTCCATCACCCGTACTGCAAGCTCGTAAGGAACCGCGAAGTTGATACCGTCGACGATGTAAGTGCCGCGACGTTCATCACGGACCTGGAAATTAGCGTTGGTAATACCTACCAGGTAGCCGTTGCTGTCGACCAGTGCACCACCAGAGTTACCCTGGTTAAGTACCGCATCGGTCTGAATAAAATCAACGTAACTGTTGGAAAGACCGGTTCTGCCGGCGCGGCTTACGATACCCTGCGTGATGGTTTGACCGAGGTTATAAGGGTTACCAATGGCCATAACCACATCACCCACACGTAAATCCGGCTCCTCTAACTGGGGGATAACATGCAGGTTATTTTCGTTCACTTTGAGTACGGCTAAATCGGTAAGCTGGTCGGAACCGATAATTTGCGCTTCGGCGACCCGGTTATCCTGCAGCGCTACGAAAATACTGTTGGCGTCTTTAATAACGTGATGGCAGGTAAGGATATAACCGGATTCGGTCATGATAACGCCAGATCCCAGACTGGTGCGTTGCCGCGCCTGATTATAATAATTGGGGTTATTCTCAATACTGACGCTGTAGATGTTAACCACAGCAGGAGCGGCGCGACTCAGGGCCGGATAATATGTTTCACGCTTGGCACTTTGTGGCGTTTGCGCTAACCAACTGGTGCCAAAGCCGGTACCCTGGCGTAAATCCGGCACCAGAAACAGGATAAGTAATGCCACTACCAGCCCTAAAAAGACTGAACGAAAAATATATGAAAAGAGTTGTCTGCTCGCCACGTTAATTCTTATTCTGCTTGACGTTGGGCCTGCCACAACCCAGAGAGATTAATAATAACGATAATCATAACATTTTCGTCAGGAAGGTTATAAGTAGTTTTGCCAAACAACTTATGTAATCGGGGCTAACGTTTCTATTAACTCATCATTCGTTACTTTCCTCATCCCTTATGACCCTGTCATCCCTGCATGCACCGCCTCCGTCATCCCCGCATGCTCTTGAGCGGGGATCTTCTGAACAGTTTTACTCATTCAAAAGAATATTTACGGGTAGACAGTCGGTTAAGGAGATCCCGGCTCGTAGGCCGGTCTGACGGTGTATATTAGCTGCAG
>NZ_RCUA01000001.1 GCF_003731635.1 Marisediminitalea oceani | reverse complement strand
AATAAATTAAACGCTTGTTTGAATGCGATAAGGATACCCATGAACCCTACACATCATCATAACCCCTACGCGTTAGGACTCGACCAGAATCCGGCCAACTTTGCGGCCTTAAGCCCGTTGTCTTTTATCAAACGAACCGCGGCGGTGTACCCTAATCATCTGGCGGTTATTCATCAGCAAACCCGCCGCACCTGGGCTGAAACTTACCAACGCACCCAGCAGCTGGCCAGTGCGCTTACCCAGCGGGGCATCGGCAAGGGCGACACCGTGGCGTTTATCTCGCCCAACTTACCAGAACTATTTGAAGCCCACTTTGGCGTGCCGATGACCGGCGCAGTATTAAATGCCGTTAATATTCGCCTTGATGCCGAAGCCATCGCGTTCATTCTGCAGCATGGTGAGGCTAAGGTAGTCGTGGTTGACCGCGAATTTTCCGAAGTGGTTGGCAAAGCCATCAAGATGCTCAGCAAAAAGCCGTTAGTGATTGATATTGATGATCCCTATTACGAAGGCGGCGAACTGATTGGCGAAATGGACTACGAAGCGTTTATTGCCGGCGGCGATGCGTCAGGTTACGAGTGGTCATTGCCTGAGGATGAATGGGATGCCATTACGCTTAACTATACGTCGGGCACTACCGGCGACCCAAAAGGCGTGGTGTATCACCACCGCGGCGCTTACCTTAACGCCGTAAGCAATATTGTGTCGTGGAATATGGCGCCGCATCCCCGTTATTTGTGGACATTGCCCATGTTCCACTGTAATGGCTGGTGCTTTCCCTGGACCATTGCCGCCAATGCCGGCGTGAGTGTGTGCTTACGTCACGTTCGGCCTGATGCGATTTACCATGCCATCAAAGAAGACGGCGTGAACTACTTCTGCGGTGCGCCCATTGTGCTGAACATGCTCAACAATGCGCCGGATGAGTTAAAGCAGGGCATAGAGCATCAGGTGAGTGTCATGACGGCGGGCGCAGCACCACCGGCAGCGGTTATTCAGGGCATGGAAGAAATGGGCTTTGCGGTAACCCATGTCTACGGTTTAACTGAGACCTACGGCCCGTGTGTGGTGTGCGCCTGGCACGACGAGTGGGACGAACTGCCCATTGAAGAAAAGGCCAGAAAGAAAGCCCGGCAGGGCGTTAAGGTGCCCATGCAGGAAGACATTATGGTGGCTAACCCCACTACCCTTGAGCCGGTGCCACAGGACGGTAAAACCGTGGGCGAAATCTTTATGCGCGGTAACGTGGTAATGAAAGGCTATTTAAAGAATCCCTCAACCACCGAGGATTCCTTTGAGGGCGGCTGGTTCCACTCGGGCGACCTGGCGGTGTGGCATCCCGACGGTTATGCCGAAATTAAGGACCGCTCCAAAGATATCATTATCTCCGGTGGGGAAAATATCTCGAGTATCGAGGTAGAAGACGTGCTTTATCGCCATCAGGCCATTATTGAAGCTGCAGTGGTGGCCCAGCCGGATGAAAAGTGGGGAGAAGTGCCCGCCGCGTTTATTAAGCTTAAAGACGGTATGCAGGTAAGCGCCGACGAGGTAATTGAATTCTGCCGTAACAATATGGCGCGCTTTAAAGTGCCGAAGAAAATCGTATTTGGTGAACTGCCGAAAACGTCCACCGGTAAAATTCAGAAATTTGTGTTGCGTAATCAGGTAAAAGAAAGCTAATTGTGCTTGTAGGAGCGGCAGAGGCCGCTCCATGAGCGCTTATAAATAGGCTTCGCCCGCGGCCACGGTAAAGGCCATTTCCAGCAGCCAGTCCGGGTCGGCCAGCTCCACTTTTACGCACGCGCGGCTTGGCGCTGTGCCCTCATCAAACCAGGCATCCCACACGGCATTCAGGCGGTCGACCAGGCTAAAATCGGTAAGGTAAATTGTCACACTCAGAATGCGCGACTTATCGCTGCCGATTAAAGCAAGAGAGGCCTCTGCCTGCGCAAAAATAGCGCTCACCTGACCTTCAATGTCCAGTACTTCGTCAGTTTCCGGTACTTCAACAAAGTTGGCAATGCCGTTAAAAACGGTGATGTCTGACCAACGTTGGGTGGGATTAATACGGTGGATTTTCATAGTGGTTTCTCTGAGTTAAGGATAGTAATGATCGTCTGATTCACGCAGGGCCTCTTCGGTAACATGCAGCACTTCCTGCTTTTGCTGAGTGAGTTTGGTGTGCTTCCAGCTACCCCGGGCCAGCCAGCAGACACTCACAATACCAATCAGGATGTTGGTAGCCGCAAAGGCCCACCAGATACCGGCTTTACCGAGCTCTGTGTGTTTTGATAAGACAAATGCAATAGGGAATAAAAACACCCACTGCGATAATAGCGACAGCACCATGGCGTTTATCATATTGCCGGATGCCCGAAAAGCACCGGTAATGCATACCTGCACGGCCATACCGCCCCAGGTCAGTGCCATTACTTCAACAAACTGAGCGCCGGTGGCGATAACTTCAGGTTGTTCGGGCACGAAAAACGCAATGATTTGCGGCGCCAGCAAAAAGCTCAGTCCGCCAACCAGGCTAAGTGAAACAAAGCCCCAGATTGCGCCGGTGGTGGCGGCCTGTGAGGCACGCTCGATCTGCCCGGCGCCGAGATTCTGCCCCACCAGGGTCGATATCGCCATGCCCAGCCCTAACGCCGGAATGGTAACAAACATCAAAATGTTATTGCCCACACCGTAAGAGGCAATGGTCACAGTGCCGAAGCTGGCTACCAGGAACGACATTATAATTTGCCCCAGGGCGCGTGCGGAGAGATCCACTGAGCCGGGAATACCTAAGAAAAACGCCCGGCGGATATAGCTGTAATCCGGAATAAAATAGCGCAGTCGCACATGAATACCATGGCGGCCTTTAAGTAAAATGCCGATACCGATTAATGCCGCAATGGCCTGGGTAACCAGGGTGGCCAGGGCCGCGCCGGTTACGCCCAGGCCTGGCATGATGCCATAACCGAAGATAAACAGCGGGTCGAGCACCAGGTTTAGCAGTACGGTGCCAAGCACAATCAGGAGTGGAATCCGCACCTCGCCAATACCGCGCATTAATGCCTGAAACATGTTGAAGGTAAATACAAAGATCACGCCGATGAAAGAGACATGCATAAAGCTCAGGGCGTTGCTGTAAACCTCGGGTTCGACTTTAAGCAGGGTCAGAAAATGGGGCGACAACCAGTATCCACAGGTCCCCAGTATTGTAGACATAACCAGTACCATCAATAAGGTTTGGGCTGAGACTTTGTCGACCTCCTCTCTTCGCCCGGCGCCAATATACTGAGCGGCCAGTGTGGCACCGGCCATGGCAAGCCCGGCACCAATGGCGATCACCAGAAAAGTTACCGGCATACTGATCGACACGGCGGCTACTTCTGCCGGGCCTAGTCGGCCCACCCAAAACGCATCGGTCAGTTGATAGGCAGACTGTAAGAGCTGGCTTATCACAATGGGAATAGCGAGTGACAACAGCGCTTTGTGAATGGGGCCGGTGAGCAGTTGTGATGAATGGGCCATGAGAGCTCCGCAACTAAAGACGCGCTATGGTACCCCGCCACCGGGCAAAAAACACGGCCGCCAAACCTGCGGATTTGGCATTTTATATATTCAAAAGCCTTAGCGGCGGCGCCGCTTGCCGGCCTTTCCTTTATTGCCGGTTTGGCCAAGAGCATTCGCGCGCAGAGACTTTTTTGACGGTTTGCGCCGGGTGTTACCCGCGCTTTCCTGTGCTGCTGGGTTGGGCTCAAAACCTTCCACCCACTGAGGGATAAAATGTTCGCCAGTGAGCTTTTCAACGTCTTCAAGCAGGTATTTCTCTTTATGAGAAACCAGCGATACTGCCAGCCCGGCTAAACCGGCCCGGCCAGTGCGACCAATGCGGTGGATATAGTCCTCGGCATTATAGGGAAGCTCAAAGTTGATGACATACTGTAACTGCTGGATATCGAGGCCCCGGGCAGCCACATCGGTGGCAACCAGTGTACGTACCTGGCCGGTTTTAAACGCCTCCAGGGCTCGTTCACGCGCGCCTTGCGCTTTGTCACCATGAACGGCCGAGGCAGTGATACCGTCTTTGCCAAGCTCTTTGGCCAGGGCATCCACCGACTGCTTGGTACGGGTAAAAATGAGCACCTGTTGCCAGTTGTTAGCTCCAATCAGGTAAGCCACCAGAGCCGCTTTTTTGTGACTGTCCACCTCATAGATGCGTTGTTCAACTTTCGCGGCAGTGGTATTCCTTTCGGCTACTTCAATTAGCGCCGGATCCTTTAGCAGGGTGTTTTTGAGGGCAAATACCTCATCGTTAAATGTGGCACTGAAAAACAGCGTTTGGCGCTCTTCTGGCAGGTGGCGGAGGATTCGCTTAATATCGATAATAAAGCCCATATCCAACATCCGGTCGGCTTCATCGAGTACCAGCGTTTGCAGGGTGCTCAGGTCAATAAGCTCCTTGATAACCAGTTCCAGTAAACGACCGGGGGTGGCTACCAGTACCTCACAGCCCTGCTTTAAGGCTTCAATCTGCGGGTTGATACTTGCCCCGCCGTAGGCCACTACGGAGCGCAGGCCGGTATCCTGACTGTAGGCAACAAAGCTCTGATGCACTTGCTGGGCGAGCTCGCGGGTTGGGGTAAGTACTAACACCCGAATGGTATTGTGGGGGCTTTGGTCAGTCAGATAACGTTGAATTAACGGCAGTGCAAAGGCAGCGGTTTTGCCGGTACCGGTTTGCGCACCGGCCAGTACGTCCCGCCCGGCCAGTACCTCGGGTATGGCAGCCTGTTGAATGGGCGTTGGCGTTTGATAGCCAAGCTCGTCTAGGCTGGCTAACAATTGGGTGTGCAGCCCGAGGTTGGAAAAACGCATAACTTACATCGCTACTGATTAAAAAAAGACGGCGCTATTGTAGCACTTTAACGGTTGGCAGCTTAGTTGTAGTTTATAACCTGATACCTGTTTTTATTCACCACGCATTGAAAGCGGGCACTTAATACCAACTTATGGAATAGGCAACTATAAAGGAATAAGCCGGTGACCTTCGCTAAACGCATTTTACTCCTGGTCTTCATTTTACAGCTTGGCGGGCTAATCCCGGCATTGGCACTCGCATTGGCGGCGGACGAACCATTACTCTCCGAACAGGAGGTACAGAGTGCAATGACCAGGCTGGTTAGTGTTGTTGAGAAGAAATATATTCGCGAAGACGCACGTCAGGACACGGTTGAGTTGCTAAACACTGCGCAGCAGCGAGGTGAACTGAACGGTCCGTTTTCTTTTGGCCGCCTGAAAATCAAACTGGAGTCTCTGCTTTACTCAGTAAGTCAGGATTCCAACTTTGAGCTGCACTGGCGCTCCGGGCTTAACGGTTCCGCGATGGCAAGCGATGAGCTGCCCGGCACGCTGCAAACGCAAATGCTGGATGGTGATATTGGCTACCTGGCCGTCGATGGTGATCTATTTGATACCCATTGGCAGGCAGAAATTGATAAAGCCATGGCGTTTTTAGCAGGTAGTCAGGCCATAGTGATCGACCTCAGAAGTGCCGGCATGAGTTCATTGCCGCTCTCGCAACATTTTCTGAGTCATTTTATGCCGGAGGGGCAGCCGCTATCGATGGTCACTCTTGCTCACCAGCAACGTACTCCTTTGTTGGCGCAACCAGTTGCGAATCCTGTTCGAAGTGATAAGCCTTTATTTATTGTTACATCGCCGTTTGTTGCCGGTTCCTGGGAGTTTGTTGCCTTCACATTACAGCAAGCCGACCGGGCGACGATAGTGGGCATGCCAACCATTGGCCTTGGTTATATGACAACCGTGGAGCAACTGAGTGAGCATTTAAGCATGGTGATGGCTTACGCTGAGCTGCAACATCCCCAAACCGGCGACAGCTGGAAATACAGCGGCGTTATACCTGATGTGCAAACAGACGCTGACCAGGCGATGTCTGTAGCGCTTGAGCTGGCAACCGAGGCTTTATAAATAAACAGAAGTTTGCTGATTAAAAAAGGGCATAAGTGCTTATGCCCTCTTACCGGATGTTAACCAGCCGGGTAGGGCGATGGGCCGCCTTCGGCAATAAACTTATCCACTCGCTCTTCCAGTACCGCAAGAGGCACTGAGCCCATTTGCAGGATCATGTCGTGAAAGTTACGAATATCGAACTGCTCACCAAGGGCTTCTTCTGCTCGCGCGCGGTGGTCAACAATGGCCATCTGACCGAGATAGTAGGAGAGTGCCTGTCCAGGCCAGGCAATGTAGCGGTCGACTTCGGTGGTGATTTCATGAATCGACAGCGCGGTGTTCTCCTTCATAAAATCCTGCGCCTCTTTGCGGGTCCAGCCCTTGGCGTGGATACCGGTATCCACCACTAAACGAGCCGCTCGCCACATCTGGTAGCTGAGCATGCCAAATACCTCATAAGGGGTATGGTAAAGGCCCATTTCTTCACCTAATAACTCGCTGTACAGTGCCCAGCCTTCACCGAAAGCCGAGATATAGCTCTTACGGCGGAACTCTGGTATGGCGTCGTTTTCCAGCGAAAGGGGCATCTGGAACGCGTGGCCTGGTGCAGATTCATGTAGCGTAAGTGCCGGCAGTGAGTACAGAGGGCGGGAGGGCAGATCATAGGTATTTACCCAATAGGTGCCCGGGCCGCCACGGCCGGCGGTATAAAACGGCGCAATATCGTCGGGTACTTTAATGATGGCAAAGCGTTTGCGGGGCAGATGACCAAACCACTGGTCTGCGACGCCATCAAATTCCTTGGCAGTCCAGGCCGCGCGGTCGAGCAGTGCCTGTGGGGTATCAACATAAAATTGTTCGTCGGTACGCAGGAAGGTTAAAAAGGCCTGCAAGTCACCGTCAAAGCCTACCTCGGCCATTACCTCATGCATGCGCTGGCGGATCCTGGCGACCTCATTCAAACCAATCTGATGGATTTCCTCGGCGCTCAAATCCAGCGTGGTGTACTTTTTAATTTGCGCCTGATAATAGGCTTTGCCATCGGGCAGGTCATAACCGGCAATCGAAGGCTGAGCATTAGGAATGTAGTCTTCCTGTAAGAAGGTCAGCAATGTCTGGTGAGCCGGAATAACATAGTCGGCGATAGCGGCTTTGGCTTTGGCCTGCAGTTGCGCTTGTTTTTCCTCACTTAAGCGGGAAGGCATTTTCTTAAACGGCTTGAAATACATGTTATCCGCGCCTTTCGCCTCGATAACTGAAATCACTGAAGCATCGCGGCCCTGTAAGGAAATCTTCGGTAACGTGAACTTACGCGCCAGGCCAAGTTTCATATTGGCAATTTGCTGATCGAAATAGCGCGGCATGTCTTGCAGCCACTGAATGTAGTTCTCGAAATCCTGCTCGCTATGAAAGGTTTCACGGGTGATATAGGCCAGGTTGCTCCAGAACGCGGTATCACCGAGTAAAGGCTTTTCGTAGGTTTTAAACTGCTGGTCAGCAATCAGGTTTTCAATTTGCAGGCGATACACCGCGTAGTTGATTTGATTGGTTTCTGATAAGGCTGCTACGTCGATAGCGTCGAGCTGTGCCAGGGTCTCCTGCCACCGGGCAAGGCGTTTTTGTTGAGTAGGAATGCTAACATCCGGCAGGCTCGACGGCGCGCTGGTGGTATTGCTGTTCTCATCCGTGGCGTCTTTATTCTGGCGCCACGCCCACTCTGCCTCATACAGCGCTTCAAAGCGGCTGTCGGCGGTATTCTGAACCACACTGGTGGTAGCTGACGGCGAAGAAGTGGAAGAGCAAGCCGTTACACCGATGACTGAACACGCCACCATTATAGATAAAGCTACTATTTTTACTGGGTTGGGGGATTGAGCTGTGAGCACCAGAGTCTCCTGTTTTTGTTATATGCGGATATTATTCATTCTATCGTACCTTATTCATACTGCCTCAGTGAAATGCCCTGAGCGAGAGGAAACCGTCCGGTTGCCGGTCTGGGTAGACCAAATTCCCGGCGGCTGCCTGTCGCCGGTCCGGCCCATGAGTTATAGTGAGCGCTATCTGAAAGCCGGAATTTTTCACAGGAGTAAGGCATGCAAAAAGGTATAGGCGGGGCAAGCAAAACGTCGGCACTGGCGACACTGACCGACATGACAAAAGACACCCGCCCGGTAGATAAAGCCGAATACACCAGCCGTATCGACCAGGCGCAACACTATATGCGTGAGCATCAGATTGCGGCTATCTATCTTAATGCCGGCACTAACCTGAGTTATTTTACCGGCATGGACTGGTATGCCAGCGAACGCCTGGTAGGCGCTATTCTGCCCGCCAGTGGTGAGGTAGTTTATATTGCTCCTTTGTTTGAGATTGACTCGCTGTCGGAACGTCAGGTGATCGCCGGCGACATTGTGGGGTGGCAGGAGCATGAAAGCCCCTATGCGCTGGTCGCTGAAGTATTAAAACAAGCCGGTTTGAGCGGCGGCGATATTTTGGGTGTGGATGAAGCCACCGCGTTTTTTATCGTTGATGGTTTTAACAAAGCCATGCCGGATATTGAGATCATTAACGCCAGTGGCGTGACAGCCCATTGCCGTATGCATAAATCGGCCAGCGAGCTGGCGCTTATTCAGCGTGCCATGGACATGACACTGGCAGTCCATCAGGCAACCGCCAGTATCTTACATGAAGGGATCACCACCACTGAGGTAGAACAGTTTATTCATGAAGCGCATAAAAAAGTGGGCGCCAGTGGCTCATATTTTTGTATTGTGCTGTTTGGCAAAGCCACCTCTTTCCCCCATGGCGTAAAGGATCCGCAGGTATTAAAACCCGGCGATTTGGTGCTTATCGATACCGGTTGTAAGTTACATGGCTACCTGTCAGACATTACCCGCACCTATTCTTTTGGTGGGGCCAGCGAAAAACAGGCCCGTTTGTGGCAGGCCGAAAAAGATGCGCAACTGGCGGCTTTTGCTGCGGCGGCCAATGGCTCGCCCTGTGGCGACGTTGATGCCGCGGCCCGGGTTAGTCTGGAAAGCGCTGGCCTTGGACCTGATTACGATTTGCCGGGATTACCTCACCGCACCGGCCATGGCATTGGCATGGATATCCACGAGTGGCCTTATCTGGTTAAAGACAATCCGCAGCCATTAGCCCCGGGCATGTGCTTTAGCAATGAGCCAATGATAGTGGTGCCCGGCGAGTTCGGGATCCGTCTGGAAGACCATTTTTATATGGCAGAAGACGGCCCACGCTGGTTTACCCAACCGGCTCACTCCATCAATAACCCCTTTGGGCTATAACTGTAACAAAGTGTGGCAAAAGCTTGATATTGATTGCAAAGCCACCCAAGTTAAGTAATACACTCAAGGATTAGCAGTATACAGGGGCGGGAGGAATACCATGCGAAACTTGCTGGACAGCGTGCTTAAACCGGTCAGACGGGCGTCTGATACCGGCTCGGCACAATTTGCCGAATGGTTTATGCAGTCCCGCCACCGTTTTACCATTACCGGTTTAAGCCGTAGTGGTAAATCCATGCTGTTTACCAGTCTGATGACCATCTTAAAATACCGTAGTGAACAGCAGTATCAGTGCCTGCCATTGCTGCGTTACCTGCCCATGGATCTGGTGGAGAACATGTGGGTTGAGCCGCTGGGCGACCTGCCTGAATTCCCGGTAGAAGAGCACATGGCGGCGCTGGAACAAGGCGAATGGCCGCCGGCTACCGAATCGGTGGCTGGGTTTCAGTTAACCGTGCGGCTGCGCCAGACCCACGGCGTTAAAAAGTACCTGCTGCCGTTTACCGATATCGTATTTGAGTTTATTGATTATCCCGGCGAGTGGCTCACTGATTTACCCATGCTGGACAAATCCTTTACCCAATGGTCGGACTCCGCCTGGGCGCAGCAAATGAATGAGCCGCAGAATCAGTTTGCTAAAGGCTGGCATGAAGCGGTAAGCGGATTTGATTTTGAACAGCCGCCAACTCCTGATGCAATTAATTTGCTGGTCAGTAAGTACCGCGATTACCTGCTGGCTGCCAAAGCTCAGGGGATCTCCATGCTTCAACCGGGCAGTTTTCTTATCCCCGGCTCTGGCTTCGACTGGCAGGAATACGGCTTTACGCCCTTGCCGTCGCGGATCAGCAGCGATCTATCCAGCCCCTGGACCCAGCGCTTTACCCATCATTTTGATGTGTTCAAGAAGAACTGGCTGGCGGCATTAAAGCAAAGTACGTTTCGCGAGACAGACAAGCAGATCATACTGGTGGATTTGTTTGAAGGCTTGAACCACAGTAAGAGCCACCTGTATCAGCTGCGGGAAACCTTAAGTAATCTGGCGCAAACCTTTGTGTATGGCGATCCGGGCTGGGTGCAACGCCATCTGTTGCGCCAGCAAAAAATTGCCAAAGTAGCCTTTGTCGCCACCAAAAGCGATCTTATTCCAGCGGCCCAGAAAGACAACCTGCTGGCGCTGCTGAAAGACGTAACCCGGGGCGCAACGGCCCAGCTGGATAAAGACGAAATCCAGTTTGAACACTTTCTGGTGTCGGCTATTCAGGCCACCGATGCCGGTTCAAATGAGCAGGCTCTGCGCTACGTAAACAGCGAAGGGCGCTATATTGAAGCGACCTTCGAGCCGTTACCCGACTCGCTGAAAGCCATGCCTGCTGATGAACATTACCCGGCGTTACCGGCAGGTGTGCCTAAAGATCATCTGGCGCGTATTTTAAATGGCAATGGCCTGGACAGGCTGTTTCAGTATCTACTGGAGGACTAACCGTGAGCACCACAGAAAAAACGTATCGCTCCAAAGTCACACAAACGGAAATTGATATGCAACCGCCGGATCATGCCATGCCGGCCAAGCGGGAGGCTGAGCCGTTAACTGTTGTTGAACCTGCCAGGGGCTTTTCTGCCAAGTGGCTGGCGCTGCTTTCAGGTATCGGCTGCGTGGTGGGTTTCAGCTTATTTGAGGCGGTGACGTTTATTGAAAGTAACTTTGCTTCCTCGCCGGTAGCTACTTCGGTGCTGGCCGCAGTGTTGGGTATTTTTGTGCTGAGTGTATCCACCATGACCCTTGGCGAGGTGCGGGGCTATCGCAAAGTGACGCAGTTTATCCACCGCCGGCCAAAACTCTCGGAGTTGGCGCGCAACGACGCCAGGCAGGCAACGCTGGATGCACTACAGCTACATGCCAGCCAGTTTACCCGCCACAGTTATGCCGAACAATGCTACAAGCGTTTTACCGGCTTGTTAAAGGCCGACCACTCCAGTGCCGAAATTGTAGAAATGTACCGCCAATTTGTGGCACAGCCGGTGAAAGCAAAAGCCAGTGAAGTGGTGAAAAAGGAATCCATGGCCAGCGGCAGCATGGCGTTTATTAGCCCGAATCATCTAATTCAGTCGCTGATGATTTTATGGATCAGCATGCGCACCATCAAGCGGGTGGCCAGAGTGTACGGCCTGCGCCCGGCCACCGCCGGCAACTGGAAACTGATGAAAATCCTTGCCCAGAACCTGGCCGCGCAGAGCATTTTTGATTTAGCCACCGATGAGATGACCAATCAGCTCAGTGGCTCACTGGCCGCCAAGTTAATGGAAAACTCTGCCGAGGCCGTGGCTGCCGGCGCACTGAACGTTCGACTGGGTAAAACCCTGATGCGCTTACTGGAAGAAGAAAAGTAGCCATCGGTTTAGCGCGTAGTTTATCGGCAAAATTAGCGTACTGGGCGTTTACGCCGTTGTCTGGAAGGAACCAACACCCATTTTGTCATTCTAAAGACATGTTACTGAGGTAGCATAAAAAATAAAAATGGCCGTGCAAAACAAAGGAACATCATGATTACTCGACGACAGTTTACCGTCGCCTTAGGAACTCTGGCAGCTGCCGGTATGTCAGGCGGCCTTTTCCGCCAGCCTATGGCTGCAACCAATATTACTATGAAGACCAGTGCCGGTTATGGCCCGCTGATTGAAGATCCGAACGGCATACTGGCATTACCTGAAGGCTTTTCTTATCAGGTTTTATCCTCTTTCGGCGATAAGATGGATGATGGCTTGCAGGTCCCCGATCGCGCCGACGGGATGGGCTGTTTACCACTCGATGAAAACCGGGTTGCATTGATCCGTAACCACGAGTTACAGCCCAAGCATTTAGCTGAATTCGGGCCCGGCCAACCTGCGCCGTTCAAATCTGCCCTGGCTTACGATAACAATGAACGCAACGAAGCCTTGCCCGGCGGTACCACCACGCTTGTTTACAATACGAAGACCGGTATCAAAGAGCAGGAATACCTGAGTCTGGTAGGCACGGTACGAAATTGCTCTGGCGGTGTTACTCCCTGGGGGAGCTGGCTCACCTGTGAAGAAAGCGTGGATACACCCGCCGATGATGGCGATAAATACCATGGTTACGTGTTTGAAGTCCCTGCCACCGCAAACGAACTGGTGGAGGCTAAGCCGCTTAAGGCGTTAGGCCGGTTTAACCATGAAGCGGCCTGTGTTGACCCTGAAACCGGTATCGTCTATCTCACCGAAGACCGCGGCGATAGTTTACTGTATCGCTTAATTCCTAACGAATATGGCAATCTGGCCGCTGGTGGTAAATTGCAGGCGCTGGCGGTTAAAGGCTATCCGAAGTTTGATTCACGCAACTGGAGCAAACGGGAAATGCCCGTGGGCGAGTGGCTGAATACTACCTGGGTGGATATCGCTTCGCCCGACAGTGCCGAAGATGATTTGCGAAAGCAAGGGTATCAGGCCGGTGCCGCTTTATTTGCCCGCGGCGAAGGCATTCACTGGGCCGAAGACCGGTTGTATTTCTGCTGCACTAACGGCGGGCACAAAAAGCTGGGGCAGGTCATGGCTTACAAACCTTCTGCTTACGAGGGCAGCCCGGGAGAAAGTGATGCACCGGGTGCTTTGCAGCTATTTGTTGAAAGTGCTGACAGCCAACTGCTTAACTTCGGTGATAACCTTACGGTTACGCCCAATGGCCATTTGATTATTTGTGAAGATCAGTACACCGCCATTGTGGATAATCATTTAAGGGGGGTAACGCCAGCCGGTGAGATTTATCCTTTTGCACAACTGGCCCTGCAAACCGAACTGGCCGGTGCGTGTTTCTCACCTGCTGGCAAAACGCTGTTTGTAAACCTTTATTCTCCCACCAAAACCCTGGCGATTTCGGGCCCCTGGAATCACCTCAACGCTTAAGCGTTCAAAACGCGGCAGCCAACCCGGCTGCCGTGCTAAATCTGGAATAATTTTAGCCGGTTTATTAGGAATAATTAATATTTTATTCCTATCAATATCCTATTCCTGCGTAATAATTAATCACGTTTACGAATAATGATGCGCTGATTAACCGCCACATTGATATAAATAATTTTTTTGCTTTTAGCGGCCGTTCAAATTTTAAGCTCATGAATTTATATGGTTAAATTTTGTATTATTGGTTATTTTTTAATGAGTTTTCGACATGAACGGGATTCAGGACGGGGAGTTTTATATTAGAGCAGAATAAATAAAAGCTTTGAGCAGAAAATTATTCTTGATCTGAGATAAAATATTTCAAAAAATATGAATAATTAGAAAAAATTATTCTTGACGTGTGGTCGTGCTGTGGGTTAAATGTTGACCATAAATGGTAATTTAGCCGCACTAAAAACAGCAAAAGGGTCACACTCATGCATAAGGAACTCACGTCAATTAAGGCGAAATTTGCCGGGCAGTATCTGTCTGGTCAGATTCGCCAGGCAATTCGTCAATCCTGGAAAAATCGTTCAACCTCTACTGCTGCCGTTATGTTTGCCGGTGCAGTGGCTGCAGGTATTTGCGCACCCGTTCAGGCTCAGCAGATTACGGGGAGTATTAAAGGTACGGTTACAGCGCCTGGCGGTGATGTAGCTGTAAGTGGTGTTCAGGTTGTTGTTACCAGTGATGTGATGCCTAAGCCGCGTTCGGCAACTACCCGTCCGGACGGAACATTTACTCTGCCTTACCTGATCCCGGGCAATTACGATATTACTTTTACTTTTCCGGACGGCTCGGTACGTAAAACCAATACCACAGTACTGCTGGAGCAGGCGTCGGTGGTTAATCTAGCGTTTGAACCTGCGCAGACAGAGCGTATCGAAGTTTACGGTACGGCAATTATTACTGAAGGTGATTCATCGCTGACTAACTCGTTTGGCGAAGACGTTATCGCGAATATGCCAATCGGTCAGTCTTACCGTGACATGCTGAAAATTCTACCAGGTGTGGAATACAGTGAGAACGGTATCCTCGGCCCCGCAGCCGGTGGTTCTGGTGTTGATAATAGCTATGCTTTAGATGGTGTGGACTTGTCATTACCGATGTTCGGTAACTTATCATCTGAACCGGCCACTCACGATATTGCGTATGTTTCTGTTGATCGCGGTGGTGCTAAAGCGATTGGTTTTAACCGCTCCGGTGGTTTTGCAGTAAACTCGGCATCTAAATCAGGTACCAATGAATTCCACGCCAGCCTGGAGTATCGTCTGCAAAACTCTGGTTTTACGTCTACGCCTGTAGATGGTGTTATCAGTGATGTTGACCGCTCCTGGATTATTGGCTCAGTTAGTGGTCCCATCTTAAAAGACCAGTTATTCTTTTACGGTTCATACTTCCGTCCGGAAGTGACCGGTGAGAATAAAGTAACTGCTTATGGCCCGGCTAAACCTTATAAGAGTGTGCGGGATGAGTTTTTCGGTAAGGTAACCTGGGCGCCAACCGATGATATCCTGCTGAATATCAGTCAACGCGTGTCAGAGCGTGATGGCGAAGGTCAGTCAATCGGTGAATTCGAGACTGACAGCGTTTCTTACGGAAGCGACAATAAAACAACAATTACCGGTGTAGACGGTTCCTGGCTGCTTGGCGATACGTCCAGCCTGACCTTCAAATACGCGAAATATACTGAGGAAGGCAGCTCGACGCCAGACGTTATGCTGGATGTAGTACCGGTACTCGGTGAGTCGCTGGATATCAATAACCTGGTACAAATGGGTTACTTTGGCGTGCCTAGCGTTCGTGACTATCCGGATGGTGCAACCGCTGAAGAAATCGCTGCTATCGATGCCTTTAACGCTGGTGCAGCGCCGCTGGTTGCCCAGTATGGTTATGTGGGCGATGACGGTGAATTGCGTGGCGGTGGCGGCGTAGGGGCATACTCTACTATCAATAATCAGGATTTCGCCCGTGAGTCTTTCCAGGTCGGTTTCGATACTGAAATCTACACCGGTGACATGACTCACTTCCTGCACTTTGGTGCACGCTGGTCTGAACTGGAAGAAGATCTGTCACGCCTGTCTAATGGCTGGGGTTCTATCAGCTATATTGGTGGTCTTGGTGCTGATGGCGGTGATACGGATTTAACTAACGTATTTTACGAAGCGTCTATCCAGCAAATGAGTCTGGTCCAGGATGGTAGTGCAGTATCATCGATTACCTCCTATGCAGAGTCGATTGATTTTGAAATCAATGATGAAATCGAACACGGTGACTTTACCTATAATATCGGCGTCATGATCAGTCGCGATACCTTGTATGGTCAGGGCCTGCGTAAAAACAGTAGCAATATCTCAGGCTACGAGTTAGCGCCGGGTGAGAAATACGAAATGTACAAGACGGACTGGAAAGACATGATCCAGCCGCGTTTGGGCGTAACCTGGGAATACGAAGAATCGGCTACCGTGTTTGCTAACTATGCCAGCTACAACCCGAATGCCAGCTCACTGGCGCGGGCAGCTTCCTGGGACCGCAATACTCGTCGTACCTTGTTAGTACGTTTTGATGAGAATGGTGATTATGTGGATGCCGGTGGTGCACCTGGTTCGTCAGGTAAATTCTTCGCCGACAATATGCGTCCGCGTCGCATCGACGAATTTACTATTGGTACCACTAAAATGGTAACTAACGAGCTGTTTGTACGCTCGCACTTACGTTATCGCTACGGCAGTCACTTCTGGGAAGATATGCCTAACGGTGCTCGCTTGTACGGTGACTACGGTGATTTCGGTGGTGTACCGGCCAATATCGCTGAGAAAGGCCTGTACATTCCTAACCTCGACGCCATGCGCGAGGAAGTGGGTGGTTCGTCTTACGTCATTGCTGAAGTCGATGGCGGCCAGACCAAGTACTGGGAATGGAGTATCGAAGGTGAGTACCAGAATGATAAGTGGTATGTAAACGCTTCTTACGTTTGGAGCCACTACTACGGTAACTTCGACCAGGACAACACAACTGCCACTAACGATGCCAACACCTTTATCGGTTCATCTTACTACGGTGACGGCCGCGGCCGCATGGTATGGGATAACCGCTACGGTAATATGATTGGTGATAAGCCGCATAAAGTAAAAGTGATCAGTACCTATACTGCTGACTGGGAAGGTGTGTTTGGTGCGTACTTTGTGTTCCAGTCGGGTGAAGCCTGGACTGCGTGGGATGGTACCCCTTACGGTTATTCATCAGGTACCAGCCGTTTTGCTGAACCGGCAGGTGGTCGTCGTGGCGCTAGCCACTGGCAGGTGGATTTAAGCTATACGCAAAACTGGGAATTTGTTGAAGGTTACACCGCGCGTTTCCGTGCTGATATCTTCAACGTGTTCGACAAGCAAACTGGCTATAGCTACAACCCATATGTTGTGTCTGATCTGTTTGGTACGCCACGTCAATACTACAACCCACGCCGTGTCCAACTGGCTGTAGGCGTGAAGTTCTGATTTCCGTATAACCTCGTTGACTCACGACGGTTGAGCCACCTCTTTGAGGTGGCTTTTTTTATGAGTGCAGTTTATTTTGCCATGCAAAAAAAGTTCAGTTTATTACCGTCGAGGTCGCGTACGTAGGCACAATAGTAGGCATCCATGCGCACACCGGGCTCACCTTCTGTGGTGCCACCCAGCTCAAGGGCTTTGCTATAAAACGCATTTACCTGATCAGGATCAGTAGCTGCAATTGCCACCATGCTACCGTTACCTACGGTCGCTGGCTTTTCATCATAAGGGGTTGCGATGGCGAACATTGGCGCGGCAGGGTTATTGCCCCACGCAATCATGCGCGGCGCGTCTATAGCGCGTTGTGCGCCTGCCAGACTGAGCAGTTCGTCGTAAAAGGCAGCGGCCTTTTCAATATTGTTGGTACCAACGATAGTGTAAGCAATCATGTAAAATTCCTTGTTATTAACAGGCCCCATTGGCTTGTAAGCTAGTTTAGAGCAAGACCTCAGAGCACGGAATGAATATTTATCAGGCCTGATAAGGTCTTTGTTCTACAAGACATATGGGGCAAAACGAACTAATCTCAACAAATCGTCTGCCGACGGCTAACAAAACCCGGTCTGCTATAGCCTGACTGGTCAAATTCTGGTAGTCTAAATGGGAATGATTGTTATTTAAGTGGTGCGCGGTATGACCGCAGCACAGTTTTGGCCAGCAGGTGCCACTGATTAGGTGTTTTTAGTATGACGTTATGGGAATTAGGTAAGTCAAAGTCTGCCAAGGTGACTCAAATTGACGCCTCCCTCGATCAACAGATTATAGCCCGCCTTAGCGAAATGGGCCTGTCCACAGGCCGTGATGTCCAGTGTATCCGACGCGGTCCCTTAGGTGGGCCAATGGTCATGCAGTTAGGTGGAAGTGTTTTTGCCATGGAGCACGACCTGGCCACCCGTATTCATATTTCCCCCACTGACTGAAATATCCAGTTAGTCTAGATTCAGGACAGCCGTATTCATGCAACGCATTTTAATGGTAGGTAAACCCAACTGTGGTAAGAGTTTGCTGTTTAACCAGCTTACCGGGTTACGCCAGAAAGTCGCTAACTATCCAGGAATCACTGTCGAGATCACGCGTGGTAAGTGTGACAAGTTCGAGCTGGTAGATTTACCCGGCGCGTACTCGTTGAACGGTCTTACCCGCGATGAAGTGATCGCAGTCGATGAAATTAAACGCTCAGTTGCCGACGATGACACCTCGATGGTGCTGGTGGTGCTCGACGCCACACGTCTGGCGCAAAGCCTGGTGATGGGCCTGCAGGTACAGCGACTCGCTTTTGAGCATAACAAGCCGGTGATGTTTGCCCTGAACTTTATTGACGAAGTAAAGCGGGTTGGCGAGACCATCGATACCGACGGTTTATCAAAAGCGCTGGGCAGCCCGGTATTGGCGCTGTCGGCCCGTTCGTTAGACGGTTTACACGAGTTTAAGCAAAGCCTGCTCGGCATGGCTGGTGAGCCAGAGCGCTACGCTACAACCAACGGCACACCTCACGCAGAAGCCGCCGAGCGCAGTCAGGAACTGGCCCGGGATTTCGGCATTCAGCACGACATCGTGCTCAAAAACCAGAACCGCATCGATAACTTCATGCTTAACAACTGGACCGGCGGCCTTATCTTTATCGCGGTAATGTTTGTGCTGTTCCAGAGTATTTTTACCCTGGCTACGCCGTTAATGGACGGGGTAGAAAGCTTTATCGAAACCCTGGCCGGCGGTGTTGGCGCGGTGACTACAGAAGGCGTGGTTCACGATTTTATTAACGACGCCATCTTCGGAGGCTTCGGTTCCTTCCTGGTGTTTGTCCCGCAGATAATGGTGTTAACCCTGATCATTGGCCTGCTGGAAGACTCCGGCTATCTGGCCCGGGCGGCGTTAATGTGTCACCGGCCGCTCAGTTTCTTCGGCCTTTCCGGCCGCAGCTTTATTCCGTATTTATCCGGCCATGCCTGTGCTATTCCGGCCATCATGGCAGCGCGAACCATTGAGTCACCGCATAAACGCCTGATTACCATGCTGACTATTCCGCTGATGTCCTGCTCGGCACGCTTACCGGTATATGCTCTGTTGGTGGCAGTGCTGGTGCCTGCTAACGAGACTTTCCTGGGCATTTTCAACATGCAGGGCGCGGCCTTCTTTGGCCTGTATTTCTTTGGTATTTTCATGGCCCTGGTGGTCAGTCAGATCCTTAATCGCTTCTTACCCCGGGATCTGGAAAAAACCGATATGCCGTTCATTCTGGAGCTGCCAACGTACCGCTTGCCGCACTGGAAGCCACTGTTCCAACGCGTATTAAACAGCGGCATTATGTTTATTAAGCGCGCCGGTCCGATTATTTTTATGGTGTCTGTAGGCATCTGGATCCTGGGCTACTTCCCACTGAACTCCACACTGCAGGATTCCTGGTTAGGCCAGATTGGTCACTTTATTGAGCCGATCTTCACTCCCATGGGACTCGACTGGCGTTATGGTGTAGCCATACTGATGTCATTCCTTGCCCGTGAAGTCTTTGTTGGCGCGTTGGGTACTCTGTTTGGCCTTGAAGGCGCAGATGAAGATGTGGCTGGTCTTGCCGAGCGCGTACAGGCTGACGGTATGACAACCGAAGCCGGTCTCGGCCTTATGCTGTTCTACGTGGTCGCCTTGCAGTGTGTGGCAACGGTAGCCATGCTGAAAGGTGAAAGTGGCAGCAGCAAGCTCTCCTGGGGCTTATATGTGGCTTACGGGCTGCTGGCATATATCATTGCCGTTGCCGTCAATCAGGTTGGCGGTCTGCTTTAACAGACCGCTTAATACCTTAGCAGAACTACTGGCAATTCAGGCAACGAGCGTTCGCCAGATGCTTTATGGCTAACGCTTCTCCCTGTTTAGCTGCCCTGGCTATCCACTGTATGCCCGCTTGCGGTTGCTCAGTTATCCCTACGCCGTTAATCAGTGCCATGCCATAATGATACTGAGCAATCGGGTTACCTGCATCGGCAGCTTTAGCCAGCCACTGGGTTGATAATGCTGGTTGTGGCTCCCTGATGGTGCCTTGTTCGTAAAGCAGTGCTAAATAGATCATTGCCGAAGTCGAACCTCGCTGCGCACACTGGATGAAAAACTTTTCACTATCACTATGTAAGCCCCCTTTGTCGAGCAAGTAGGCGTTATAGCAGATCGTGCCAATACGCTGTGGAAAGCGGTCCATTTGTTCCTGATAGTAATGCCAGGAAAAATCCGTAGGATTTAACACGCCGCCATATTCGTCGATCTCGCCATCCAGAAATTGAGCTCCACTGTGCAGAGGCATGAAAATCATCAGCACCATGACGTAATTTAAGATTTTCATCATTTAGCCCCTTATTGCTGAACAGGATAGAACAGAAAATTGAGGATAAGTAACAACACCCAGAAGCCTGTTTCAATGGTTTCTGTAACAGGCTGAATACGCAGGACTGCGCCCCAGATGTGTACAATCACCATCAAGCCACAAAACAGTATAAAAAACTGCAGAATAAAGGGCGTCCCAAGATTATAAAGAGCCGCTTGCATAAACATAATATTGGTGACAATGGCAAAGGCTCCCAGACACCTTCCGAAGTATATGGTCAGGTGCGTGTCATCAGGGACCTTCCACAGTAAAAGCTTTGCCCACAGACAAGGCTTAAAAAAAAGCGGCAGGCTGAAAGCAAAAAACGTGATAAGCGTTATTACCAACAGGTAGGTTTGTGCGTGTTCTGACCAAATTCCAATCCATGACATTGTGATACCTTTTGTTGCTAGTTAATCGACCAGCTCATTGCACACTAAACGGCAAACGGGTATGCCAGAAAACGCAAAGTTATTCGCAAGAAATTTGCAAGATTGGAGTAAAAATGATGATAAAGGCTTATGCGGGAGGGCTAAATCGGTATCCCTGGCCGTGTACGGTTTCAATTACCGGTGGCAGCTTCTTTTCGGGATCGAGTTTTTTACGTAAGGTGATTATGTGTTGTTCCAGCGCGCGGCTATTAGGCATAAATTCCCGGCCCCATGCTGCATCATATAATTCTTGTTTAGTGATAACTTCGCAAGGGTGACTGGCAAAATGCCGAAGTAACTTTACGTCCCGGTCTGTTAGGTCGATGGCTAAGTCCTGCCTTAAAGCACGCAGTTGTTTCGGATAGATAGTCAGATCGCCCAACCTGAAACCGGTTTCCCGAGAAAGTGTTTGGCTTGCCTTTGCTGGTTGCTGGCGGCGCCAGAATAAAACGCCGCTTACTGATATCCCCAGTATCGCCAAAGCGGCTACGACCCAGGTACGATTTGGTACTTCAGTATCGGCAAGTGTGAGTTGCTGATTGAGCTCATCAGGTGAAACAGAAAGTACAGCGGCCAGTTGTTCGACATTAAGCAATGCGCAGATGATCTGCTGGGTCCGATAGCAATAAAATAATTCGGCGCCCGAAGCATCTGCCTTTTCTGCCCGCCAGGGACGGGCGAGTTCTGCAAGTGCTTTTAATCGCTTTTCGGCAGCAATAACAGGCTGATCCATTACATGGAGTACTTGTGCGGTAGCCGGGTAGCGCTGTTTACCATCAGCTTGCCAAATTATCGCGCTATTGATAACTGGCGAGGCAGAAATGTACAGTCTGGTACCTGCTACATCACTGCGCTCACTTAAGGTTGTGATATGCTGCAACTCACTTTGCAGGTATTCATTTATTTCGGTGTCGTTTGGGGATGCCAGAGCAAGCCGTGGTGCGATTTCCAGCATCGTCACAAAGATTACTAAAACGATATTAAATCGACTCATAAGCCTACTCAAAAAGCCAAAATCAGGCTGGTATCGGGTGCGTGTTTTATCCCGATCCCAAACT
The DNA here is from genome assembly GCF_003731635.1 of Marisediminitalea oceani. Taxonomy (GTDB): domain Bacteria; phylum Pseudomonadota; class Gammaproteobacteria; order Enterobacterales; family Alteromonadaceae; genus Alteromonas; species Alteromonas oceani. The sequence continues at coordinate 23,998 of NZ_RCUA01000001.1, read as the reverse complement.
ACTGTTTAAGGTTAAGGCTTTGCTTGTAAAAGGCCATCGCCGACTCGCGGTTATTGGCCTTTTCGTTTATTTCGGCCAGCAACAGTAAACCTTCCTGAGTGGGATTAAGTTTCATGGCTTTTTGCAGTGCTTTGTCGGCCAGCATATTGTCGCCGGCGTTATAAGCTACATGACCGAGCACCATATACAGCTCGTGATTCTCGTCGTCAGCCTTGATCCATTTTTCCAGCGCCTTAATGGCAGGTGCCGGATTAGGTAACTGTAAGCCTTTAAGCAGCGGTAACAGTTGTGGTTGGGGGCCGCGCTTTTGCCAGTCCAGTAATACGGTTTGGGCTTCCTGATGCATGCCCTGAGTAAGCAATTGCTCGGCGTAGGCTGCCTGGTAGCCAATATCATTGCGCTGCTTGCGTGGCAGGTTATCCCAGAACGATTTGAGGGCAATGGCCCCTTGTTTACTGGCCACTTCGGCCAGCCGGCCTTTGGCAATTTGCTTAGACCATTTGGCGTAGTCATCGCCGAGCACTTTTTTATAGCTGCCCAGCTCTTCTTCCAGTTGGGCCCACTGATTACACTCGGCCAGCGCCTGCACTTTTAACTTGATGGCTGGTGCAGTGGCCTGTTGTTTGTCGCTGAGCTGAGCCAGCTCTTTTAAGGCGTCGCCAGGCTGACCTTCGGCCAGCGCCATTCGCGCCAGTGTTACTCTGGCGGCCAGTGCCGAACTCTCATAATCAGCCGCTTCGTTTAGCTTGCGCTCGGCAGTGTCTTTACGGCCTCTGGCCACGGCAGCCTGCGCTGAAACCAGATAATTTACCCCTTCAAATTCGCCGTTCTCGGCCTGATCCGCCGCTTTAGTGGCGGCATCCCAGTCACCCTCTGCCAGGGCCTGAATACTGCGATAAAAGGCTTTTTGTGTTTTGCGCCGTGAACGGTTGCCAAACCAGCTGCCCGACAGTTTGGTTAGTCGCCAGGTACGGCTGAGTAAGGTTGAGATAATGATCCAGCCTACCAGGCCAATAAATATCATGATACCCAGGGCGACAACGCTGGTTTCTAAAACCAGGTTGCCCATCTGAATCATCACATAGCCTTTGTCACCCACTAATGACGGCGCTGCAATCATCGCGACCAGGCATATCGCCACGATGACTAAAATATAAATTAGCTTTTTCATAGTGCGCTGGCTCCTTCACCAAACACACGTTTTACCCGGCTATCGAGCAGCGACTCAAGCGCCGCCTGGGAGCTGAGCTCGGTGGGCACAGCTTTACTGATATCGGTGTTCTTCAGTTGGCTCAGGGCACTTTGAAAACCTGATACGTCGCTGTTTGACTGAATGTAGTCGTCGCTGATGATGGTAGCAGCGCGTTCAATCGACGCCTGATACAGCGCCTGTTCGCCGGCCAGAGCGGCGGCCTGCGCCTGTTGCAGGGCCAGCTTTATTTGCTCGCGTGACAGCCATTCCTGTTGAGCGGTCATCATGGGTTCAACCGGCTCGTCACGATATTCAACCCGAATAAAGTCATCCACCAGTGAGCGCCACACATTCAACAGGTTTTGCTTCCAGTCGCTGGCGGAGTCACTGACTTCGTCGCTGGTAAATTCATTGGCTTCTTTGGGGGTGATAATGGCCAGTTTATCAACCTGTTTAACCAGGCCGTCGAGGGCCAGCGCGACTGACACTTCCGATACCGGGTTGACCTGTTGAAGAGCCTGAATGTCCTGGGCGATTAAAGCTCTTACCGGCAGAACCGATGGATCAGCTAATGATTTTAAGCGCTGGTCGGCATTACCAAGCAGCATAATGGCAGTGCGCAGATCTTTTTCAAGCCACATTTTACGCCCGGCCATGCGCACCAGATAATCGGCTTCGGCTATTAGCCAGTCGGTGGGCCGGCGGCCATCTAATTCCTGAATCTGCGCCAGTGCGCCTTGTAGTTGATTTTCCAGTTGCTCTACAGTGGCCTGCTGAGCTGCTTCACCGTCCAGTACATCCTGGGTTGCCTCAGACTGGGCACTGATTTGTTGTTCCAGCGTTGCTGCACGGTTGGTCATCTGGCTGTGTTTCTGGCCAAGCTCAGTATTTAGCTCGCTACGCAGCGTGTCGAGTTTGGTTTGGGTAACGCTATGCTGATTGAAGTACCAGTATCCACCATAGGCCGCGCCACCAAGTAACAGCAGGTTTAGCAGAGTGACCAGCCACAGCAGGCCAGTTTTGGCTGTTTTGGGCGGTGCAGACTGAGCAGGTTTAGGGTTGTCTGGTGAGCTTTTGGGCGCAGCGGCTTTGGCCGAAGATTGTTTGGCGCTGGCTGTGTCGGGCAACTGCTTGGGTTGCTCTTGGTTTGGTTGCTGCTGATCAGCCATATATCACTCCCAATTCTGCTGAATCCATGTAATGAGCGCTTCGTTGCTGGCTTTAGGACAAACATCGGTTTGCCGGATGCCTTGTTGATGAAGCTGTTGCGCTATGCGCTCACTGACCGTCAACCATTTTACACCGGTTAGCGGCTGGGTATTAAATTGTTTTAATAGTGCCTGGGCCTGTTCGCTACTGGTGGCAATAATGCCTGTCAGTTGTGTCCAGTTACAGGTCCGGCTAAATACGGGGGGGATTAATGGCACTCTTTCATAAAGAACCACCTCGTTTAGCCTGGCACCGCGTAGGGTTAATTGTTCCGGGATTGTGGTGCGCCCGCCTTTACCCTTTAATAACAAAATGTGCCTATTGGCGCAATCATTGAGCAAAGGTAAAGCGAGTACGCCCTCTGAATTTTCGTTATCAGGGACGATCGGGTTTAAACCAGCGTGGGTAAGGATGTTAGCGGTACTCTGACCGACGGCAATCAGCGGCTGACTAACGATATCACCAGCCAGATTCGCCGCCAGCGGTGCGGCGGCCGCCGTACTGGTAACGATGACAATGGCATCCGGATGAGCTTTCAGCAAATCCTGTAAGCGGACAATACCAGCCGGGAGCTCTTTGGTTTGCTGTAAGGCAATCACACTGGCCGACAACCCGGCCTCGGTAAAAGCCGAGTCAGTGGTGGCTAATTTTGCCAGCGGCCGGGTGATTAGATACATAGCGGTTTACTGATGCAAAGCCTTTAAGATTTCACCGGCGCCCTGCTCCAGCAACGACTCAGCAACCTCTTTGCCTAGTGCAACGGCATTATCGCGGTGGCCTTGGGTACTCGCGTATAACAGAGTTTGACCATCCGCCGAGCCTACCATACCAGTAAGCGACAGCGTGTCATCCGCAAGGGTAGCAAAACTCCCGATAGGTACCTGACATCCGCCCTCAAGGCGTTCATTCATGGCGCGTTCTGCAATTACCCGAGAAGCGGTGTCGGCATCGTTAAGAGCAGCCAGTAACTCTATGAGCTCGGCATCGTCGTTGCGACATTCAATGCCAACAGCGCCCTGCCCCACTGCAGGTAACGACTGCTCCTGGGGAATAGGCTGGGTAATGCGGTTTTCCATACCCAGACGGATAAGACCGGCACAGGCCAGAATAATGGCATCGTAATCACCGGCGTCCAGTTTAGCCAGTCGCGTGTTTACGTTGCCGCGCAGGTCTTTAATAACCAAATCCGGGCGCAGGTGCTTTAACTGACACTGACGACGCAAGCTACTGGTACCTACGACGGCACCGGCTGGTAATTCGTCAATGTTGTTATAAGTATTGGATACAAAGGCATCGAACGGATTTTCCCGCGGGCAGATAGCATGCAGACCAAATTCTGCGGGAAATTCTACCGGCACATCTTTCATGGAGTGCACGGCGATATCAGCGCGCCCTTCCAGCATGGCAATTTCGAGCTCTTTAATAAACAGACCTTTACCGCCAATCTTTGCCAGTGGCGTATCAAGAATACGGTCGCCCTGGGTCGACATGGGAACCAGCTCCACCTTGCACTCGGGGTGATGCTTTAATAACTGTGCCTGAACATACTCGGCCTGCCACATGGCCAGGGCACTTTTACGGGTGGCAATTCGGATAGTGCGGGAAGACTTCAATGCAATATTCGCCTTTAAATTTGAATTCAATCATTACGCCTGCTCTGTTTCAGCGGCGCTAAAGCGCAAAGTGTAAACGATTTTGCAGACACAGGCGATGTTATACCGCCTGTATTTGATCTATGCCAAGCGCGCTTGCAGCCATTGACTGATGGCGTTTATTTCATCCATGTTGACGTTATGCTGCATGCGGTAGCTTTGCCAGCTGACATTGTACTGATTTGCTGTGAGCGTATCGTAGGCGGCTTTGCCCATTGCGATGGGGACCACGTCGTCCATTTCGCCATGGGCCATAAAGACCGGTGTTTGTTGATTGGCCGGATGGGCTTCGTTGGCCAGTAACTCCGGCTGGCACATGTAGGTTGAAAGTCCCATAATCCCGCACAGTGATTTGCTGAAGCGCGGGCCAAGATGCAGCGCAATGACGCCACCCTGAGAAAAACCAGCCAGGATGATTTTTTCTGGCGGAACGCCATTACTGATTTCTGCTTCGATTAGCTGCTCTACCTGTTCGGCCGATTCTCTGACCCCGGTGAGATCGGCGCGTTTATCGAAATCCATGGACTTAATGTCGTACCAGGCGCGCATTCGCATGCCGCCGTTGATAGTGACCGGGCGTTCTGGCGCGTGGGGGAACACAAAACGTACACCCAGGGCATCGGGTAATCTTAACTCCGGAACGATTGGCGCAAAACCATGGCCGGAATCGCCCAGCCCATGTAACCAGATAACGGTGGCTTTAATCTCTGAGACCGGATTGGTTTCGATGTAAGGTAGTGCACTGCTCATTGACCGATAGTTCCTTTTGCTATTGTTATCACAGATTAAAATTAACACTCACCGACCACAGGTACAATGGTCTGACCGGTATTGATGAATATTGTTGTTGCGGCGTTTATGTCGACGCCGAGTGTGCTACACTTTCGCCGTATAACATCATCATAAAAATGAAGCATAGAACACCATTATGACCACACAACTCGGCAATCTGTTTATTTTAGCGGCCCCGTCCGGTGCCGGTAAATCCAGTTTGATAAAAGCGCTATTGTCTAAAGCGCCGGATGTTAACTTTAATCCGAAGCAGGTGTCTGTGTCGCACACTACCCGGGCACCCCGCCCCGGCGAAGTGGATGGTGAGCATTATCATTTTGTCACCCGTGAGCAGTTTGAAGCGCTGATTGCCCAGCAGGCATTCTTCGAGTATGCCGAAGTATTCGGCAATTATTACGGCACGTCGCGTATTACCATCGAAAATACCCTGAGTCAGGGCATTGATGTGTTTTTGGATATCGACTGGCAGGGCGCCCGTCAGGTAAAGGCCCTGATGCCCGATACCTGTAGCATTTTTATTTTGCCACCGTCTACCGAAACGCTCCGCGAAAGGCTGGTTAACCGCGGCCAGGATGAGCAGAGCGTAATTGATAAGCGCATGGCAGAAGCGGTGTCAGAGATGTCGCATTTTGATGAATTTGATTATGTGCTGGTTAACGACGAGTTTTCTGAAACTTTGCAGGAGTTAAGCAGCATTGTTGAAGCCCAGCGTTTACGTACGGCTAAGCAAAAAGTACGTCACCAGGCGCTAATAGAGAGTTTATTAAGCGCTGAGTGATTTATTGCTACCCAATTAAGTATGGCTTGTTGTATACTACGCGGCCATTTTTTTAATATTTTTGTTCGAATCGGAGATTTTCATGGCTCGCGTAACAGTCGAAGATGCAGTAGAAAAAGTAGGTAACCGTTTTGATCTGGTATTGGTTGCTGCACGTCGTGCCCGCCAAATCGCCACTGAAGGCAAAGATCCAATGGTTGATGTAAGTAATGATAAGCCAACGGTTATCGCGCTGCGCGAAATCGAAAAAGGATTAGTGACTTCTGAAACCCTTGAGCAAGATGAGCTGCGTGACCAGCAGGATCAGGAACACGCTGAGTTTGCATCTGTTGCAAATATTCTGTCTGATCAGTAAATCGGGTAGTCCTCGGAAGCACAAATTGACAGCGCCAGTGTGTCTTTTATAAGAAACACTGGCGTTTTTCGTTGGAAACCGACGCGTTTCACCGTATTCTTGAAAAACGCTTGAAATTATTGGAAATACGCCACACACGTGTATCTGTTTGAAGGGTTAAAACAAAAGATCGCCGAATACCTGCCGCCAGAACGGGTTCAGCTCGTTCAGGAAGCTTTTGTATTGGCACATGAAGCCCATGATGGTCAGATGCGATCAAGTGGTGATCCGTACATCACCCACCCGGTTGCGGTAACCAGCATTCTGGCTGATATGCACCTCGATCATGAAACCCTCATGGCGGCGCTCCTGCACGACGTTATTGAAGATACCCACTACAGTCAGGAAGATCTGGCCGAAGCCTTTGGCGATACGGTGGCTGATTTGGTGGAAGGTGTCAGTAAGCTCGATAAGATTGCCTTTAGCAGTAAGCAGGAAGCCCAGGCCGAAAACTTTCGCAAAATGATGATGGCCATGGTGCAGGATATTCGCGTAATCCTGATAAAACTGGCCGACCGCACGCACAACATGCGTACCCTGGGCTCGTTACGCCCGGATAAGCGTCGTCGTATCGCGCTGGAAACCCTGGAAATCTATTCGCCTATTGCCCATCGTCTGGGTATTCACGATATTAAAAATGAACTGGAAGATCTTGGCTTCCAGGCCATGTACCCCATGCGTCATCGTGCCCTGAAGTCAGCGGTCAAACAAGCGCGGGGCAATCGTAAAGAAATCATCGAGAATATTCGTCAGGAACTGGGCACCCGCCTGGAAGGCTACAATATTGAAGCCACCGTGGTAGGCCGCGAAAAGCACCTCTATTCCATTTACCGCAAAATGAAGAACAAAGAGAAGATGTTCAACGAAGTCATGGACATCTACGCTTTTCGTATTGTGGTGAATTCGGTGGACGACTGCTATCGCTCACTTGGCGCTATGCACGGGTTGTACAAGCCCATTGAAACACGCTTTAAAGACTATATTGCGATTCCACGCACCAATGGCTATCAGTCGTTGCATACCTCGTTGGTGGGGCCTCACGGTATTCCGGTGGAAGTGCAGATCCGCACCCAGGCCATGGACCAAATGGCCGATAAAGGGGTTGCTGCCCACTGGATGTACAAAGAATCCAGTGATGGCACTACCGCCCAGCTGCGGGCCCGTAAATGGATGCAGTCGCTGCTGGAACTACAGCAAAGCGCCAGTTCGTCCTTTGAGTTTATCGAAAGCGTTAAGACCGACCTGTTCCCGGATGAGATTTACGTGTTCACCCCGGACGGGCGAATTATCGAGTTGCCTGCCGGCGCTACGGCTGTGGATTTTGCCTATGCGGTGCATTCTGATATTGGTAATACCTGCGTAGGTGTGCGGGTAGAGCGCCGCAATTACAGTTTAAGCAAGCCGCTGCAAAATGGTCAGACGGTGGAAATCATTACCTCACCACGAGCTAAGCCAAATGCTAACTGGCTGAACTTTGTGGTCAGTGCCAGAGCGCGTACGCGCATTCGCCAATACCTGCGCAAACAGCGTTCTCAGGAAGCCCTGACCATGGGTAACCGCCTGTTACGCCACGCCCTGGGCGCGGTAAAACTGGACGATATCAGCCAGGAGTCGGTAGACCGCGTGGTCGCAGAAACCAAGCACGAATCCTTTGAGGACTTGCTGGTGGATATTGGCCTGGGTAATGAGTTAAGCGCTATTGTGGCTCGTCGTCTGTTGGGCGAGAACGAAGATATTCCGGACAAGAAAGGCAATGTGGCCATCCGTGGTACGGAAGGCCTGCTGGTAACCTACGCGCGATGCTGTCACCCCATCCCGGATGATGAAATCGTTTCGGTGCTGAGCCCGGGTAAAGGCATGACCATTCACCAGAATGGTTGCCCGAATATCCGTAAGCTGGCTAAAGAAGAGCCCCAGCGGGTACTGCAAATGACCTGGGATGAAGAGCCTCAGGGCGAGTTTAAAGCGTCATTACGTATTGAGCTGTTTAATCATCAGGGTACACTGGCTACACTGACCAATAACATTGCCTCGTGCGATTCAAACATCATTGGGCTGCAAACCGAGGAAAAAGAAAGCAATATCTACTTTGTAGATCTTGAATTAACCACTTATAACCGCGTACATCTGGCCAACGTCATGCGTAAAATTCGCATCATGCCGGAGGTACAACGGGTTTCGCGACACAGCCAGTCGCGACATCATTAATTGAGAAGGACTCATCATGGCAAAGTCGATTATTCAAACTGATAACGCGCCAGCCGCGATTGGTACATACAGCCAGGCTGTTAAAGCCGGCACTACGGTGTACCTGTCTGGTCAGATCCCATTAGTACCAGCCACTATGGAACTGGTATCCCAGGATTTTGCCGAGCAGGCCACTCAGGTGTTCGAAAACATCAAAGCCGTATGTGAAGCCGCTGGCGGTACTACAAATGATCTGGTGAAAGTAAACATTTACTTACTTGACCTTGGCCATTTCGCCACCGTAAACGAAATTATGTCTAAGTACTTTGCCAAGCCTTATCCTGCGCGCGCAGCAATTGGCATTAAAGAGTTACCTAAAGGCGCTCAAATTGAAATCGACGGCGTGATGGAACTGCCGGAGTGATAGCCGTCAGCAGTCATTGATAGATTAGATAAAATTGTACTGAAAGAAATAGGCCCGCTTGCGGGTCTTTTTTGTTTCTGATGCTTAATTAATGAGAACAATGATGCGACAAAAATTTTTTTTTATCCTGCTGTGTATAGTGCTGCCACTGAGTGTTTCTGCCAAACAGTTAGCGCCTGAGGCTAACGCCGTCACCCCGCTGCTAAATGGTATGAAAGTACCAGCCGTGACCCTGCAATTTCCTGATGGTAGCCCGGTAAGTCTGAATGCGCTGACCATGAATAAACCCGCCATCATTCTGTTTTATCGCGGCGGCTGGTGCCCATATTGCAATCGTCAGTTTGGTGAGCTACAGACCATTGAAGACCAATTACTCGATTTAGGTTACCAAATCCTCGCGATTTCACCGCAAACACCGGCAGCGCTGCAATCTCAGGAACTCGAAACCGAAATGAAAGTCCAGCAGTTGTCAGACGTTAAACTGGATGCCTTGCGCGAATTTGGCATTGGCTTTTACGTGGATGATGCCACAGCGAAAAAGTACGACGACTATAATATCGCACTGACCAAAGACAACACCGGCACGCCGGTATTACCGGCACCAGGTATATTCATAGTAAATCAACAGGGGCTTATCGAGTTCAGTTATGTAAACCCTGACTTTAAAGTGCGCCCTTCGGCTAAACTGATTTTATCAGTGGCTGAAGTTCTCGCCAGCGAGCGTTAATCTGCGTAACCAATATCATGGCGCTGCATGTAGTCGAGCAGCGCCAGTGATTCGTGATCACCACTGTTCTTCAGTCCCTCACAAACCCCGGCCATATCGACGGCTTTTTTGTGCTGACCGAGTTTGCGTACGCCCTGCAAGCTGTCTACTTTGATCTCTATTCCGACAATGCCGCGGATCAGTTTTTGCTGATATTCGACTAGTGATGTACCGAGCATGTCAGGGTTGTAATCCGGCTCAAAGGCCTGCATGAGCTCGTTGAGGGCTGCGGGTAATGCCTCATCATCCATTACGCTTACTGTGCCTTTGGCGTGCACCGCAACATAATTCCAGGTGGGGACATTGGGTTTGCTGGCGTACCATTTTGGCGAGATATAGGCGTGCGGGCCACTAAACACGGCAACTACCGGAGTGCTATCCAACGTCTTCCAGTGCGGGTTGGCGCGCGCCATATGGCCAGTCAAAACAAGGCTGTCGCCTGCTTGCCTTACCAGTAACGGCACATGGGTTGTCTGCAGGTCGGGTGTGGTTAACAGGGCAAAAGGATGCGTTTTAATAAAGGCTAACTGGGCTTCGGTATCGGTAAAAGAAAAAGCCGACGGGACAAACATAAAGACTCTCAGATATCAGGGTTAGCCTTTGATAATACGTGATCAACGAATTTCCACAAAGGGTAAAAAACGCGGCTGAGGTTCAATGTCGGTGCGTTCAAATTCGCCGAAAGGTGGTAGGGTAAGATCATCCGGCGGCGCCGCGAGCTGATTTAAGTCTACCGCCTGCGCCACACCGGTGATCCGGCCATTTTCAATTGTCATCTTATAGTAGATACCGTTCCAGAAGTTAGCGCCAAACTCCCCTTTTTTCTTGTACATAAACAGTAAATCGTGTGCCAGCCAGCTAAAATCATCGGTACTCACCGTGCGGGGTTGCTCATAAGGGTAAGGCAGGTGACACCACAACTCTGGGCCTTCCAGGCATTTCATTTCTTTCATTGATAAAAAGTAATCGGTGAAGTGGCTGTGGTCGATGGTGAGTGTGTAGTGAATCGCATCAGCGCCGGGCATGAAAGTGACACTGCCGATGTCCAGTTGCTCGCCCTTATTGCCTTTTAATATAATGCGCTTCTCACCTGAGAGCGGGTTATCAGGTTGCGCAACAGCAATTGAATGGCTTACGCCCATCAATTCCAAAAGCAGGGCAGCGAGGGTTAACAGGTTCATGGCGGCATCCAGGTAGTCGGTCTTTAGCTAACTATAGACGCGAGACGTCACGGCGAAAGGGTACTTTAGGCCAATTAAAGTAGTAGCCCCAGCCGGAATAAGCGTGTGGGGCGATTGAAGCTCGCAATGCCTAAGCGCTTGATTTAATATGCCCCTAAAAGTAAGGAATGACACTCACATGCGGTCTGAACAGCCTCTTGCCACAATGCCAATTACCCAGCTTAAGGGCGTTGGCGCCAAAGTGGCGGAGAAACTGGCTAAAATCAATCTGGTAACCGTGCAGGATGTGCTCTTTCATCTGCCTGCACGCTATGAAGACCGCACACGTATCTATCCCATCGGCGATTGCTTGCCGTTCACCCACGTTAGTATTCTTGGCGAAGTTAAATCAGCTGATATCCAGTATGGCAAAAAGCGCATGCTGGTAGTGAAGCTATCCGATGGTACCGGCACTATAACGCTGCGATTTTTTCATTTTGGCGCTTTGCAGCGCACCATGATGTCGCCCGGTAATCAGATCAGGGCCTTTGGCGAAGTACGCACCGGCAAATGGGGGCTGGAAATGATGCACCCCGAATTTATGCTGATTGAAGAAGATGCCGCGCCCATGGAAGAAACCCTCACACCGGTATATCCCACTACCGAGGGCGTGAAACAGCTTACCTTACGTAACCTTACCGATCAGGCTCTGGAAATTCTCAATAAGGGCGGCCTGACCGACCTATTACCCGACGGCATGTATCAGCAACAGGTCAGCCTGAAAGAAGCGCTTACGCTGGTGCATCGTCCGCCACCAGACGTTGCGCTACAGGAACTCGAAAACGGTGAGCACCCGGCGCAGATGCGCCTGATCCTGGAAGAACTGCTGGCCCAGCATTTAAGTGTGCTAAAAGTACGCCAGCAAAGCGATGCGCAGCCTGGTATTGCGATAAACGTTGACCAAGAGCTGGTATATAAATTACTCGCCGCCCTGCCATTTAAACCCACTGGTGCCCAGCAGCGGGTAACCGCCGATATTCAGCAGGATATGGCGCGTAGCCGACCCATGATGCGACTGGTACAGGGCGACGTGGGTTCCGGTAAAACCCTGGTTGCCGCACTGGCAGCGCTGTCGGCCATCGGTGGCGGTTATCAGGTCGCGCTCATGGCGCCCACCGAACTGTTAGCCGAACAACATGCCAATAACTTCAGGGACTGGCTGGCACCGCTCGGCATTGAAGTGGGCTGGCTGGCCGGCAAACTAAAAGGTAAGCAACGTGCTGAAGTACTTGAGCGCCTGGCAAGTGGTGAAGTGCAAATGCTGGTGGGCACCCATGCCATTTTTCAGGAACAGGTAACCTATGATCAGCTGGCGCTGGTGATTGTGGATGAGCAACACCGTTTTGGCGTACATCAGCGTTTGGCGTTGCGCGAAAAAGGCGAGCAGCAGGGGCGTTTTCCCCATCAGTTAATCATGACCGCCACCCCTATTCCCCGCACGCTGGCGATGACTGCCTATGCAGACCTGGACACCTCAATTATTGACGAACTGCCGCCCGGGCGTACACCGGTAAAAACGGTGGCTTTACCTGACTCCCGCCGCGGCGATGTTATTGAACGGGTGCGCGAGGCTTGTCAGCAGCAAGGGCGTCAGGCGTACTGGGTGTGCACGCTTATTGATGAGTCTGAAGTTTTGCAGTGTCAGGCGGCTGAAGATACCGCGGTGATTTTAAAAACCGCCCTGCCCGACCTGCAAATTGGCCTTGTTCATGGCCGCTTAAAGGCTGCGGAAAAGCAACAAATTATGGGCGCTTTTAAGTCTGGCGAACTCGATTTACTGGTGGCTACCACGGTGATTGAAGTGGGCGTAGATGTGCCTAATGCCAGCTTAATGATTATCGAAAACCCGGAGCGGCTGGGCCTGGCTCAGCTTCATCAGTTACGCGGCCGGGTTGGTCGTGGCGCGGTAGAAAGTCATTGCGTACTAATGTACCAAAGTCCGCTGTCGAAAACGGCCACTAAGCGCCTGGCAGTATTGCGCGAGTCGAATGATGGATTTTATATCGCCCAGCAAGACCTTGAAATCAGAGGTCCGGGTGAGCTTATGGGCACACGCCAAACCGGTATCGCTGAGTTAAAAATTGCCGATATTGTGCGTGACGCGCCGCTTATTCCACAGGTGCAGGAGATTGCCAACCGTCTATGGGCAGAATACCCGGCCCGGGCGCAGGCCATAATCAACCGTTGGATAGGGCAGAAGGAGCATTATGGTCATGCCTGAGTTACCGTATTTAAGGCTGTCAGCACAACAACTGGCCGCGCCTACTGAGGTTGAGCAACAGCTAATCTCGCTGACCAGTTCGGTGGGTATCAAACCAGAGAGTGAAGCGTCGGGCGAGCAGTCGCTGGTGCTGGAGATCGTTGATGACACCCTGCAGTTAACAGATTTGACGGTGGCCAACAGTAACGGTGTAATCGTGGATTTTCTGTCGGGGCAGAGTCAGTACCGACGTCAACATGGTGGTGGCAGTAAAGAGCCGGTGGCTAAGGCTGTGGGCATCAAAGCCAACCAACCTATTTCCGTACTGGATGCTACGCCGGGGCTTGGACGGGATGCATTTGTCCTGGCCGCACTGGGTGCCAATGTGATTATGATTGAGCGTTCGCCGGTGGCTTATTTATTGTTAGCGGATGGCCTGCGTCGTCTCGCCCTGCAGGAACCAGAGCTGGCCAGACAATTTGTGTTGTACCATGCCAACAGCTGCGATTACATGCAGCAACTGGCAGCAGGTAGCGTTGATGCAGTGTACCTCGACCCAATGTTCCCCCACCGTAAAAAGTCGGCGCTGGTGAAAAAAGAAATGCGCCTGTTCCAGCTGATGCTCGGCCCCGACGAAGATGCCGATTTGCTGTTACCCGCAGCGCTTCATGCCGCCGCAAAGAGGGTGGTGGTAAAGCGCCCTAACAGTGCATCACTGCTGGCCAATCAAAAACCTTCTATGGCAATCGCCAGTAAGAAGCATCGCTTCGATGTGTACATTAAAAACGCATGATATTGGCAAAGACCTAACGCAGTTTGCTGTATCTCTATGATTACTTCTGACGTCAGGGGGATAGCCTAAACATTCTAATTCTTAAGCTAGCTGAGCGATAGGATTGCGAAAATGTCCAGATGAAATGACCGTGAGTTTTTAATTTTGTCAGATAAGTTTGTTTAAAATAATAAGCCTCCGTTAATCGGGGGCTTTTTTATTTCACAATTTACAGATACTGTTATAGTTAAAAGGTAATTTACCTAAGACAGCTTGCTGTTAATTATATAATTTCTCTGGGAGAACAACATGATTGATGTGGGTAGCACCCTGCCGGAAGTGACGTTTGGATTAATGAAGGACGGCAAAATGACCAGTCCGCATACGAATGAATTATTTAGCGGTAAACGCGTAGTTCTTTTCGCTGTGCCGGGTGCATTTACACCAACCTGCTCGGAAGCACATTTACCTGGTTATGTTGCTCTTGCCGATAAGATTAAAGCCAAAGGTGTGGATAGCATTATCTGTTTAAGCGTTAATGACGCTTATGTGATGGATGCCTGGGGCAAATCGGCCAATGCCGATGAAATTCTGATGGTTGCTGATGGCAATGCATTTTTTACCAAGAGCATTGGTTTAGACATGAACACCAGCGACTTTGGTGGCATTCGCTCTATGCGCTACTCAATGCTGGTTGAAGACGGCGAAGTGGTAAAACTGAATGTTGAGGATCCGGGTCGTTTCGAAGTCAGTGACGCCGAATCGATGCTGAAAAGCTTATAGCGCTACTCCCCCCGGTATACTTAAAGTGCGCCGGTTTCTTTAGGCGGTGACAGGTAACCAAAAGATTACCAGCACCGCTTATTTTAATTATTCACAGGATGCGAAGATGTTCCGTAGTTCAGTACAAAGGTATAGCCTGATTGTGTTGGGTTCATTAATGGGGTTGTTTGCCTGCTCTGCTGCAAATACACCCGGGGAAGTTGAAGTAACCGGCGGCAAAATAAAAGGCACCGTTACTGAACAACTGGTAACCTACAAAGGTATTCCATTTGCTGCGCCCCCTGTGGGTGAATTACGCTGGCGCCCACCTCAACCGGTAACGCCATGGACCGGAGTGAAGGAAACCACCGATTACGGTAACGATTGTATGCAGTTGCCTTTCCCAAGCGACGCAGCGCCGCTAGGGAAAACGCCGGCAGAAGATTGCTTGTACGCCAATGTCTGGGCACCTAAAGATGCCGATGGTTCAACGCCGGTACTGGTGTGGATCTACGGTGGTGGCTTTGTTAATGGCGGCGCGTCTCCAGCGGTTTATGATGGCAGCGAATTTGCCAAAAACGGCGTTATTTTTGTGAGCTTCAATTATCGTCTGGGACGCTTCGGTTTCTTTGCCCATCCGGCGCTTACGGCAGAAGCCAAAGCCGCTGGCGATATGCTGGCTAACTACGCGTACATGGACCAAATTGCAGCGCTGAAGTGGGTGAATGAGAATATTGCTGCCTTTGGTGGTGATGCGAATAACGTGACCATTATGGGGGAATCAGCCGGTGGCGGCTCAGTTCATGCCATGATGCAGGCGAAGCAGGTAAGAGGGCTGTTTAATCGGGCAATCATCATGTCTGGCGGTGGCCGTTCACTGTTTGGTCATCGCAAAGTCAGTGAGCCAGTGCCAGGCTCTTTGGCCGGTGAACAGTACGGCCTCAATTATGCCGAGAAGCATGGTATTACCGGCAAAGACGCAGAAGCCCTGGCTGCACTGCGGGAATTGAGCGCGCAAGACATCGTTGACGGGTTTAATCTGGCTACTCTGTTTAATCCGTCACCAACAGATAAACCAACCTGGGCGGGCGGCCCTATGCAAGATGGAGAAATTATCACAGCAACTACCGAAGATGCCCTTCGCGATGGCAGTGTAGCGAAAGTGGATGTAATGGTAGGGGCTACCAGCATGGACATTGGCTTTAATAGTTTTAAAACCAAAGCCGGGCTGTTTGCTTCCTTCGGCCCTTATACTGATAAGGCCCGGCAAGTGTATGATCCCGCCGGTGACTTACCGTTCCAGGCCGTGGGTTATTCGGTAGGGCAGGACCGCACTATGCAGGAGCCAGCTAGATTTGTGGCGGAACAAATGACCGCACATGGTCAGAAGGCTTTCTATTACCGTTTTGGCACCGTTGCCAAGAGTAACGATAGTCCTGGGGCTCCCCATGCTTCGGACATTCCGTTTTTCTTTAATACGGTAGCAGCCAAGTATGGCGATGCCTTAACTGAGCAGGACGCAGCGGCTGCTGAAACTATTCATCAGTATATCGTCAGCTTTGCCAAAACAGGTCAGCCTGAGAGTGACGGTGCACCGGCCTGGCAGGCTTTCGACCCGGCGCAAAGTAATATGCTGAATATGACCCGCAGTGGCGAAATGAAGCACGCTACCGACCCATGGAAAGCCCGGCTGGATGTGGTTAAAGCAGCGGTTGAACACAGCAATTAAATCTGCCAAACCATATTAACCACGCTTCTCCTGACCTATAATACGCCGGTCAGGAGAGGAGCGTGTTGTTTTGAATAAGTTTGACGTAGTAGTGATTGGCGCGGGGGCAGCCGGATTATTCTGTGCAGCTGAGGCCGGGAAGCGCGGCCGCAGCGTGGCGGTGCTGGATCACGCAAAGAAAATCGGCCGTAAAATCCTCATGTCTGGTGGCGGCCGGTGTAACTTCACCAACATGTATGCCAGCCACGAAAACTTTCTGTGTAACAATCCACACTTTTGTAAATCAGCGCTTAGTCGGTATACCCAGTGGGATTTCATATCCCTGGTGGCCGAATACGGCATTGCCTATCATGAGAAAACCCTGGGTCAGCTATTTTGCGACGAATCCGCGGCCGATATCGTGAATTTACTGGTAAGTGAATGCCGTAAGGCCAACGTCGACATCACCACCCGCTGTGAAATCCTCAACGTTAGTAAAACCGATGAGGGGTTTGCCTTAAGCACCTCTATGGGCGATTACGAATGTGAATCCCTGGTGGTGGCTACCGGTGGACTGAGCCTGCCAAAACTCGGTGCCACCCCCTTTGGTTATAAGCTGGCAGAGCAATTTGGCCTTAAAGTGTTGCCCACCCGGGCAGGGCTCGTGCCTTTTACCCTGCATGAACAAGACAAAACGATCCTGGCCGAACTGAGCGGCGTGGCTATCGATACCTATGCCACCTGCAATAATACCACTTTCAGAGAAAACACCTTATTTACCCACCGTGGCTTAAGCGGCCCGGCCATGCTGCAGATTTCAAGCTACTGGCAACCAGGCGACACCTTGCATATTAACGCTTCCCCCACTTTTGATATCGCTGAAAGTCTGGCGGAAGCGCAGTTAAAGAATCCTGATTCTTTAATAACAACCTGGTTATCAAAACACTTCCCTAAACGGGTCGCTGCAACCTTTTGCGAATTGAACCACTGGGAAAACAAACCGGTTAAGCAGTTAAACAGCAAAGAAGCCGACGCCATCGCCGGATTTTTTGAAGATTGGCAGATTCAGCCAAACGGTACCGAGGGTTATCGAACGGCCGAAGTGACACTTGGCGGCGTAGATACTGACGAGTTGTCATCAAAAACCATGATGAGCAAAAAAGTAGAACAACTATTCTTTATCGGCGAAGTAGTAGACGTCACCGGTTGGTTAGGTGGCTACAACTTCCAATGGGCCTGGAGTAGCGGTTGGGCGGCGGCGCAATATGCCTGATGTGTGAAGCAATTAACCCTACAACCGCACTGTAGTATCAGCCTTAGATTAACTACTTACTATCTACAACTTTTCAGACTCTCATGATCAGGCTGACTCTAACAATCCGGTTGCAGTATTGCGGTTATAATTCCTGGGAGACAATCGCACAGGAGCCATATATTAGACTAACTCAGCCAGCCTTTACGAATTCGGGAGTCGCGATAGCGCCATACGCAGGCAGCAAAAACAACAAATGCAACATCGATAACCAGCGAATTCAATACCATCACGTCAGGGTAATGCACTACAGCGTGGGTAACGGGTAATATAACAAGCAGTATTGTTAGCATTTTCAATAAGCCCAGATGGGTTTTAACCAACACTTGTTGCCGCAATGCGCCAACCAGTACAGCGGTTAATATAACCCAGAATACGGGCTTTGTTGCCAGTCCGAATAGCAGCGAGGCAATGGCAGCAATAACCATGGCTATAGGTGTACCCCATACTATGCCCATCCAAAGTTGATTCAAAATATCCTGTTTTTGCCGCTTTGCCAGCCACAGGTTTATCCCGGTCACAGAAATAATTGTTAGTGCAAAGCCCATCAACCCGAAGAATATTTTCATGGCTTCTGGCCCAAAGTGACCAAAGTGGATGCGGTACACCGAAAAAATCGCCTGCTGCCCGGCTTTGCCATCCGAATAACCCACTTTGTTGATGTAATTGCCATGGGAATCAAAGCGATACTGTTCAGCATAGATCAGTTTATCCATGTGTTGCGAACTGAGCAAAATGTACTGACTGTCCCTGGTAGCATTCTCCAGCGTGACAAAAATCGGCTGGGTATTCGGTGCAATGCGGTCTAATTCGGTCAAAGCGCCCGCTATGTTTGCTATCTGAGGTTGCGCCTCTACCTGTATGGATGAGCCATAAATATCGGCAAACAAATCCATTTTATTGCCGGCATACAGCGCATCGGCGTAAAACGAGGTCAGGAACGACGCCAGGCCAAAATACACGCCGGTTAATGCAATCATCAAGTGAAAGGGGAGTCCCCATACGCTCATTCGATTATGTAAATCACCCTGGGTTAATTGTTCGTTATTGCCGGTACGTAAACGAAATGCGTCTTTAAAAATGCGTCTGTGGGCAATGATACCGGAGATGATCAGTGCGCTTAGCATGGCGCCCAGCATACTCACTATCATCATCCCTGTGTCTTCAGGTAAATGCAGCGCAACATGCAAGTCTACAATCAAGTCGGTGATCGGCGTGCTGGAAGGTTCACTTAAAGACCCATCAGGCGCAATATTCCATACCTCGCCATCGGCACTGATGCGCGCGCGAGGCAGATCCTGTGTGGGTAAACGCACAACGATGTCACCTTCCGCGCTGCCGCCCTGCATGGTTAAGAACTGTTTGTAGGCGGCCTGAATGGTGGCCGGCGAATAATCGAGGTTGTCTGCGACATGGGGTTGCTCCCAGCGGAGCAGTTCCTGCGAAAAAACAGAAAGTGCACCGGAAAAACACACCCAGTACATTAATACACTGACAGCCAGTCCTACCCATGCATGGCTTTTTAACGCATTTTTATTGGCGTTGGGAGAAATCGAAATCTTCATACTAAACACTGTAAATTAGCAAATAACTCAACACGCCAATGAGGCTGACAGATAAAACGGGTCGCCACTCTGTGTTGTCGGCACACAGCCAGTAAACAAAAGCGCCCCACAACACCGGCATGGTATAAATGCCCAGTGCAATCTGATTGACCTTATTCATGGGCAAGGCCGTGGTCCACACCACGGTAAGTAACATGGCACTGACAGCGCATAAAAAGATAACGGCAGCCGCTTTCAGCAAGCGCAGGGTGATATTGTTGACACCAGGCCATTGCATACCCGACTCAAAGGGTAATACCACCCGTTTAATATTTTTATCTACGCGCTGTCTGGCAACATAAATCCAGCTCCATGCTTGCAGTGAAAACGCCACCACCGCGTAACAGGTGCCTAATTCAGGGCCGTGCTCATAGCACCACAACCAAAGGCTGAACAGCATCAAAACCACCGCTAACCCCTTCATTAACTGACCAGGCGCGGGCCGTTGAGTGCGCCAGGCTGTATAAAACATCCCCACCGCAAACGCGCTGCCGGTAAAGGCAGCGAGAGATAACATCATGGTTTACCCACTAAAAGCTCACTGACGCTGATAGCTTAACCGTTCGCGGCTCACTCAGCACCAGATAATTAGAACCAGGGTAACCGCCAACGGACGCCCAGTAATTATTATCAAACACGTTATCGATACGCGCGCGGAGCGTGATGTCTGTCAGGCCAACCAGGAAACTGTATCGTGCACCAATATCAAACCGGTTAGACGCGTCTACTTCCAGGCTGTTGTCTGCACTGGCGTATTGCTCAGACGTATAGGCAGCGCGGGCGTCGAGCGTCAGACCAGGAAGGGCCATAACGTCCCATTCAAGGTTTACATTTAACTGCAGATCCGGCACGCCAATCGCTGTTTTGCCATCTAACAGGCCGCCCTGGGTTTTGGTCATTTCGGCATCCAGCCAGGTAAAGCCACCTACAACGCGAAGGTTGTCGGCAGGCATGCCAAACACACTTAGTTCTACGCCCTGATTTTCCTGTTCGCCGTCGGTTGAAAAGACATTGTCTTTCACCACAGATGACTGCTTCGACGTGCTAAACACACTTAACGCACCACCATACCGGCCGGCATCGTATTTTACGCCCACTTCAATCTGCTCAGCGCTATAAGGGTCAAACACCTCACCGGCATTCTCAATGGGCTCACCGCCACTGCTGGCTGGCGCCACTTCTCCTGGCAATAGCCCTTCAATATAGTTGGCGTAATAAGACAATTGCTCTGAGGATTTATAGACGACACCCGCAACCGGTGTGAATTTCGACTCATCATAAGACGCTAAGGCAGAGCCATCATTGTAATTGAAGGAACGGGTCTCGATATTTTGTAAACGACCCCCCACGGTTACCAGTAATCTACCATCCAGCAACGACAACATATCGGCAATAGCCACACTCGACAGGTCGGTTTCTTCCGTCACCAGCGGGTTGTTGAGTTCACCGCCAACAAAAAAATCTGCGGCAGGCATATCTGCCGGTTGCGGATCATAAATACTGCCAGGAAACCCTGCGAAGCTGGAAAACGCATAGGCGTTTTCAGACGACAGTGAAAACACCGACGCCGACGTGATCAGTGTATGAGCCACATCGCCGGTGGCAAATTCTATATTCACGCCTACTTCACCAGAGCGAATACTGTCGTTACGAGCGTTGTCGAAACGATAAGCACTGCTATCGCCGCTCACTTGCGCGGTAGGGTTTGCAAAAATGTTGTCTTCTTCACCCTCCCGGAATCCATATGCCGCCCAGGCGGTAATGGTATCGGTAAAGTCATATTCGCCGCGAACGGCACCAAAAAGCTGGCGTTCATTGGTATAAGTCCATGGCTGAGCAAAGTTGGTATCGCTTTCAGGCGCGTCTGGAATACCACCAGAGGGGGTGACTGCCGGGCGTGGCGCATCGACCTGGTGATCCTGAAAGCCTAAATCCAGCGACACCCTTACTTTTTCGCCTTCGTGATCGATACCCACCGAGGCAACGCTCAAATCGCGGTCCTGATTCTCAACGCTGGTTTCGCCGCCGCGTTGAACCAGATTAACACGTACACCAGTGCTGTTACCTTCTTCACCAAAGCGGCGGCTCACATCTACTGCGCCCAGTAAATGGCCTTGTGATTCATAGCCCAGTGTAAAGCGGTTAAGCGGCTCTTCGCCGGCCCGCTTAGGCACAATATTCACCGAACCGCCCAGACCACTGCCACCCGGAGCAGCACCATTTAGAAAGGCACTGGCACCACGAAACACTTCTACCCGCTCAAGGAGTTCTGCTGCCACATACTGGCGCGGTAAAATGCCGAATAAACCGTTGTAAGTCATATCGTCGGAATACACGGGCAAACCGCGCATAACGTACAGTTCCTGAAAGTTACCAAATCCTTTTGCAACGCGTACTACCGGGTCATTTTGCAGCACATCCGCGACACTGCGTGATTGCTGCTCGCGAATAATATCGGCAGTAAAGTTAATGCTGTTGAAGGGCGAATCCATCATATCCAGGTTACCCAGGATACCGGCACGGCCGCCGCGCGACACCTGGCCACCGGCAAAACTATCGTTGAGTTTTACCTGAGAGCCACTGACGGTGATATGTTCAATATCGTCACTAGCCTCACTGTTTTGCTGTGACGTTTGAGCATAGGCGGCAGGGCTAATCATGGCTATACCGATCATCACCGTTAAGGCATTTTTACGAAAGTTCATTGATATTCCAAGTTCGTTGCATTGCATGAAAACGCAAATGATAGTTATTTACATGTCGGTGGTCAATCAACTTAAGGTGGTTGCAGCAAAGCTGTATTTTTAACACGCTGGCGGCATATTAAGGTGTAAATTATTAACGCTCTTGTTATCAGATAGTCGCCGCAGGGCAGTTGACAGGTATTAACTTGCGTAAACCCGATAATTCAGACGGTTGGGCTAACTAAGGGGGTATAGTCGGCCCCTGAAGTGCTTAGCAACAGTGCTGGTGAGATACTGCTGAATCCCTGCAGCGGCGCCTGGATCAGGGAGGTTGACTGCCTTGGATGTGAACCTGCCCATACCCGCCAGAATGCAGTACCAGGAAGGCCGTAAATAAACCAATTGATCGTCAATACTGTCGAGTGCTTCCTCAAACTCGCCACTGCCATCCCAGGCATTTAGCAACAAAGACAGGTTTTCCGGGACCCTGATATCATGGCGACAAGCCTGCCAGTATGGCGTATCTGTACGAGTATTCAGATAGTAGTGAGCCACGATGTAATCACGGATCCCGTCGAACATCCTGTTCATTTCTGTATTGTATTGGGAGCGGGTAGTATTTGTTACCGGCTCACCTAACCGGCTCACCTAACCGGCTGGACAACTGGTAAATCCCATAATGCACCAACATCAGAGCGGTAGCCTCCAGAGGCTCGATGAAGCCCTGGGCTAAGCCAATGGCAATGCAGTTGCCACGCCAGTGTTGCTGCAAGCGGCCCACGGGCATAGTAAGGTGGCGGGCTGGTGTTTCAGTAACCGTTCACCAGGGCCCTATTGACAGTTAGTAATATTTATTTTCAATGATCGTGGGGATCCTATTGATTGATCCCGCCAGTCTGTCAGAGTGGTTTCATGCCACGTAAAAAGCAGCCCACAAAGCCACCCGTCGCTACTAATCTCGATGATGCCAATGAGCTCATTAGTACACTCTGGGACAGGCTAAATGACCTCGAAGACCGACTGAATCAAAACAGTCGTAATTCATCGCGCCCGCCATCTTCTAATGGTCCGAGTGTAGCTTCATCTGCGCCAGCTAAAAAGCCGACGGGCCGTAAGCGCGGTGCGCAATCCGGCCATAAAGGTAGTAAGCGGATGCTGGCCGATACCGTTGATGAGACGCGCACCTATTATCCCGACGATACTTGTGCTTGCGGTGGTGACATTGCTATCAATGATTCCCCTTATCGTCGGCATCAGGTATTTGATATTCCCAGCCAGGCATTCTCTGTAGTCGAACATCAGTTGCATCAGGGCCAGTGTTGTCAGTGCAGTAAAACGGTAAAAGCAACGCTACCTGACAACGTGAATCAGGGGCAGATGGGAAATAACCTGCTAGCCTATGTGGCAATGCAGTCGGGGCAGTTTCACCAGAGTATCAGTAAAATCCAGCAGCAGCTCGAACAGAACTTCGGTTTATCGTTCAGTCGCGGTGCTATCTCTGAAGCGCAGGGCCGGGTTAGTTCAGTACTGACGCCAGCGTATCAGGATATCAAAGAGACGATGCGCACTGAGGCGGTGGTGCACTGCGATGAAACCCGTCATCAGCGTGGTAACGAAAACCGCTGGATGTGGCAGGTATGCACAGCAGAATTATCATGCTTTATGACGCACTTCTCACGTGGCGCCTGGGCGGCAAAGAAACTACTCGGCGATAATCCGGAAAACATTGTTGTTACTGACCAGTATGCCGGTTATCACTACATCGATTCAGACCACCGTCAATTGTGCTGGGCGCATATCTTAAGAAACATGAATGCGCTGGCGGAAAGCTGGGGTACGAATAAAACCTATGGAACAACGTTAGTCAGGCTCATTCGCATACTGTTCCGGCTGCAACACCGGTATGAGAGTAACGCACTAAGTGAAAAGCGATACCTGGACCGGATGGAAAAACTACGCATCGCCTGGCGAGAGCAACTTGAACTGGCATCAAGACGCTGTGTGACTCCCCGCTATCAGAACCGGTGTAAGCTACTGCTAAAACACGATGACATGTGCTGGGTATTCCTCAGTCACGATGGCGTCCCTCTCACTAACAATGAAGCCGAGCGTTCATTGCGAAGCTATGTGCTGTGGCGAAAAGGCAGCTATGGCGTGTGGTCACATCGGGGCGAACTGTTCAGACAACGTATACTCACCATCGTAGAAACCTGCCGAAAACAAAAGCTGAATCCTCTGAAATGGATCCGGGCAATACTTGCTGCGACGCTGAATAAAACCACCTATCCTCTGCTCAACGACTTTAAAGCTGCCTGTCAATAGGGCCTTGGTGAACGGTTACG